>SVTM01000041.1 GCA_015063785.1 Oscillospiraceae bacterium
TCTTCACAAGCACCGCAGCCTTGTGCACGCCTGCCTTACCGAGCAGAACCACCACGGTCAGACCCGTGACGACGTTTTCCTTTGCATTCCTCCCCTTTACCACACAGGAGCAAAGATGCACTGGTTCGGAAGCCTTGTGGTCGGCGGCAAAGCGATCCTTCTCAAGGGCGTCCGCCCCGACTGGATCATCAAGGCGGCATCCGACGAAAAATGCACCATCGTCTGGCTGCTCGTGCCGTGGGCACAGGATATTCTTGATGCCATCGACTCGGGCGCCATCAAGCTTGACGAATACACCCTTTCCCAGTGGAGACTTATGCACATCGGCGCACAGCCTGTTCCCCCAAGCCTGATCAAGCGCTGGTTCAAGATCTTCCCCAACCATCAGTATGACACAAACTACGGTCTTTCCGAATCAATCGGCCCCGGCTGTGTGCATCTTGGCGTTGAAAACTCCCACAAGGTCGGCGCCATCGGCAAAGCAGGCTACGGCTGGCAGGTCAAGATCATTGACGAGAGCGGAAACACCGTGGAGCGCGGCGACGTGGGCGAGCTCTGCGTGAAAGGTCCCGGCGTTATGACCTGTTATTACAAGGACGAAAAGGCGTCGAACGAAGTTCTTCACGACGGCTGGCTTTATACCGGCGATATGGCGATGGAGGACGAGGACGGATTTATCTTCCTTGTTGACAGAAAGAAGGACGTCATCATCTCGGGCGGCGAAAACCTTTATCCTGTTCAGATCGAAGATTTTCTGCGCAAGATGGAAGAGATCAAGGACGTTGCCGTCATCGGTCTTCCCGATTCCCGTCTTGGCGAGGCGGCAGCCGCCATCATAGAAGTCCGCGAAGGCTTCAGCCTTTCGGAAAAGCAGGTGGCAGACTTCTGTCTTGAGCTTCCCAAGTACAAGCGTCCCCGCCACATCATCTTTGCAGATATTCCCCGTAACCCCACCGGCAAGATCGAAAAGCCCAAGCTTCGCCAGATCTATTGCGGCGAAAGCCTTGTTGCAAAGCAGATAAACAACTGATAAAATACAAAGGAGAAAAACAAAATGAAAGAGCTTATGCTCGGAAACGCGGCGATTGCCCGCGGTGCCTATGAGGCAGGTGTGCGCGTTGTCGCATCCTACCCGGGTACTCCCAGCACCGAAATAACCGAGAACATTGTTAAATACGACGAAATATATGCCGAATGGTCGCCCAACGAAAAGGTGGCGGCAGAAGTTGCCATCGGCGCTTCCATCGGCGGCGCACGCGCCATGTCCTGCTGCAAGCACGTTGGTCTTAACGTTATGGCAGACCCTGTTTTTACGGTCAGCTACATCGGCGCAAACGGCGGACTTGTTTTCTGCGTTGCCGACGACCCCGGAATGCACTCGTCCCAAAACGAGCAGGATTCGAGACACTATGCAAAGGCATCAAAAATTCTGATGCTCGAGCCCTCCGACTCCTCCGAATGTAAGGAATACACAAAGATCGCCTTTGATCTTTCCGAAAAGTACGACACTCCTGCTTTCATCCGCCTTTCCACAAGAGTTTCCCACTCGCAGAGCGTAGTGGAGCTTTGTGAAAGAAAGAACGACGAGCTGAAGGACTACGTAAAAGATCCAGCAAAGAACGTTATGATGCCTGCCAACGCAAAGAAGCGTCACGTTGATGTTGAAAAGCGCATCGCAGACCTTGTGGAATACGCCGAAACAAGCGAGCTTAACACAATAGAAAACAACGGCGCAAAGATCGGCGTCATCACCGCAGGCATTGCATATATGTATGCAAAAGAAGCTCTCGGCGACAAGGTAAACTACTTAAAGCTCGGCATGGTTTATCCCCTTCCCGAAAAGAAGATCCTTGATTTTGCCGCATCCTGTGACACCGTTTACGTTATCGAAGAACTCGATCCCTATATCGAAGAGCATGTGAGAGCCCTTGGCGTTAAGGTTATCGGCAAGGAAGCCTTTACCTTGCTTGGCGAATACACTCCCGCAATGATAAAGAAAGCAGTACTCGGCGAGGATGCTCCCGAATCTGCCGAAATTTCCGAAAACATCCCCGTCCGTCCTCCCGTTATGTGTGCAGGCTGTCCCCACAGAGGAACCTTCTATGTTCTCAAAAAGCTCGGTCTTACCGTTTCGGGCGATATCGGATGCTACACCCTCGGCGCTGTTGCTCCCCTCGCATCGGTCGACACCACCATCTGCATGGGCGCATCTGTCAGCGCGGCTTTGGGTATGGCAAAGGCAAGAGGCGACGAGTTTGCAAAGAAGCTTGTTTCTGTCATCGGTGATTCTACCTTCATGCACTCGGGAATCACAGGACTTATCGACATCGTATACAACAAGGGCATCAACACCGTCATTATCCTTGACAACTCAATCACAGGTATGACAGGTCACCAGGACAACCCCACCACAGGACGCACCATCAAGGGCGAGCCCACAAAGCAGGTCAACCTTATCGAGCTTTGCAAGGCGTGCGGCATCGACAGAGTTGTGGTGGCAGATCCCTTTGACGTCAAGAATTTTGAAAAGGTGGTAAAGGCAGAAACAGAAGCCGACGAGCCCTCGGTAATCATCGCTCAGCGCCCCTGCGCTCTGCTTAAGACCGTCAAATACACAGGCCACTGCAAGATCGGCGACAACTGCCGCAACTGCAAGCTTTGTATGAAGCTCGGCTGCCCTGCCATCTCTGTGCGCGACGGAAAAGTATTCATCGACGAGACCCAGTGCAACGGATGCGGACTTTGTATCAACGTTTGTCCCTTCGGTGCCATCACAAAGGAGGAAAACTGACCATGACAAAGAATATTATGATCGTCGGAGTCGGCGGACAGGGAACCCTTCTTGCAAGCCGAATTCTTGGCAACCTCACCACAAGCCTCGGATATGACGTGAAGGTATCCGAAGTTCACGGCATGAGCCAGCGCGGAGGAAGCGTTGTTACATATGTAAAATACGGCGACAAGGTATATTCTCCCATCATTGACAAGGGAGAGGCAGACATTGTTCTTGCCTTCGAGCTGCTCGAAGCATACCGCGCACTTCCCTATGTGAAAAAGGGCGGAAAAATGATCCTGAACACCCAAAAGATCAACCCCATGCCCGTCATCACCGGTGCGGCAGAGTATCCCGAAGAAATCGAAAAAAAGATCGGCGAAAAGACAGACCTTACCTGCGTTGATGCCCTTTCTCTTGCAAAACAGGCAGGCACCATCAAGGCTGTAAACGTTGTTCTCATCGGCGTTATGGCAAAAAACACAGATATTCCATATGAAAAATGGATCGAGACCATCAAGACCACCGTTCCCGCCAAGTTCCTTGACGTCAACCTTGCAGCCTTTGATCTCGGCTACAATCTTTGATAAATCTGACTCTATATAAAAAGAAAGGAACAAATCCCATGATTCTCAACCCCAAGATCGAGACCATGCCGAGAGATGAACTGAAAAAACTTCAGTCCGAAAGACTTGTCTGGCAGGTCAACCGTATGTACGAGCGCGTCGAATGCTTCCGCAACAGAATGGACGTTATGGGTGTCAAGCCCTCCGACATCAAGAGCATTGACGACCTCCATCTTCTCCCCTTTTCCTACAAGAAGGACCTTCGCGATTATTATCCCTACGGCCTTTTTGCAGAGCCGATGGAAAACATAAAGAGAGTCCACGCCTCCTCCGGCACCACAGGCAAGCAGATTGTCGTCGGCTATACCGAAAACGACCTTAAAAACTGGGCAGAAACCGTTGCTCGCGCCCTCACAGCTGCCGGTGCTGACAAAAACGACTTTATCCAAAATGCCTTTGGCTATGGCTTCTTTACCGGCGGTCTTGGCATCCACGACGGTGCAAGCCTTATCGGCTCAACTGTCATCCCGATCTCGGCAGGCAACACCCAGCGCCAGATTACCACAATGGTCGACTTTGGTTCCACAATGATCACCTGCACCCCCTCTTATGCCATGTATCTTGCAGAAGCTGTGGCAGAGGCAGGAGTGAAGAACCAGATCAAGCTTAAGGCAGGCGTTTTCGGTGCAGAGCCCTGGACAGAGGATATGCGCCACGCCATCGAGCAGGGACTTGGAATCAAGGCTTACGACATCTACGGACTTTCCGAGATCCAGGGTCCCGGCGTTTCGTATGAATGTGAATATCAGTGCGGCATGCACATTTGTGAAGACCTTTTCGTCGCCGAGATCATCGATCCCGACACCGGCGAGGTTCTTCCCGAGGGAAGCACAGGCGAGCTTGTTTTCACAACTCTTGCCAAAGAAGGTTTCCCCGTCATCCGTTATCGCACCCGTGATATCTGCTCGCTCAATTACGAGCCCTGCCGCTGCGGAAGAACACACATCCGTATGAACAAGCCCACAGGCAGAAGCGACGATATGCTGATTATCCGCGGTGTCAACGTCTTCCCGTCCCAGATCGAAGAAGTTCTTCTCAACGTGGGCGGCGCCGTCACACCTAACTATCAGATCATCGTTGACCGTGTCAACAACACCGACACCCTTGACGTCAACGTTGAAATGAGCGAAGAATTTATGCACGACGAGGTAAGCTCTATTGCCAACCTTGAAAAGACCATCGTCGACAAGATCCGCTCGACTCTCGGCATCGGCGCAAAAGTGCACCTTGTCAACCCCAAATCTATCACCAGAAGCGAAGGCAAGGCAAAGCGAGTTATTGACAACAGAAAACTTCACTGATTAAGGAGGAACACTATGTTTGTAAAACAGCTTACCATTTTTGTTGAAAACAAATTCGGCAGAGTTGCCGACATTCTTGAAACTTTGGGCAGCAATCACGTTGACATCAAAGCTCTCAGCATCGCAGACACGACAGACTACGGACTTATGCGCATGATCGTAAGCGATCCTGCAAAGGCAAAGGAACTGCTTGTTGAAGCAGGCGTCACCGTAAAGATCACCGACGCCATCGCCGTCCCCCTCGATCATACCCCCGGCGGACTTTCAAAGATCATTGCTCTTCTCAAGACAGAGGGCATCTCTGTAAGATACCTTTATGCCTTTGTTGGTGGCAAAGAAAACGGCGCGTGCGTTGTTATGAAAACCGACAAGCCCGAAGATACGGTTACCGTTCTTTCACAGAACGGCATAAAGCCTCTCAGTTCCGCATTCTGATAACCGAAAGAAGGAAAAATTTCAATGCAGTACAAAATATCCGACAAGATGGCAGTGATGAAACCTTCTGCCATCCGTGAAATATTCAAAAGCCTCGGAACACCCGGAGCAATTTCGTTTGCTGCAGGCAATCCTGCTCCTGAATCGTTTCCCATCGAAGCGATAAAAGAGATCTCGGCAAACATTCTTGAAAACGATGCCGTCACCGCGCTTCAGTACAGCGTGACCGAAGGCTATCCCAAGCTCAGAGCTCTTATCAAAAAGAGAATTTCCGAAAAGTTTTCTGTCGGTACCGCCGATGATGAAACCATCATCACCTCGGGCGGCCAGCAGGGTATTGAGCTTGCCTGCAAGGCGCTGTGCAACATCGGCGATGCTGTTATCTGCGAAAACCCCAGCTTCATCGGCTCGCTCAACTCCTTCCGCTCCAACGGTGCACGCCCCGTGGGCGTTCCTCTTGAGGACGACGGAATCAACATTGAAAAGCTTGAAGAAGCTCTTATTGCCGAGGGCGAAAAGGCAAAGATAATCTACGTTATCCCCACCTTCCAGAATCCCGCCGGCATCACCACAAGCCTTGAAAAGAGAAAGAAGATCTACGCCCTTGCACAGAAATATGACGTGGTCATCATCGAGGACAATCCTTACGGAGACCTGCGTTTTGACGGCGAGGACGTGCCCACCATCAAGAGCATGGACACCGACGGCAGAGTAATATATTGCGGATCGTTCTCAAAGATCCTTTCGGCAGGTATGCGCATCGGCTTTGCCTGTGCCAACAACGAGCTTATTCAGAAGATGGTCGTTGCAAAGCAGGTTGAGGACGTTCACACCAACATCTTCTTCCAGATGGTATGTGCCGAATACATGGAAAAATACGATCTCGACGCTCATATCGAAAAGATCCGCGATCTTTACCGCGCAAAGTGTCACCTGATGCTCGATTGTCTTGACAAATACATGCCGGAGCAGTTGAAATTTACCCGTCCCGAGGGTGGTCTTTTCATCCTTTGCACCCTTCCCGGTGGCATCAAACTTTCGGATTTCATTGCCCGCGCTTCCGAGCAGAAGGTTTTTGTCGTTCCCGGCACCGCCTTCAATTGCGACGAATCGGCTCCCTCCGACAGCTTCAGACTCAACTACTCGATGCCCTCGAACGAGGAGATCGAAAAGGGTATCCGCATTCTCGGCGATATCATAAAGGATATGCTTAAATAAAAAATTACGGCAGAAGAAAATCTTCTGCCGTTTTTTGCGCTTGATACCACAAAAAACGCCTGCCGAAATACGAAAATTTTTCGTTATCCATTCGGTTGACTTTTTTATATGCCTGTGTTAAAATGAACACAACAAGCGATCGGAGGAATATTTTTTATGTATAATTACTCGATTATGCCGCTCGACACCGACCACATCGACGAAATATGCGAAGATATACGCGAGCAATACGAAAAAGGAATTGCCACCTGTGCACTTTTTAAGATGACTCTTGTGCCCGAGGGCAATCCGCCTGTTGACAAGGCAAAAATACTTTGTGAAAAATACGATCTTTTCAGCAAAAAACTGGCATCCATGGGTCTTGCCTGCGGCGTTCTCGTGCAGGCGACCATCGGACATGGCTGGGTGCTTTCGGAGCTTTTTCCTTTTACCCAATATACAAACCTGAACAACGGCAAAAAGACCAACACCGTCTGCCCCGATGACGACGGTTTTTGCCGGCATATGAAAGATGCTTTTGCCACTATTGCAAAAAGCAAACCTGCCGTGATCATGGTGGACGACGATTTTCGCCTTATCTTCCGCGCAGGCAAAGGCTGTGCCTGCGAGCGCCATATGAAAAAGTTCAACTCTCTTTCGGGCGAAAATTTCACCAGAGAGGAGCTTTACAACGCTCTTTTGAAGCGCGATGCAAAAAGCCGCGAATACACCGATATTTTTGTAAAGACCCAGTTTGACTCGCTTCTCAAGGCGGCACGCGCCATGCGTGAGGGTATTGACAGCGTCGATCCCACCATTCCCGGAAATTTCTGCAACTGCGGAAGCAATCCCGAGGTTTCGGCGGAGATTGCAAAGATCCTTGCCGGCAAGGGCAATCCTGTCATGGTGCGTGTTAACAACGGAAAATATCTCCATTCCAGCGGCAGAGAGATCACCGAGGTGTTCTACCGTGCAGCGGCTCAGATCGAAAAGTTGAAAGACACAGCCGACATTTTTCTTGACGAGCCCGATACCTGCCCCCAAAACCGTTACAGTACCAGCGCCCGTCTTTTGCACGCGCATATGTCAGGCTCAATACTCGAGGGAACGGCAGGGGCAAAGCATTGGATAACCCGACTTTCCACCTATGAGCCCGAAAGCGGCAAAAAATACCGCGAAACTCTGGCAAAATACCGCGGATTTTACGAAGCTCTCGAACAGATCTATCCCACTCTTTCATATTTCGGATGTCGAATTCCGCTTTCTACAAAATCGTATTTTGACCTTTGCGACGAAATGTGGATCTCCGAAAACGAAAACTGGAGCAAAAAAGTGCTCGAACGTCTGGGACTTCCCCTGTATTTTTCGTCAAAAAGCGGCGGTGCCGTCTTTATGGAGGGCAAGGACACCCTTAAAAAGTTTTCGGACGGCGAGATAAAAGAATTTTTCAAAGGCACCTTTGTGGTTGCCTCCGACGTGGCAAAACAGCTGATCGACCGCGGCTTTGGCGAATATCTGGGCGTTGATGTGCGCGAATGGCAGGGCAAGACCATGAGGGCAGAGATCGTTGAGGCAAGCGGCAAGCAAATGCCTCCCCAGCTTGCTTCAAAAGAGCTTGTGATAAAAGACGAAAAAGTCCGTGCCATAACCTACGTCTGCTATACTCTTGACGGAAAAGCCCCCGAAAAGCTTTTTCCGGGATGCACCATGTACAAAAATTCTCTCGGCGGTACAAGCATTGTTTTCTGCGGTTCTCCCGATACCGTCTGGGGACTTGGCGCACCCTTTTCGATGCTTAACGAGTCGAGAAAAGCACAGTTTGTTTCGATGCTTTCGCAAACTGGTGATATTCCCGTTTACTGCGTGGGCGATGATGAAATATATCTGAAAGCCGCACGCTGCACGTCGGGTGAGCTTTTCTGTGCAGTATTCAATCTGAGCCTTGATCCGCTTGATGAGATAGTTCTTCACGTCGATAAAGATTATTCGAGCGTAAAATACCTGACCTGCGACGGAAAAAAAGAGCCTCTCCCCTTCCACAAGGACGGCGACCGCCTTGTCATCGAAAAGACGGCAGGAACGCTTGAACCTGTCATGCTGTTTATTGAATAAGACAAAAAAATAACATCCCGATCAAAAACGATCGGGATGTTTTGCATATAAAAATATTACGCCATAGCCCCAACGAGCTTACAAAGAAAAGCGCCGAGGGCAGAAACGTTGATAAGCTTTTTCACAGAATCGCGGGAAACGTCCCAAAAGACCGATTTGTTTTTCTTAAGATAGATTATCGCCACAACGCTGGCAACGATAACGATCATCCAGAAGGTGAAGAAAACGTTGGTCATCGCCTTGGCATAGCCGATGGCACTGCCCTTAAAGCCCATAAGGCATATCCACATCATCATAACATCGATAAAAAGAAGCAGATTGATGAGAACGATAAGCGGCTTGTGAAGCTTTAGCTTTTTGATCTCGTCATCGGATTTCACATTCAGAACAAGATAATAGACCGCAAGCCCAACAGACAAAAATCCAAAGAGCATAGTCAGAATAAACATTATAAGCGGAAGCAAATATAACATCTCCCTATTAAAAATTTACCATACAAGTATAGCACAAATAAGTTCTGTTGTCAAGAAAAAGATTTAGAACACATAGCAATTCATAGCTTTGCAAAAGCAAAACGACCGTTTCTTTTTGAGTAGAGGTGCCGAAAAAGATGCAAACATCCTATAATTCTATGCGATAAAAGTTCTTGTTTCCGGTAGCTCGAAACAGAAAACCTCCGTTCTTTACAATGATTCTGTTTGAGGCTATATTATTGGCATTTGCCCCAATTTGCACCTTTTTAATATTCAGCTTTTTACATTCTTCTAGTAATAAAGACAATATTTTGGTTCCATAGCCCTTGTTTCGTTCTGTTTGACGAATAGCATAACCAATATGTCCACTCGTCTCTGCCAAATTATCATTTAGATAGTGGCGTATTCTTCCATATCCGATCACTTTTCCATTATCATATAGCCAGTACGATGTCTGCGGTACCATCCAATCTTCCAAATTACCGTTATCAACAGAGTGTTCATGATCAAGCCACTCTTTGAATTGTTCATAAGTCATCCCATAGACTTTATTGTGAAACCCGTTATCATTAGCCGCAATTTCTTGCAACATATCATAGATTTCTCTACCATCGGCTAACGAAAGCATCTTTAAATATATCATTTGGCCTTCTCCTTGGCGGTTCTACAAGATGAGATAAGCATTACACGGATAGTTGTGCATTTGTCCGACAAGATTTTATACTGTTGGTCATTGATATAGTTCGTTCTATGTAAAAGTTCAAGCCAATAGCCTGTTTCACTTGCTTCTTTGAGGGCTATTTCGAGCTTTTGTAAAAAGTGATGTTTGCCCTTGCGGGCAAGTGATGTTGTGCCAGAGCATACCTGCTCTTGCACAGTGATGTATTGCGCCAAGGCGCAAAGTGATGCGATGTGTTCCGCCTCACGCCCGAAGGGCACATCACAAGGCGAAGCCGTCATCACGCACGAAGTGCGCAACACGTTCCGCGCAAGCGGAACACATCGTTCCAAAAACAAAAGAAGCACTTTTTACAAAGTGCTTCTTTGTTTTTGGTGACCCGTACGGGAATCGAACCCATGTTTCCGCCTTGAGAGGGCGGCGTCTTAGCCGCTTGACCAACAGGCCTTATTGCAAGAGTTATTATACCACGCAAAAGCGCGTTTGTCAATAGAAAAATACAATCTTTGAAATATTTTTGTGTCGGATTTTAAAATGTCAAACTGTCGGTTTTCGGCAGTTTTCTGTGAGCTTCATCAAGAATCGGTTGTTTGAAAAAGTGCCTAAAATTTATTGACAATACACCTCGGTGTATGTATAATATGTATAATAGTGTTCCATATCTTTTAAAAGAAATTTGAAAGGAGCCAAAAATTATGCTAAAAAAAGCCCTGCTGGTGTTACTGTGTTTGATCACCTTTATTTCTGCGATACCTTTTTCTTTTGTTTCTGCAGATGCGGCGGAAAAGGTGGTATTTGTCAGCTCATCGGGAAACGATGCAGGTAACGGCACGCAAACCTTCCCCTACAAAACCCTTGAAAAATGCTTTTCAGAACTGCGCCAGGGCGGAATCATCGTTGTAAAAGACAAGCTCGGCTCGGAAAACCACGAGTTTCTTGAAAAGGGCATCCTAAGCTATCCCCATTCCGGAAAGATCACCATTACGGGTATGAATCCCGAGGACGGCAAGGCTTTTTCTGCCGCAGGCTTCAGCTATTCTACCATCAACCTCGTGGGAGATATAGATATTTCACACCTCACAATATCCACAAGCGGATCTTATTGCTTCATCAACACCCTCGGTCACGAATTCAACATTCTTGACAAGGTTCGTGTGAACGGCGATATTTATTTTCACGCAGGTGCGGTGGGCGGCACGGCCGACACTGTAAGATCCCAGAAGCTTCGCATTGATTCGGGCAAATATGCAAGCATCTATCTTGGCGGCGGATATGTGACCAAAACTTCCGATGGTGTGAACGGCGACTGCGATATCACCATTTCAAACGCCTACACCGAATCGCTTGTTATGGGCTATGACGGATATCTCGACACCCACACCAACGGCACCATAAACGGCAACATCCTTATCGAGATCAACGACACCGTCGTTTACAAGCTGGTTGCAAGTAAGATCCACAACAACTACATTCCCGGCTACTGCTCGATAATCCTTAACGACTCGGCAGTCGGCTATACCATCTCCTTCCCCAACGCAAAGGGCGGTGTGTACGTTATTTCCACCCACGGAAACGGCTCTGCCCATTCAACCGGCAAGGCAGGCGAATACGATATTCTTCCCGATGAAGGCTATACGGCATATCTTGACGGCAAAGCTATCCCGTCAGGCAAAAACCAATTCCCCGAGGGCGAGCATATCATCAGATTTATCAAGGACACAAAGGATTTCGTCCCCACGCAAGATGCGTATATCAACGGCTACGAGGACGGCAGCTTCCGTCCCGACGGAGGCTTGACACGTGCCGAGGCGGCAACCCTTGCGAAAAATGCCTTTGCAAAAAATGAAAGCACCTCCGAGACTTGTGCCTTTACTGACGTTTCAAAAGATGCCTACTATTACGGCACCGTGGCATATCTTGACTCTATCGGCGCGCTTCCCACAGATTGGAAGATAGACAATCTCTTTGAGGGTGCAAAGCCTATGACCCGCGGCGAATTTGTGAGCATTCTTTATGCCCTTTGCGCAGGCGGTATCAACGAATACAAATACAACGGCGAATTTGCAGACGAGCTTCCAAAAGCTTTTGCCGACGCCATAATGCGTATGTCGGCGGCAGGATTTATCACAGGTTATGACGACGGAACCTTTGGTGCCGACCGCGGCATCACAAGGGCGGAGGCTGTGACTGTTATCAACCGCATCCTTAAAAGACAGGCGGCAGACGGCGCACAAAGCAGATTTTCCGACACGGAAGGACACTGGGCAAACGGTCAGATAATTGCGGCATCGACAAACTCGTTCGTTTCTGCTCCCGTTTATTCCACAGGTATTGACGGCACGACCAAGGAGCTTGTCACAGGGCTTTACGAAAAAAGCTCGTCCCTCAACCCCACCCAGCTTCGTCAAGGTATAGACGAGGTTTCGCAAAAGGTAAAGCAGAACATTCTTAATTCCAAAGACGAGCTTGTGATCACGGGCACAAAATATTACGTTTCCGAAAAGAACGGAAATGACAAAAACGACGGCAAATCCCCCGAAAAAGCAATAAAGTCCATAGGCGGCATAAAAAGGCTGACTCTCCGCCATGGCGATGCGGTGCTTTTTGAGCGCGGCGGAATTTATCGTGGCACCTTCAATGCAACCCATGGAGTAAGCTATGGCGCATACGGCGAAGGACCAAAGCCCCTTATCATGCAATCACGAAAGAATTATGCCGATCCAAAGCTTTGGAAAGCAACAGAATACAAAAACGTCTATGTCGGCACCGACAACTTCAACAACGTCGGCATTATCGGCTTTGACCACGATCTGTTTGACTATTCCGAAAACACCTACAAAGAGCTTTACGGCATCCCCATGAACAAGGACATCCTCGGTTTTTCGGGGCTTTCCGACCTTGACACCGACCTCCAGTTCTATTCCGACAGATCGAACGGAAAGCTTTATATCTACTCGGCAGACGGCAACCCCGGCGAAAGATTCGAGTCGATCGAAATCGGCGAAAGATATGATATTATCGACGGCATCCCCGAGGACGTTGTTATTGACAATCTTGCTTTCAAATTCACGGGTGCCCACGCCATCGGAAGCTCGTCGACAAGAAATCTCACAGTTAAAAACTGCGTTTTCTCGTGGCTTGGCGGCTCGGTGCTTTCGGACAATTTCAACGGCGGAGGCCCGATCAACTATGGCAACGCCGTCGAGATATATGGCAGCTGCAACGGATATTACGTCGAAAACAACTGGATGTACCAGATATATGACACAGCCATCACCCATCAGCAAAACGATACTTCAAACTGCACCCAGGAAAACATCCGATACTACGGCAACCTGATGGAATACAACCATTGGGGCATCGAATTTTATAACCTGCGCGGCGCAAGCTATGACGAAAATTCAAAGGTAAAATACACAAGAAACGTCCACATGGCATACAACATCATGCGCATGGGCGGCTTTGGCTGGGGCACACAAGAGCGTCATCGCAGCACGGCGGCGCGACTTTACAGCGGTTCTTCCCTTTCGGCAAACTACAACGAGCTCACCGAATACAACATCTTCGACAGATGCACAGGATATCTTTATGACGTACCCGACAACGCACAAGAGGTGCTGAAAAAGAATATCTTCGTGCAGTACGAGGACATGATCTTCGGTTGCATCTACGGCAGATATCAGAAGAACTATTTCGACTCGGCAAAGATGATGCGATATTATCTGAAAGACGACGATGCGGTTCTTGTGTTTATAAACAACGACTGACAAACGCAAAAGTCAAAGGACAGAGATCAATGCGGTCTCTGTCCTTTTTTTCATGTTGTGTAAACAGAAAAAAATCAATTTGCCCTTGACTTTTTCGAACATTTGTGCTATAATTATGCTATGCAGAAAAAATGATTTTTGGTGCGAAAGACGCAAAAACTGTGCGACACGGCTTTGAACGAAAAAAATTCAAAAATGCAGAAAAATCGGCAGACCAAACGGCAAACAACGGGCAAACGAAAAATCGGCAAAAATCCCCCATTTTTCAAGGGTTTCGACTATGACGGATTTTAATCAAGGGCAGACAAAGGGCAGACAAACGGCAAACAAACGGCAAATCATCGGCAAATGACCGGCAACAAATGAATAAGAATAATAATATAAATAATAACAATAACGCTAAGAAGGAGGGCGCGTACGCGCGAAGAAAAAACCGTCCGTCCAACCGACCGAGCGAGCGTATTTTTTTGAAAATTATTTTACATAAGCCTGCACGCATTTTTAACAGGCAACCGCAGGCTTGAAAGAGAGCAGAAAAAAGAGTCGGGGAATCCCCGACCCTTACAGTAGTTTAAGTCTTTAATATTCACTCCGCCGATGGCAGCTGAATTTGTGCTTTGTGCAAGCTGAATCGACCTGCGGTCAGTTATGATATTACACCAGCGTTCCCACGAGGGTAAGCACCGACACCACGCACATAACGGCGATAAAGATCAGCTCGCCGACGTGACCTTTGATATCCTTGCGGTATTTCAAAATTTTTGCCGCAAGCACGCCCCAGATGCAAACCGTCAGCGCCAAAAGGTGGTAGACCGTTCCGCCAAGACCGTGGGTTATGCACATAACAACGCCGATGGCGATTATCACAAGATAAAGCGCCGCAAGAACCGCATCAAAAACGGTCAGTTTTTCGTTTTGTGTTTCAACTTCTGTTTCTTTTTCGTTATTCATATTCGTTATCCTCAGATCACTTGATTTTTTCTGCCATCTCTTTTGCCACTCCGCGATATGCCAAAGAAAACAGCTCGTCGGCACGATCGTTTTGCCCCGAAAGGTAAAGATATCCGAACAGCGCCTCAAGCCCCGTGGCTCTTCGATACTGTATCAGCTCGCCGTGGGAGGGAGAAAAATGGGTTTTGGCGTTGCGTCCGCGCTTATACACCGCCTCTTCCTTTTCGGAAAGATACGGCAATATCCGCTCGACGGCATCAGACTGCGCCTCACAGGTAACAAAGGCCTTGGACATTTTTACAAGCTTGCCGGATGGATAGTTCCCCTGCGAAAGGACTTCGCGACGGGCATAAAGCTCCATCACAGCATCCCCCACATAGGCAAGCTGAAGAATACCAAGCTCGTTTGGATTTGTGCCACCGAAGGGCAAGGTCAGATTTTCTTCCATGTCGTTCCCTGGGCGGTATCCACCAGCACGATACCCATTTCCTTAAGCTCGTCACGAATGCGGTCGGCTTCGGCAAAATTCTTTTCTTTCTTCGCCTGCGCGCGCTTTGCGATCGCTTCGTTCACTCTTGCAGAAAGCTCGTCGTCCTCGGCACAAGCTTCGTCCTGCTTGCCAAACTTTTCTGCGTTTTCAAGAAGATCGAGCGAGAGAACCTTGTCAAAATCAGCAATAAGCGCACGCTTTGTGGCGTCGTTCGCATCGGATTTCAAAACGTCATAAAGGGCAGTTATGGCAAGGGAGGTGTTGATATCGTTGTCCATGGCTTCGGTGAAAAGCTTTTTCAGCTCGTCAAACTTTGCACCGTCAACTTCGCCGTTCTTATCAAGCTTTGCAATCCTTGCCACCAGCTTTTCGTAGGTAACCTTTGCATTATCAAGATTTTCATAGCTGAAAACCAGCGACTTGCGATAATGCGAAAGCAGGCAGAAGAAACGGTAGACCACCGGCAGATAGCCTTTGCTTTCAAGCAGCGAAACTGTCAGAAATTCGCCCTTGGATTTGCTCATTTTGCCGGATGTGGTATTGAGATGGAGCACATGGAACCAGAAATTGCACCATTTGTGTCCCACATACGCTTCGGACTGTGCAATCTCGTTGGTGTGGTGCGGAAAAGCGTTGTCGATGCCGCCGCAATGAATATCGAGATATTCGCCCAGATGCTTCATCGAGATGCACGAACATTCGATGTGCCAACCGGGATAGCCCACGCCCCAGGGAGAATCCCATTTCAACTCCTGATCGTCAAACTTTGACTTTGTGAACCAAAGAACAAAGTCCGCCTTGTTGCGCTTGTTGTCGTCCTTTTCAACTCCCTCGCGCACGCCGTCCTGCAGGTCTTCTTCGGCAAAGTTGTTGAAAACGTAATACTGCGAAAGCTTGGAGGTGTCGAAATAAATGTTTCCGCCTGCCTCATAGGCATAGCCTTTTTCAATAAGTCCTTCGATCACCTTGATGAACTCGTCGATACACCCTGTGGCAGGCTCGACAACGTCGGGAATCTTGATGTTAAGCTTTTCGCAATCGGCAAAGAAAGCGTCGGTGTAGAACTTTGCAATCTCCATGACCGTCTTTTTCTCGCGCTTTGCGCCCTTTAGCATCTTGTCTTCACCCGTGTCGGCATCGCTCGAGAGATGTCCGACGTCTGTGATATTCATGACGCGCTTTACGGGATATCCCACATAGCGCAGGTATTTTTCAAGCACGTCCTCCATGATGTAGGAGCGCAGATTTCCGATGTGGGCAAAATGATACACGGTGGGACCGCAGGTATACATTTTTACTTCTTTCGGATCAATGGGCACAAATTCGTCCTTTGTGCGTGTTACGGAATTGTAGAGTTTCATTTATCGGTGTCCTTTCGGTTATTTTGCATTTCGTTGATTCTTTTTTCGAGGGCTTCTATCTCAGCGCGGAGCTTGCAGATCTCCTGCGCCACGGGGTCGGGAATGTGCACCTGGTCAAGAGTATCCTTGCAAGGGGCAGATTTTTTCTTTGATATGACACGCGCGGGCACACCCACAGCAGTTGAGTCGGGCGGGATCTCGTTAAGCACAACAGCGCCTGCCGCGATCTTTGAATTGTCACCCACCTTGAAGGGGCCCAGCACCTTGGCGCCCGAGCCGATCATTACGTTATTGCCGATGGTGGGATGGCGCTTGCCGACGTCCTTGCCGGTACCGCCAAGTGTCACACCCTGATAAATGGTGCAATTGTCGCCGACAACGGCGGTTTCGCCGATGACAACGCCTGCGCCGTGGTCAATCAGAAGTCCTTTGCCTATCTTTGCGCCGGGGTGGATCTCCACACCCGTCATAAATCTGGCGTGCTGTGACACCATACGGGCAAGAAATTTCATATCGTGCTGATAGAGAAAATGTGCCGCTCTGTGATAAAGCACAGCGTGAAGTCCCGAGTAAAGCAAAAGCACTTCGGCACGGGATCTTGCCGCAGGGTCACGCTCGCGGATCGAATCTATATCGTATTTCAGTTTTTCAAACATACATGGTTCTCCGTTCCGGAAAAAAGGATTATTTTTTGGGGTCGATGTACTGCTTGTTGGCAAGAAGATAGTTTGCACCCGAAAGAACGGTGAAGACAAACATTACAAGGCAGGAAAGTATGGTTATGGGAGTATACTGTACCATAAAGTCGCAGAAGAAGAACAGATGCTTTTCAAGCAGCGCCGCAAGGATAAAGATTATCTGGGTGACCGTTTTGATCTTGCCGAGCATATTGGCGGCAATAACCTTACCGCCCGAGCTCTGTGCCACAAGGCGGATGGAGGTTACGGCAAATTCACGCAGAAGCACCACAAAAACGATTACCGCAAAGATATAGCGATATTCTGCGTACGCATCTGCCACAAGAAAACACAGAAACGCGCCGAAAACCATAAGCTTGTCGGCAATGGGGTCCATGAATTTTCCGAAATCGGTGACGATGTTCTGCGATCTTGCGATCTTGCCGTCGAGATAGTCTGTAAAAGAGGCAATTCCAAAGATCGCCGCGGCGATGAGATCACTTGCGATCCTGTTTATTCCGCAAAAATCGGGGAGCAGGATAAACACCATGAAAAAGGGGATCAGGATTACCCGAAGGACGGTGAGTTTGTTTGGCAGATTCATAAAAAATACCTCCTGGTTTATTCGGCAACCTCGCCGTAAAGGTCGTATTCGATGGCATCGGTTATTTTCACATCAACAAAAATGCCTGCAGGCAGTTTTCTCTTTGCGGTGAAGAAAACCTTGCCGTCGATCTCGGGGGCATCGGCATAACATCTGCCCGAATGTACGCCCGAGGGAATGTCAAAGCCCTCACAAAGAACGCGGAGAGTTTTGCCGACGAATTTTTTGTTGTTCTTCTCGTGTATTTCCATCTGGTTGCGCATGATAACGTCAAGACGGTGCTGTTTTGTCTTTTCGGGGACCTTGCCGTCCTTAATGCGTGCAGCAGGGGTGCCCTCCTCGGCAGAATAGGTGAAAACGCCAAGGCGATCAAACTGTGCCTGTTTAAGATATTCGGCAAGCTCGGCAAAGTTCTCCTTTGTTTCGCCGGGAAAACCCACGATAACGGTAGTGCGGAGCACTACTTCGGGTATTCTTTCACGCAGTTTTTTCACACATTCGCGAACAAGCGCTCCGTCTCCGCGGCGGTTCATGGCCTTGAGCACATTGTCCGAGATGTGCTGAATGGGAATGTCGATGTATTTTACGATCTTTTCTTCGTTTGCAATGACGTCGATAAGAGAATCGGTGATCTCGTCGGGGTAGCAATAGAGCAGTCTTATCCACTCGATGCCGTCGATCTTGCAAAGCTCGCAAAGAAGCTTGTCAAGGCAAAATTCGCCGTAAAGATCAAGACCGTAGCGTGTGGTATCCTGCGAGACCACCACCAGCTCTTTTGTGCCAAGGGCGGCAAGATCGCGCGCCTCGGCAACGATGTCCTCGATCGTTCTCGAGCGGAATTTTCCGCGAAGATACGGGATGATGCAGTATGTACAGCGGTTGTCGCAGCCCTCGGAGATCTTGATATATGCCGAATATTCGGGGGGAGTCACAGCGCGGTCGCCGCCCAAAGCCTGCGCTTCGGGGCAGGAGATCGCCTTGAACTTTTCGGCATCCTTTTTGCCGCCGTGCTCGTAGGCATGGCGCACAGCGTCGATTATATCGTCAAGGTTGCCCACGCCGCAGACGGCGTCCACCTCGGGGATCTCGGAAAGAAGCTCGTCGCCATAGCGTTGGGCAAGACAGCCGGTCACAACGATTCCGCAGAGATCGCGGTTTTCGCGCAGCCACGCCACGTCAAGGATAGTTTCTATCGCCTCTTCCTTGGCGCTCTGAATGAACGCGCAGGTATTGACAACGACAACGTCGGCGAATATATCCTCTTCGACGATCTCAAAGCCCGCGTTGCCCAGCTTTGCCAGCATGACCTCGCTGTCTATCTGATTTTTGGGACAACCGAGCGACACGAAGGCGACTTTTATTTTTTTATTTTCACTCACAGTATATGCCAGCCTTTCAGTTATTTGCAGTGTGATGCGCAGGTAGCTCCCACGCGTGTGCGGACCTTTCTGACCGCAGACAAAATCGTTTTCTGCGCAAAAAAACAATTACTGCACAGATATTCAAAGTATATTATAACACACGCTGCGATTTATTTCAATAACAAAGCGTGAAATAACTTGAAAAAACACAGATTTATCTTAACACTTTCAATATTTTTACAATCAAAATCCCGTTTGCTATTGAAAAAACAAGTCGTTTGTGTTATAATGTAGAATGATATTATGGATATTTATGTAATCAAACGCAACAAGGAGAAAATACAATGAAACTCGGTATAGTAATCTATACCCCTATTTCCGTTTCTCTATAAATCTCTATAAAAGTCGATAAAACCCTTATTATACAAGGCTTTTTTGAAGGTCAATTAAAATGTATCTCTATACATCTCCATATAACTC
>SVTM01000042.1 GCA_015063785.1 Oscillospiraceae bacterium
ACAGGCGCGGCAGATCCCCTGAAGCCCGTATCCGAAACAATCCCCGGCAAGCTTCCTCAGAGAAAGATCGTAACCACTGCTGCTGCAGGCTATTCTTCCTACGGCAACCAAATCGGTCTTGCCACAGGACTTGTTGATGAAATATACCACGAAGGCTATGCGGCAAAGCGTCTTGAAATCGGAGCTGTCGTTGCGGCAGCTCCTGCCAAAAACGTTCGCCGCGAACGTCCCGATCCCGGCGATGTTATCATTCTTCTCGGCGGCAGAACAGGCCGCGACGGTTGCGGCGGTGCCACAGGCTCGTCTAAATCCCACAGCGTAGAATCGCTTGAAAGCTGCGGCGCCGAAGTTCAGAAGGGTAATGCCCCTGAAGAGCGCAAGCTTCAGAGACTTTTCAGAAACGGAAATGCATCAAGACTTATAAAGCGTTGTAACGACTTTGGAGCAGGCGGCGTTTCTGTTGCCATTGGCGAACTTGCAGACGGACTTCTTGTTGATCTCAATGCCGTTCCCAAGAAATACGACGGACTCGACGGCACAGAGCTTGCCATCAGTGAATCTCAGGAAAGAATGGCTGTTGTGGTTGAGGCAGAGGATGCAGACAAGTTCTGCGAGCTTGCAGCAAGCGAAAACCTTGAGGCTACCATCGTTGCGAAGGTTACAGAAGACCCCCGTCTTGTAATGCATTGGAACGGCAAGACCATCGTCGATATCAGCCGCGAATTTCTTAATTCCAACGGTGCAGAAAAGCACATTGACATTGCACCTGCAAAGCCCGAATGTTTTAAAAAGAAGATCGAAGGCAGTTTTTCTGAGAATTACACCGCCCTTGCAGGCGATCTCAACACCTGCTCTAAGCGAGGACTTTCTGAGCGTTTTGACTCGACCATCGGCGCAGGCACCGTTCTTGCTCCTTTTGGTGGCAAAAACCAACTCACCCCTGCGCAGGTAATGGCAAACAAGATATCGGTTGAAGACAGAGACGCCGCTGACTGTTCTGTTATGGCGTACGGTTTCAACCCCTTTATCTCCGAAAAGAGCCCCTATCACGGCGCTTATCTTGCCGTCATCGAATCAGTATCCAAACTTATTGCTTCCGGTATGGAATTCAAAGATGTTTACCTGACCTTCCAGGAATATTTTGAAAAGCCCGGACGCGACGCAAAGCGCTGGGGCAAACCCCTTGCAGCACTTCTCGGTGCTTTCTCGGCCCAGCTTGATTTTGGCATCGGTTCTATCGGCGGCAAAGACTCGATGAGCGGAAGCTTTGAAAAACTCGACGTTCCTCCCACACTCGTTTCGTTCGCGGTAACCACAGGAAAGATTGCAAGAGTTATTTCTAACGATTTCAAGGGTGCCGGACACAAAGTAGTTCTTATCGCTCCCGAATACACTGCAGACCATCTCCCCTGTCCCGAATCGCAGAAAAAAGTATTTGAAACAGTTTCAAAGCTTATCGGCGAGGGCAAGGCGATTGCCGCATATACTCCTTGTGTCGGCGGATGTGCAGAAGCTGTTATGAAGATGTGCTTCGGTAACGATATCGGCTTCGAGTATGCAGATGATCTTTCAGTCGAAGAAATATTCGGTTACAACTACGGCGCATTTATCCTTGAGCTGTCAGACGGCGCAGATTGTAACTGCGGCAAACTTCTCGGTTATACTACCACAGAAAAAGAGATTGCATACAAGGACGAAAAGCTTTGCCTTTGCAAGCTTCTTGATATCTACGAAGGCAAGCTTGAACCTATCTTTGCATGCAACATTCCCTTTGACAATTCCCCCATTGAAAAACTTGACTACAAGTCAGAAACCAGAGTTTCCGCCGCTATCAAGTGCGCAAAGCCCAAGGTTCTTATTCCCGTATTCCCCGGCACGAACTGCGAATACGACACCGCAAAGGCTTTAAACTTTGCAGGGGCTGATCCTGAAATATTTATTATCAGAAACCTCACTTCCGAGGCTGTTGCAAGATCTGTTGAAGAATTTGCCTCAAAGACGAAGAACGCTCAGATGATCTTTGTTCCCGGCGGCTTCTCGGGCGGCGACGAACCCGACGGTTCGGGCAAGTTTATCACCGCTTTCTTCCGCAGCAACGAAGTAAAGGATGCTGTAGGAGACCTTCTTGATATAAGAGGCGGACTTATGTGCGGCATCTGCAACGGTTTCCAGGCTCTTATAAAGCTCGGCCTTGTTCCTTATGGCAAGATAATCGACACAGATGAAAACTGCCCCACCCTGACCTACAACGTCATCGGACGCCATCAGTCAAGACTTGTTCGCACACGCGTCTGCTCGAACAAATCCCCCTGGCTTGCTGAAACAGAAGTCGGCGACATCTATACTGTTCCGATTTCTCACGGCGAAGGCAGATTTATTGCAAGCGAAGAACTGATAAGAAAACTTGCAGCAAACGGTCAGATCGCAACTCAGTACGTTGATGCAAACGGCGAACCCACCTTTGACATCCGTTGTAACCCTAACGGTTCGGATTTTGCCATTGAGGGCATCACATCTCCCGACGGACGTGTGTTTGGTAAGATGGGTCATTCCGAACGTACAGGAAGCGGACTTTACAAGAACGTTCCCGGCAATTATGACATAGGAATGTTCCGAAGCGCTGTTAAATTCTTTAAATAAACATCTTAATTAAGATATAAATTGAAAGGAAGTGCTTGAAATGGCATATCTCAGCGACATAGAAATTGCCCAAAGCATTGATATGAAAAACATCAGCGATATTGCAAAGGCAGCAGGCGTTGATGAAAAATATCTTGAACATTACGGAAAGTACAAAGCAAAGATTGACCTTTCGCTCCTTAAGGACAAAAAAGACGAAAAAGACGGAAAGCTTATTTTGGTAACAGCCATAACCCCCACTCCTGCCGGCGAAGGCAAGACCACAACCACCATCGGTCTTGCTGATGGCATGGCAAAGATCGGAAAGAAAGTAGCCGTGGCTCTGCGTGAGCCCTCCCTTGGTCCTGTTTTTGGTATCAAGGGCGGTGCCGCAGGTGGAGGATATGCACAGGTTGTACCTATGGAGGATATCAATCTCCACTTCACAGGCGATTTCCACGCCATAGGTGCTGCAAACAATCTTCTTGCCGCTATGCTTGACAACCACATCCAGCAGGGCAACATTCTTGGCATTGACCCCAGAAAGATCACATGGAAGCGTTGTGTCGACATGAACGACAGACAGCTGCGCAACATCGTTGACGGCCTTGGCGGCAAGCCCAACGGCATGCCCCGAGAGGACGGATTTGATATCACCGTTGCTTCCGAAATCATGGCGGTTCTCTGCCTTGCTTCGTCAATAACAGACCTGAAAGAAAGGCTCTCACGCATCATCGTAGGTTATACTTATGATGACAAGCCCGTTACCTGCGGAGATCTTAAGGCCCAGGGCGCAATGACAGCTCTTCTGAAAGATGCCATCAAACCAAACCTTGTGCAGACACTCGAAGGCACACCGGCTTTTGTTCACGGCGGTCCTTTTGCAAATATTGCACATGGATGCAACTCTGTTATCGCAACAAAAACTGCTCTCAAGATGGGAGATTATGCCGTAACTGAGGCAGGCTTTGGCGCAGATCTCGGTGCTGAAAAGTTCCTTGATATCAAGTGCCGCATGGCAGGACTTACCCCTTCGGCTGTTGTTATGGTTGCCACTGTTCGTGCTCTTAAGATGCATGGCGGACTTTTGAAAACAGAGCTTGCAAACGAAAATCTTGAAGCTCTTGAAAAGGGTATCCCCAACCTTTTGCGCCACGTTTCCAATATTAAAAATGTATACAAGCTCCCCTGCGTAGTTGCCATCAACCGCTTCCCCACCGACACCGACAAGGAAATCGACTTTATTATCGCAAAGTGCAAAGAACTTGGCGTAAACGTTGTGCTTTCGACTGTCTGGGCTGACGGAGGAAACGGCGGTATTGAACTGGCACGCGAAGTTGTGAGACTCTGCGAAGAAGAAAAAGGCGACTTCACCTTCTCATACGAGCTTTCGGGCACCATCGAAGAAAAGATCGAAGCTGTTGTAAAGAAGATCTACGGCGGATGCAGTATTTCTGTTCTTCCTGCTGCTGCAAAGCAGATTGCAACTCTTACCGCTCTCGGATTTGGCGAACTTCCCATCTGCATGGCAAAAACACAGTATTCCTTCTCTGACGATCCCACAAAACTCGGAGCTCCCGAAAACTTTACTGTTACCATCAAAAACGTCAAAGTTTCGGCAGGTGCCGGTTTCATCGTCGTTCTTACAGGTGACATTATGACCATGCCCGGACTTCCCAAAGTTCCTGCCGCCGAAAAGATCGACGTTGACGAAGACGGAAAAATCGTCGGTTTGTTCTAAAAATCAAATTTTAAGGGATGTAAGCACTTACATCCCTTTCTCTTAATAAAAAAACACGAAAGCGTATTTTTTATGGAATTTGCTGTCATAATTACGTTTTGCGCCATACTCGTCGCTTGTCTTGCAATCGGATTTAACTTGATATACGCACTTCTTGCAGGGTTCGTGCTTTTTTCGGTTTATGCTTTTATAAAAGGTTTTTCCTTTAAAGAAATTGCAAAAATGGCTTTTTCGGGCATAAAAACCGTAAAAAATATCCTATTAACTTTTATCCTGATCGGAATGATAACCGCTTTATGGCGCGCATCCGGAACCATTCCCTATATCGTTAGCATATCATCGTCGTTGATTTCTCCGCAAGTTTTTCTGCCTGTGGCGTTTATTCTCAATTGCCTTATCTCGTTTCTGACCGGAACTGCCTTTGGCACTGCAGCAACAGTGGGTGTGATATGCGCAACTATTGCGGCATCTGTTGGATTTTCTCCCGCGCTGACGGGAGGAGCTGTTCTTGCCGGAGCATATTTTGGCGACAGATGTTCGCCTGTTTCCACAAGTGCACTGCTGGTTTCGACCATTACTAAAACAAACATTTTTTCAAACATAAAAAAGATGCTTGCAACGGGAGCTGTCCCGTTTGTTATCTCGTGCGTGGTATGTTTTATCCTTGGTTCGACATTTGACGGCAAAGGTGAAATACCCAATCTTGAAGCTTTGTTCGGGAAGGAATTTGTTCTTTCTCCGATTGTGATTATACCTGCGGTTCTGCTTCTTGTTCTTGCGATATTGAAGCTGAATGTGCGAGTAGTTATGAGTGTAGGCATTATAACAGCATTTCTAATTTGTGTTTTCGTTCAGAAGGCTGATATTTCAGAGCTTTTGTTTTGTGTTTTTAAAGGATATTCTTCAGAAGACCCAAACATTTCAATGATGCTTGACGGCGGAGGAATACTTTCGATGCTGCGAGTTACAGCAATTGTTTGCATTTCTTCATCTTATTCCGGGATTTTCAACAAAACAGGACTTCTCAACAAAGTGAAAAAGGGAATCGGTGTACTTGCCGGCAAAACGACTGTGTATGTTGCAATCCTTTTGACTTCAATTATTTCCGGATGCATTGCCTGCAATCAAACACTGACTATTATGCTCGCTGAGCAGTTGTGCAACGAAACAGAAAAAGACAAGGAACGATTTGCGATAATGCTTGAAGATAGTGCGGTGGTTATATCACCGCTTATTCCATGGTCGATTGCAGGTGCAGTTCCCCTTGCTTCAATAGGAGCGCCGACAGAATCGATACTTTTCGCATTCTTTTTGTATCTGCTCCCTATTGTGCGAATACTTCACAGCTTTGTTTCAAAAAAGAAAAACAAATAAGCAAAAACCTCCGTGTTCAGGAACACGGAGGTTTTGTCATATCAATTTCTTAGACTATGGATAGGTGCGGGAATTCGTCCACCGCGGTTGATGAATTTTTCACACGAGAAGGTGTTTACGGGGATAATGGGCGCATATCCCAGAAGTCCGCCAAATTCGATCTTGTCACCTATCTTCTTTCCGTATGCAGGGATAAGTCTGACGGCGGTGGTCTTGCTGTTTATCATGCCTATTGCCGCTTCGTCGGCGATAATACCCGAAATGGTTTCTGCCGACGTGTCGCCGGGGATCGCGATCATATCAAGACCAACAGAGCACACACAGGTCATTGCCTCGAGCTTTTCAAGGGTAAGCGAACCGCAAGATACGGCGTCGATCATACCCTGATCTTCGGACACGGGTATGAAAGCACCCGAAAGTCCGCCAACATGGGAAGAAGCCATGGCTCCGCCCTTCTTTACGGCATCGTTAAGCATTGCAAGAGCTGCTGTTGTTCCGGGGGCTCCGCAACTTTCAAGTCCCATACCCTCAAGAATGTGTGCCACAGAATCGCCTACTGCAGGTGTGGGCGCAAGAGAAAGATCCACTATGCCAAAGGGAACGCCAAGACGCTTTGACGCTTCGCCTGCAACCAGCTGACCCATACGCGTGACTTTGAACGCGGTCTTTTTAATAACATCTGCAAGGGTTGAAAAATCACAGTCGCCTGCACGCTCTACGGCACTTCTTACAACTCCGGGACCGGATACACCGACATTTATGACAGTTTCGGGCTCGCCGACTCCGTGGAATGCACCCGCCATAAATGGATTATCCTCCGGCACGTTTGCAAATACAACAAATTTTGCACATCCTATAGAATCGTTGTCACGGGTAAGATATGCCAGTTTTTTTATGTTTTCACCACAAATTTTCACTGCATCCATATTGATACCCGATCGAGTGGTACCAACATTTACCGACGAGCAAACCTTTCCGGTAACAGACAAAGCTTCGGGAATAGATTCGAGAAGACATTTGTCGTTTGCGGTTATACCTTTGTGAACAAGCGCAGAAAAACCGCCGAGGAAGTTGATACCGACAGTGTCTGCCGCCTTATCAAGAGTTTTTGCTATCTCAACGTAATCATCAGCAGATCTGGAACCCCCAACAATGGCAACGGGTGTAACCGAAACGCGCTTGTTAATGATCGGAATTCCGTATTCTTTTTCGATGTTGCAGCCCGTTTCCACAAGCTTTTCAGCGTTCTTTGTTATCTTATCATATATTTTTCTGCAGGTCTCTTTGTTGGAGTCTGTCTGACAGTCGAGAAGCGAGATACCCATGGTTATTGTACGAACGTCAAGATGCTCCTCGCGTATCATATTTATGGTTTCAAGAATATCTTTTGTGTTGAGCATTGTGCGTATTCCTCCAAGGACTTATATTCTGTGCATCGAATTGAAGATGTCTTCGTGCATCGCCTGAATAAGAAGCCCGTTCTGCTCGCCGAGAGATTTGAGCTCGTCAACAAAATCGCCGAAGCTTATCGACAGCTCATCAATTTCCACAAGCATCATCATGGCAAAGTAGTCCTGAAGTACGCTTTGTGTGATATCAACGATGTTTGCGCCGAAATCTGCACATTTGGTACTGACTTTTGCGATAATTCCTTTTGTATCTTTTCCTGTTACTGTAATAACTGCTTTCATTTTTTGGATCCTTTCGAGTGTTATGCATATATAATATTGTATCACAAATACAATCGAAAGTAAAGACCCCAAAAGGCTAACTTTGTGTAAAAATTTGGCGTTGGACAAAAATTTCCAACGCCAACCGTTTTACATACTCATAAGTTCCGATACTGTCACAAACCGATATCCTTCTTCCGAAAGCTCTTTTAATATTCTGTCAAGCGCCACAGGTGTCGGGCTTGAGCCTGCATTATAATCGTGGAATAGGATTATATCCCCATCGTTGAGATTTCCAATGACTGTTTCGACAATACAATCGGCGCTGGGGCAAGCCCAGTCACGCGTGTCCTGACGCCACGACCAAAGCACAGGTTTTCCGTCGCACGCTATTATCTCATTTACGATATCATTGTTCAGATATCCGCCGGGAGGACGAAAAAGCTTTGGTGTCAGTCCCGTGATCTTATATATCACGTCCGAAGTCTTTCTTATTTCTTCAAGAAAACCTGCTGCAGATATCTTTTTAAGATCCGGATGAGAAAAGGTGTGGTTTCCAATCTCGTGACCGCGCTCAGCCTCGCTTTTTACAATATCGGGATAAAGCAGTGCATTGCTTCCCACCACAAAAAAGGTTGCCTTGGCACCGTATTTTTCGAGGATGTCAAGTATCTCGGGTGTATATTTTGGATGTGGTCCATCGTCAAAAGTCAATGCCACGCATTTTTTTGCCGAACGGTTATTGACAACGAGATTGCTGTTTCCTTTTTCATATTCATAATCGCTGATACGTTCGCCGTTTACGTTTGAAGATGATATAACCAGAAACGCAGACAACATCAACATAGCAAATCTTTTCTGTTTAATCATTCAAATTCATCCAACGAGCAAAACTCGTATCCCCGTTCTTTGAGCTTTACAATAAGATCGTCAAGTATTGTTGCATTAGTCGACGATGTGGGATGCAAAAGCATAACACATCCGTTGTGAACTCGGGACAGGATCAACTGTTTTGCTTTTTCCGGGTCCATCTGTTTGTCGTTGTCCCAATCAGCATACGCAAGACTCCAAAATACGGTGGTATAACCGAGTTTATCAGCAGTTTTAAGGTTTTCTTCCGAAAACCTGCCCTCGGGCGGACGATAGAATTTGCTCATTTCTTTTCCTGTCTGCTCTCTGAAAATCTCTTCCACTCCCAAAAGCTCGTTTTGAAACTGTTCGGCCGAGTTGATCTTACTCATATCACGGTGACTTGTGGTATGGTTGCACACAAGGTGTCCTTCGTCTATCATTCTTTTGATAAGAAGCGGATTTTGCTTGATAAAATGCGGCAGAACAAAAAAGGCTCCTTTGACTTCGTGCTTTTTAAGAGCATCAAGCGTTTTTTCGACATTACCGTTTTCATATCCAGCATCAAATGTGAGATATATCCTCTTTTTATCCTCACGTCCCAAATAAACACAGTTGTAGTTTTTGATGATATCGCCGGCTTCAAAGGATGTCGGTCGGACCTCATTTTTCGTTGGCACGGTATACCACGAAAAACATTCGGAACAATTATGGTTTTGTGCAACAACGTTTAAGGATGTGACAGCAACGAAAAGAGCTGCCAATGCAAAAGCATATTTTTTTTGCAAAGCTATCACCTCCGATCGATATTTTGTGCAAGTCGGAAGAAAATAAACTATCTTTTTTCAAGAAATAATACTGCATTTTGCTACAAATCGGCAAAAGCACTTGAATTTTATAAAAATATGTAATATAATATAATGTATGTAAAAAATAGGCAACACTTTTTTGTGTTGCGTTTTAAGAAAGGATAGAAAAAATGAAAATTCTTGTTATCAATGCAGGAAGCTCTTCGATCAAGTATCAGCTTATCGATATGACAAACGAGCAGGTCATCGCCAAGGGTATGTGCGACAGAATCGGTATTGCAGGCGGCAACTTCAAGCAGAAGGTTGACGGACGCGACGATTATAAGCTTGATGTTGATATGAAGAATCACGAGGAAGCTATCAACCTCGTTATCAAGACCCTCACAGACCCCGTACAGGGCGTTATTTCTTCGATGAGCGAGATCAACGCTGTTGGTCACCGTGTTCTCCACGGCGGTGAAAAGTTCTCCGGCTCTGTTATTGTTGATGAAAAGGTAGTTGAAGCCATCAAGGAATGCTTCGACCTCGGCCCTCTTCACAACCCTCACAACCTCACAGGTATTCTTGCTTGCGAAAAGCTTATGCCCGGCGTTCCTCAGGTTGCAGTATTTGATACAGGCTTCCATCAGACAATGCCCGACTATGCATACATGTACGCTCTTCCCTACGAATACTACGAAAAGTACAAGATCCGTCGCTACGGTTTTCACGGCACATCTCACAGATACGTCAGCGCAAGAGCAGCAGCCATGCTCGGCAGAGAAAACAATCCCGAAGGCCTTCGCGTTGTTACCTGCCATCTCGGCAACGGTTCTTCCATTTCGGCTGTTAAGGACGGCAAGTGCTTTGATACTACAATGGGTCTTACTCCCCTTGAAGGTATCATGATGGGCACACGTTGCGGAAGTATCGACCCTGCTATCATCCCCATCATTATGAAAAAGGAAGGCATCACCGCTGAACAGATGGATACCATCATGAACAAGAAGTCTGGTATTCTCGGTGTTACAGGCGGCGTTACCAGCGACAACCGCGATATCGAAGAAGGCGCAAGAAACGGCAACGAAAGATATCAGCTCGTTGAATCAATGCTCTGCCACCAGCTCACAAAGTACGTTGGCGGATACGCTGCTGCCATGGGCGGTATTGATGCCGTTGTATTCACCGGCGGTATCGGCGAAAACAATCCCCAGTACAGAACACGCGTTGCTGAAAAGCTCGCATTCATGGGTGTTGAGATTGACGAGGAACTCAACGCAAAGGCAAAGCGCACAAGCGTTGAATACGATATCTCCACGAAGGATGCAAAGGTAAGAGTACTTGTTATCCCCACAAACGAAGAGCTTATGATCGCAAGAGATACTCTTGAACTCTGCTCTAAATAAGATATTATAAAAATTTATGCACCGCGTAAAAACGCGGTGCATTTTTGTCATTTTATACTGTCAAGAAGCTTCTTATACGGCGCAAGCATTCCTTCATTCATCTTATTGCCCATTTTTGCCCTGATCTTCGGAGAAGAAATGAGCGCGCCGACAAGGTACATTTTTAGCATCGTTCCCCTATTCTTTTGAGGAAAATCGTATTGCTTATGCTTTTTATAAAACTTATGGTCTGCTTTCATCATGCCCTGCATAGTCCAGATAAGATCGCGGAATATCTTCATTCCGCCGACTCCGTAAAAATTCTGAGGAGCGGTGAGCTTGTTATCAAGTGCATAGGTAAGATTAGTGCAGAGGCGGTCGATTGCACTGTTCGGATCAACCTCATCCGTGGCAACTCCGCAAAGGTAGTTTCCGCCTACTTGCGCTCTTCCCTCAACTATCATTTTTAAGTTTTGTTCGTTTTCATAGTTGCCGCAAACGATATATCCGACAGGACTACCCATTGTGACGGTTCTGTGGCCGTTGCAAAACTGTCTGTCGTCATAAAGCTTGAAGGAGGCGCCCATCGAGTGATCTTTTATTCTGAAAGCATAGACAATAGCCGACGCTATCTGAATATCATTGCGAAGGAAACTGTCAAACCCATCTTTATATACACACTTTCCGTCGGTGGCACAGTTGAAACAGCCAAGGCATCCGCCCGAAAAAGGAAAATCAAGAATATTTACCACCCTGACATTCTCTCGGCAGACGGCGGAAAAGCGATCTATCATGGACAAAAGCTTTTTATCATTATTTTCGCAATTGGTGACGACCACAACTTCGCGATCAGTTTTTGAACCGGTTGCTTCGGGAACAAAAACGCTTGTGCTTTCGCAAACTGCAGAGAGCTGTTTTGAATCAGCTTTTTCAACGATGCCGTTTTCGACCGAAAAGATAAGATGGTCAAAAAAAGCCCGTGCATCTGCCTGTCCCTGATCTTTCAAAAGGTCATCCATATCTGCGGACAAACCGCGGATATACGAAAGTCCGAGATCTGCACAGTTTTCTTCGATATATTTGTGCGCCGTCACGTCATAGAAATGCTTTGATGTAGTTATCTGTGTGGCATATTTTCCATGCAGATTGACACCGTTTTCCTTGACAAGTTCGATGACTCGGTGGAGCTGATATGGCGCGATAAAAGTGTAAACGGGATAGCAGAAAAGAAGCATTTCTGCTTTTTCAAGGTCTTCTTTTGCCTGCGAAAAGTCCTTTTCAATAGCTTTGATCTTTTGTCCCACATCAAACACCGAAAAGGTATGCGAAGGGTATAGCTTTTCAAGATATTTCACTGTTTGAAGTGTTATGCTGTATTTCCCTTTCGGACTTCCGTTAAGTACAAGTATTTTCATTTGTTTTCCCAACACTTTCAATTATTTAAGCATTCCGTGGCCGCCGGCGTATTTGCTGACGTCTGAAGCAACGACAAAAACTTTTCCGTCACACTCACGTCTGACGTCCGAAAGTACCTTCTTCATTTCCTTACGCGCAAGGACAATAAGGATCATATTCATTTTATCTTTAGAGCCGTGGCCTTCGAATACCGTGTATCCGAAGTTATTGTCCTTGAGATAAGAAATAATCTTTTTTGCCGAATCATCGCCTGCAATAAGTTCAAGACTTGATGTACCCAACGCAAGTTTACCTTCAATAGTAGAACCGATGAAAAGGCCTGCAGCATATCCAATGCAATAAAAAAGAAGAAGCAAAAGATTGTCGCCGAGTGTTCCGATTATGGTAGACACCACGAGCCCCCAGATGACACATTCTAAAAAACCGAGACCAGCTGCTTTGGCACGCTGCCCTCTTACCATCATGCAGGTCTTAAGAGATTGAATTGATATTTCAACTATCTTCGCCAAACACACGAGAATGCAGACGAAGGCAGGATGTATTGATGATAAAAATTCTGACATTTTAATATTTCCTTTCAAACACATAACATTATAACACAGATGCTCATAAATATCAACGAAAAAGAAAGACTAATATTCATCAAAGCAGAACAAATCTGTTTTTTTCGGAATCGAGTATTCCCTCTTTTTTCAGTTTTCCGATCTCGGACGACAAACCACTTCTGTCAACTTCGAGATAATCGGCAAGCTCCTGTCTGTCAAACGGAATAGAAAACTCGCGACCGCCGCTTTTTTTAGACTGGAAATCGAGATATGTCAAAAGTTTTTCCCTGGTGGTCCTTTTCGAAGTAACATCCAGCTTCTGATGGAAAAGCACGTTTTTCTCTGCAAGATTCTTCATGAGATTGAATATCATCTGATGGTGGAAACTGCAAGAGTGCTCGCACGAATGCATCATTCGATGGCAATCTATGAACATGATCTCGCTCTCTTTTGCAGCCACAACACTAACAGGGATCGACTGTATCTGAGAGCAAGCAAAAGCCTCGCAAAAGAGTTCTGACGGCTCTGCAGACAGCACTATCGAACGATTTCCCATATAATCTACTCTCTCCATCTGCACTGCACCCGAAAGAACAATGCCGACGTATTTGGCAGGCGAGCCTTCGGCAAAAACTGTATATCGCTTGTCAAACAATTCTGTACGCGCACCGAGGCATGAAAGCAAAGGAACTATATCTTCTTCGCGTACGTCCCAAAAGAGAGGACATTTTTTTAAAATATCAAAATATTTTTTCATAAAAATCACCTTTTGTTGAAAATTCAACAGAAAACTTTAATTTATTATACTATAATTATCTCAGAAAATCAAGGAGGAAGAAACAATGAAAATTGCTTTTTTTGATACAAAACCCTACGACAAGCCTTCTTTTGACAAATATGGAGAAAAAGCAGGCGTCGAATTTAAATATTTCGAAACGAAACTGAACAAGGACACCGTTGAGCTTGCTCAAGGATTTGACGGAGTCTGCGTTTTTGTAAACGACACAGTGGATGCCTACGTCATCGACAGACTGGTGGAGCTTGGTGTAAAGGTCGTGGCATTAAGATGCGCAGGCTTCAATAATGTTGATATGAAGCACGCTTTTGGAAAAATCCACGTTTTAAGAGTTCCTGCATATTCGCCATATGCTGTTGCAGAACACGCCATGGCTTTACTTCTCACTTCCATCAGAAGAATACACAAAGCATATATCAGAACAAAAGATTTTAACTTCAGTCTCTCGGGACTTACGGGTTTTGATCTTTATGGCAAAACTGTTGGTGTCATCGGCACGGGACGCATAGGCAGAGTATTCATCGATATATGCCGCGGATTTGGAATGAAAATACTGGCATACGACAAATTTCCGTCAGAAGGCCTTGACAATGGCGACACCATAAGATACACAGAGCTTGACGAGCTTTTCGAAAAGAGCGACATCATTTCTTTGCATTGCCCACTGACAGAAGAAACCCATCACATCATCGACAAAAAAGCTCTTGAAAAGTGCAAAAAAGGCGTTGTGATACTCAACACCTCGCGCGGTGCTCTTGTCGATGCCGAAGCTTTGCTTGAAGCTATCAAATCCAGAAAAGTTGGCGCCGCCTGTCTTGACGTATACGAAGAAGAATCAGACTTCTTTTTCGAAGATTACTCGGGACACATCATGGAAGACGACACCCTTGCCCGTCTGATCTCGATGCCCAACGTAATAGTTACGTCGCACCAGGCGTTTCTTACAGAAGAGGCACTTTCAAACATTGCCGAAACGACTGTTAACAATATAGTCCAGTACCTGTCGGTTTCGCAATGTCCGAACGAACTGTGCTACAGATCAGGCAATACGGTTGACTGCAAAGACGGAAAATGCTTTTGATAAAACGAAAGGAGAACCGTAAAATGAAAAGGAAGATAATTAAAATAGATGAAGAAAAATGCAACGGATGCAGCGCGTGTGCAACAGCTTGCCATGAAGGTGCAATCGAAATGGTAAACGGAAAAGCAAAACTTGCCAAGGAAGATTTTTGCGACGGTTTTGGTGATTGTCTCCCCGTCTGCCCCACAGGCGCCATATCATTTGAAGAACGGGAAGCTGCTGCTTACGACGAAAGGGCTGTAAACGAAGCAAAGATGAAAAAACAATTAAAAACACATCCCTGCGGATGCCCCGGGACAAGCGCAAAAACCATAGAAAGAAAGCCTGTCTCCTCATGTCCACCTTCGACTCAATCTGTATCTTCAAGGCTCAGACAGTGGCCTTGTCAAATCAAACTCGTGCCCACAAATGCACCGTATTTTGACAACGCACACCTTCTCATTGCTGCAGACTGTACCGCATATGCATACGGAAACTTCCACAATGATTTTATCGGAAACAAAATCACTCTCATCGGTTGTCCAAAGCTTGATGCGGTTGATTATTCCGAAAAGCTCACCGCCATTATCTCAGGCAACGATATAAAAAGTGTAACTGTTGTACGCATGGAGGTTCCTTGTTGCGGCGGTATTGAACATGCAGTCAAAAAAGCATTGATGGACAGCGGCAAATTTATCCCCTGGCAGGTAATCACAATTTCCACCGACGGCAGAATTATTGAATAAAAACAAAATACATATTGCAGTTTTTGCAAAACTGTGGTAAAATACTTCTGTTACATTTAATAAGAGGTGGACAAGCATGAATATTACAAATGATATCAGATACGTTGGTGTTAACGATCACGAAATTGATCTTTTCGAAGGTCAGTATGTCGTTCCCAACGGCATGGCATACAACTCATATGCCATTATCGACGAAAAGATTGCAATTTTCGATTCGGTCGACAGACGATTTGGCGAAGAATGGCTCTCCAACATCAAGAACGCTCTTGGCGAAAGAACCCCCAATTATCTCATCGTTCAGCACATGGAACCTGACCACTCGGCTAACATCACAAGCTTTGCAAATGCATATCCAGAAGCTAAGATTGTGGCATCTGCAAAAGCTTTTGCAATGATGAAAAACTTTTTTGGCACAGATTTTGCCGAAAGACAGATAGTTGTCGGAGAAAACGATACTCTTTCGCTTGGCAAGCACACCCTTACTTTCATCACAGCGCCCATGGTGCATTGGCCAGAGGTCATAGTGACATACGACAGTTTTGATAAAGTTCTGTTTTCGGCAGATGCGTTCGGAAAATTCGGTGCACTTGACGTGGATGAAGACTGGGCATGCGAAGCAAGAAGGTATTACATCGGCATAGTTGGAAAATACGGTGCGCAGGTGCAGACTCTTCTAAAAAAAGCGGCAGGACTTGATATTGAAAAGGTCTGCCCTCTGCACGGACCTGTTCTTACCGAAAATCTCGGATACTATCTCGGCCTTTACAACACATGGTCGAGTTATGCGGTAGAATCTGAGGGTGTTGTGATTGCCTATACTTCGGTTTACGGCAACACCAAAAAGGCAGTTGAATTGCTTGCCGAAAAGCTTAAAGAGCACGGTTGCCCCAAGGTTGCAATATCAGATCTTGCAAGATGCGATATGGCAGAAGCAGTTGAGGACGCTTTCAGATACGGCAAGATCGTTCTTGCAACCACCACATACAACAACGATATTTTCCCCTTCATGCGAACATTCATTGACCACCTGACCGAACGCAACTTTAAAAACAGAACAGTCGCCTTCATCGAAAACGGAAGCTGGGCTCCCAACGCTACAAAAATTATGAAAGGAATGCTTGAAAAGAGCAAAGATCTTGTATATACTCAGACAGAAGTGAAGATTCTGTCTTCCCTAAACGAAGAGAGCAAAAATGCCATCGACTCCCTTGCAAAAGAGCTTTGCGAATAATATTTGTACAACAAAAAAATCCTCCATCGGGAGGATTTTTTTGTTGTAAGTTTTAAGCAACAATATTGCCGGTGATAAGACCGATGATATTCTTGAATACGGGAATAACACCGATGATAAAGAGTACAACGATGATAACAGGAAGCACGTATCTCATATATGTGCACATCCATTTCTTCACCTTGATACCCTTGCCCTGGTTTGCTTCGTTCATAAAGTTTTCCCAACCCCAAGCGGATCTGTGCTTGAGAGTACAGAAAAGAACGAAGGTCAGCGAACCGAGAGGAAGAAGAACGTTTGAAACAACGAAGTCCTCAACATCCATGATGTTTTTGCCGGCACCAAGTACGGGGAACGTAACGTTGCTGAGAACGTTGAAGCCGAGAATACAGGGCAGGCAAAGAACAAACATTGCAAAGAAACCGATGATACAGGTCTTGATTCTTGACCAGTTGAACAGTTCCATAACGCCTGCGATGATGTTTTCAAACACCGCAAGAACTGTGGAGAACGCCGCAAATGTGAGGAAGAGGAAGAAGAAGCTTCCGAGGATTCTTCCGAGCACGGGCGGGAAACTGTTGAAAATTTCGGGAAGTGTCTGGAAAATAAGAGGAGGACCTGCGGTAGGTGCTTTTCCAAATGTGAAGCATGCGGGGAAAATGATAAGACCGGAGGTAAGAGCAACGAAAGTATCGAGAACCGCAATGTTGATCGATTCGCCGAGAAGTGCTCTGTCGCGCTTGAGATAGCTTCCGAAGATAGCCATAGAACCGATACCAAGGCTAAGAGTGAAGAATGCCTGGTTCATAGCGCCCACGATTACTTCGAAAATGCCGGCTTGCTTCATGTTTTCAAAGCTGGGAACAAGATAGAACTTAAGTCCTTCTGCCGCGCCGTCAAGAGTAAAGCCGTAAATAGCAAGTCCAACCATGATGATAAGCAGAGCGACCATCATAATCTTTGTTACCTTTTCAAGACCCTTTTGAACACCAATGCCACATACTGCAAAACCGAGGAAAGCAACGATGGCTGTGTAGATCATAAGAGAAACGGGATCGGAAAGCATATTTCCGAAATGATTAGAGAAGAACTGCTCTGTTGTAACGAGTTCTGCAGTGGGATTTTCAAGAGCCGCCTGTGCGATCTGCTGTTCAACACCCGTAAGAGAACCGGATACCATATCGACAAAATATCTGAGCATCCAAGCAGATACGACAGTGTAAAACATCATAAGCATGATGTTACCGATAAGAGCGAGATAACCGTGCACATGCCATTTTGTGCCCTTGGGCTCAAGTTGCTGGTACATTTTGGTTATACCCTTCTGACTTGCACGACCGACCGCAAATTCCATCGTCATAACAGGAATACCCAAAACGACAAGGAAGAAGAGATAGATCAAAACAAAAGCTCCGCCACCAAACTGACCTGCCATGTAGGGAAATTTCCAAACGTTTCCGATACCGATAGCACAACCAGCGCTGAGCAGAATAAAGCCTAAACGACTTTTAAGATGTTCGCGTTCCATAGTTTTCTCCTTTAATATGTATTTTGCATGGGAACTGATTATATTTTATTATATTTTTGTAAATAAGTCAAGCTTTATTGCAACATTCCATAAAAAATGCCGCAAAATGCGGCATTTTTTGTCAATTTGTAAATGGCATCGCGTCGTTAACGTAATCTTCTACCTTTGAAAGCAGCTTTTTTGCTTTTTTCTTGATCTTTATAATGTCCTTTTTATCAGTCATGCTTTTTACAGCAACTCCCATGGCAACACCCGCTGCAAGACCTGCAAGCATTCCGCAAGTGAATTTTCCACACATACCGTTTCCTCCTTAAAATGATCACGATAATATTATTTTGCACTTTTGCTTTTTTATACTTGACCGCACAGAATTTACATGATATTATATAAAATAAGGAGTGAGTAAATATGACGCCGATTGAAATCGAAAGAAAATTTTTAATATCTTACCCAAACATCGAACTTTTGAAAGCAAAATACAAGTGCGATGTCAAAGACATCATTCAGACTTATCTTAAATCACCAAAAGGAACAACCAGACGAGTCAGAAAAATAACATGCAATAATAAGACCGAATATATTTTCACACAAAAGCAGAGAATATCTTCCCTTTCCTGCTACGAGGATGAAACAGTTATAAGCATTTCTGAATATAACGATCTTCTTAACAGCGCAGATGAAACCAAAAGTCCTGTCATAAAAACGAGATATGCTATCCAATACAACGATCACATTCTTGAAATTGACGTATATGATTTCTGGACAGATTTTGCAACACTTGAAATAGAGCTGAAAAGTGAAGACGAGCCATTCGAAATTCCAGACATTATCAATGTTATTAAAGAAGTGTCAGACGACAAACGTTTTAAAAACACCAATCTTGCGGCAAACCACGTATTCGATCCCTTGAATTGATGATCGCCCCTCTTCTGTGCATTTTTGAATATATCGCTTGACAAACATCTTAAATTGTGATATAATGCTGGGGTATCGAGATGTAGCGCAGATGGTAGCGCGCTTGGTTTGGGAGCGTGAACAAACTTCTCCGCATCGAAAAATCAAAAGTGCGAAAAAGCCTTGTAATACGGGCATTTTCGGCACTTTGCAAAATCTCAAAAAAGCGTAGAATTTGCGTTTGACCA
>SVTM01000006.1 GCA_015063785.1 Oscillospiraceae bacterium
GTAGTAGTTACACTACTTCTCTTTGGAATTAACGAGTTGTTCTTTGTACTTCTCGTCTTTCGTTGTTCAATTTTCAAAGTCCGTGCCGCCGCTCTCGCGGTCAGCTTTATTAGAATACCACAAACATTTCACTTTGTCAAGGATTTTTTTCTTTTTTTTCGAGTTTTTTTGCACAATCAGCGTTATGAGTATTATATTCCAAATTTTTCACGCCGTTTTTGTGCACATTGCACATAAGGCGCATTTTTCTTTTGTGTTTCATAAATTCCCATTGAAATCATATAAATAGTGATGTATAATATAATATAAATGTAGAAATCAGTCGAAAGTTGAAAATAACAGGAGGTAAAGACGATGAACGAAATCAACGGAAACGAAAAGCTCAATAATATATATGAAGAAAAAACAAAAGAATCAGACGTTGCCATCGCGGAACAGAGCGCAAACACTTCCGCTCCCGAGCCGTCCTTGCCGCCAAAAAAGCAAAAGAAGCGTTTTTCGCTTTTGCCCATAATCGCGGCAACTGCCGTGCTCGTTATAGGATTTCTCGTTTTTATGATCTTCCGCACAGTCGGAAGCCTTTCGCACGCTCCTGCCCTTGGCGACGAAAACGAAGAGGAGAGCGCAGAAGAAATGATATACACCCCCGTCACCGTCGCCGCAGACAAGGAATTGCGCGGAGTATGGGTGGCATCTGTTTCAAATATCAACTTCCCGTCAAAAAGCGGTCTTTCTGCCGACGAGATGAAAGCCGAGCTTGACGCCATTGTTGAAACGGCAAGAAGCACCAACCTCAACGCCATCTTTTTCCAGGTGGTACCCTCATCGGATGCCCTTTATAACTCACCGGTATATCCCTGGTCTTCTTTTCTGACAGGAACGCAGGGGCAGGCGCCGCAGGACGGTTTTGACCCTCTCTCGTACATAGTAGAAAAGGCCCATCTTTACGGCATCGAGCTTCACGCATGGATGAATCCTTTCCGTGTGACGACAAACGCCACGACCGAGCTCGAAAGTCTTGTCGAAAACCACCCCGCACGCATCAATCCCGACATCTGCGTGCGCTACACCGACGGAAAATACTATTACAACCCTGCCATCCCCGAGGTGCGCCAAATGGTTGCCGACGAGGCAAAATATATAGTCGAAAACTACGGAGTTGACGGCATCCATATTGATGACTATTTTTATCCTTACCCCGTCGAAGGCGGAGTTTTTGACGATGCGGCGCAGTTCGAGCTTTATGGCGGAGAGCTTTCGCTCGACGATTGGCGCAGACAAAATATCAACTCGACAGTAAAACTCATATATGAATCGGTAAAATCTGCCGATCCCGAATGTTCCTTTGGCGTAAGTCCCTTTGGCATCTACGCAAACAAGGGAAGCAAATCACCCGTTACCGGCAGCGACACCAAGGGGCTTGAATCGTATTTCTCGCTTTACTGCGACGCGCTGACCTGGGCAAAGGAAGGATACGTCGACTATCTTGCGCCACAGATATACTGGTCGTTCAGCACATCTGCCGCCCCCTTTGACAATGTGGCAAAATGGTGGAACGCGCATCTTGACGGCACGGGTGTAAAACTTTATATCGGTCACGCCCTTTACAAGCTGGGCGATTTTCCCGAAAACGAAATTCCCATCCAGGCGGAATTTGCCCGTTCGCTTTTGTGCCATTCGGGCAGCATATATTACGGCTATGCCGATCTTGCAAACAACACAAACGGTATAAAGGACAAGCTCGCCGAGCTTTACAGCCACCCTATGGCACAGGAATATTCGGCGTCCTCTCTCACCGCCATCAACTATCCGCAGAATGGCTACAAAAACACCTCGGGCTCGCAATATATGCTCGGCTCGTCGCTTCCCGACACCCCCGTCATTCTCAACGGAGAACCGGTTTCCCGTACCAAGGGCGGATATTTCAGCTTTTACACCACCCTTTCGGCGGGTAAAAACAACTACGTCATCAACCAGGGCGAAAACGAAGTCACCCACTCTGTCAATTATTCCACCTCGACGGGCGGACAGGCTCCCTCGAACGTAATGGAAAAATTCGAGATACTTAACCCATCCCCAAGCGTCGAAACGTGGATAAGCGGCGGAGACACCGTTTCTTTCTCGTGTACGGCACCTGCAGGCTCAAAGGTCACCGTCAAGGTTGGCGGCGCGTCCTGCACTCTTGCACCCACCCTGGGCAGAAAGAGCACAAATTCGGCGTTTATCAAGGAAACCTACAAGGGCTCGATAAAGTTCGGAAACCTTGCCCCCAAAGGCGAGATCATTGACCTTGGCACCATAACCTTCACCGCAGTCATGGGCGACAATTCCGCCACAGCGAAAACCTCCCTCATGCGCCAGATCGGCGAGGGCGCACCCATCTATGCCCAGGTGGACAAGGACTATACTTATCTAAAAAAATCCCCTTCGTCGTCCTTCTATGACGATTACACTCCCTCGTCCCCCGGAATGCGCGATTATATCATCGGTTTCACCGACGGGTATTACAAGCTCAAGTTCGGCGGCTACGTTTCGAGCGAAAACGTATCTGTTGTCGAAGGTCAAATGCTTTACAAGAACGCCATTCTGTCTGCCGTATCAGAGGTTTGCGAAAGCGAAAACCCGATATACAAAGAAAACTACACCGAACTGCGCTTCGGCGTTCTTGAAAATGTGCCCATCGACGTATGGGTAAACGGCAAAGAGGTAACTATCGTTCTGTATGACACCCTGCCCGAGACCATGCCCGAAATGCAGCTTTGCGAAAATCCCCTTTTTGAAAAGGTAACTGTAAAACCCGGCGCCAGCGGAAAAACCGTACTTTACACTGCAACCCTTAAGGACGAAAAGAACTACTACGGCTTCGAGCTTGTTTACGACTCAAGCTTTGTGAAGATCCGTTTCAACAACCCCATCGGTCTTGCCGACGATGCCGAAAAGCCCCTTTCGGGCAAACGCATCTACGTTGACGCAGGTCATGGCGGAACAGATATCGGCGCCCGTGGTCCCGGCGAACCCGAGCTTCGTATGACCGAAAGCGGCCTCAATCTTCTCATCGCAAACAGCCTTGTCGAAAAGCTCTCCGCCCTCGGCGCTGACGTTTATACTACCCGTACCGACGACGTGACCTTTGACCTTTACGAAAGACTTGATATGATAAGCGCCGTTGTGCCGGATATGCTGATTTCGGTGCACCACAATTCTGTTGCCGACAGCGTAAACGCCACCCGCGCGCGCGGATATCTCGGACTTTATTCCAACAACTCAGGAATACTCCTTGCCGAGACAGTATCTGACAATGTTTGCTCACAACTTAACAGATATCAACGTGCCACGGCATATCAAAAGCTTGCCATGGCACGAGACCACAGATTCCCCTCCACCCTTTGCGAAATGAGCTTTATTTCAAACATCGAAGAGTTTCAGTGGACTATCACAGAGGGAAACGTCGACCGCTCGGCACAGGCTCTCTGCAACGGAATTTTGGAATTTTTTGAAAAGCAGGAGGCGTACAAATGAGCCGCCCTTTGTCAAAAAAGAGAAAAACACAGATCATAACCGAAACTCTTTACAACCTTTATCCCGAAGCAGAATGTTCCCTTGAATTCGAAAACGATCCTTTCAGACTTCTCGTTATGGCACGCCTTTCGGCACAGTGCACGGATGCTCGGGTGAATATCGTTTCAAAAGAACTTTTCAAAATCTTTCCCGACGTTCACGCCATGGCGTGTGCATCATACGAGGAAATTGAGGAAATAATAAAGCCATGCGGACTTTTCCGCACAAAGGCAAAAAGCATAAAGGACATGTCAGTTATGCTGATCGAGAAATTCGACGGCAAAATACCCTCGGAAATGGACGCCCTTCTTTCTCTTCCCGGCGTGGGCAGAAAGATCGCAAATCTTATCCGCGGCGACCATTTCGGTCTTGGCGGCATCGTCGCTGACACCCATTGCATCAGACTTTCAAACCGTTTTGGCCTTGTGGACAGCGACAACCCTGCGGTGGTCGAACGCGAGCTTTCAAAGCTTGTGCCGCACGATATCCAGTCGGGTTATTGCCACAGAATGGTATATTTCGGTAGAGACGTGTGCAAAGCGCAAAGTCCAAAATGTTCCGAATGCCCGTTGAAGCCGTTAAAAGTTTGCATTTTTTCATCAAACTGACCTAAACAGGCATCTTTTGAAAGATTTTTTTGAAAATAATGCAAAAAAACTTGACTTAAAGAAAAAAAGCTATTATAATAAGTACAGAAGTTTCACGCGTGAGACTTTACAAAAAAATTTTTACAGGAGGCTTTACAATGAAAAAGATCACAGTAGCTCTTTTGACATTGGTTCTTCTCTGCACACTTGTAGTTCCTGCATTTGCAGCAGTTACGAAGAATGCTTTTGAAAACGTTGTTATGAACGGCAACGAAGACGAATTCGGTTATCACACAAACGACAGCGGCAGACTCCGCAACGGCAAGAACATCAGCTATATGGAACAGTATGGCTGTGGCAACGGCGCTATGGGCGACTCCGTTGAGTTCAAGAACGTTGACTTCGGCAAGAACGGCGCTAAGGAAATGGTTCTCTCCTTCTCTTACGGCGGCGAAAACACATCCACAGTAGCTGTTAAGCTCGACGATCCTAAGTCCGCTCCTATCGCAACCTACGCTATCACAAATACCGGCGGTTGGGACAAGACAAAGGCTAAGGAATTCACAACAGCAGTTAAGGTTCCCGGCGGCGTTCACAACGTATTCGTTGAATTTACAAACGAAGAATCCGGTTCCTTCTCTTACATCCGCTTCGTAGAAGCAGATGCTCCCGTAGCTCCCGCTAACAAGCCCGCAGCTCCCGCAACTGCAGACGTTGCAGCAATCGCTAGCATCGCAGCAGTTCTCACATCTGCAGCAGGCTTCGTAGCTCTCAGAAAGAGATAAGTTAATTTAACTTATAAACAAAGACCGACCCTCAGGGTCGGTCTTTTGTTTTGCAAAGCATTAAAGTAGCGTTTTGCAAAAAACGAATCGCGGCACAAAAGATAATGTCAAAAACCGTCGTTTTATTGACTTATTGAGAAAAACATGTTATAATTTTCTTGCTATGATGAGGCAAAACACGTTTCCTCATTTATTTTTATATTTAAAGGAAAAATTATGAATTTCAACTCTTTCGAATACCTTCTGTTTCTGCCGATCACGGTGATACTGTATTTTATTCTTCCCAAAAAAATAAAAAATCCGATGCTGCTCGTTGCCAGCTACTTTTTCTATATGTGCTGGAGCCCCATCTATGCTCTTTTGATGCTTTTTTCTACGGCGGTCACTTATTTTTGCAGCATCCTTGTGGACAAAGGATTTCTCGGTCGGCGAAAAACATGGGTGGCGGCAAGCCTTGTCATAAACCTTGCCATTCTGTTTTTCTTCAAGTATTATAATTTTGTGGCAACCTCTGTCACAGATCTTTTTGCTTTTTTCAGAATCGGGGCTTCGGTTCCCACTCTCAACATTCTCTTGCCCGTCGGCATATCCTTTTATACCTTCCAGGCGCTGGGATACACCATCGACGTATACCGCAAAAACGTCCCCTGCGAAAAGAACTTTCTTGATTACGCCCTTTTCGTGTCGTTCTTTCCCCAGCTTGTAGCAGGCCCAATCGAGCGCACCGGCAACATAGTGCCCCAATTGAAGGTACCACACAAATTCAAGTTTGCAAATCTGCGTGACGGATTTCTTCTGATCCTTTGGGGTCTGATGAAAAAGATGATAATTGCAGATACTCTTGCGGTTGTTGTAAACAACGTTTACAATAATTGCACGGCATACACAGGCATCCAACTCGCCTTTGCCACCTTCTGCTTTGCTTTTCAGATCTATTGCGATTTTTCGGCATACACCGATATTGCCCGCGGCTCAGCGAAGATAATAGGCATTGATCTTTGTCAGAATTTCAGATGCCCCTACGCCGCCGATTCAATCAAGGATTTCTGGCGCAGATGGCACATCTCGCTGTCCTCGTGGTTCAAGGATTATCTCTATTTTCCCCTCGGCGGAAGCCGCGTTTCAAAGGGACGACATATTTTCAACGTAATGACCGTGTTTTTTGTCAGCGGCATCTGGCACGGTGCGGCTTTTACCTATATAATCTGGGGCGTGCTTCACGGACTTTACCAAGCGGTTGGAATACTCTCGACCCCCTTGCGCGAAAAGTTTTATAAACTCGTACCCAAAAACAATCCCGTCCTCAAGGGTGCAAAAATACTCGGCACCTTCTGCCTTGTCTGCTTTGCCTGGATTCTTTTCCGCGCCAACTCCCTTTCCGATGCTTTTTATATCATTGAAAAAATCTTTTCTGTCCCCAACACCGGAATCTTCCCCCTTGCCTTCGGTACCCTTGGACTTTCGACAAAAGCACTTTGTGCAGTTTTTGTTTTCGTCGTAATTCTTGTGATAGTCGACGTGATAAATCTCAGATATCCTGTGGCAAAGAAAGTCTGCAACACCGTTTTTGTAAAATATATTGTCTTTTTCCTGCTTCTTACCAGCATCATAATCTTCGGCTACTACGGCGATGGCTTTGATCCGCAGGAATTCGTATATTTCCAGTTCTGAGAAAGGAGAGCAGATATAAGTATGAAAACAAAAAGAATCGTCTGCGAGATAATCGCGTTTTTGCTGTTTGCTCTTCTGCTCGTGTACACCTGCTCTTTTCTTTCAAAAGCATATATGCCCGAAAGAGAATCCTACGGCTCCACCTGGAATATGTATCTAAATGAAGAAAAAGACAGCGTAAACGTGATGTTTTTCGGCTCGTCAATGGCATATTGCGACATCGTGCCTGCGCGAATTTATGAAAACACCGGACTCCCCTCTTACGTTATGACAGCTCCCGAAATGACAATCCCCCAAAGCTATTATTACATAAAGGAATCGATAAAAACCCAATCTCCCGACGTCATATTCGTTGAGCTTTCGTCAATGTTTTTCCCGGATTATTCGTCCCACACTGCAGAAACCGTGGGCTTTATGCCCTATTCGGCAAACCGCATTGCCGCAACCTTTGAAACAGCAGAGCCGCAGGCAAGATTTTCGCTGATGTTTCCGCTGTACAAATATCACGATCGCTGGCAAGAGGTTTCTCCGCTCAAAAAGCGCGCCGACGACAGAGTGGATGTTTTTGCAGGCTACACTCCCACAATCGGCGTTTTCGAAGCGCTGGATGCACGCCGCGAATGGACCTTTGACAGCACCGGCGTAAAGCTTGACAAGAACAAAGAATATCTGCGCAAGATAGAAAAGCTATGCAAGGACAAAAATATAGAGCTCGTCTTTTTCCTCGCCCCTGCCTGCAGCAACTATTCGGCAGAAAACCTTGCGATAATCAAAGACGCCGTAAAAGGATCTGCCTTCATCGACTTCAATGACGAATTTGAAAGCATCGGATTTGATATGAAGACTGATTTTTATGATCCGCTTCATCTGAATATCACAGGTGCAACCAAGTTTTCTGCCCGCCTTTCGGAATATATCACCGAAAACTTTTTCCTTTCGCCAAAAGAGCACGACGAAAAACTCTGGCAAGACCGTATCACGGCAATAAACGAGCTGGAACAACAGAATTAAAACCTATAATATAGCAAAAAAGGCGGAAAAATCCGCCTTTTTATTTTTTCTTATTGATCGACTTCAAAAAGTCGATCATTCCAATTTTGCTCCGTATGTAATCCATACACTCCTCTTCGGTACAGTCAACAAAGGCATCTTTGTAGATCCTTATATAATTTTTGCTCTTAAGGAATATAAGATACTTATCCTTCTTTTCAACTATCTTTGAAATTCCGGCGTATGAAATCGACGCGGTTGCCGTACCCTCTGTGACTATTATTTCACTGTCAGCAAAGTCAACAACCATCCCCCACGCGGAAGCCCCGTTGAGCTTTGCCAATTGCTTATATCTTTCCGAAGCGTTTATGATACGCTCGGGATACGCCTTGTACACCGTGATAGCGCACATAATCAAAGATATATATATGTTGTGCCACGATGATTTGACAAAAAACGCATACATAACGAAAATTGCCGCAAAAGCTGCCGCTACGATCATATACAGTATAAATATGGTACGGTTTCTGCCTATAAAGCACGATTCGTGAGCCCATTTTTTGACAAGTTCTTTTGTTATGGTATATTGATTTTTCATTTTTACCTCACTCAAAAAGTTTAAGAATATCTTCTTTGGGTTTTATGCCCACTATCTTGTTCACGACCTCACCGTCCTTTATGACGACAAGAGTGGGAATGGCCGAAATCGAAAACATAACGGCAAGCTCCTCCTGCTCGTCAACGTTTACCTTGCCCACCTTGATCTTGCCCACGTTTTCGGCGGCAATCTCTTCAACTATCGGTGCAATCATTCTGCACGGACCGCACCAGGTTGCCCAAAAATCGAGAAGTACGGGAATGTCGCTGTTTATTACCTCGTCAATATAGTTTTCGTTTGTCACAATTATTTCTGCCATAACATTTCCCTCCGTTTTATTTCATTATTGCTTCAAGTCTTACCATAAAACTTTTTTCGTTCATCGCGCCGATAACCGTGTCATAGAGCGAACCGTCGGCATTGACAAAAAGTGTCATGGGTATAGAATACACGCTGTATACCCGCGCGGCGTTTTGCTCGAGATCGTGATAGATCGGGAAAGAATAGCCGTTTGCATCGACAAATTCTGCCACCTTTTCAGGAATATCGTTGTAGCCGTCGGTCAGATTCACCATCATAAATTCCACCTCGTCGCCGTATTCCTTGTACGCCGCATCAAACACAGGCATCTCCGAGCGGCAGGGGCCGCACCACGTCGCCCAGAAATTTACAACTACGGGTTTTCCAATCTTGTCCGAAAGGCGCACCGCATTGCCGTCAGAGTCATACACTTTGAAATCGTCGGCAAGGATAACCTGTGTGTTAACATCACCTTTTTCGGGCGATTTCTGCGAAAAATTGCCCGAAAGCTTGTCATACATAAGCACCGCCAACACAAAAAGTGCGCAAAAAGCGACGACGCCCACAATTATAAGGATATTTTTTGTCTTTTCATTTTTCATATCAACACCTCAAATTCTATATAAAAAGTGCCATGAATTTATCAAAAAGCCCTGTTGCCATAAGCACACCCACGGCAATTAGAAAAATACCGCAGACCGTGTTTATCACACGATAGTGCCTTTTGATAAAACCAAAAGCCCCACGCAGTTTGTCAAGCACAAGGGCAGATACGATGAAGGGAATGCCAAGTCCCAGAGAATAGGTGACAAGCAGCAAAACGCCAGAAAAAGCACTTCCTGAATTTGCCGCCATCGACAAGGCCGTACCAAGAAAAACTCCCGTGCAGGGTGAAAGACTGACCGAATAAACGGCGCCGAAAAGAAAGGCAGAGAAAATTCCCGTCACCGTCACGCTTTTTGTAACTCCCTTAAGAAAAGAAAGTTTAATCACGTCAAGATAGCAAAGTCCGAAAAACACAATAACGACACCACAGACGATGTTCACAACAATTTTGTGTCCCATAAGAAACGAGCCAAAAACCCCTGCAGTAAGTCCCAGCAGAGCATAAACAAGTGCAAGTCCTGCCACAAAAGCAAGAGCTCTTGCAAAAACTTTTGCCCCTCCTTTTTTCTGATCGCTTGCGCCTCCTGCAAAATACGAAACGTAAACAGGAAGCAACGGCAAAACGCACGGCGAAATAAATGAAATTATACCTTCAAGAAACGTAAGAAAAAACTGCAAGATCGCACCTCCGCTTCAAATCTATTATATATATTTTGACACAAAACCGCCGTTTTGTCAATAACAAATCTATACCTCCCATCCTTTTGATTGTATAATATACACGTTATATGTATATTGTGCGGTATTTATGCATTATTATTTATGAATAATTTGTAAAAGCGCATATTTATGCGAAAGAGCTATTGACTAAATATCAAAGGAAAGGTATAATACCCATATCACTGACAAAAAGAAAATGAGGAAAATGCAATGAACAGTCTCAAAGGAAAAAGCTTTCTCAAGCTTCTTGATCTGACCCCTGCCCAGATCGGCGGTCTCATCGACGCTGCGGCGGCTTTCAAAAAAATGAAAAAAGAGGGCATTCCCCACAAATATTGCGAGGGCAAAAACATCGCTCTTGTTTTTGAAAAAACCAGCACCAGAACCCGTTGTGCCTTTGAGGTGGCGGCGGCAGATCTGGGAATGCATCCCGTTTATCTCGATCCCAAAAGCTCACAGATGGGCAAAAAAGAAAGTATCCCCGACACCGCCCGTGTGCTCGGCAGAATGTTTGACGGCATCGAATACCGCGGTTATGGTCAGGAAATAGTTGAAGAACTGGCAGAATATTCAAAAGTTCCTGTTTGGAACGGACTTACAAACGAGTTCCACCCCACCCAGATACTTGCCGATTTTCTCACCATAAAGGAATATTTCGGCACTCTATCAGGCAAAAAACTGGTTTATATGGGTGATGCGCGCTACAACATGGGCAATTCTCTCATGGTCGGATGTGCCAAGATGGGCATGCACTTCGTTGCCTGCGCGCCAAAGAAATATTTCCCCGACAAAACTCTTGTCGACGAATGCCTGAAGGTTGCGGCAGAAACGGGAGCTGTTCTTGAATTTATCGAAGACCCCGAAACCGCCGTAAAGGGCGCACACGTTATCTACACCGACGTGTGGGTGTCCATGGGCGAACCTGCCGAAGTGTGGAAAGAAAGAATCGACGATCTCACCCCCTACCGCGTAACGAAAAAACTTCTCGACGTTGCAGGCAATCAGTGCAAATTTATGCATTGTCTGCCCGCTTTCCACGATCTTAAAACCGAAACGGGCAAGGAAATATTCGATAAGTTCGGAATTGACTGCATGGAGGTCACCGACGAAGTTTTTGAAAGCGAAGCGTCAATAGTATTTGACGAAGCCGAAAACCGTATGCACACCATCAAGGCTGTCATGGCGGCAAGTTTCTGCGATTCGCTTCCGGAATAATAAACAAAGGCTGTGGCAAAAAATTGCCACAGCCTTTTTGATACGTTTCGGTCATTCTCCCTTTTTCTCGTATTCGTTCTCTCGAATACCGGGATATTTTTCGTCGAGGTATTTCTCGCGGAAGGGGTTTACGCCCTTCGATGGGCTTTCGGGTTTGTTGGGAAGCAGCCACGAGGGCTTTTTGTAGAACTGATTGTGGAATTTGTTTTCTATCTTGTCTGCCTTTTCAAGCGCGTTCATGCAGGCGCGGATACATCCGCGTGCGCCACAGATGGCAAAATAGCCCGTGTGGCGAAGGATATAGTCATAGTATTCCATAACGGCATTTGTTTCGGGTTTTCTGCCCCATTTTGCGCTTGCCATCGAATAGGTGAGAATATATGCCTCTTCCTCGGTCATATCAGAATTTCTTACGTCAAAAGCCATATTGGGGAAATCCTTCTTGAGAAAAGGCGAGCACTCGTTGTTGAATCCGTGGTGCGAAAGAGTACATCTGCCCATCTGCACGTCGCCGTACCAGACAGTCTTTTCTTTGCCAAAGTTGATCTCGATTCGCTTTTCGGGATCTTTAATCGACGGAACGGCATTGCCCGGGCATTCACGCTGGCAGGCACCGCAATGGATACAGATACTGCCCGTATCGAGTATCGGATCGGGCTCTAACTCGCAATCGGTAAAGATAAGGCCGATACGAACACGCGGACCAAACTTTTTGGTCAGGAACACCTTTGAAAAACCTATCTCGCCAAGGCCACAGCCTGCGGCGATTATTCTGACACTGCATACAACGTCGGGCGGAAGCTTGTCGGGACCGACAGGCTCTTTTGTTGTGCCGGTTCCCTCGGGAACTGCGGGATAGTGCGCCACAGCTTCCCAGCCGTGATCCTCGATAAAGCAGGCAAGCTCATAGGTCTTTTTGGGCCTGAAAAGCGAATTTAACCTGTTGTATGAATAAAACGTGTAGTTGTGCCAATGTGTACCCTCTTCGATACCGCGATAGGTTCCGCGGGGAATACGCATGGCAATGGCGATAACCGATTTTGCTTCGGGAAAATATGTAAGGGGGGACATAAGAGGCGGAGCGTCCTTGAAGCGTTCGATATTTCCGATACCGATACAGTCAATACCAAGCTCCTTTGCCTTGTCCTTTATCATCTGAGAAGTAAGCTTCATTTATTTTGCACTCCTGTCTCCGTCTTTGCTGAAAGTACCGCCAAGAACGTTTGCCGATTCGGTGTCTCTTTCGGCAAATTTTCCCATGCTGTCAAGCGCCCACGCATCGCGCTTTCTAAAGCTTTGCTCGAAAAGGTTGCCTACAAGCTTTTCTTCTTCAAGATGGGCAAGACAGGTGCGGTTGCAAAGAGCGGCAAGTCTGTCGGGACGGGCGGCAGGTGAAAAACGGTTTACGCAAGCGCCGTTTTTGCAAACCTTGCATTTTTCATAATCGATCTCTGCCACCGTCATCTTTTTGCCGCAGATCTCGATCTCCTTTGTCTTTTCTTTGGAAATGGCGCCAAGAGGACACGAAACGGCACATTTTCCGCATCTGTCGCAAATGCTCTTTTCCAAAATGGGGGTGGGTTCAAGCTCGGCGTCGGTTATTATCATATGGAAACGCTGGCGCGAACCGAATTTTTCCGAAAGCGGAATGCCGCTGAAAGAAATCTCGCAAAGACCGCAGGCAACGGCGGCATATTCAAAATCGGGGAAAACGTTGGGCTCGGGTCTGCCGTCTGCCACAGAAACACCCGTCGGGGCAAGCTCGCAGGGGTTGGGGAAAACAGGCACAGCCTCCCAGCCTTTGTCTTCAATAACGTTTACAAGGTTATAGCAGGCAAGGGCAAGAAATTCGTCCTCCAGCCAGGCTTTACCGAAAAGGTTATAGTCAGAGAAATTCGTGCCTTCCTCTACCCCGCGCAAGGCACCGCGGCAAAGTCTTTTGCCCACGAGTATAACGGTCTTGCCCTCGGGGAAGATGGCAAAGGGATTGTTTCGTGCAGGAAGCGCGTCAAAGCGCGATTTGTCGGCAAAACCAATAAGGTCAATGCCCTCTTTTTTTGCCGCCTCTTCAATATGTTTTTTGAGTTCTGTCATTTTTTAATAATTCCTTTCAGAATACTTGATTGTTTTTATTATAAGACCGCACCGCTTCAAATACAATAACAAAACGCTATAAACTTTAAGAAAACGAAACTTGATTTTTTGATTCCAAAGTGATATAATTCAAATAAAAGTGTACGGAAATGGCGGTGATATCGGTGTTTTTTGACAAAAAGATCGTGGTGACAAGCGTTTATGTTTTTAAATTTGATTTTGAAAAAAAGAAAGACGTTTTTGTCCCCGGGAGAAACTACCACGGATTAACCTTTCGCCTTAGCGGCAAGGTGGAGATAGAACACGACGGCAAAAGACTTGTTTCGAGCGAAGGAAGCATCACCTACATACCCAAGGATTTTTCGTACACCACCAGAATAATCGAAGACGGAAGCGCGCTGGGTGTCCATTTCACCACTGCCGATGAATATGACGGACTTTCTCACGATGTGATCTCTCCGTCGCACCCCATCGTTTTTCGCAATATGTTTTCGGAAATCGCCTCAAGATTCAAGCTCGGACGGGAAAACGACCTTTACTGCATGTCAATGTTTTATGAAATTCTCGCCGAAACCCGCCACGAACACAACAAAAAAATCGGCAATATCATAAATCCGCGCATCAAAAAAGCGAAGGACCGCATCGACCGTGGCTTTTCCGACCCTGCCCTTTCGGTTTCGAATCTTGCGGGCGAAGCGCAGGTAAGTGAGGTTTATTTTCGCCGCGAATTCGGCAAAGCAATCGGCTCGTCGCCTGCGGCGTATATAAAGATGGTGCGCATCGAAAACGCCAAGGCATACCTTCGCACGGGGATTTTTTCGGTCACTGAGGTGGCGACCAAATGCGGCTTTGACAGCATCAGCTATTTTTCCTGCGAGTTTCACCGCATCGTCGGCATGACGCCGAGAGAATACGTGGCAAAATATTGTTAAACAAAAACCGTCCCATCAATTACCGATGGGACGGTTTTTTGTCAAAGTTCTATTATCATTCCGTCGTATGCCACTTCAAAACCCTCTTTTGCAAAATCGCGGGCAAGGTCGTCATAAAAACCCTTGTGGTGGCAGATGTGACTGCAAACAAGTCGAGTCTGCGAATCGACAACGCCGTTTTTTATCAGCCTGTCGCGCACAAGGATGTCGTTGTGTATGCCCATGTGCCGCTCGCCCTTTTTCACAAAGTCGCGCGCCATCGTACAATCGAACGAAACCATATCGCAACGGATACCGCTTATAAAATCCAGCGAATCGTCGATGTCGTTTTCTGTGTCGTGAATATAAAGCACACGCTTGTTTTCGCGCTTGTCCTCGACAAGGTAAAAAAGACATTCTATTGACGGATCGTGCTGGGCACGCAGGGGAATAAACTTATATTCTTCGTCCTCAACCGGCTCAAATGCCGAAAGCTTTTTTGCCGCAAAATGCGGGCGTGTCACTTCCCTTCCCGTGCGAAGATATTCGCTGACCTTTTCAAAAACTTCCTTTCCGCCATATATCGTCATTACCTCCTCGCAAAGATCCATTCCCCAAAATCCTCCGCGAAGCGGAAAATTGTTCATCTGGAAATGATCTCCATGCGGATGGGTAACAAGCAGATGCTTTATTTTCGAAAGGTGCACGCCAAATCTTACCGATTGAACATAGGCTTCGGGGCCAAAATCCAGCATTACCTTATCGTTAATAACAGCACAGCTTCGGGTTCTGATGTCCCGTCCGCCGCGGCGGCGGACCTCGTTGCACATTTCACATTCGCAAAATACCGCAGGGACTCCTTCGGATGCAGATGTTCCAAGATATTGAAATTTCATTTTTTGCCTCTTATCAATACATTCTTACAATTGCATATTCGCCTGTGGCAAGAGCTTTTACTCTCTTATCATTTTCAAATTTGTAGCCGAAGGGAAGCTTGATATCGCCGTAAACTCCCTCGGGAGCGTTTATCGAAAGTGTGATATTTCCGCCGTCGCGTACCCATTTTACAGAAAGAGTTCCGCACATACTTTCGTAAGACGAGCTTGCGTTGTCCAGCGCTTCGATAAAGTTGGGCTCGATATTGATGTTGTTTTCATCCTCGTCGTGGGGGTTAACCTTGATACCCGTGATGGCGCTGACAAACCAAGCCGAAATGTTGCCCCAGAAATGGTGATTGAGCGAGCTTCCAACATCAGTTTCGGGAACGAAGGCTTCCTGAAGTGTTGTGGCGCCGCGGGCTATCCAGTTGCCGTAAGAAGGATAGTCGGGACGGGTTATCATGCGGAATGCAAGGTCGGCATCGCCAAAATCGGAAAGTACGTGGAAAATATATCTTGCACCGTAGAAGCCTGTGTCGAGATGATCCTCGCGAAGCTCGATGAATTCAAGAAGTCTTGTGTACGCTTCTGCCTTTTCAGCAGGTTCAAAAACGTCAAGGGCAATGGCGAGCGCCTGACCCGACTGGCACGAACCCTTAACTGTCATGGTGTTGAAGTCAATAAGGTATTTTCTTATCGATTCGCGAAGCTCATACGCAAGCTCCTCTGCAAAATCCGCCTGATTTACAAGGCCTATCTCAAGGAACATTTTTGCCGCCTTCTTGGCACAGTCCATAACGCATACCGAATCGGTAAATTCCAGCGGAGCATCATAATCTCCGGGGTTTTTGCCAACGGGACACCAGTCGCCAAGACCTATGTGTATAAGTCCCTTGTCATCGCGGCGCTTTGAGATGTAATCAAGATATCTCATCATGAGGATGGCGTTTTCTTCAATAAGCTGTGTTGCACCGCGGTATTTCCAGATATAATAAGGAAGATTGAAAGCAACGCTGTCCCAGATAGGGCCGTTGCCCCATTCAAATCCCCATCCGCCTGTGGGCACGATGCCGGGAATTGCGCCCTCGTAGTTCTGTGCGTTTCTGATGCTGTTAAGCCATGCGCGGTAGCTGTTGTCAACCCCAAGCTTCATAACCATATGCTCGGAGGAAACCGATGCGTCACCTGTCCAGCCGTTCTTTTCGCGGTGAGGACAGTCTGTGGGGAAATAGAAGAAGTTTGCACGGTCAGAGCGAAGAGATGCTTCCCAAAGCTTGTTTGTAACTTCGTCCGAGCAAGAGAAGAAGGTTCTCTGCTTGAGATCGGAGGATGCCACAAGATATGTGAGAAGTCCGCTTGTTGCCTGCTTTTCGGTGATACCGGTTACCCAGCAGTAACGATAGCCGTGATATGTGAAATCGGGAACGAACACTTCTTCTTCGCCGCCCTTGCAGATGTATATATCTCTTTGGACAAAGCCTTCGGGGAAGAAATGGATGTTGGTGTAATCAGGGTTGCCGGAGTCTTTGTTGGGACGCTCGTAAAGCTGAAGCACGATGCGCTGTCCCTTTTCGCCCTTTATCTTAAGCTTGATAAGACCTGCGTTGTTTTCGCCAAAATCATAAACGTAGCCCTTGGCATGATCGTCGTCCCACGAGTCATAGAAAGTTTCCTTGCCCGAGACAACGTCGTTTCTTCTGTAATATTCATGAAGAGTGATGTCGCCCTCGACAGAAACGGGAGCGATCTCTCTTGAAATAACAACAGGCTCTGCACAGCAAAGAACGTATTCTCCGCGGGGTGATTCCACCTTTACAGCCGCTTTCCACGCGCTGTCGTCAAAATCGGGGAGGTTCCAGCCGTCGATCTCAAGGTTTGCATCATAATGAACGCCACAACGGATATCGTTGAAGGTTATGGGCGAATCGTGGGTAACAACAGTTTCGTCAGCCTCGATCACCGTCTTTTCCTCGCCGTTTTCAAGCTCGATGGCAAAGGCAAGCTTGGGGGCAGAACGATAATGACCGATGTCAAGATCCCAAATGCCGCCGCCAATACAGTTTTGAAAACCGTTGCCGAGCATAAAGCCAAAGGTGTTCTTGCCCTTTACAAGGTACTGTGCAATATCATAGTTGTCAAAATAAACAGTCTGGTCGCTGTTCGAGATATAGGGGGCAAGTATGCCCTTGGTTATATCCTTTCCGTTGATGAAAAGCTTGTAAAATCCAAGACCACAGACAGTTATCTGTGCCTTTTCGGGAAGAGTGTCGATAACGACGTTCTTTCTCAGATAAGGCGCGTTTACAAGCTTTTTAAATGTGGCGTAATCGTGTGACTCGGTAGCCGAGACGAATTTTTTGGAAAACAGCATTTTTGTTTCCTCCTTTTGTATATGTTTTTCGTTTTATTCTTAAATATATCAGCCATGGGCGTCAAACCAGGTCTTGCCGTATGCCAGCGAAACCTCCAGCGGTATCGGAAAAGTATCTCCCACGCACGATTCCATCTCGCGGCGCAAGATCTCACAGACCTGTTCGGTCTCGTTTTCGGGACATTCCACGATCAGTTCGTCGTGAACCTGAAGTATCAGCTTTGCGCAAAGATTTTCGTCCGCAAGAGCCTTTTCGGTGCGGATCATGGCAAGCTTTATTATATCGGCGGCCGTTCCCTGAATGGGAGAGTTCATGGCAACGCGCTTGCCAAAGGCCTGCATGACCTTGTTTTTTGCCGCAAGCTCGGGAATATAGCGGCGCCTGCCGAACATGGTGGTCACATATCCGTTCTTTTCGGCAAACTCAATACTCGCATCGAGATATTCGCGGATACCCGGATATTTTGCAAAGTATCTGTCTATATATTCGCCTGCCTGTTTTCTGGTGGTGCCGATATCGCCTGCCAGCGAAAAATCGGAAATGCCATAAACAATACCAAAATTTACCGCCTTTGCGCTTTTGCGCATTTCAGCAGTAACCTCGTCTGTCGAAACGCCAAACACCTGCGATGCCGTCATGGTGTGGATGTCCACTCCCTCAAGGAAGGTGCGGCACATGGTCTCGTCTCCCGAAAGCGCCGCAAGAATGCGCAACTCGATCTGTGAATAGTCAGCATCCACAAGCATCTTGCCCTCGGGCGCCACAAAGAACTTGCGCAGTTCCCTACCCTCCGCCTGCTTTATGGGGATATTCTGCAGATTCGGCTCCACCGACGAAAGGCGGCCTGTCATGGTCAACGCCTGCTTGAAGGTGGTGTGCACCCTCGGACTTTCGTCCGAGCAGACCTTCAGAAGCCCTTCGACGTAGGTGGATTTTAGCTTTGACACCACACGGTAGTCGAGGATCTCGTTGATTATCGGGTGATAGGGACGAAGCTTTTCAAGGGTTTCGGCGTCTGTGGAAAAACCGCTCTTGGTCTTTTTAAAGGTGGGAAGCGACAGTTTTTCGTACAGCACTTCGCCCAGCTGCTTCGGAGAATTTATATTAAATTCGCACTCCGAAAGGGTGTATATATTCTTTATTCTTTCATTAAGCCGCGCATCGAGGATCTCGCCGTAGTCCGCGATTCCCTTGCGATCAAGCAAAAATCCCTCGTGCTCGGTGAGAGCAAGAGTTTTTGCCAAAGGAAATTCGATATCGTAGCAGATATGCGAAAGCCCGTCTTTTTCAATTCTTTCGGACAGAGCTTTTTTTGCATCTCGCAAAAGTCGTGTGCAAAGAAGCTTTTTCTGCACGGGATCCGCAAGATCAAATCCACGCGTGCTTTTTCCTGCAAGAATATCTTCCACACCGCCCTTGGCGGAGGGTGATACCACATAATCAGCAAGCATCACATCAAAAACTTTGATGTCGCTGCTGATACCGTGGGTCAAAAGAAGTCGGTAAAACTCCTTGGAATCATATATTATCATGCCATTCTTTGCCTTTTTGCAAAGGGCAGAGAGGTTCTGTTCGTTCAGCGGCAGGATATACATTTTCCCGTCGCAGTCAAGATACAACCTGTTTGCATCAATATCAGGCAGCACGCAAACCTCTCCCGAAAGGTCGGGGCAGCTTTCGCACTCGGTGTAATCCTCGAATTTTTCGGTTTCCGCCTCGTCTTCGTCAAAAAATGAGGGGGAAGCTTGTGCACTTGCGGCGGCCTGAACATTTTCAAGATCAAGGCGTTTTATTATGCTTTTAAGCTCGTACGATGACAAAAGCTCATAAAGAGCCGCCCGGTCCATACCCTCATATTTCAGGTCGGAAAATGCAAGGGGTAACGGCACTTCACGGCAGATCTCTGCAAGAAAACGGCTGGTGTACGCCATTTCGCGGTCTTTTGCAAGTTTTTCCTTTATGCTCTTTGACAGCGACGAGTTTTCATAGTTTTCATAAAGCCCGTCAAGGGATGAAAATTCGCATATCAGCTTTACCGCCGTCTTTTCGCCAATACCTGCAACACCCGGAATATTGTCAGAGCTGTCACCCATAAGAGCTTTCAGGTCAACAAGCTGGGACGGCACAAGTCCCGAATAGGTTTCGGCAATTTTAGCCTTGTCATAAAAAACCGTGTCGTTGTTGGTACAAAGCAGAACATGGGATTTTTCGTCGACCAGTTGAAAAGAGTCACGGTCGCCCGTCATTATATAACAGTCATAGTCGTTTTCGGTGTCGCAGTTTGCGTGCTTTGCGGCGGTGCCGAGGATATCGTCTGCCTCGTATCCTTCAATCGACAGAACGTGAAGACCCATGGCTTTTGCCGCATCTTTTGCACCGTCAAGCTGGGCTGCCAGCTCCTCGGGCATACCCTTTCGGTTCGCCTTGTAAAAATCGCATTTTTGGTGGCGGAAGGTGGGGGCACGCAGGTCAAAAGCAATGCCTGCCGCGTCGGGAGAAAGACTTTCGAGAGGCTTCAGTATCATGTTGATAAAGCCAAAAATGGCGTTGGTCGGTCTGCCGTCACGGGTGGTCATGGGGCGCACACCGTAAAAGGCGCGGTTAAGGATACTGTTGCCGTCGATGATAAGAAGCTTTTTTCTTTCGGACATATTTTTTCCTTTATTGTTTTTTTGCAAAACGGGGCAGAAGCGAAATATCTTTCGCCCCTGCCCTTTTTGTTATTTAAGCTTGATTCCGAGGTCGTCGATGGCCTTTTGATCAACAGGCGACGGACACATGGTCATAAGTTCGGAGGCGTTCTGTACCTTCGGGAAGGCAATAACGTCTCTCAGGCTCTCGCATCCAAGCATCTGCATGCAAAGTCTGTCAAGACCGATACCCATACCACCGTGGGGAGGAGCACCGTACTTGAAGGCGTCAAGCAAGAAACCGAACTTTTCATAAGCTTCCTCGTTCGAGAAGCCGAGAAGATTGAACATTCTGTTCTGAAGCTCGGGGTTTGTGATACGGATCGATCCGCTCGAAAGCTCGATGCCGTTGAGAACGAGGTCATACGCCTTTGCTCTGACAGAAGCTTTGTCTGTTTCAAGATAAGGAAGACATTCGTCAAGAGGCGAGGTGAAGGGATGATGCATTGCATCCCATCCGCCTGTTTCGTCATTGTATTCAAAGAAGGGGAACTCGGTGATCCAGAGAAGACCGATGCCCTCTTTCTTGATTCCGATCTTGTTCGAAACTTCGGTTCTGAGCGAGCCAAGCTGGGAAAGAACCTTGTTTGTATTGGCATCTGCAATAACAAGGATAACGTCGCCGGTCACAGCACCGCATCTTTCGATAATGGCGTTCATCTCTTCCTCGGTCATAAACTTTGCAAAGGAGGAAGCCACTCCGTCGGGAGTAAGGCGAGCCCATGCAAGGCCCTTTGCGCCGATGCCCTTGGCATATTCGGTAAGCTTGTCAACTTCTTTTCTTGTGAGAATGTTTACAGCGTTTTCAGCCTTGATGGCGCGAACCGAGCCTCCGCCCGAAACTGCACCCGAGAAAACGCCAAATCCGCAATCCTTTACGATATCCGAAAGGTCGATGATCTCCATACCGTAACGGATGTCGGGCTTGTCGGAGCCAAAGCGTTCCATGGCTTCTTTGTATGTGAGTCTGGGGAGAGGAAGCGCGATATCCACGTCAAGGATCTCCTTGAAGATACGCTTCATATATCCCTCGCCGATGGCAAGAACGTCTTCCATCTCGACAAAGGACATTTCAAGGTCGATCTGGGTAAATTCGGGCTGACGGTCTGCTCTCAGGTCCTCGTCGCGGAAGCAACGGGCGATCTGCATATAGCGGTCAAAACCGGCAACCATCGAAAGCTGCTTGTAAAGCTGAGGTGACTGAGGAAGTGCATAGAAAGATCCGGGATGCACTCGGGAGGGAACGAGATAGTCACGCGCACCTTCGGGTGTAGATCTGATAAGCATGGGAGTTTCGATCTCGATAAAGCCGTTTTCGTCAAAATAGTCACGGGTTACCTTTGCCACCTTGTGACGGATAAGGATGTTCTTTGCAAGGTCGGGACGGCGGAGGTCGAGATAGCGGTGCTTGAGACGAAGCTCTTCGTTACAGTTGGAATTTTCAACAATCTCAAAGGGAGGAGTCTGGGACTCGGCAAGCACCTTGAGCTCTGTTACGAAAATTTCGACGGCGCCTGTGGCAATGTTGGCATTCTTGCTGGAGCGCTCGCGGACAGTACCTACCGCACCGAGAACGTACTCGCTTCTTGCGGCAAAAGCTTTTTCGTGGATATCCTTTGCCGTTGTGTCGTCAAAAGCAAGCTGAACGATACCCGTTCTGTCACGCAAGTCGATGAAGATGAGGCTTCCGAGGTCTCTCTGCTTCTGGACCCAACCCATAACGCAGACTTCTCTGCCGATGTCTTTTTCTGTAAGTGTACCGCAGTAGTCGGTACGTTTCATGTTACCCAAAAATTCTGCCATTTTATGTATACCTCTCTTTTTCAGTCTTTTATTGTCGAAAGCTCGTCGATGGCGATATTTTTCTTTTCGCCGTCACGAAGATTTTTCAGTTCGCAAACACCCTGTTCAAGCTCGTTGTCGCCGATGACTGCGGCGTATTTTGCACCGATCTTGTCGGCATATTTCATCTGAGCCTTAAGTGATCTGCCTGTGATGTCACATTCTGCCGCAACGCCTGCGGTTCTGAGCTTGTGGACAATGCCAACGGCTTTGGTCGCCGCCTCTTTGCCCATGGGAGCAATGTATATAAGTGGTTTTTTGTTTTCGGGAAGGGCTGTGCCCTTGGTTTCGGCATTCTTTTTAAGGGCAAGCACAAGGCGTGTTATGCCAAGGCCAAAACCAATGCCGCAAAGGTCGGGGCCGTCAAGCTCTTTTACAAGACCGTCATATCTTCCGCCGCCGCAAACTGTCGACTGGGCGCCGATGTCGTCCGAAATAAACTCGAAAACTGTTCTTGTGTAATAGTCAAGACCGCGGACAATACGGGGGTTGATGGAAAAGTCAATATCCATTGCCGTAAGGGACGATTTGAGCTCGTCAAAGTGTTCCTCGCACTCGGGGCAAAGGTGTTCGACCGTCTTGGGCGCATTGTCGCAAAGCGCTCCGCAGATGGGACTCTTGCAGTCGAGTATGCGCAGGGGGTTGGTCTTAAGTCTTTCGCGGCAGGTATCGCAAAGCTCTTCTTCGTGGGCTGAAAAATAGTCAACCAATGCCTTGTGATAGTTGGGACGGCAGTTGGGACAGCCGATCGAGTTGATGTTTAGGCGCGCATTCACGCCGAGTCTTTTGAAAAGGGTGTCGGCGATCGAGATCACCGTTGCATCGGCAGACGCCTTGGAGGTACCAAACATCTCAACGCCGAACTGATAAAATTCGCGGCTTCTGCCCGCCTGGGGCTTTTCGTAGCGGAAGAAGTTTGTGAAATAATAGAGCTTTAGCGGCATAGGCTCGTTGAAAAGACCGTTTTCAATAACGCTTCTTACAACGCAGGCTGTGCCCTCGGGGCGCAGGCAAAGCTCATTTCCGTCGCGATCACCCAAAGTGAACATTTCTTTCTGAACGATGTCTGTGGTGCCGCCGACTCCTCTCTTGAAGAGTGCCGAATCCTCAAAGGTCGGAAATTTTATTTCGGCAAAGCCGTAGTTTGATGTTATATCGCGGACATTCTCCTCGATCATCTGCCAAAGGGGAGTTTCGTCGGGCAGAATGTCGAGAGTACCTTTCGGTTTCTGAATCATTTTATGTAATCCTTTCTGTGTGTTGCTCAGATATCTGTTTTGCCGAATTCAAGAATGTCGGCAATTCTTTCGCAGGCGTGGCCATCGCCATAGGGGTTGGATGCACGGCTCATCTTATCGTACGCTTCGCGGTTAACAAGAAGCTCGCGGAAGTTTTCGTAAATAAACTGTTCGTCGGTGCCCACAAGCTTCAAAGTGCCTGCGGCAATACCCTCGGGACGCTCTGTGGTATCACGCATGACAAGCACGGGCTTTCCGAGAGAGGGCGCCTCTTCCTGGATTCCGCCGGAATCTGTGATTATCATATAGCAATGGGCAAGGAAGTTGTGGAAATCAAGAACTTCCAAAGGCTCGATAATTCGGATTCTGTCGCATCCTGCCAGCTCCTCGTTTGCCGCCTGGCGGACGACGGGATTCATGTGGATGGGATATATCGCCTTAACGTCGGGGTTTTCGTCGATGATGCGGCGGATGGCGCGGAACATTCTGTGCATCGGCTCACCCAGGTTTTCTCTGCGGTGAGCGGTGATCATAATAAGTCGGCTTCCCTTTGCCCATTCAAGCTCGGGGTGGGTGTAGTCAGCTCTGACAGTCGTTTTAAGAGCGTCGATGGCGGTGTTGCCTGTGATATAGATGCTGTTTTCGTCTTTGCCCTCGCGGATAAGATTGTCACGCGACATTTCTGTGGGCGAGAAGTTGTACTTGGCAACGATGCCCACCGCCTGACGATTGAATTCTTCGGGGTATGGCGACCAGATATTGTATGTACGCAGTCCTGCCTCAACGTGGCCTACGGGGATCGAAAGATAGAAGCAGGCAAGGGCGGTAACAAAGGTGGTGGAGGTGTCACCGTGAACAAGCACAACATCGGGCTTTTCCTCCTCCAGCACCGGCTTTATTCTTTCGAGAATATTCACCGTCACGTCAAAAAGAGTCTGCTTGTCTTTCATGATTGAAAGATCGTAATCGGGAGTTACCGAAAAAGCATCCAGCACCTGATCAAGCATCTGACGGTGCTGACCCGTGACGCAAACCACGGTCTTTATTCCGTCCCTTTTTTTCAATTCATTAACAAGGGGACACATTTTTATGGCTTCGGGACGTGTGCCGAAGACCAGCATTACTTTTTTCATTTTCTGTTCCTTTGCTTGCAAAAAAATTACATTTTTACTTAATTATATATAATACCATTTCAAAGCATATTTTGCAAGCATATTTTTGTAAAATGGAAAGATTTAGCCCGATTTTTTCAAATATTTCTTCTACATATTGAAAAAGATTCGCAAAAGTGATAAAATATCAGAAAAGGAGATGTGAAATGCAGTACAAAAATATACTATTCGACCTTGACGGAACGCTGACAGATTCGGGGCCCGGCATTCGCAACGCCGTCCGTCACGCCCTTCATCGTTTTGGCATTGAAGAAAGCGAAAAAGAAAAACTCGACCGCTTCATCGGTCCTCCCCTTTACGACAGTTTTCAGCGTTTCTATGGCATCGACCCCGAAACCGCCAAAAACGGCGAAGAATATTTCCGCGAATACTACCGCGACATAGGAATTTTCGAAAATTCGCTGTACGACGGCATTGACGAGTGCCTTTGCGGATTGAAAACCGCTGGACTCAAGCTATATATTGCCACGTCAAAACCCGATTTTATGGCAGATCGTGTGGTGGAGCATTTTGATATCAAAAAATATTTTGACGGCATCTTCGGCGCAAAGCCCGACATGAGCATTTCATCCAAGAAGGACGTCATCACTCTTCTTCGCAACGCTCATCCTGAAATATCGACCGAAAATTCCATTATGGTGGGCGACCGCGAACACGACGTTTTCGGAGCACGCCATCACGGTATCGGCTGTATCGGCGTTTTGTGGGGCTACGGCTCGGGAAAAGAGCTGTGCGATGCAGGCGTTGTGACGACGGCAAAAACGCCCCTTTGCCTTTCAAATTATCTGCTTGACCCCATCAGATAATTCCCGACACAATAAAAATTGCCGCGCAAAGGCAGATTCCTGCAAAAAAGCCAAGAAAAAAGGCAGGTTTGCGCGATCTTTTTGCCGTATGCTTCACTTCTGACGAAGCGTCGGCAACCACCTTACTCGCCTCGGCAATAAAGTCCTTTTCGCCTCCGGGTTTTTTTGGCAGCTTGCCCGATTTCAGCATGAAATACGCCTCGTCAAAAAGTTCGCTTCCCGTGTCTTTCAAAACGATCATTCTTCTGGAACAGCCCTTTATCATAAAGTTTTTCTCCTTTTTTGGAAATTTTTTCTCTTTAAGAGCTATTCTTTCCGTTTCACAGGGACTTATTCGCAAAAAGGCAAGTATACAAAAAATTTTCAAAAAAAGCTGAAAAACATATTGACAAAGCGCATGGTGCGTGTTATAATTGGCAAATAACAAACAAGTTTTTTACTTTTATCTGGGACGAAGGAGCAATTTTTATGAAAAACTCTGTTTTTTCTGCTAATATTCTTCTCCTAAGCGTTGGCGGTCTACTTATCAGCAAGTGCGGATCGGTCAGCGCTGTTTGTCGTGCCTGAATTTTAGCTTTTTCGCCGAGTTTTTTCGGCACAAATTTCGGGCTGTTGTTTTCGTATAAAACGGGACTTACGACATCTGCGCGTAAGTCCTTTTTGTTTGTAATACATTTTCATTTATATAAAGGAGTATAGCTATGAAAAAAGCAATTATCACCGACGTTACCCTCAGAGCCGACGCCGAAAACGGCGAAAAGCTGAGCTTCAAGGAAAAAACAGAGGTCGCAAAGCTTCTGGACAAGCTGGGAGTTGACGTCATCGAGGTCGGCGGAATTTCCGACAGAGCCGACACTCTCTTTCTCCACACCATAGGCCCCGTTATCAAGAACAGCACCGTTTCGTGCACCGTAGGTCTTTCCGAGCAGGAAGCCGACAAGGCTTTCGAAGCTATCTCTGGCTGTGCAAAAAAGCGTCTTAACATCGCCATTCCCGCCTCCACCGTTCAGATGGAATATGTCTGCGGCAAAAAGGGCGCTGTGGTGCTTGAGATCCTTGATACCATGACAAAAAAATGCGCAAGCCTTTGCGCTGACTCGGAAGTAAGCTTCATCGACGCCACCCGTGCCGAAAAGGACTTCCTTTATACAGCAATAAAGACCGCCGTGGCAAACGGCATAAAGAACATTACCCTCTGTGACAACGCAGGCGATATGCTTCCCGACGACATGGCAGCCTTCGTTGCCGACGCGATCCGCGAGACAGAGCTTACCGACGACATCAACCTTTACGTTGAATGTTCCGACAAGCTCGGCCTTGGCATTTCGCTGGCCGCCTCCGCCATCAAAGCAGGTGCCTGCGGCGTAAAAGCGGCTTTCGCCAAGAAAAACGCCACTTCGGTATGCGATTTTGCAAACCTTGTCAAGAGCGCCGGCGACAGACTCGGCATCTGCGCAGGCGTTGACATGACCGCCCTTTCGGACACCGAAAGCAAGATCGCAGGCATTCTCGGAATGCAAAAAAGCGTTGCCGAAAAGGCAGAGGCTGCAAAAGAAAAGACTCCTGACGATATGCTTCTTTCCGAAAACGACACCATCTCGGACATCAACGCCGCAACCGCAAAGCTTGGATATGACCTTTCGGCAGAAGACAGCGCACACGTTTACGACGAATTCAAAAAAGTTGCCGCAAAGAAAAACGTCAGCATGCACGAGCTGGATGCCATCATCGCAGCAGTGGCACTTCAGGTTCCTTCCACCTACCGTCTTAAGAGCTTCGTTATCAATAACGGCAATGTCATAACAGCCACCGCTCACATCGAGCTTACCAAAGACGGCGAGGTTCTTTCGGGCTTCTCCACAGGCGACGGCCCCATCGACGCCGCTTTCCGTGCCATCGAGCAGATCATTGGTCATCACTACGACCTCGACGATTTCAGCATCCAGGCGCTCACCGAGGGAAAAGAAGCCGTCGGCACCTCCATCGTCAAGCTTCGCGCAGCATCGGGCAAGCTTTATTCGGGACAGGGCGTTTCCACCGACATCATTGGCGGCGCTATCAAGGCATACCTCAACGCTCTCAACAAGATCTGCTTTGAAGAAAACTGATCCCCCCGATTTTCTCTTTACGAAAGGATTGAAGATATAAAATGAATCTGTCATTTTCCACAAACAGGTGGGAGAACATCTCCTTCCGTGACTTCATGGATCACGCCGTGAAATACCGTTTTTCGGGTATTGAGATACACAACGTTTCGGCCATTGAAAACGAAGATCCCCGTCGTCTTTATCGCTCTCTCATCGAAAAAAAGCTCGTTATCTCCTGTATCGACGCCACACACTCGGTGGGCGACGATGACGGTGCAGAAGCAAGGGAGTGTATCGAGGTGGCAAGCTTCCTCCATTGTCCTTATGTGCGCATCAAGGCAGACATCGGCGAAAAGTGCATCAAAATAATCGAAAAGCTCATTGCGGCGGCAAAAAGCGCAAAGGTGGTTCTTCTTGTCGAGACCGCGGGTGACTTTGCCGACACAAAAGCTCTGCTTGAGCTTCTCAACAGCTTTTCCAGCGATTCTCTTTGCGCTCTTTGGGATCCTTACTACACCTGCCTTGCAGGCGAGACCCCCGAGGACAGCCTTAAAAATCTCGGCGCATACATAAAGCACGTTCATCTTAAAGATGCCGACAAAGAAGGAAAATGCGAGCTTGTCGGAGAAGGTGTGCTTCCCCTTTCGGAGGTCATCGACTCTCTGCGCTCGATCAACTATGACGGTTTTATCTGTGCCGAATGGGACCCCACTTGGGCTTCCGATATTTCAGACATCGAAGTTATCCTCCCTCATTTTGAAAGCTATATGTCCCGCTATGACGACCCTTCGAAGAACAAAAACGTTCTTTACAAAACGACACGCGGCGACGGAAAATACGTTTGGAAGCGCGACAGCCTTGTGGAAAAAACTTTCTCCCAGGTGCTCGACACCATGGTTGAAAATTTTCCCGACCAGCTCGCTTTCAAGTACACCACCCTTGATTACACCCGTTCTTACCGCCAGTTCAGAGACGACGTTGACGAATTTGCCCGCGCCCTCATTGCCATGGGCGTAAAGGCAGGCTCGCACGTAGCCCTTTGGGCAACCAACGTACCTCAGTGGTACATTGCTTTCTGGGCAACCACCAAGATCGGAGCGGTGCTTGTTACCGTAAACACCGCATACAAGATCCATGAGGCAGAATATCTGCTGCGTCAGTCGGACACGCACACCCTTATCACCGTTCAGGGATATCGCGATTCCCACTACGACGAGATCATCGCCGAACTCTGTCCCGAGCTTGAAACCCTTGCTCCCGGCAAGCGTCTGCATTCAAAGCGTCTGCCTTTTCTGCGCAATGTCGTAACCGTTGGATATACCCAAAAGGGATGCCTTACCTGGGACGATGCCCTGCAGATGGGCAAGAGCGTTCCCGTTGAAGAAGTAAAAAGACTGGCGGCGGCGGTTAACATCCACGACGTCTGCAACATGCAGTACACCTCGGGTACCACGGGATTCCCCAAGGGCGTTATGCTCACTCATTACAACGTTGTAAACAACGGCAAGTGCATCGGCGATCGCATGGAGCTTTCGACCGCTGACAGAATGATGATCCAGGTGCCCATGTTCCATTGCTTTGGCATGGTTCTTGCCATGACGGCAACCATGACCCACGGCGGAACACTTCTTCCCCTGCCCTATTTTTCGCCCAAGCCCGCCCTTGCCTGCGTAAACCAGGAAAAGATCACGGCTTTCCACGGCGTTCCCACCATGTTCATCGCCATGCTTGAACACAAGGATTTTGAAAAGACCGATTTTTCATATATGCGAACAGGCATCATGGCAGGTTCTCCCTGCCCCGAAGCCATCATGCAGCAGGTTATCGACAGAATGCACATGACCGACATCACCATCGTCTACGGTCAGACCGAAGCGTCCCCCGGATGCACCATGAGCTCGACCGACGACCCGATAGACGTTCGCGTTACCACCGTCGGACGCGCTCTTCCCGAGATCGAATGTAAAATCGTCGACCCCGAAACCGGCAAGGATCTTCCCGATAACGTAACGGGCGAATTTGTCGCCCGCGGCTACAATATCATGAAGGGTTATTACAAGATGCCCAAGGCAACCCGCGACACCATTGACAAGGACGGCTGGCTTCACACCGGCGACCTTGCTCTGCGCACCCCCGAGGGCAACTATCGCATCACCGGACGCCTTAAGGACATGATCATCCGCGGAGGCGAAAACATTTACCCCAAGGAAATCGAAGAATTCATTTACACCCACCCCATGGTCAAGGACGTGCAGGTAATCGGTGTTCCCGACGAGCAGTACGGCGAAGAAATCATGGCGTGCATCATCCTCAAAAAAGGAGAACACCTCACGGTTGACGAGATGAAGCAGTATATCCGCGATCACATGGCAAAGCACAAGGTGCCCAAGTACATCGACTTTGTCGATGCTTTCCCGATGAACGCGGCAGGCAAAATACTCAAGTACAAGATGCGCGAGGACGCGGTTGAGCGCCTTGGCATCAAGAAGGTCGAAGGTATCGTTGCGGAATAATCCCCCTTTCGATCTGTAAAAAATTGAATGGAATATAAAGAGAGGAATCGCGCATTGCGATTCCTCTTTTCTTGTAGACAACAAAAACGGCGGAGATTTCTCCGCCGTTTGTTTTTTTGTGATTATTCAGTGCTTGTCGCACGAGCAATGCTCGCAACAGCCGTCGCAAGCAGAATCAAGCTTTTCAGCTTCTTCGATCTTGCCGATGCTTCTGAAGTAGTTGGCAAGAGCTGCCTTAACTGCTTCTTCTGCCAACACCGAGCAGTGAACCTTCACCGGCGGAAGTCCGTCGAGAGCCTCGATAACCGCCTTGTTGGTGAGAGCAAGGGCGTCTTCAACAGTCTTGCCCTTAATAAGTTCTGTTGCCATAGAGGATGTGGCGATGGCCGCACAGCATCCGAACGTCTGGAATTTGATGTCTGTTATCGTGTCGTTTTCTATTTTCATATATATCTTCATGATATCGCCGCACTTTGCGTTGCCGACTTCGCCGACAGCGTTTGCGTCTTCGATCACGCCGACATTACGGGGATTCATGAAATGGTCCATGACCTTTTCGCTGTATTCCATTTTTTCTCCTTTCGGTTTCAGTTTCAGTTGTATATCGGGGACATCATGCGGAGTCTTTCGACGACCTTTTTGACGTTTTCAATCATATAGTCGATGTCCTCGTCTGTGGTTTCGTAGCAAATTGAAAGTCTGAGCGAGCCGTGGCAGATCTCAACGGGAATGCCCATGGAGGTGAGAACGTGCGACGGTTCAAGCGATGCCGACGAGCAAGCAGATCCCGTGGAACCGCAGATACCTGCGGCGCTGAGAAGAAAGAGCAGCGATTCGCCCTCTATTCCCTTGAAAACAAAGCTTGCGTTGCCGGGAAGTCTGTCTGTGGGATGACCTGTCAGATAGGTGTCGGGAAGGCTTGTGATGCCCTTTATCAGTCTGTCACGCTTTGCGGCAAGTTCTTTTGCTTCGCCCATTCTGTCGCGGGATATTTCAAGAGCCTTTGCCATGCCCATAATGTTGGCAAGGCCTTCTGTGCCTGCGCGCTTGCCCTTTTCCTGTCCGCCGCCTTCAATAAGGTTCTTGAGTCTTGTGCCTTTTTTGATATAAAGACAGCCTACACCCTTGGGAGCGTGGATCTTGTGACCTGAGAAAGAAAGCATGTCAACCCCCAGATCCTTCACATTTACGGGGATGTTACCCACCGCCTGAACGGCGTCTGTAAGGAAGGGGATGTTTCTTACCGCTTTAACTGCCTTTACGATATCCGCAACAGGTTCAATGGTACCCATTTCATTGTTGGCAAGCATAACTGTTATAAGACAGGTGTTGTCGCGGATGGCGGAAACGATTGCTTCGGGAGAAACCTTTCCGTTTTCGTCCACGTCAACGTAGGTTACTTCATAACCCGAGTTTTCAAGAGCCTTAAAGGTGTGGAGCACCGCGTGATGCTCAATCTTTGTGGTTATGATGTGGGGTTTTTCGATCTTGTTGACACGGGCATAAACTGCGGAAGCTCCGCGAATGGCCCAGTTGTCCGATTCTGTGCCGCAGCTGGTAAAGAAGATCTCCTCGGGTGCGGCGCCGATGACATCTGCTATTCTGGCTCTTGCACTGTCAAGAGCTTTTTTTGCCTGCTGACCCACGTGGTGAAGGCTCGACGGGTTGCCAAAAACTTCGGTGAAATAGGGCAGCATTTCTTCTACCACCTCGGGATAAACCTTTGTGGTGGCGGCATTGTCTGCATAGACAAATCTTTTTTCCATTTGATTTTGCGCTTCTTCCTGTATTGTGATTGAGATTATTTGTGTGTCTCGATGTACTTTATGGCATCGCCTATAGTCTTGAACTTAAGGATATCCTCGTCGGGAATCTCAAGTCCGAACTTTGTTTCAAATTCCATGATGATCTCAACGAGGTCAAGGGAGTCTGCGCCGAGATCTTCCTGAAGGTTGGTGCTTTCTGTGATGGTGTTTGGGTCGATCTTTAGATGTTTTACAAGTATTGCCTTGATTGTTTCGAGCATGGTTTTATCCTCCATTATAATATATTAAACTGAATGTTTACATTTTAACAATTTATTGTACCCCATATATCAAAGTTTGTCAAGAGCTATTTTGGTAAATATTCTTTGTATAATTTGAATTTTTACCACTATTTTTCACAAAAAACTCTTGCACTTTTTTCGTCAATAGTATACAATCGAATTGACAAGAAAAGAGAAAGGAGACAAAAAATTATGATGACCTACGAACAGTTAAGACAAAATGAAAAAATAAAAACCTATATCCTCAGCGCAGACAATTCGCTCAAAGCCATGGGCTATACCGAGCACAACTTTGCCCACGTCACAAAAACCGCCGTCACCGCAGCATACATACTGACAGAGCTCGGATACGACGAGCACACAGTAGAGCTTGCAAAGATCGCAGGGCTTATGCACGATATAGGCAATCTCGTCAACCGCGTGGACCATTCGCAAAGCGGTGCCATCATGGCATTCAGAATACTTGACAAGCTCGATTTTGACGCCGCCGACATCGCCGTTATCGTATCTGCCATAGGAAACCACGACGAAGGCACAGGGGTTGCGGTAAATCCCGCTGCGGCAGCCCTTATCCTTGCCGACAAGAGCGACGTCCGCCGCTCGCGTGTGCGCAACGCAGATTTTACAAAATTTGATATTCACGACAGAGTAAACTATTCTGTTGTAAGCTCGGAACTTGAGCTTTGCGACAACAACCAGGCAATAAAGCTTACCCTTGAAATTGACACGACCATCAGCCCGGTTATGGATTATTTCGAGATATTCCTCGGCAGAATGTCGATGTGCCGCAGGGCGGCAGAGTCGCTGGGACTGAAATTCAAGCTTGTCATCAACGGACAAAACCTTATTTAACAAAAAAATCGAAATTTTTTTGTCTGACACGAAACTTTTTCGAAAAAATAACGTCAGATAATATACAGGTTTTTACTTGTATATTTCCTGTTTTTAGGGGGAATGTATTTTTGAAAAAAAGATTGATTCTTATTTTAACGGCGGGCCTTCTCGTTTTGCCATCCTCCTGCACCCGTCCTGCACCTGTGCCGGGAAATGACGGCCCTGTTTTCAGAATAGAAGGCGAGCTGCCCGATATCGGCGAATATTCGGGAAAGGAAACAGTTAAATATCACGATAAGGCATCCGAAGATTTCGTTCCCGACGAAAGCTACGGCGTTCTCGTGCCCTTTTTCGGAAGATCAAAGCAGTTCGACGGTGAGTCGTTTGGCGCCGATACCAAAATTACCTATTCGTCCCAGGGCCTTTGCACCCCGGACGGACAGATTGTTCTTCCTCCCATCAACGGCTACGTGAACTACAACGATTATTACGAAGAATTTCCGTATTACCAGATCACACCATACACCGATGAAATGGCGGAGATGATGATGCAGGGCGATTCGGTGATATTACCTGCAGACGGAAGTTTTAAACTTGACCTTTCGGCAGGCTCATGGATATGCGGCGCGGGCGACGGAATAATCTCGGTGCTCGAAAGCGATCCCAAAACCTACCAGTTTCGCGGTCTTGTCTGCTATGATTACAACGGAAACAAGCTTTTCGAAGTACCCGGGGTGTGGTCGGCAGGTGGCTTTTCGCACGGGTATTGCAACGTAAATATCGGAGAGGACGAGCAGAACGCCTGCTATATCGACAAGAGTGGCAAGATCGTCTCGAAAAAGTATCAGAACTGCTCTTATTTCAACGAGCACGGCATTGCTTACGTATCCGAATACAACGGAAAAGCTTATCTCATCGATTCGGATCTCAATCGTATTTCCGATATATACGACACCATCTATTTTTACAGCGATGATTATATCACGGCGCGCGGAATCGGTTTTTCCGACGTGTTCTCAACCGACGGAAAGCTTATTGCATCAATTCCTGCCTCGGGATTTGTCAACGTTTACGGAAGCGGCGATGATATCCTTTACAGCTATTACGATGAAAACGGTGTGGAGGTATACAAAAAACCCGACGGCACGCCCTTTGTCAACGAAAAAGGACAGAGTCCCGAAATTTACACCCCTGTGCAAGGGTATTACATGCACAACGACGAAGAAAAAAACGTCCAGTCTCTCTTTGACGCAAAGGGCAAAATAATCGCCGAGCTTCAAAGATGTCAAAGCGTAATTTCGGTGCTTGACGAAGAAAAGCTTATCATCTACACAAGAGGAAGCTATGATTTTGACGATTTCGTCGATGGCAGACCGATCTATACCGACCCGATAAAAACCATTATATACGATTTTGAAAACAAAAAAGAGGTTGCCGTCTTTGACGGTCAGGGCGGTGTATACCCCGCAGGGCATGACGAAAGGTACTATATTCTCTCGGTATATGAAGATTATGACTTCGGCGGAGCGACAAAATACTACCTTTTTGACACAAAAACCCAAAGTTTTGTATTGTCCGACTGTCTTATAATTGAATATTATGATGCCGGCGACGGTTTTTTTGCCGTGGCAACCGACAGTTTTTGTACCCTTTACGATGCCGAACTTAAAAAAGTTCTGCGTCTTATTAACGAATAAAAACAAGAAAGGAAAAAAGTTATGAAAAGAATTATTTGTTTTGCGCTCGTTTGCATTATGACGGTTTGTGCCTTTTCGGCCTGCACCCAAAAAACCGCCGATAACATCGGCGAAAGCTTTGTTTTCACAGAAGAAAATTATCCCAAAATGGGCGGCAGCCTTGCAAATCTGCCCCTTGGTGAAGCAATAACCGCAACAGTTCTTGATATCGACCGCGAAAAAGCTTCGTCTATGATAAAGTTTGAAGGCTCGACCACCGACAACTATGTGGCTCTTGTCGACGGCACTTTTGATATTCTTCTTGCCTACGAAATGTCTGAGGAAGCTATCGCCTACTGCAAGGAAAAGGGTGTTGAGCTTGAAATGACCGCCATCGGCGCCGACGCTCTCGTTTTTATTGCAAGCCTTGAAAACGAAGTGGCATCCCTTTCGCAGGAACAGATAGAAAAAATATACATGGGCGAGATCGAAAACTGGTCGGAAGTCGGCGGAGACGATCATCCCATCATCCCCTATCAGCGCAACAAGGACAGCGGAAGCCAGACTCTCTTTGACAAGCTGATCCCCCTGGGCGACAAGCTGATGGATGCCCCCGAAGAAACACGCATCGGCTCGATGATCGGACTTCTTGAGGCGGTGGCAGACTATGACAACTCGGCAGATGCTCTCGGATACACCGTTTATTACTATCTTTCCAACATGGAGGGCGAAAAACTCAACCGAAGCAAGATCCTTGCCGTTGACGGCATTGATCCTTCCAACGAATCGATCGCCTCGGGCGAATATCCTTACGTCAACGATTTTTACGTTGTCATAAGAGCAGACGCGGCAGATGATTCGCCCGAAAGAGTCCTTTATAACTGGATAATCTCCGAGCAGGGCAAAGAGCTTGCAAGAAACGAAAACTACGTGGTTAAATAAAAACAGGCTGTGGCAGAAATGCCACAGCCATTTTTATCACAAATAAAGCTCACGCTTTGCGTTTTCAAGAAGCTCGCGGATGTCAAGCCCCTGCGGACAGATGTCCTCGCACGCGCCGCATTTTACACACTCGGAAATTTTTCCGCCCTGTTCTTTCAGCGCGTCCCGCACCTCGCCGCGGGATTTTTTTGCGGCAAGATATTGGTTGAACTGCGCAAATATTTCGGGGATACCGATCTCTTTGGGGCAGACCTGTGTACAATATTCGCAGGCGGTGCAACCGATCTGCTTTACGCGGCGGATAATGTCGCGTGCCGCGTGTGCCGCGGCAAATTCTTTTTCGTCAAAAGGCGCAAACGATGCACCCATGGTGCTGATATTGTCCCGCATCATCTCGCAGTTGCCCATACCCGAGAGCACCATAAAAACCTCGGGAAAGCTTGCGGCATAACGGATGGCAAAGGATGCGTGGCTTCCACCGTAGACTTTTGCAACCTCCTGCGCCGCTTCATCGGGAAGGTTTGCAAGAGTTCCGCCCTTCACGGGCTCCATAACAATTACCTTTTTGCCGTGTTTTACGGCAACGTCGTAGCACGCCACGCTCTGCACCGTCGGATCGTCCGAGTCAAGATAGTTGAATTGAAGCTGAACCGCCTCGATATCGGGCTGCTCGGAAAGAATAGTGTCAAGAACGTCTGCCGTGTCGTGGAAAGACATGGCGATGTGGCGTATTTTTCCCTGCTCTTTCAGCGCTTTTATCTGATTAAAAGCATCACAGTTTTTGTAATGCTCGTAGTTGTGACGATTCAGCGAATGGAAAAGGTAAAAATCAAAATAGGAAACTCCGCAAAGCTCAAGCTGGCTTTCAAAAAGGGGCAGAATATCCTCGCGCGTTTTAAAAAAGTTTCCCGAAAGCTTGTTGGCAAGAATAAATTCATCTCTCTTGTGCCGCGCTGACAAACAATCGCGAAGCGAGGTTTCGCTCTGACCGCCGATATATCCGTGGGCAGTGTCAAAATAATTAAAGCCTGCATCAAGAAAAGCATCAATCATTTTGCAAAATTCGTCATAACAAACCTTGCCGTTTTCCATCTTCAGCCGCATACAGCCAAAGCCCAAATTTCCTTTTATTTCCTCAAAGGACATTCGTGTCACCTTCTTTCTTTACATGCTCTTATTATACAGACAAACCGCCGCCGTGTCAAGCAGGCAAAAAAAGACATCCCCTTGCACACGCAAAGGGATGTCGATAAGCGTTGTCGCGATCAATATTCGATGTTGTTGACAACAAGGTTTGTGTCTGCGATCTTCTTTTCGAATGCCGCAAATTCTTCGTCAGAAGCATCCTGGCGCCAGCACATCATCTGACCTGCAGGACGGATGATAGTGTTGCCGTATACCTTATAATCCTTGGGCATTTCTTTGATACCACCCGATTTGAAGATGGTGCAGCTCTTGGCGTTCGAGAAGAAATTGCCGCGGACGGTGATGTCGCAAAGAGGACATTCAAGTCCGTAAAGCAAAAGATGTGCCGAAACTCCCTTGTCGGGACGTGCCGCATAACCCCAGCAGAAACCGGAATTGATGCAGACGTTGTTTTCAAAATAGCAGTTTACAAAGCCTGTGTCGGGAAGCTTGCCGCTCGACCAGATCTCAAAGCACTGGGTGCAGTTCCACATCTGATTGTTGCGGAAGTACATGTTTTCCCAGTTTACCTTTACTTCTGTTCCCTGCATGGTGATGGCAACGTCATAAACGTCCGAGAACTTGCAGCGTTCAACAGTTACGTCATGGGAATTGGACCAACATTCAACACCGTTGCCGTAACGGGTCGTGGGGTTGGGATATCCGGGCAGGCGAGATCCGCCGATCTCGTGGAATTCGCAGTCAGAAATATATGCACCGCCTGTCACTCCGTTGATACCGTGGCCGCCTGTGCCGTTGAATACGATACCGCAGACCTTGATGTGATCTCTAAACCACATACAACTGATGTTGCAGGCAATCTTTATATCATCCGAAAGCTCGTCGGGAGCCTTGGTGGTGCAGACGTAAAGAAGGTTCTTTTCCATGTCGGTATAGAAATCCCATTCCTCTTTAAGATCGTCAAGCGAGAAGACTTTGCGGTACTTAATGACGCCCGAAACCTTGATAAAGCCTGCGTTGGCGTCAATCTCAGAGTGGTTTCCGTCAAATTTCGACGTGTCGTTCATGTCAAGCATGTAAACGTTGTCGCGAATCTTTTCCCAAACGCCTGCATGTGGAATCTTGTACTGGCTGACCACAGGCTTTTTGCCTTCGCCGTAGGATGTATATGTGGTGGGTTGTTCGGGGCTGATGCCGGGAGCGGGATTGATCCTTCCGTAGAAGGTGTCTCCGCAACGGAATCTGACCTCGTCACCGCCGACGATAGTAGAATTTACTTTTGAAATACTTTTCCATGCTTTTTCGGGCGAAAGACCGTCATTACAATCGCATCCGTTTGCCGATACGTAATAAATGCTCATATTAAGCCTCCGTTCTGTTTTCGTGCTGAAAACACAAGAATTATAGTTGACAAAAACATTTTGCCCCGAAATCATTATAAATGTAAAACATCGTTATGTCAAGAAAGTTTTTGCTTTTTGTTCAATATGCAAACGATTATGTTAAATCAGCCAAAAAATCATATCAGCAAGCCAAAAAAGCTTCTTTTGTGGTTGACAAGACGGCAAAAATGGGGTAGTATATACAATGAAAATAGAAGTTTTCAGGGAGAAAAATATGACAGACGAAAAAGTACAAAGAATAAACGAGCTTGCGCGCAAATCCAAGACTGTTGGGCTTACTGATACCGAAAAGGCAGAACAAAAAGCCCTGCGCGACGAATATATCGCCGATTACCGCAAGCAGTTCATAGGTATTATGGATAACACCTACATCCAGACCCCCGACGGCAAAAAGACAAAAGTCACCCGCCGAGAAGATAAATAATTCATGAAAAAGGAGAAAAACCATGCCTATTGTTGATATGCCTCTTGAAAAACTGAAGGAATACAAAGGAATAAACCCAAAACCTTCCGATTTTGAAGAATACTGGGACAACAACATTGCCCTTGCCGACAAGCTCGACACCAATGCACAGATGATCCCTTACGAATTCAAAAATCCCATTGCCGATTGCTACGATCTTTATTTCACAGGCACAGGTAACGCCAAGGTTCACGCAAAGCTTCTTATCCCCAAGAAGAACAACGGAAAATGCCCCGCTCTTCTTAATTTCCACGGCTACCACGGAAGATCTTCGGATTTTGTTGATTATCTCGGCTACGTTGCCGCAGGCTTTGTTGTGGCGGCTCTCGATTGCCGCGGTCAGGGCGGACTTTCGCAGGAGCTAGGCGAGGGAGTAACAGGCGACTGCATGATCGGCCTTTTGCACATGGGCATTGATGCAGGCAAGGAAAATCTGCTTTTTAAGCACGTTTTTCTTGATACATATCTTCTCTCCAAAATTGTAAAAAATCTCCCCTGTGTTGACAAGACAAGAATCGGTGCATACGGCGGCTCGCAGGGTGGCGCTCTCACGGTTGCCTGCTCGGCGCTCGATCCCGACATAAAAATGCTCTCTCCCGATTATCCTTTCCTTTCGGATTACAAGAGAGTGTGGGAAATGGACCTTGCCAAGGCGGCTTACAGCAGCATCACCGAATATTTCCGCCGCTATGACTCCGAGCACAAGAGAGAAGACGAGATCTTCAACCTCTTCGGATATATCGACGTCCACAATCTCGCCCCCAGAATCAAGGGCAAGATGCTGATGTTTACCGGACTTATGGACACCATCTGTCCACCCTCCACCCAGTTTGCCATCTACAACAACGTGACCAGCGAAAAGAGCCACGTTATTTTCCCCGACTACGGTCACGAGGGAATCCCTTATATGGCACAGAAGAAATACGAGTTCATGACAGAACTGCTTTGATCTTTTCTTTGGGGGTGTGATCTTTTGAAAAAAATAGTTGCCGCGGTAACGGTTCTTCCCGTCATCCTTGTGGGCGGAGTGTTCTTTGCCGTGGGACAGCTCAGAAAAGCCGAGCTTCCCAAAAACATCGACATTGTCGAAAATGGGAAAAGTGAATACCGCATCGTCCGCCGCGACGGAAGCGAATTTGACATCACCGCCGCCTGTTCAAACCTTTCGCGCGCCATAAAAAAGCAGACAGGTGTCGAAATAAAAGTTGTCACCGACAAGACCGACCGTTATGATGCAGGTGCCGAGATACCCTGCGAAATAATAGTGGGAGATACCAATAGAGAAATCGCCTGTGAGCACGCCGAATCTTTACGCCGCGACGATTTTTCGATCTGTATGCACGGACGTGATCTCGTCATAAACGCAGGTAGCAACGACGGATATGCCAAGGCAGTAAATCATCTGACAAAAGAGCTTTTGTCAGATGAAGGCCTTTCGCTTGCTGAAAATTTCGTTTACATCGGCGAGGGTGAATACGCTGTTGATTCGCTGACCTTGTGCGGCAGGGACGTTTCGGAATACACAATTGTTTACGAAAACTCCACCGCAAAAAAATATGCCGATCTTTTTGCTTCTGCAATTGCTGAAAAAACGGGATATATTCTTGACGTTTCCGAAAAATCGGCTGACTCCGCCATAGTTTTCGGAAGCGGAAACATTGCGGACGCCGCATCCTTTAATATTTCGGGCAAGGACGGCAAGATAGCAGTTTCTGCCGCAAGCGGCATGGCTCTTGAGGCAGCATACAACGAGCTTTCAAAGACACTGTTTGAAAAAGAGGAAAAAACATTGAGTATCGATAATATAAACATCGAAGACAAACTTTCCGCACCGTCGGAATACACCGCCTTCATCTCGAAAAGAGGCAACCTTTCAAATACTTACAACAAGCTTACAAAAGACAAGAAGCTGACGGTTGCATATTTTGGCGGCTCGGTCACTGTGGGACACGCCGCATCCGACAGAGCCAAGTATTCATGGCGAGCGCTTACAACAGCGTGGCTTGCCGAAAACTTCCCCGACGCCGAAGTTGTTGAGATCAATTCTGCCATCGGCGCCACAGGCTCACATCTCGGTGCTTTCAGAACAGAAAAAGACGTCATCGCCTACAAGCCCGACCTGCTCTTTGTGGAATATTCGATAAACGACTGCTACAACGGTGAATCCGCCGACTCTGCGGCAGAAAACTACGAGGCAATAATCCGTCAGGTTAGACGCGCGCTTCCCGAATGTGATATCGTAAATATTTACGTCACTGATTCGGGCAGAGCATCGGGCGGAGGAGATTTTGCCATAAAGACTGCTTACGAAAAGGTTGCCGAAGCATACGACATTCCTGCTGTCGACGTGGGCAAGGCTCTTATAACAAAGAAATTTTTACGCGGAACACAAAGCTCTGACTGGAAAAAATATTTCACCGACATCGTTCATATGAACGACGCGGGCTTTGCCGAATATGCAAAGGTTATTGAAGAATATCTTGCAAACGAGCTTGTTTTTGAAGAAAACGGCGACAAAAAGGCACACAAGCTGCCCGAAAAGGTAAACGCCAACGCCGACAGAGAGCTGCAGTTTATTCTTGCTACCGCGGATATGCTCGAAAACTCCAAGGGTTTTGAGTTTGTCGAAAAAGGCTTTATGTCTGAAACCCCCTGTGCAAAATATGACGGATATCTCAAAACAACTGATGCCGACAACAGCCTGACCTTCACCTTCACCGGCAGCGAGCTTTCGCTGTTTATGTCAAGCTACACTTCAGGTACAGTCACCTACGAGGTGGACGGAAGAAAATGGCGCGTCGACCGCAATTCGATGAACAATCCCTTCCCCATCGTAAAAAATCTCGAATACGGCGAACACACGATAACCATGCAATTCGGCTTTAAGGATTCGACGACGGCAAACATCGGCGCTTTCCTTGTGAGATAAGGAGAAAATGTTTTGAGAATAATGGGAGTAGATTTCGGCGAAGCCCGCATGGGACTTGCTCTTTCCGATCCGACGGGACTTCTTGCCGGCGGCATCGGCACCTTTAAGGTCACGGGCATCAAAAACGCCGTAAAGATAGTCTGCGAAAAGGCAAAGGAAAACGACGTTTCGCTTGTGGTCATCGGTCTTCCCAAGAACATGAACGGTACCGAAGGCGACAGAGCGGCACGATCACGCAAATTTGCCGCCATGATCGAGGAGGCGTCCGGCCTTCCGACAGAGCTTTGTGACGAGCGCCGCACCACCATCCTTGCCGCAGGATATATGTCTGAAACAGGAACCTTTGGCAAAAAACGAAAGGAGTCGATCGACACCCTTTCAGCACAAATAATCCTCCAAACCTATCTTGACAAAAAGAAAAACCTGGGTTTTTGATAAAAAAATCGCAATTTTCTTAAAAAATTTTCAAATTCACTTGACAAGCAGGTGTGGTTTAGTGTATAATGCGGTATATCGGCAAAATGTGCAATTGCGCAAATCTCGGGGGTCAAGCTTCCCTGTGTTCGGGTGAAAGCCTTGCGGTTTCGGCAAAAATCTCCCCGTTGCGCTCCTTTTGCGGCTTTTCCGCCGCCACATCCCGACTTAAACAAGATCATTATTCAGAAAGGCAGGTGCGAAAGCATGGTTAGAACATATCAGCCCAAGAAGCTCCAGAGAAAGAAAGAGCACGGCTTCAGAAAGCGTATGAAAACCTCCAACGGCAGAAAGGTTCTGAAGAGAAGACGCCTTAAGGGCAGAGCAAGACTCACATACTGATTCTTGTTTGTTCGCCGCGCCGTACAAGCTTGTTTTTAAAACAGTTGCAAAACAGGGTGCCCCATGTCGGCGTTTTTCGCCGATTTCCGTGAGCACCCTTTTTTGCTGAATGTTTTGGAAAGAGAGAAACGAGGGCAAATGAGAAAACTTATTCTTCCGTTAAAAGAAAATCATCTGTTTTCAAAGACCTACGCCAGGGGAAAAAGCGAGGTTTCAAAGCTTTGCGCCGTTTATATCATGCGCAATTTCAAACGCAACCCCGACGGCAGTCCCATGAAAACAAAACTCGGCATCACCGTTAACCGCAAGCTCGGAAAAGCTTGCAAGAGAAACCGCGTCAAACGGCTGATAAGAGAGGCGTACCGCGATAATTACGAATATATCAAGGACGGGTATATCATGATAATCGCCGCCCGCGCCGCGGCCTTTGCGCCCCATGTCAAGGCGCAGGATATGTCAAGGGCATTCAAAAAAATAGTCTCGAGAGACGACTTTTTCAACATTCCGAAAAAGCCGCAAAAAAAGAACTGACAGCATTTTTAGTCTTGGGCTGTCGCATTTTTATCTATGAAAAGAATTTGTATCGCCTGTATCCGATTTTACAGGAAAAATCTTTCGAAGCTGAAAGGCAAGCCATCGTGCAAATACTATCCGACCTGCTCGGAATACTCGATCACCGCTTTTGAAAAGCACGGTTTTTTCAAGGGCTTGTTTCTTTCGGTATGGAGACTTTTGCGGTGCAATCCCTGGAGCCGCGGAGGCATAGATTACGTCCCCGGCACCGACGATTACTACCGCATAAAACTTGAGTCCGCAAAAGAAAAAGAAACAAAACAACAAAACAACGAAAACAACTGATTCACCTATAGGAGTGATTTGAAATGAAAAAAAGCATAAGCTCAATGCTCAAGAAAAGCTCGGCTCTTCTCGCGCTGATCTTTGTTCTGACGTCGGCTTTCTCGTTCTGCGTATTTGCAGAGCCCGAAAACGAAATCGAAGAGCCTGCCGTCACAACCGAAGCCGAAGAAAAGTCAGAGGAAACAGAAACCACAGAAAAAACAGAAGACCCTAAAGACAAGACTGAAGAAAAAGCAGAATCCGAAACAAAGGAAGAACCTGAAACAAAGGAAGAACCTGAAACAAAGGAAGAACCCGAAACAGAAGCTGTGAAAATCCCCGTAACCATCGCAGGCGGTGGAGTAAAGATCTTCTCCGACATCCTCGGATTTTTCACAAAGTACCTCGGATACATCGCAGGTATCCTTGTGTTTGCCCTTATCGTCAAGATAATCCTCTTCCCTCTGTCGATCAAGCAGCAGAAAAACTCCCAGAAGATGGCAAAGCTTGCTCCCAAGCAAGAAGCTATCCGCAAAAAGTATGCAGGCCGCAACGACAGAGCCACCCAAATGAAGATGAACGAAGAGATCCAGCGCCTTTACGCTGAAGAAAAGTTCAATCCCATGGGCGGATGTCTGCCTATGCTTTTGCAGCTTCCCATCATCCTTCTTCTTTACACCACAATCAACTCTCCCCTCACCTCCATGTCCAAGACTGCCGACTATTACGTCGAAATGGACGATATCAGTGGAATTATCGAGCAAAACGTTGAAGAATACGGCTATGATCCCGAAATAACAAAGATCAATATAACCCAGGCAAAGGCTCTTTCGCTTATTGCCAACGCAACCTTCGACTTTGACGATCTTTCCGACGTTGACAAAGACGAAAAGATCGTGAGCGTTTCGGAAGAACAGAAGGTAAATGTTGAAAAGCTCCGCAGCTACTACAAATCCTTCAACGCAGGTCCCATCAATCTGATGGAAACTCCCCGTCCCAGCCATTTGCTCGACTGGATAATCCCCGTCCTCACCTTCCTTTCGTCCTTCTTCTCGACAAAGCTTATCAGAAAGTTCACCTACAATCCCAACGGTGCGCAGGCTGATGCTTCGATGAAGCTTATGGACTGGACAATGCCCCTTATGATCCTCTGGTTCAGCTTCCAGGTTCCTGCCCTCATCGGTGTTTACTGGATCTTCCAAAATATCATCTCGATCGGCCAGCAGTTTGCCCTTAGCAAGCTCTACCCCGTAAAGGCACCCACCCCCGAAGAGATCCGCGAAGCAGAGCTTCTTATGCGCGGCAAAAAATCATCCAAGCGCGACGATGACGACGATCGCTATGAAAGAAAGCAGTCGGCTCCCGCCATAGGGAAAGCTCCCATCAAGAAAAAGAAGTCCAACTCCCCCTTCATCTACGCAAAGAAGGGCATTGACGACAAGTATCTTGCAAAGGTCAAGGCAAAGGGCGTTGTTCCCAAGGCAAAAATGAAGCCTTAAAGTCAGATACACTGCAAAACATTTTTTAAAAACCTGCGCAAACAGGCAGGAAAAAGGAGAAAATATTTTATGGAAATCATCGTATCAGCAAAAACGATCGATGCCGCCGTTGCACTTGGTGCAGAAAAGCTCGGCAGAGACGTTTCGTCTGTAACCTATACAGTACTCGAAGAACCCAAAAAGGGTCTTTTCGGAATCGGCGCGGCAGACGCAAAGGTTAAAGTTTGTGCAAAGGACACCGCCGAAGACCTCACCCTCAACTTCCTCAACACCCTCATCCGCAACATGGGCATCGACGCAGAAGCAAAGATCGTTGACGTAAGCGAAAGCATTCCCGAGGGCAAGACCCTTGTGGAAAAGAACATCTCGGTCGAGATCTCGGCAGGCGCAGATGCTGACGGCAGAGGCCTTGGCATCATCATCGGCCACCACGGCGAAGTGCTGGATTCCATCCAGTATCTTGCAAACCTTGCCGCAAGCAAGTTCCCCAAGGACGAAAACGGCCATCAGTATATCAAGGTATCCATCGATGCCGAAAACTACCGCGCAAAGCGCGAAGAAAAGCTTAAGGAGCTTGCACGCCGCATGGCAAACAAGGCTCTCAACTATCGCCGCAACATGACTCTCGAGCCTATGGCGGCATACGAACGCCGCATCATTCATTCCGAGATCCAGAATATCCGCGGAGTTCACACCTATTCGATCGGTGCCGAGAGCGACAGACGCGTTGTCATCGCATACGGCGACGAAGAAGCAGAAGACTGATCAAATAAAAGCGCAACGGGACGTCAGCAAAGGCTGACGTCCCGTTTTTTGCTTGCAAAAAGAAAAAGCGGAAACGCCCGAATTAAAAGGCGTCTCCGATATTTTTCTCAATATTAACTTGTGTCGAATGCCGATCATGTTTCCACACGAAAGGATAGGCGGAAACAACAGTTGTTCAGCACTGTGAAAAAATCACTGATTAAGCTTGAATTTAAGGCTTATGTCGGCAGCTTTTATGGTGTGGGTGAGGGCACCGATCGAAATGATGTCCACCCCTGTTTTTGCAACTTCGTAAAGGTTGCGTCTGTCCATGTTGCCCGATGCTTCAAGGAGAGCTCTGCCCGAAACAATCTTCACACATTCCGCCATCTGCTCGTTGGACATGTTGTCAAGCATAATAATGTCGGCTCCCGCCTCCAGCGCTTCGTTCAGCTGGTCAACAGTTTCCACCTCCACCTCGATCTTCAGGGTGTGGGGAATAAATCTTCTTGCGTTTGTCACGGCGGCAGTGATGCTACCTGCCGCGGCAATGTGATTATCTTTAATAAGAACTCCATCGGCAAGGTTATATCGGTGGTTTGTGCCTCCGCCGATGCGCACGGCGTATTTTTCAAGTGCGCGCATGCCGGGGGTGGTCTTTCGGGTGTCGGCGATCTTTGCCTTTGTGCCCTTTACCATTTCCACACATTCCGCCGTTCTCTGCGCCACGCCCGAAAGCCTTTGCATAATGTTTAGAGCACATCTTTCTGCCGTGAGCATACTGCGTGCGTTGCCGTCAACTTCAGCAATAACGTCGCCTGTTTTCACAAGGTCACCGTCCGAGAAATACGCTTTGAAACAGACTGTTTCGTCAATCTTGTGAAATACCTTTTCTGCCACGTCAATGCCGCAGATAACAGTGTCCTGCTTGGCAATAAATCTGCCGTGGGCAGTGGTGTTTTCAGGTATTGTGGAAAGGGTCGTTATGTCGCCCGATCCAATATCCTCTTCAAGGGCAAGCTCTATTATTTTGTCTATCTGAGTGTTGTATATCTGCATATTTTTCTCCTCAAATCATTCTGTTATATAGTGCGAGCCAATGCTTTCTCGGCGCGAAAGGGCGGCGTCTACAATATCCATCGCCGTATTTATTCCGCTGAAAAGAGCATATCCCGCGCAGTTTGTAAAATTGACGTCACAGTATTTTTCATAAAGTCGTAAAAGCTCGCCCTTTGCCTCAAGAAGCTTTCCAACTGTTCTTTCGGCACCCACCTTTTCGGTCATAACGGCTTTTATTTTCTGCATATCCGAAAGAATCTCAGGTTTTTCCACGCATTTTGTGAAATGGGTGTTTTTTCCAAACTCCGCTTTATCGGGAATACTTCTTGGATTGCGGTTGATATACTCTGCGGCACGCTTCGCAAAAACCACACATTCAAGGGTGGAATTTGACGCCAGACGGTTTGCGCCGTGAACACCCGTGCACGCCGCCTCACCACAAACAAAAAGCCCGTCGACGCTAGTTTTTGCATCAAGGTCTGTAACCACGCCGCCCATCAGATAATGCTGGGTGGGATGTACGGGAATAAGATCGTCTGGTGGGAAAATGCCGTTTTCGTGGCACTTTGCCGTAATGGTGGGAAAACTTTTTTCAAAAAAATCTTTGGTCATCGACGATGTGTCAAGATAAACTCTGTCGTCGCCTACCCTTCTCATTTCAGCAAGGATCGCACGCGTTACTATATCACGGGGCGCAAGATCTTTTTGCGGATGCTGACCGGGGAAGCTCATAAAGCTTTCGCCGTTTTTGTTTTTCAGTATCGCGCCTTCGCCGCGCACCGCTTCTGAGATCAAAAAGACTCTCTCCCCCTCCCTGTGTATGGCAAAGGCAGTGGGATGAAACTGTACAAACTCCATATCTGCAAGCTCGCATCCCGCACGCTTGCAGGCGGCAATTCCCTCGCCGGTGTTGCCCTCGGGGGTAGTGGAATAGCGATAAAGCTGACCTGCGCCACCCGTGGCAACCACAAGATTTGCGCACCGCACAACAAAATCACAAGCACCGTCATTTATAACGGCACCACAAACACCTTCTTTGTCGGTCAGTATATCAACGCATGTGTGATTCCAGAAAACTTTAATATTTTTACGCGCCATAACAGCATTGCCCAAGGCCTTTGTTATCTCGCGCCCTGTAGCGTCACCGCCGCAATGGAGAATACGCCTTTTTCCGTGGCCGCCTTCTCTTGTCAGCTTCAGCTTTCCGTCGTCACCTATATCAAAATGCACGCCATAGTCGATAAGCTTGCGCACACTTTCGGGACCACCCTTCACCATAACGCGAACTGCGTCTTCGTTACAATGTCCTGCACCTGCACAAAGGGTATCGGCAACGTGTTCTTCAAAACTGTCGTCAGCACCGAGAACACAGCACATTCCGCCCTGGGCGAGAAAGGACGATCCGTCCTCGATCCTTCCCTTTACAAAAACGGCGACTTTATATTTTTCGTCAAGCTCAAGGGCAGCAAAAAGACCTGCCATGCCGCCGCCGATTACGGCAACGTCAAAAGCTTTATCATCTTTCAGCACAGGCTTGTTGTACAGAGAATTATTGAAAATATATCTTCTTTTTTCCATTTATTTCCCACTTGCCGCAGCTTCCAACATTCTTTCAAGAGGAAGGCGGGCGGCACTCATTTCTTCATCGGTCATATAAACTTCGTTTTTAAGGTTTTCAAGAGTATCGAGCAGGTCGCAAAGACTTGTTTTCTTCATGTCGGTGCAGACAAGACAGGGGGACATAAGATAAAACTTCTTTTGCGGCATCTCGTAGCTCAATCTGTCGACTATCGCCTTTTCGGTGCAGACGATAAATTCCGTCGCATCAGAACTGCGACAAAAATCAAGTATACCCGACGTGCTTCCAATATAGTCGCACTCTGCAAGAAGTTCCCCGCGACATTCGGGGTGAATGGCGACGAGTGCGTCCGGATGTTCTGCCTTTGCTGCACGTAATTCTTCGAGAGTGACATCATGGTGAATGGGACAACATCCGTCCATAAAATAAAATTCTTTATCGGGCAGATACTTTGCAACGAAAGTGCCGAGATTTCTGTCGGGAATGAAGATGATCTCATCTTGCGGAAGAGCCGAAACCACCTTAAGAGCGTTCGACGAAGTAACGCAGATATCACACACCGCCTTTGTGGCAGCGGTCGAGTTGATATAGCACACAACAGCAGCGTCGGGATGTGCTTTTTTCATTTCAAGAACTTTTTCGGGAGTAATCATGTCGGCCATCAGACAGCCTGCATCTCGACGGGGGATGAACACTCTCTTTTCGGGATTCATAATCTTGGCACTGTCGGCCATAAAGCTGACACCGCAGAAAATGATTATATCCTTGTCGGAAGAGCGAGCAATCTTTGCAAGCTCAAAACTGTCGCCGCAATGGTCGGCAACGAGCTGGATGGCAAGATCCTGATAATAGTGGGCGAGCACAAGGGCTCCTTTTTCCTTTTTCAGCTTTTCAATTTTTTCTGACATTTCGCTGATTGAAAGATTTTTCATGCTGGCAGATTCCTCTTTTTGTATTGCAGATTGACAATTTTTTGATAAATTCGGTGTAAAAGTATAAAATTATGCATTATATATTAGAGTATATTATAGCATAAACACAATGAAAATGCAAGGGTTTCCCGGCAAAAACAGTATAAAAGTAAGAATCAATATCTTTTTTTACTGTAGCACGCAAAAACAAAAAACCGCACCAGATCAGCACGGCTTTTTATTTCATATTTTTTAGTATGCAATCGAAACTGGGCATCAGATTTCATACATATACGCTTTTCTCTTTCTAAAACAACAAAGCTCAAAAAAGCCGAGAGAGCGCAAAAGTTCTTCTCCAGCATCAAATGCGATGCAGGCATTCTCTGCCACGTGTGCATCAGAACCAATGGCGACAAGCTCTCCTCCCAAATCACGGTATATAGATAGTATTTTGGCGTTCGGCATAAAAAATCCCTTGCAAAAAGAGTTGTTCGAGGTGTTAAGCTCGAGGGCTTTGTCACGACGTATAACAGTTTTCAGTATTTCCCGTATGATTTCCTCATGTTTCAAAAAATCATATCCAAGTTTGTACTTGCCGTTCACATACCTCTCGGGGCAGTTTAGATGAGCAAGAATGTCAAAATCACAGCAAATTGCTGTGTTTAGAAGATCGTCATAATATTTCCCTACAAAGCTTTCCAACTCATCTTCCGACAAGGTCGAAAAATCAAACTTTGAATAGGGGCATTTTATCTCGTCGGTAATGACTGTATGCACAGAACCTATAACAACATCAAAATCGAACCGTCCGATCATTTTGTCAGCAACGCTTTTGTCCCATATACCTTCACCCACTTCAATGCCGCGCAAAATTTCTATTTTATCTTTGTATTTTTCGGCGGCAGTTGTGGCTTTTTCAAAGGAAGAAACAATCGGAGCCTCAATGTCTGTTCCGGAATCCTTCTCATCCATATTGAAATGGTCGGTTATTGCAAAAGCGATTGTTCCTTTTTCAATCTGTACTTTGCACAGATCATCGATATCGCAAGAAGAATCGGGAGACGAATCGGTGTGGGTGTGCATATCGACACGGTATTTATTTGCTTTTATATTTTTAAAATCAGAGCTCATCAAAAATTCTACCTTTTTAATATGATTTGATAATTTCATTGCTTATGCAGTAAGATCGCACGTTTTTGCTTCAAGAAAAGCCACCAATTTTTCAGGGTCAAGCAAAAGCTGACACCCTCTCACGCCTGCGCTGACGGTTATCTGATCACATATTAAGCACGTTTCATCTATAAAAGTCGGAAACTTTTTCTTCATTCCGACCGGCGAGCAACCGCCGCGGATATATCCGGTTATTCCAAGCAGCTCTTTCACAGGCAAAAGCTCAACACGCTTGTCACCTGCGGCCTGCGCTGCCTTTTTCAGATCGATCTCGCACGACACGGGAATACAAAACACAAGAATCCCCTGTTTTTCCCCACGCGCAACAATTGTTTTAAACATCATGTCCGGATCCATAGAAAGCTGATGCGCTATATGCATGCCCGAAAGGTCGTTTTCATCAACCTCGTATTCGAGAGCCCGGTATTCTATCTGCGCGCTTTCAAGCAAGCGCATGGCATTTGTTTTGTTTTTCATATCATTTCCTACTTTTTTAATGTGTTATAGAACAAGAAGCATAAAACTTGCAAGTATTATTACAAATCCAAAATTGAATGCAGAGAAAAGTCCAATGTAATATAGTCCCTCTGTCGGGTTACTCTTGATGTACTCGCGGAAGGTTATAAGGCTTGCAAGTGATGCAATAAGTGTTCCTGCTCCGCCGATATTCACACCAAGCAAAAGCTCGCGGTAATTATCTGTAAATTGTGACAAAAGCACCGCGGACGGAACGTTACTGATGACCTGACAGGACAATATGGAAAAGATCATGGTGTTCTTTTCAAGAAGCGACGAGAAGAATTGTTGTACCGCAGGGATACGCGCCATGTTTCCGGCAAAAACAAAGAAGGCGGCAAAGGTTCCCAAAAGCCCGTAGTCAACCTGCAAAAGCGCTTTCCGATCGGAAAGCAACAGACATATGGGAATTATCACAAGTCCGACCTGATAAGGAATAAATCGAAAGACGATTATTATCGAAAGAGCAAAGAGTGCTAGATAAAACGGGGTCTTTTTCCTATCAATTCGATATGATTCTCCCGAAAACTCCAGCGGTTCGGGTCTTATAAGAAAACAACACAGCGTTATAATAATGATGGAAAGCACAAAAGGCGGCAACATTATCATCAAAAATTCGCCCGTCGGTATGCTGAACTTGGTGTACAAAAACAAATTCTGTGGGTTTCCAAAGGGCGTCAGCATTCCTCCGAGGTTTGCTGCGATATTCTGCAGGATAAAGGTCAGCGCCATGTATTTTTCTTTTCCCGTCGTCGTAAGTATCATATATCCAAGCGGCAAAAAGGTGAGAAGAGCCATATCGTTGGCAATGAACATCGAGCCTATAAAGGTTATGTATACGAGCGCAATCACGGCACGACGGGCATTTTTAAACCTTTTTACAATGCCTTGTGCGAGTATATAGAAAAAATTGACGTTTTTTAAGGCGCAGACCACTGCGAGAACACAAAAAAGGCAGGTGAGCGTTTTAAAATCGAAATATGACAGATACTGGCTGTCAGGAGGAATAATAAAAGAAGTTACAACCGCTGCCACAAGAGCAATAAGGAAGACGGTGTTCTTTTTTGCAAAATCCGCAATATGTCGCATAAACTTTGTCCTTTTTATATGTTAAAAACATTCAATTCCTACGATAACGATATGTTATCAAGTGCTTTTCTGATTTCACTCTCGGTTGCTCCGGCAGATCCCTGCACCATTCGGTCAGAACCACCGCCGCGAGCCGATACTTTTTCGCAGAGTAATGCCAAAACACTCTTTGCGCTGACCTTTTCGGATGCGATGATAAAGTTATACGCATCTTTTCCCGTCCTGTCAAAGACAGCACACCAGCCTCGCTTTTGCGCAAGAGCGTTTGCGATCACGCGCATGCCGCCTGCCCCAAGCTGTTCGTCGAACATCACATATCCCTCATATGCCTGCGGCACTCCATCGGCAATGGCAAGACAATATTTCTTTGTCACAGCAGTGACGGCAGAAGAAAGCCGTGACACCTCTGCCTGCAGATTTTTCACCGAATCGGCTATGCTTTCGGTGTTTGTCGAAAGCAGCGCATTAAGACATTTCGTTATATCGTGCTTTTCGGCGTAATCCTTAAGGGCATCACTTCCACATATGGCGTGCAACCGTGTGCCGCCCTTGTAGCGGTAGAAATCGACGATCTTAATAATGCCTATCTCGCCGGTACGCGCCACGTGTGGTGCGCAACAGGCGCAGACGTCATATTTGCCAATGGTGACGATGCGCACGTCCTGTGCAAGATCAAGCTTGCTGCGATAATCCAGTATCTTAAGCGTTTCTGAATCAGGGTAATTTGCTATGATTTCGATATTTCTGTATATTGCAACATTCGCAGCATCCTCGATGACGCGTATGTCAAGTGCAGAAAGATCTCCGTCGTAGTCCATCGTCATATCTGTTTTGCCAAGGTGAAACCCGACGTTTGTATATCCGAAGGTCTTGCAGACAAGTCCAGACACAATGTGCTCGCCCGAGTGGTGCTGCATATTACGGTATCTGTGAGCAAAATCTATTTTTCCGAATACTGTATTGCCTTCCTGCAAAGGTTCAGTCAAGAAGTGTATGATGATACCATTCTTTATTTCTACTTTTTTAGTAGGAAATCCGTCAATCGTTCCTATATCGCACGACTGACCGCCCTCCTCGGGGAAGAACAAAGTCTTGTCAAGCACAACGGCATAACCGTCGTCTGTTTTTTTACAGGACAAAACCGATGCTTCGAACTCTGTCGAATAGGCATCGGCGTCGTATAGCTTTATTGTTTTTGTGATAGTATTCATACGAGATTAGAGTTGAAATGCAGATTAAACCGCAGGTTCACCTTTCTTGAGTTGTGATAGATGCTGTATGCAAAAAGAAGCACTGCAAAGAATATAAAAAGATTGCAGACACCCTGTATCATTTCGACTTTCTGAGCCATTCTTTCGAGATAGCCGCCTGTGAGCGTGTTATTTATATATCCATAGTGGAAGTAAGCCTTCAAATACGGACAGACGTACGACAAAGCCGAAAGAACCGCAACAAACGAAGCACAAACCGTCGGAAAAGCGACAGAAATGCTGTCACCAGTTGAAACGTTATAAAGTTTTGCGGCACGCCTTGACGACAAAGCCACGAGAAGAACGAACAAAATCATCTCGCAAACGATAAGGGCGACTCCGATAACAAACGCCTCGCCTGTCTCGACAATTCTAATCCTACTGACATTGTATGTTTCATATCCCATGATCCTGTTTACTCCGGCATCTGTTATCGCGCGGAAAACAAGAGTGACAACCGAAATCAGCATCAGCGGAATGCCAACGGCAACGGGTGCCGTCCTTTTACCGCCAAGGCAAAGAAACGCCGCAAATATAAGGGCATAGCACAGAATATCGGGAAGAATGTTTACCGAATCAGGCGCAAAATCAATCGTCAGAAAAGCCGCAATGGTCGATATTATAAAAAACCTTCTGAATCTGCGGCTGATAACAAGCGTCTCGTTGCTCGTGACGTTTTGATCGTAGATTTTTTGCAACTCGGCACAGAAGACGCGGTCGTTGGCAAGACCTCTGAAAAATCTGTGGTTTACGATGATATAATATATGCCGAGAATCAACACAAGGACGGTGAAAAACAGCACAGCATACTGCTTGTAATCAGCGATCGTAATCACAGGATCAATGTGATACGAAAGGTCGTTCTGCGACGGACGGGCAAGCTCGAAAGCCTCGGGCACAAACGCCAGCGCATTCTTTACAATCATGAAAATCACGGTGTATTTGCTGACCGTGTTAATCTGAGAAAGATGCTTGTCGCCACCGTGGAGATTGCAGGTATATTCAATGCCGCCATAAAGCGAGGAGCACAGACCTATCATCATAATTATCTCTATTACCGCATAGATGAAGGTGAGGGGAAGAAATCCGTCCTTCCACGATCCTGTCGCATAAACCCAGAAAAAAAGTTTTGAAAGATAGATGGCAATCAGGCGGTTGGATATCTGACGCGCGGCAAAAAATCTGCCTTCGACATCAGACAATTTGTAAAGTCCCGAGCTTATCAGAATGCATCCGATAAAATCCGGAAAAATATCGAAAAGATTGATGCAGGGATTGAAGAAAAACAAAAGTCCTGCAAATATCATTCGAAAGCCCATTGATATCCTACCTTCCTTGTATGATTACTTTCCCGACCTTGTAGCTTTAAAGGTCTGTTTTTGGTTTTTGCCTTTATTTGCGTTGTTTTGAATGGTCTTTTTTGCCCATTCTTTTTTGTCCTTTTTAAATTTCTTGTTCTTTTCGAGAAACTCGTTGTATTTCTTTTCTTCCTTTTCAAGCATTTCGTCGGTAACGATCATCATATAGCAACCGAGCAGAATGAAAAGGTTGAAAAGCATAAGTAGAATCTGATAAATACCCAACGGTGCCATCATAATCTCTCCGCCGGGAATAAAAGTAGCACAGATATGAGCAACGTAGAAAATGCAAATGGCAACGGCGCCGAATCTTGCGCGCCCTACTGCCTTTGTATATCCGACCTTTTGCGAAATATTGCGGATAGCCATGTAAAGCAAGAGATGAAAAACGAGCAATCCGCCGTGGTACAGGATATTTTCTACAGTGACAAAATACGGTTCGGAAATAAATCCCATTTTGCTTCCCGTCACCTGAGAAAGCCACAGCATTGCGCCAAGCGCCGACTCGAGAAACATATATATAGAAGCGTATTTCGCATATTTGAAGGAAGGCTCCTGATTCTGAAGCTTGTCGAGGGCAAGGTACATGACAAAAAATCCTACTATTTCAATAGGAACCATTTTCAGAAGCAACAAGGTCATATATCCGACCAGAAATAATCCGAATCCCATTACGTTAAACTCCGTTTTCAAATCTCGAAAATCCGAGTGTTATTGTATGATTTTGTTCGGGCGGCGTTTGCCGCCCGAACAAAACGATGTTTTTTAAAGTTTTATTCGTCAGACTCGTTGAGTCCACAGCACTTCTTGTACTTTTTGCCGCTTCCGCAGGGGCAGGGGTCGTTTCTGCCGATTCTTTTTGTTATTCTTACGGGTTCTCTTGTTGCCTGGGGCTTTGCCGCCGAGCCATAAACGCTTGATCCCGGCACCTTGTTCTGCTGAACTGCGGTGACGTTTCCCGACTCTGCCTGCTTTGCGCCGACGATGGTCTTTGAAATATCAAGTCTTTCGACCTGCGAAACGGGAACCACGGCAAGCATTCTCTTTGCCGTCTCTTCACGGATGTTGGCAACCATTTCGTCAAACATCTGCGAGCCTTCGCGGTGGTATGCATCAATAGGCTTTACCTGACCGTAAGCACGCAGCCCAATGCTGCCGCGCAGATCGTCCATTGCCGAAATGTGCTCGACCCACGACTGGTCGACGGCACGCAAAAGAACGGCGCGTTCAACATCTCGAAGCTTTCCGTCGGGGAAAAGCTCTTCCTTAGATTCATAAAGCTTGTTGGCACGCTCAACAAGGATATCTTCAATATCCTCACGGGTAATGCGGTCAAAATCTTCTCTTGTATATCTGAAATCTTCCTCTGTGGTAAGATATCCGAGGAAAACGGATCTTAACGATTCAAAGTTCCACTCGTCGGGAACGTCGCCCTTGAGATACTGGAAAACGGTATCGCGGACGTAATCTTCGATCATACCGACGATGGTGGGCTTGATATTTGCACCCTCAAGAACGTCGCGGCGCTGACCATAGATCTTTTCTCTCTGCTGGTTCATTATGTCGTCGTACATAAGCACCGTCTTTCTGCGGTCATAGTTCTGACCCTCAAGACGCTTTTGTGCCGACTCAATCGAGTTTGAAAGAATGGAGGCGCTGATGGGCTCGTCCTCGCCGATGCCAAGGCGCTTTACCATATTCACAATGTTTTCGCCTCCGAAAAGACGCATCAGATCGTCCTCCAGCGACAGGCAAAAACGGGATGCACCCGGGTCGCCCTGACGTCCCGAACGTCCGCGCAGCTGATTATCGATACGGCGGCTTTCGTGGCGTTCTGTACCAAGGATGAAAAGTCCTCCTGCCTCGGCAACTTTTTTTGCCTCGGGAGCGATCTCGTCCTCGTATTTTTTAAGATATGCGGCATATTCCTCGCGAAGAGCGATAATCTCCTCGTCGGCAGTGGCATAATAGCTTGTGGCGGCGCTGATTTCTTCGTCGGTGCGGCCCTGCTTTCTCATTTCGTTCTTTGCCATAAATTCGGGGTTGCCACCCAGCATAATATCGGTGCCTCGACCTGCCATGTTGGTCGAAATGGTAACTGCGCCGAATTTACCTGCCTGTGCAACAATCTCTGCCTCGCGTTCGTGGTACTTGGCATTGAGAACAGTGTGGGGAATGCCCACCTTCTTCAAAAGTGCCGAAAGCTGTTCGGACTTTTCGATCGAAACGGTACCGACAAGCACGGGTTGTCCTTTTTCGTGGCATTCCTTTATCTGACGGACAATGGCAGCAAGCTTGCCTCTTTCCGAAACAAATACGGCGTCGGGAAGATCGCGTCTGATCATCGGCTTGTTGGTGGGGATCTCGACAACGTCAAGGTTGTAGATTCCGCGGAATTCTTCCTCTTCGGTAAGAGCAGTACCCGTCATGCCAGAAAGCTTGGTGTACATACGGAAGTAATTCTGGAAAGTGATGGTAGCAAGAGTACGCGACTCGTTTTTGATCTTAACGCCCTCTTTTGCCTCGATGGCCTGGTGCAGACCGTTGGAATAGCGTCTGCCCTGCATGATACGGCCGGTAAAGGTGTCGACAATAAGCACCTCGTCGTCTTTCACAACATAGTCAATGTCGTTGCTCATGATACCGTGGGCACGGATCGCCTGATTGATGTGATGCGAAAGGGTTATGTTTTCTGGATCAGAAAGGTTTTCAATACCAAAATGCTGTTCTGCCTTTTTGATACCCGACGCCGTAAGCACGACTGTGCGTGCCTTTTCGTCGACGATATAATCTCCGTCCATCTGGTCGTTCTGCTGTTTGTCATCAAGCTCCTTGACCTTTGTAAGGCGAAGACCTCTGACAAATTTGTCGACCGAAACGTAAAGCTCATTGGATTTTTCGGCAGTACCCGAAATGATAAGGGGTGTTCTTGCCTCGTCAATGAGGATAGAGTCGACTTCGTCGACGATGGCAAATGCGTGGCCGCGCTGTACCATGTCTTCTTTGTACGCAACCATATTGTCGCGCAGATAGTCAAATCCAAATTCGTTGTTGGTACCGTAAGTGATATCGCAGGCATATGCCTCGCGACGGACGGAATTTTTAAGTCCGTTTACGATAAGTCCGACCGAAAGGCCAAGATAATTGTATACCTTGCCCATCCACTCGCTGTCGCGGCGGGCAAGATAGTCGTTTACGGTGACCACGTGCACGCCCTTGCCTGCAAGAGCGTTGAGATATGCGGGAAGGGTGGCCATAAGCGTTTTTCCTTCGCCGGTTTTCATCTCGGCAATACGGCCTTGATGAAGGATTATGCCGCCAATCAGCTGAACGCGGTAGTGGCGCTTGCCAAGCACTCGCCAGGATGCCTCGCGCACACACGCAAAAGCATCGGGCAGAATATCGTCAAGAGTTTCGCCCTCGGCAAGACGGTTTCTGAAAACTTCGGTACATCCGCGAAGCTCGGCTTCCGACATATTCTTGTATTTATCCGAAAGAGCGTCGATCGAGTCGAGAAGCTTTGTAAGCTTTTTGACCTCGCGCTCGCTGTGGGTGCCAAATATTTTTGTTACTATCGACATAAGTTATTCTCCTGTAATATTGTTGGCTCAGTTAAAGCTGAAGCTTGAAAGCACCTTGGTGAAACCGCCGTGGAACTCATCAAAGGTGTCCTTGCCGTTGGCGGTGTAGGTAAGGTAATAGCAGTATGTGTATTCTGTGGTGGGAAGCAGTGCAAAAACCGTTTCAAAGAAAAATTCTTCTTCTGTCACAGGATCTTTCCAGCTGTACGAAACAAGCTTGCCCGTGGTGCCGTCGATCTCGATGTCGCCGATATTTCCGTCATACGCGGTCGAGCCGAATTCGGTGCAGACAGCCTGCATATATTCGGGAACATATTTGTCAAGCAGGGCAGAGTAGTAGTTTCCGTCCTCGGCGTCGGCATAATCCGCAAGATCTTCGTCGATAACTGCAAAGAGAACCGAAATATTTGCGGTCTTGCCCGATGCCTCGCTCGTGGGGGATTCGACGGCGTACATGCTGTCATCGCGCAAGACGCTCCAATCGGAAGAATATGTGAAGGTATAGTCGCGGCCGTCGGGCTCGGCAACTGCATCGCCAGCATTCACTGTCTTTTTGCCGGTGCAGGATGCGGTGAAGAGCAGCCCCGATGCAAGAAGCAGAACGGCGGCTTTTTTGATAGGTGTTTTTTTCATGATTTTATGTGCCTTTTGCCTTTCATAAAAATTTTATGTCTGAGTTTCAGATACATTGCTTTTGAATGCCACAGGCGACAATATGCCAATGTACATACGCATTCATTTTATATTATATTATACCTCGGCGGAAATTTATACACAACTTTGTAAACATTTGAATATATTATTCTTTTCGTCTTAAAGGGGTGTTAAAAAAGTCGGGGCGGTATACAGATTTCACAAAAAACATTTTTCAAATTTGTAAAAGATGCCATGGCGGTTTTTCTTGTTTATTTTATAATAATGTGATATAATTATTTCGAGTCTGCAAAGACACAAAAACCAGAAAAGGAGTCAAATATGAAAAAGACAAGAATTCTTTCCGTGATCCTCGCTCTTATTCTCGTCATCTGCGCTGTTCCCTTCACAGCGTCGGCGGCAGATCCCGAAGTGCTCGTGATCAACGAAGAACGCATCGCCCTTGTTAATTCCTTCGGCAAGATGAACTACGAAGGCAAGGCGTATTCAACCTTCAGAAGTTTTGAAGATGCTTTCAACGCCATTGGCAAGGAAGGCGGCACCATCGTATTTACAGGTAACATCAACCTCCCCAACTTCAAGGACATTGAGGGCAGAAAGCCCATCACCCTTAAAGGCATGGGCACAAAGGTAACAGGTAACCTTCTCAACCTTTCGGGCACAGCAGAAGCTCCCCTTATGGAGATCGTTCTTGAAGGCGACCTTATCCTCGATTTCGTTATGCTCAGAACAGCCCCCGGTGCATATATCTACACCAACGGCTTCAGCTTCGAAACCATCAACGAATCCGACACATACTACGTTGAACACTACGGCGTTCCCGAAAGCGAACGTTTTGAATACCGCGATTCTCCCTCTGTTGCAGTGGGCGAGCTTTCTTCGGGCTCTGCGGCGATCGAACTCAACGAAGGTTCTTTCGAAACCCTCGCCGCAGGTTCTGTTAACGGCAAGACCATCAACGGCAACACCTTCGTTTCGCTCAGCGGTGGCAAGGTTGCCAACGTTATCGGTGCCAATGCAAGCGCAGGCACCATGACCGGTGACGCCCACATGACCATCGGCGAAGGCGACATCGCAAAGCTCGTTGCAGGATCAAGCGCCGGCACAGTTAACGGTAACGTCATCGTCAAGATCGGCGGCGGCAACATTTCCGATGCTGTTATCGGTGCAGAAGCAGGTGCTACAATCAACGGTAATGTTGTTGTTGCTCTCAACGGCGGCAACTTCGGCGGCACCATCAAGGCAGGTGCAGGCACCGTTACAGGCAAAAAAATCGTTATCACAGGCGCAGATGCAGTAGCTACTCTTGCAGACGGCGCGGCTGACGTTGTTGTAAAGATCACAGGCGGTCTTTGCGAGCCCGTTCTTGAAGGCGCAACTCTCAAGGGTTATCAGTTCACAGACAGCTATGGCGTTCCCCTCACAACAGCCACCATCAACGGCGCGGCAGTTACAGCGGCAGACTATCTCTTCCAGCTTCCCGACGGTGTATCGACAGTTGTTGTTGAATCCAAGGTAAACGTCGGTCTCAACCCCAACGCAAACTACGTTGCAGGCTACGAAGACGGAACATTCCTTCCCCAGAACAACATGACAAGAGCAGAAGCCATCACCCTTCTCTCCAGACTCATCACCGACGAATCCAACATCAAGGGCCACGTAAAGTCCAACTACTCCGACGTCCCCGAAGGAGCATGGTACGAATCTTACATCGGCTTCTTTGAAAAGCTTGGTCTTCTTGACACCATCGCCGAAAGAGGCGGCACCTTGATCAAGCCCACACAGAACATCACAAGAGCTGAATTTGCAGAGCTCATCTATCGCATCGCACTTCTCGGCGAACCCGTTTCCTCCCTTAAGGCAGGCGAGCTCACCGACGTCAAGTGGAACCACAAGTATATCTCGGCTATCTATTACACATATGGCTGTGGCATCGTAACAGGTTACGACGACGGCTCGTTCAAGCCCGAAAACAGCATCACCCGTGCAGAAGTTGTCACAATGGTAAACCGCTTCCTCGGCAGAGTTCCCACAGGTGCGGCAGGCGCAGTTTCCTTCTCGGACACAGCAAACCACTGGGCAAACGGTCAGATCCTTGCTGCCTGCAACCCCGAAGGCGTTGCATGGACAAAGAAGGTTGAAACCGCAGGCTATTCCATCACAGGCACAAACACCGAAAGCTACATCAAGGGTCTTTATGATCAGACCGCAACCCTTTCGGGCGATCAGATCCGCGCAGGCGTTGACACCATCGCGGAACAGATGAAGAAAGACATCATCAACACGCCCAACACCGAAGAGATCTACGGTGCTGAAATGACAGGTCAGAAATACTACGTTTCCGAAAAGAGCGGAAATGACGACAACGACGGTAAGACCCCCGAAACAGCTTGGAAGACAGCGGCAGGTATTTCTAAGAATATCCGCTTCCCCAAGAAGGGTACATCCATCCTCTTCGAGCGCGGCGGCGTATACCGCGGCTCTGTTCCCACAATGAACGGCGTTATCTACGGTTCTTACGGCACAGGCGAAAAGCCCGTACTTATGCAGTCCAAGAAGAACTATGCTGACGAAGCTCTTTGGGTTGAAACCCAGTGGGAAAACGTATATCTCTGCACAGACAAGCTCGTAAACGTCGGCATCATCGCATTTGACCACGACCTTTATGATTACACAGAAAGCGCATACGATGAAACCTACGGTATCATCATGAACCCCAACACCTACGGTGTTACAGGTCCCGAATCGCTTAGCGGTGACCTCCAGTTCTTCTCGGCTCTTCCCGGCGGAGCCACAGGCACAGCAGCAGAGCTTTATCTCTACTCCAAGGACGGCAACCCCGGCAAGCGCTTTAAGTCGATCGAAATCGGCGAAAGAATCAACATCTTCTCGGGCTCGCCCGCAGGCTTTACTCTCGATAACGTTTCGATGAAGTTCGGCGGCGGCCATGGTGTCGGCTTCGGTACCTGTTCCAACGTCCGCGTAACAAACTGTATCTTCTCGTGGATCGGCGGATCTGTTCTTAGCTCGAACAACAACAGCTGGGTAACAAACTACGGTAACGCAATTGAGATCTACGGCGGATGCTCGGGCTACGACGTAAAGAACAACTGGATCTATCAGATCTACGACACAGGTGTAACACATCAGCGTTCGTCCTCCACAGGCAACTGTATCCAGGAAAACGTAAACTACATCGGCAACCTTATCGAATACGTATTCTGGGGCATCGAGTTCTACAACGCACCTCCCACAGCTGCACAGCTTAACGGTGCCAAGGACACATATACCAGAATCACCAAGAACGTAACCAGTGCATACAACGTGCTCAGATACGGCGGTTACGGTTGGGGATCCATCGTAAGATACAGATCCTGCCAGCTCTATTGCGGCTCTACACTTTCGGAAAACGAAAACTGTAAGGCAGAATACAACATCTTTGACAGAGCAACAGGCTATCTGCTCAACCTCCCCTCCAACTCCACAGAAGTTGAAGATAAAAATATCTACATCCAGACCATCGGCGCTCCTCTCGGAAACCTCAAGGGCGTTACCGCAACCTGCGGATACGACTCTCTGACATCCCTCAAGAACCGCTGGGGCGACCAGAACGCAGTTCTCGTCCTCATCGACCCGAACATCGAACCCATCGTTCTTGAAAAGCCCGAAGGCCTTGCATAAGTCTTAACCATCAAGCACCCGCGATTTTCGCGGGTGCTTTTTTGCCGCCGCAACCGCAGTATAGATTGATTTTCGGGCAATAGTGTGGTATAATTATTCAAGCGAAGCTCTAATTCAGCAAAATTCTCGTTCCGCACGCCAAATTACTCCGTAGCTAAATTGACCTTCGGTCAGCTAAGCAGCTCGCGAATTGCACTTTGTCCACTAAACTATCCTTATGTATGGCAGGGCTACAAGAGAGGTAAAAATGATAAGGTTCTTCAAACGCATAATAAAGCTTATAAAACTTTTCGTTATTCTGGCAATCCTTTTTGTGATCGCAACCAACGTTTATGTCTGCGTGACAACGAGTGAAAGGATATACAACCCGGCAGATTTTTCGGCAGGAGAAAAGTACGACTGTATTCTCATTCTCGGTGCAGGAGTGCGTCCCGACGGCACACCGTCGAAAATGCTGGAAGAACGCCTTGCGTGCGGGCTTCAGCTTTACAAAGCAGGCGTTGCCGAAAAAATAATCGTCAGCGGCGACAACGGACAAGAGCATTACGACGAAGTAAACCCCATGAAAGCATGGCTTGTTGCAAACGGCGTGCCCTCGCAGAATATTTTCATGGATCACGCCGGCTTTTCCACCTATGACAGCGTCTACCGCGCCCGCGCCATCTTTCTTGCCCACAAGGTCTGCATCGTCAGCCAAAAATATCACCTCTTCCGCGCCATTTTTCTTGCCGATGCTCTGTCGCTTGATGCGGTGGGTGTCGATGCACACAAGGTCAGCTACAATGGCCGCGAAATGCGCGAGCTACGCGAGGTGGCAGCACGCTCCAAGGACACGATAAGCGCCGTTTTTAAACCCAAGCCCAAATATCTCGGCGATGTCATTCCCGTTTTTGGCGACGGCAACGTGACAAATGACAAAACAGGCGAAGATTGATGCGGTAATTTCTCGTTTTACTTGACATAAACCACCGGTTTATAGTATACTATTTTCGAAAGGAGTGAAATAAATGGCAAAAAATTTTGAACCCTGTTTTGGCAAACAAAACGATTTTATCCGCTACAGTCCCATAGTGCTGAATATAGAGGACAACGAAAATTCTTTGCGCATTATTTACGCTCTTACGAAAGTTGGCGAAAAAGGCGAGGGGATAGCCCCCGCTCTTCCCAAAAAGCTCAAGGACGCCCTTTCCGATTCCCGTCCCGTTTATGCCGACAACGAAGATGTTTTCGAGATATATTTCAGCGATTATCTCGTCTATCAGGTCAGAAACGAGATCTTTGCCAAACGCAACGACAAAGACAAGGAACTCGGAAAATGGCTCACGGTTTTCGAAAGCTCTCGCTATCTTGACTACAACGGGATCGCTCCGGGTCTCCCCATTAAACACTACGGCATCTGGTCCGAATGGCAGATTATTGATGTAATTTCGGATAGCGTGCCGACCGTCAGAAAGATTTCACTCAAAAAGGAGAACTAAAAATGAAGCTTGCCATCGAAGACAACACAGTAAGTTCAGAAAACCAATTGCTTCCCACAGGCACCGCAAGACGCTTTGACCTGCCCAACGCAAAGCTGAAAATTGCCATCGTCGGCAATTCCATCACCTGCCACGGTGTGCTTCCGTCTATCGGCTGGCACAACGAATGGGGCATGGCAGCGTCAAGCGAAGACAAGGATTATTTCCACCTCGTCATGAACGATTTCAGAAAAAAATATCCCGACACCTCTTTTATCCGCATCCAGGCGGCAGACTGGGAACGCGAATTCTGGAAAGAGCCGCAGGATTATCCGCTTCAGCTCAAGGCGCTTTATGAATACGATGCCGACATCATCGTTTTCAGACTTTCCGAAAACTGCGCAAAGGAAAACTGTGAAAAGTATGACTTTGCAAAGGGCTTTATGACCTTGTGCGATCATTTTTCGCGCGGGGGAAAGTGCAAGCTTCTCATCACCGATTCTTTTTGGTACAGTCCATGGACAGCAGAAGGCGTGGAAAAAGCGGCGCAGAAATACTGCACAAAAACATTAAAGATCTCGGACCTCGGCGAGCGCGACGACATGAAAGCGCTTGGCCTTTTTGAGCACGCAGGAGTTGCCGGTCACCCGGGTGATGCCGGAATGCGCGCCATCGCCGACAGAATACTTGAAAGACTTTTTGAGATGATATAAAGGAGAAAAACAAATGTCAGAACTTTTAATGGAAATCCTTGAGGCCACCATGGTTTTGTGCTTTGGCATATCCTGGCCCCTTTCTATCGTAAAATCCTATCGTGCCCGCACCGCAAAGGGCAAGAGCCTGCTTTTCCTTTTGTTTATCTTTACGGGCTACGTGGCAGGAATCGCGTGGAAAATGATCCTGCTTGCCGAAACGGGCGAGATCAAATGGCCGACCTACTTCTATTTTCTAAACCTTATCATGGTAGGCACAGACATCGTCATGTATTTCAGAAACAAAAGGCTCGATGCCAAAAACGAAACAAAATAAAAACAAAAGAGCAACGTTTCAAAAATGAACGTTGCTCTTTTTTGGTTGGTATTTTAAGAAAGAAAAATTTTGTGAAAGATCAAAAATATCAATAGCTTGCCTTCATAGTCTCAACCGCAAGCTTTGCCGCCTCTGCCTTAGTGATCTGTTCGCCTGGACGGAAGGTGTTTGTGCCCGCATCGCCGTCGATGATATCAAGACCGTATGCAATGGCAAGATATCCGACGTCGGCAGGATCAACCAGAGGATTGTCCGAAAAATCGGTGCGATAGATGTCAAGAGATGCAATCTTGTCATATCCGAGAGCGCCGATGATGATCTTTACGGCATCAATTCTTGTAAATTCGCCTTCTTCAGCTTCGCTGTTTTTGTAATAGCCTGCATTTGAAAGAAGTGTTATAAAATCTTCTGCCGAGACAAAAGAGTCGGGCTCAAATTTTTCTGCTCTTTCAACGATGCCGAGATCTGCGAGCATGGTAATATATTCGTGTGCCCAATGTCCCGCAATGTCGGTAAATTCTCCGTCATATTCGTCAACAACAGGTTTTCCCGAATAGTTCACTCTTTCGCCGCGAAGCGCGCTGATGCGAACGCCCGAAAGATTTGTTTTGTAAACAAGGCGTGCGGTGGAGCTTCTGTCATAAAGCTCTGCAGCACTGTTGTAGAAGAATTCCATATCAAAATCCTTCACACCAAAGAAGTCTGCCGCAAGCTCACAAAGTCCGTATTCGTCAGCCGCAAGGATGGCGTTTCTGACCTTCTTCACATCGATGCCGTCGGCATACTTTTTGATAATAGCCTCGTAGTCGGAATAATTTTCCTTAAGAGCCATAATAAAGGCGCGGAACTTTTCTTCGGGGGTCTCTGCCTTCATCTCGCGAAGGGTGTATACGTCGTATCTCTCGTAGTACTTGTGAAACTCCGCCTTTTCGCAATAGATTTTAAAGGCTTCTTGTTCGCTCATGGCATCAGAGGGGGATTCAAAAACAACGTCGTCCATCCACGAATAGCCGTAGGACGAGATCTTTCCTGTTACGGCGTCAACAGTACCGTAGATGCTGTTGTAAGTAAAGTCGATGCCCTCGTTGACACGGACGTAGTGTACACCGTATGCGCCGTAGATGGGGGTGCGGACAGCTTCGTCGCCTGTAAGGTCGGTGTGATACTTGATAACGTTGGTCTCGTATCCGCTTTGCTTTCTGGTCTTTTCAAACTTTTCAGGAATCTGAGATTTTGCAAAATCTTCAAAGATCTTTTCGCTCTGTTCCTGAGTAAACTTCTTTTCGGGGACAGGAAGCTCGTTCTGCTCGTAGTAATAGTTTCCGCGAAGCGACGAGTTGAAGGAGATTATCTCGCCTGTCTTTGCATCGACCTGAGCGTTTGCATAAGAATAGTCATATTTTTCGCCGCCCATGGGGTTGGAAAAATTGATGTTCCAAACGTAATTTTCGTTCTTTTCTTCTTTTGTCGCGTAATAGTTGTACGATCTCGAAAGGTCAGCGCTGATGGCGGTGAGGTTCATATCGAGATAAAGCTTGTCGTTTTCTGTTATCTTGGCGATCGCCTGATCCTTGGAGATAAGACCTTTGAGCACTTCAAGCTGTGCAAGCTCTTCTTCGGTCAGTCTGTATCCGCCCTCTTCAGATTCTGCTGCATCTTCTGTTACCATGTCCTTCATGGCAGCATTAAGCGATCCGCTTGCACCGCCCACAGTCTGCCAGGTAGTGCGCTCGTCATAAAGCTCGCCTGTTACGGCGTCAACAGAAAGATACGACTCGGAAGGGGAGTATACAAGAACTGCCTTGTTTGTGATCTTGTCGTTTTCGTCTCTTTCGCGAAGAAGGGTGTATGAAAGAATCATCTTCTGCTTTGTGCCAAGGATCTCTGCCGCCTTTTCGGGGGTGATAACAACGTCGGCACTCTTTATAGCAATGCCGTGGTCATACTGAATGTTGCAGTATGTCACCTTGCCCGTTACATAATCAATGCGGACGGAAGCCGTGTTTTCGGGATAGTCAATACCATTTTCAACGCGCTTGAAATTGTAGGTGTAAAATCTCGAAAATCTGCCGTAGGCATCATTTGCCGATGTAAACACAAGATTTGCCTCGGGGGCGATCTTCTTTACAAAATCCTTTGCAGTGTCCACAAGCTCGTTTTTGGAATAAACGGGCAAAGCCGAAATTCCGTCATCGTCCGAGTAGATATTAAAGCTTTCGATCTCGCCGTTTTTGCCACACATGATCGAAGCGTGACCGTAAACTTCTGCATCGTAGGGAGTCGACCAGCGCAAAGTCCAATATGGGTCGCTGTGCTGGCTTCCGCCGTAATAATCCCATTCGAACTCGGTGTATTCCGCAGGAATATCAAACTTGGGCTTTGTTGCTTTTATAACCGCCTCAAGCTCAGCCGTTGTGGGCTGTTCGTTGTCAGATGTGCCGTAATATCCAAAATTCCCAACAACAATCTCCTCTTCGACGGGGACGGGCATAACCGCTGTGGTTACCGCCTCGGATGAAGCAAATACAGCCGTCTGGGACGCAAGAAGAAGGGCGCAACCTGCTGCCGCGATTCTCTTTTTTGTGTTCATTTTTATAACCTCGCTTTCGGTTGTGATATGTGTTTGACGCACGCCTTCGGAAAAAGTTCCATTATTTTTAAAAATTTTTCATCACAGGCAAAAAAACGGACAGATATCAGAAAAAATCCTGTTTTTTGCGCCTGCCACGCAATAAAAACTTAACCGTACAGTTATTATAATTTATTTGTACCCTTTTGTCACTTGGCATAGTGTACAAATATGTGTCTTGATGTTTGGCGGTTTTGCCGCCACTTCGAAATCAAGAGCACAAAAAATCGGAAACCCGAAGGTTTCCGATTTTTGTTGTGCTGAAAATTACTTAACAGTGATCTTCAATGCATGACCGCCGTCATAAGGAGTACCTGCAATTACAATCTGAGGAATAACAGTTGCTTCGCCGGTGGCTGTCTTTGCAAGGATTTCTGTGTAGTACCACGAGTGCTTGTGTCCACAGAACGCACCCTTGATGATATCGCCGTTGTTTACGATGAGATCATAAACTGTCTTGGAAGCGCCGCTGGTGCTTGAATTTCCGATGTAATTGTTGTAGAAGTCGTAGTTATAACCATCTCTTCTCATGATAGGATAGATGTTCGTATCCTTCGAGTTTCCTGTTGCAAGAGGAATGTGGTAGAAGAGGAATACATCGTAACCATTCTCGCGAGCCTTTTCGAGGTCAGCCTTGAAAGGTTCAACCTGGCTTTCCCAGAAGCAGGAATTACTGTTATCGATCTGGACGATCATAAGTCTGTCGTCGATAACTCTGGATTCGTAGAAGATGTCATGATCCCAGTTGTCCTGAAGAATTTCCTGTCTCGACTCAAGGGTGGTCGGGTCGGGAGTTGCGGGGTTGTCCTGGCAACGTCTTGTGATTTCGTGATTACCGAGAGTGATCATTGCATTGGGATACGGATCCCAAATGTACTTGTCGGTAAGTTCCATAGCACCCAGCGACATATAGTCAAGAACGTCGCCTGTGATCATCATTGCATCGCCCTGGCTTGCAAATTCAAGCGCTCTTACGGCGTTGGGAACAGACGAGCCGTTCTTGTTCCATGTTCTGCCGTTGTATGTTGCCATGATAGAGGGGTTAGCTTCTTCAAAGTCAGCTGCGTTACAATAGTTGAAATGGAGGTCGGAAAGCTGGAAGATCTCGATGGGATCAACGTTTTCTCTGCCTGTTTCGATGGTAACTTCACCAATAACAAGTCCGCCGCCGGCGCCGTTAAGCTGATAGAAGTCTGTGAAGAGAGGATACTTGGAAATGTCAACAGGAGCTACAAGATTTGCATCCTTGTATCCATTCTGAGGAATAACCCTGGTATTTTCAGGGTTGTCAAGAGAGTACTTGTTCTTAACTCTGAGCTTTTCTGTTGCAATAAGCGATTCGCAGTATTCTCTGTCTTCAGCCGCAACATTTTCGTCCTTGGCTGCCATTTCGGCAACGTTAACGAGGTTTGTTGCATAGTAGTCTGTGTAGAGAACGTTCTGTGCGCCGTGGAGGTCTTCATAAATAATGTATCCGCGAACAGAGAACATACCTGCATAGTTGGTGTCAGCAATGTTTGTTACACAAACTGTGTACTGTTCGAAGCCATCGCCTTCTGCAAAGATCTTTTCTGCGGGAACCTTCATTGCGCTAAAGGTCTTGCCGCCATAGGTGTATGTCTTGTCAATGGCAACAAAGTCCTTGCCAACTGCAAGAGAAGGAGCGATAACCGAACCGTATTCAACGATGTTGAGTGCGTCGGAGGCGTCTGTTCTTCTTACAACGAATCTAAGGCCTTCGCCGAGCTGCTTTGCAGCGCTTGCAAGTCTGATCTGTGCACCTTCGATATAGAAGTCGGTGTCAAGATCAAAATCAATGTACTGAGCAAAGAGTTCTTCGCCTTCTGTAAAGTTGTCGTCAGCAGGAACTGTTCCGTCCTCTTCTGTCCAGCCCACAAAGAGCTTGCCTTCAAGCTTGGAGTGAGGAACTGTTGCAAGGTCAAGAGCAAAGTCCTTATAGAACTTGATCTTTGTGCCTTCGTTTGTATAGTAAACTTCGTCTTCGAAGGTTACTGTGTAGGTATCTGCAGGAACTGTGAGAAGTCCGTCTGCAGAGATAAACTGCTTGCCATCCTTGGAAACTGCAAGAGCTGTCTTGCCACCGTGAACTGCGAATGTGCCGGCAACGTCTGTTACGTCGAGGTAGCAACCTTCAAGAGCTTCTGCCGAAAGAACGTAAAGACCGTGGTTACCGTTGATGGGGAATTCGGGAAGTGCGGGAAGAGCTGTGCCGTTGTTTGCAATGATCTGAACGTCAGCTTCAAATGCGCTTCCGTATCTGCTGTCGAGGCCTGCCGTGAACGAACCGCCGTTCTGGATAACGCTTACTGTGTCTGTATATACAAAGCCATACTGCTGGCCGAGCTTAAGCCATCCGTCAGCCGCAAATGCAAGATCTGCCTTGCCGCCTTCGTTGATGACGATGCGAGCACCTGCAACAGTGCGTGTTTCGGAGTTGTAGTAGGAACCTACATACATAGCGCCAATGGGAGAATTGATCTCAATTTCCTGCTTGGGGCTGTTCTGGTTGTAAGAACCTGCGTGGAAGTTAAAGCCTGCGTTTGCCGACGAAATGGTATGTGTTACGTTTTCGCCGATGATAAGCTTGTGGCTGTTTGTTTCAATAAACTTGTAGTCAATAGCAACATCGATGTTGATGTTGGAAATGGTGAGAGGACCGCCTGTAGTAACGTTGTCCTTCTTCATGACGATGTTGGATTCACCCGAACCGTCGCCTGTAACGATGATCATTTCGCTATGGTTGGGGAAGGATGTACCAATATCATACTCGCCGATGACAACAGCCTTCTTTGCTGTTTCTTCCTTATCTGCAAGAAGAGCAAATGCCTTGTCAAGAGTCTTTACGGGAGCATCCTTTGTAAGGCCGTCGTTGGTATCAAGACCGTCCACTGCGTCAACCCAGATAGCAACCGAATCTTCAAACATTTCCCATCTCGAGAAGAGGTCAAAGTCGCACATTTCATCGGGAAGAGTAACATAGTCGCCTGCAACGAATTCGTTGCCGTCAGCATCTTCCCAACCGATGAATCTGTCAACGGGAGTATCGCCGAGTTCGGGAAGGAGAACCTTCGAACCTGCGGGGAATGTGCCGTAGAAGTCGTAGTCGGTATAAACATCAACTGTTACAACAGAATCTGTGTATGTAACTGTGTATTTGCCTTCGGGAAGTGTGAGGAATCCATCGTCACCGGAAAGGAAGCTTACACCATTTTCGTTTGTTGCAAGAGCAACCTTGCCGCCTACAACTTCGAATGTGCCGGCTTCTTCTGTGGGTTCAAGGTAAGAACCTTCAAGAGCTTCAGAGCTGAGGATCCATGTCTTGTCTGCGTTTACGCAAGAGGGAATTTCGGGAGCCTGCATGCCGTTGTTTGCAATAACTGCAAGACCGTTCTTTATTGTAAGTGTTGCGCCCTTGCCTGCATCTGCGCTCTTGGGAGTACCGTTGTTGATAACGAGTGCAAGACCGTTGTTAAAGGTAGCATTGCTTCTTGCCCATACGATATTACCTGTGAATTTCTCGTTGTCAATATAAACCTTAACGTTGTCTGTAAAGGTTGGTGACCATGTACCCGCGATCTCAAGACCGTATGTGGTGCTTGTTGTGGTCATGGCAGAGTTGATGCGAACTGTGCCGCCTGCAAGTGTGCTTGCCTTAGGACCGCCAAGCTGTACTCTTTCGTGACCTGCCAAAACACCGTCAAATCCGCTTGAATTGCCGGAGTGGTCAGCGTTCTGATACTTGAAGAGACAGTCTGTAATAGTTAAGTCGTTACCTGCAGCAAAGAGCTCGCGGTCATACTTTCTGTTTGTAAGAATGGTGAGGTTTTCAAATACTGTAGGACCTGCGAGAGTGAAGTTGGTGTTCTGGCCGAGAACAGGATGCTGTGCGATGAAGGTTTCTTCAGCCGCATAAGGCTTAAGAACGATGGTTGCGGTATGAGCAGGAACGCTTCCGCCGTTGGGAGCCCAGTATGCAAAGTTGCCGTTTACTGTGCTGGTCTTGCCCACATCCTTGCCTTCGATATCGTTACCGTCTATGTCATACATATAGAAAGGCTTTGTTCCGCCTGCGGGAACGTCACCGTTCATGATGTAAATGATAACTTCGTCGCCTTCTTTGTAGCCGACTGTGTTAAGCTTTTCAACCGCTGCATAAACCGAGCCTACGGGAGATTCGGCAGAAGTACCGTCGCCTGTTGCGCCGGGTTTTACGTAGAATGCAGCTTCTGTTTCGCCTGTTGCAGCCTTAAGCTTTGCAGTGATCTTGCCGGGAACAGATGTATCCCAACCTGCAAATTCCCAGTTTACTGTAAGGGTAGGTTCTTTTGCGTTTGCAACGATTTCGTCAACGCTTGCTGCGGTCAATACTTCGTATGTGCCGGCAGCAACTGCAAGAGTTTCGTCGCCATAGTAGATTGTTCTGCCGTCTGCAGAAGTAGCGTATACGAGAGCAGCTTCTGTATCAACGGTAAAATTACCTGCAGTTTCTGTAACGTCAAGAGCTACGCCCTCGCCCGAAGTGAGGTAGTAGGTTCTGTCAAGAAGGTTTTCATCGGGAACGTATGCCTTGATTTCGCCGCCGTTGTTGATGATCTGGATAGCTCCGTCAACAGTCATGCCCTTGGAGTCGGATCTTGAGATTTCAACCTTGTCAACGGTTGTGCCGTTGAATACTATGTTGGCGTTCTTCTTGAAGCAGGCAGTGCCCTTCATGTTGTTTACTCTGATAAGAGGAAGCGAACCTTCGCCAAGCTTGTAAGTGAGGTCCTCGTTAAAGGTCATTGCTGCGCTTTCGTGATAACCGGCAAGGCTGAGGCCATTGCCGTTACCAAACTGTACGCCGCTTTCAAGCTCAATAACACCTGCTGTTGTAAAGGTCTTGCCGGCTCTCGAACCGCCGTGAACAGCAGTCTGTGTCTTTGCACCCTTAAGGTTAAGAGTTGTTCCGTCGGAGGTAGGAGAATACCATTCGATATCGGAGCAGATCTTAAGATCGTGAGCGTTTGCATAGAAGTCGGAATGCCAGTTGTTTCTGGGGTCGAGGAGCTTAACCTTTGTGATGGTGATAGGACCGGAAAGCTCAACGTTACCGCTGTTGTTTTCGGTGTTGTTCAGCGAGTAGTTGTTTACCTGAGTAAGCCACGAGTAGTCGTTTTCATCAGCAGATGTAAGGATAAGCATTGCTTCGTGTGCAGGAATTTCCATGATAGAAGCAAGGCTGATCTTCGTGATGTCTGTGTAAGTATCTGCTTCGTTTGCAGCCTTTACAATCTTGATAACAACTTCGTCGCCTGCGCCGTAGGTGCTGTTGATCATAGGAACAACAGTTGCAAACGAGCCGGGAGCTTCAATAGAAGTACCTGCGCCTGTTGCGCCCTGCTGAACGTAGAATGTGGGCTTTGCATCGGTGTAGGTGTAGTCGGCAGTAAGCTTACCTGCGCCATCATCGATCCAGCCGTTGAAAATGTTTGCCGCATCCTCAAAAGGAGCAACAGCAGCCTTAACTGCATCAAGGTCGTCTGCAACGTTAACTGTGTATGTACCCTTGGGAATAGAAAGGTCTGCATCGCCGTAATAGATGGTCTTGCGATCTTCTGCCACTGCATATGCCACCTTGTCTGTCTCAACTGCAAATGTGCCGACTGTGTCTGTAACATCAAGAGTTACGCCATCAGCCGCAGTAAGAATCCAGACGTTTCCTTCGATCACTGCGTTGTTTGTGCCGATTGTCGAGCCGTTGTTAAGGAGGATCTGAAGATTTTCAACTGTTGTGGTATAACCCGAATAGTTGGTCAATTTTCCGATCTCTGTGTTGTTGCAAACAAGGCTGATAGAACCGTTGTGCACAGAGTTTGCCTTGCCGTTATGGCCTGCGATAAGGCCGAGCACGCTGGTCTTTTCGTCGTTACCGATTCTGATAACTGCATCACCGGACTTTGTGCCTGCAGACGAGAAGCTGAGGTCGGTAAACTTTGCGTAGTCGAGAATAGTCTCGTTGTTGGCATCAGCTGCAGGAGAATACTTGCCGCTTGAGTGGTTGCCCGAATAGAAGTGGTTGTTCCAGGGGGCGTTTGTGTAGCCGCACTTGTTGGCATCCGGCTTGGATGTCCTTCTCCAATCAACGTTCTCGATGACAAGGTCGTGGTTCTGTCCGTAAAAATCCCATGCCGCGCCGTCCATGCGGAGGTCGATGATGTAGAGATCCTTGAATACGGAAGGACCGGGAACGTACATATGAGCAGAACCGTCGCGGTTGTTGCCCGACGAAACGGAGTTGCCGTTTGCAAGAATCATCTTGTTGTCTGCTTCTGCATCATAGTTGTAGGTTGTGTAGGTAATTGTTGCAGAGTGCGCAACGTTGGGAGCCTGGAACGAGATGAAACCGAGGCTTGTATCCTGAACAACAGGAGCATCGATTCCTTCTGTAGCTTTTGTAATATTAAGCTGTTCCTTTGTGGGCTCGTTTCCTGTGGGAACGAGATAAACTATGACGTTGTCTCCTGTGGTATGACCGTCAGCGTTGATCGCGCCGATAACGCCGGCGATTGTGCCGATAGGAGAATCGTACGAACGGCCGTCACCTGTGCCGCCATACTTGACGTAATACTCGGTAACTGCTTCGCCTTCGCCTGCAACAACCGTAAAGGATGCCATAGAGAGGATCATGCAGAGTCCGAGCAATACGCTCAAAAACTTTGAAAATCTCTTTTTCATAAGTTTTCTTCCTTTCCTGAAATATTAAATACTTGCATCCCAAACAGGTATAGGGACACTCATACTTATGTCCATTATACCCATTCTGCCGCACGGTGTCAACCAAAAACAAAACCGGCTCAAAAAAATCGGCGGTTTTAACAAAAATATATAATATTTATTGTAAAATAAAACCATCGTATGTAAGCATTTTTGTCGCAGATGCAAATCCTGCTACAGCAAAAAAACAAAAAGCGGACAGGATAAAACCTGTCCGCTCGTCGGATGTAAAAACAAATTATTCTGCGTCAGCTTCTGCTTCTGCCTCTGCTTCAACTTCAGCTTCAGCCTCTGCTTCAACTTCGCCTTCAACCTCAGCTTCAACTTCGCCTTCAACCTCAGCTTCAACTTCGCCTTCAACTTCGCCTTCAACTTCGCCTTCAACCTGAGCACCGTCGTCAACAACAACGTTTGCCTTGCCATCATCTGTTACGATGAACATTGCGATAACGCAGATGAAGAAGAGTGCGCAAACAACTGCGGTGATCTTGTTGAGAAGAGCGTCAACTGTCTTACCCTTCTGCTTGCCGAAGAAAGTTTCTGCGCCGCCTGCGATTGTGCCCGAAAGTCTGTGATCCTTGCTACTCTGAAGAAGAATAGAAATTACAAGGAAAACCGCCATTACGATCAAAGCGATACCTATTACTACTGTCATATTACATGTCCTCCAAAAAATGAAATTCCGCGGCAACCGCGCCGCAAAAAATATACTTCGTATTCATCGCACAAGAATACCCTTATACGATTAGCGTTTCATATTATATCACATCCGAAACGGAAATGCAAGCCTTTTTTCAACTTTTTCCAAAAAAATCCCAAAAAAGCGTCAGTTTTTGAAAATAAGACAGACTGCGTGAGCCGAAATTCCCTCTAGCCTACCCGTAAAACCAAGCTTTTCTTCGGTGGTTGCCTTCACGTTGATAAGCGAAACATCGCATCCGATGACGCTAGCAATGTTTTCGCGCATTTTCTGTATGTGGGGTGCAAGCTTCGGTGCCTGAGCGATAACCGTACAATCGGCGTTTGAAAGAGAGTATCCTTCACCGCGCATCATTTCACACACTTTTTCAAGCAGCTTCATGCTGTCTGCGCCGCGATATTTTTCGTCGGTATCGGGAAAATGCTTTCCGATATCCCCTTTGCCCAGTGCTCCGAGTATCGCATCCATCAGCGCATGCACCAAGACGTCGGCGTCCGAATGTCCGAGCAAGCCTTTCTCGTATTCAATCTCTTCTCCGCCGAGTATCAGCTTTCTGTTTTCGGCAAAACGGTGTACGTCATATCCGTGTCCAATCCTTATATTCATCGTTTTTTCTCCTTTTCTGCACGAAGGCCCATTATCGCCTGCGCGATCGCCGCATCCTCCGGATAGGTAAGCTTCAGATTGTCAGCACCGCACTCGCAAAGCTTGACAAGAAAGCCTGCGTGCGTCACAAGACTGCTCTCGTCGGTGGCGTCAAACCCGTCCCTTTCGGCAAGAGCAAGAGCGGTGTGGAACATATCTGTGTCAAAGATCTGAGGGGTCTGGATTTGCCACAGATTTTCGCGTTCCACCGCTTCTTTTATCAGATCCTTGCTGTCGGATCTTTTAAAGGTGTCGCGTGCACGGCAGGCGCAAACGGCGTTGCCGTATTTTGCAGCAAGGGCAAGAGCGTTTTCAAAATATTCCTGCGTCACAAGGGGGCGCGCCGCATCGTGGATGGCAACAAGATCGGTCTTTTTTCTGCCCGAAAAAGCAGCTTTAAAAGCGTTCAGCACCGATTGCTGACGAGTATCGCCACCGTGGGCAAAAATTATTTCTTTTTGATATTTCTCTTTGTCTACTATTGCGCGGAAAACCTGCTCGTCCTCAGGACGAACCGATATCACCACCGCCGCCACCTTTTCGCACGCGCAAAAAACGTCAAGCGAATAAAGCAAAGCTTCCCTGCCGTTGATCTTTATAAGAGGCTTTGATATGCCGCCCATCCTCGTTCCTCCGCCGGCGGCAGCGATGATGACGGTGACCCGTATGTTTTTCAGAAAAAAGCCCTCCTTTTTTCTCCGCAAAGTACAGCGGAACATTCTTTTCCACCACATATTGTAATATATTTTTACCGCATAGTCAAGAAGAAATGCGACTCTGCATTATAATAAGTAGGAAAGGAGGGGGTGAATTAACCAAATATCTTATATTTATTAAACAAACAGCAATAATTTTTTTGTCAAAACCTATTGCAAAACATGTTTGATTACTATTATAATAATAAGTACGCGAAAATTGCCCGAAACATTAAAGCCATGATGAAAAAGGAGGCGCCAAAGTGGACGGAAAAGAAAAAAGTTTCTCTGTAACCGAAAAGATAACTTCGCGAAAAAATCCCGGGGTCATCGCCGCCTGTGCGCTTTCTGACAAAAAGAACCGCGACAAAAGCGGTCTTTTCTCCGCCGAGGGAATAAAGCTCCTTCGCGAGCTTTGCGACGAAAAGGTGGATATCGAAAAAGTGTTTTGCACAAGCCGCGCTCTTGAAAAATACGCCGATACCCTCTGCACCCTTTCGTGCAGGATATACGAAGTGACCGATGAGGTCTACGACAAGCTCTCGTCCGAGCAAAACCCCGAGGGCATCTTTGCCGTCGCAAAAAAAACAATGGTATACGCAAAAGCATCCGAAACCCCGGGAAGCGGCGGTTTTGTCATGCTTGACAGAGTGCAAAACCCGTCAAACGTCGGAACAGTTATCAGAACAGCATCAGCGCTTGGTGTTTCTCGTATTCTTCTGGGCGAAGGTTGTGCCGACATTTTCGGCCCAAAAACAGTCCGCGCCGCCATGGGCGCTCTCTTCAAGGTAAACATCTGTATCACCGACGATATCTGCCGAGAAATAGAAGAGCTGCAAAAAGGCGGAGCCGAAGTTTTTGCCGCCGCCCTCGACGAAAACAGTGAGGATGTTGCACAGGTATCGTTTTCACATAACGACTGTCTTCTCATCGGAAACGAGGGAGAGGGTATAAGCGAAAAAGTCCTTGCCCTCTGCAAAAGAAAGGTCATCATCCCCATGCGGCAAAACACCGAATCGCTGAATGCGGCTGCCGCCGCCGCCATCCTCATTTGGGAAAAGCAGAAAGGCACAAAAGCATGAGCGGTACGGGAACAGAATATTTCATCTGGCTGTCCGAGCTTTGCGGAGCAGGCTCGCCACTTTCAAAAAAGGTATATTCAGCCTTTGGCGGAAACCTTGCGGCAGCATACCGCGCAGCCGAGGACGAATATATAAGTCTGGGGTTTGAAAAGGAAGAAGCCGAGCTTCTTTGCGACAAAGATTTCGAGCGCACCAATATGATAATAGATTACTGCGCCGAAAACATGGTAGGCATTCTCACCTACGATTCAGAGTATTATCCGACGCGGCTTTTTGACATCGAATCTCCGCCGCCCGTCCTTTACTACAAAGGGCGTATCGAAAAACTTTCAGACCGTGCGTATCTCACCGCAGTCGGAAGCAGAAAATGCTCGCAGGATGCGTACGATGCAGGCTATGCCGTCTGCTTCAAGCTTGCAAGCGCCGGCATTTCGATAGTAACAGGCCTTGCCGACGGCATCGACACCGCCTGCACTTTGGGCACTCTTGATGCCGGAGGATTTGCGGTGGGCGTGTTGGGCAGCGGCATCAACATCCTTTATCCGTTTGACAATTCGACCGTCTTTTCAAGAATTTTCAGAACCGGTCTTGTAATAACCGAGTTTTCGCCCTTCACAGAACCGCTTGCCGTCAATTTTCCGATAAGAAACCGAGTCATGGCAGCTTTGGGAAACGCAGTGCTTGTGGTGGAAGCGCGAAAAAACAGCGGCGCACTTATCACCGCCGAATACGCCGTGCAGATGGGCAGAAAGCTCTATGTTCTTCCCGGCCTTGTCACAAATCCGCTCTGTCGCGGCTCGAACGCGCTGATAAAGCATGGTGCCGTCCCAGTCATCGACGCATACGACATCATCTCGGACATGGAGTTTTCCTATCCTTCCGAAGTTTCGGTGGGGTCGGCCGCTCCCGAAAGAAAGCTTTCAAAAAAAGACGCCTATCTTTCACGCCGAATGCGCCGAAAAGCCAAAGCGCTTGAAAAAAGAGCGCAAAGCGGCGTTTCGGAAAGCATAGTCGCAGAACTGTCACAAGAACAGGAACAAGAAAAATGTTCCGAGGAAAAGGATCTTTCGATCCTTTCCGAAACCGAAAAAACGGTGTACCTCGCCCTTCTCGAAGAAAGCACCACCGCCGATATCCTCGGCAAGAAAACGTCCCTCCCCAGCGATACGGTGCTTTCCGCGCTGACTATGCTCGAAATATACGGACTCATCACCTCTCTTCCCGGCGGAATGTATGAGGCGGTGTAAAAAAGGAAATCAATAATCAATATACAACCACAATAGGAGGAAAAATGTCACATCTTGTAATCGTGGAGTCGCCCTCCAAGGCGAGCACAATCAAAGGCTATCTCGGAAAGGGATACAAAGTCGTCGCCTCCAAGGGTCATGTCAGGGATCTGCCCAAAAGCACCTTCGGCATTGACATCGAAGACGATTTTGCCCCCAAATATATCAACATCCGCGGCAAAGGCCCGCTTATCAACGAGCTGAAAAAAGAAGCAAAGAACGCCGACGTCGTTTATCTCGCAGCCGACCCTGACCGCGAGGGAGAAGCGATTTCGTGGCATCTCGCCAACGTTTTGGGGCTGGACAGCAAAAAGGCAAAGCGCGTCACCTTCAACGAGGTAACAAAGCCTGCCGTGAAAGCCGCCATCAAAAACCCCACCGAAATAAACATGGATCTTGTCGACGCCCAACAGGCAAGACGTATTCTTGACAGAATAGTAGGCTACAAGCTAAGTCCTGTGCTTTGGAAAAAAATCAAAAGCGGTCTTTCTGCAGGTCGTGTTCAGTCGGTCGCCACAAGAATTGTGGTTGAGCGCGAAAACGAGATCCGTGCCTTCACCCCTGAAGAATTCTGGAAGATCGAAGCTCTCCTTTCTAACGAAAAAGGTCAAATCAAGGCGTCCTTCTTCGGTACAAACGAAGGCAAACTCGAACTTGCCGACGGCGCAAGCACCGACAAGGTGGTTTCTGCCATCGAAAAGGGCACTTTCAAAGTAAAAAACATCAAAAAAGCAGTCCGTGTCAACAATCCCGCGCCTCCCTTCATCACCTCCACCATGCTTCAGGAAGCCAACAAGCGTTTCGGATTCAGAACCGAAAAAACGGCAAAGATCGCCCAGGAGCTTTACGAAGGCGTTTCTCTCGGAGAGCACGGCACCCGCGGTCTTATCACCTATATGCGTACCGACTCCTTGAGAATTTCGGACATTGCGGCAGATGCGGCACAGCTTTATATCGAGCAAAAATACGGCAAGGAATATTATCCCAAGACGCGCCGTGTATATAAATCCCGCGCAAGCGCGCAGGACGCACACGAAGCCATCCGTCCTTCGGATATGCTCTTTGAGCCTGCCGTTGTAAAACCTCATCTTTCGCAGGATCAGTTCAAGCTTTACAAGCTGATCTGGGACAGATTCGTTGCATCCCAGATGGAATCTGCCCTTCTTGACACGGTCACTATTGATATCGAAAATTCAGGATATATCTTCCGTAGCTCGGGCTACACCGTAAAACATCCCGGATTTATGGCTGTGTACGAAGAAACAAAGGACGATGACGAAAAGGAAAGAGACGACGACGAAAAGGAAGCAAAGCTTCCCGAGGTGGCACAGGGAGAAGTTCTTTCGCTCGAAAAGCTCTCCCCCAGCCAGCACTTTACAAAGCCTCCGTCACGCTACACCGAAGCAACCCTTATCAAAGCCCTCGAAGAAAAGGGCATCGGCCGTCCTTCCACCCTTCCTCCTACGATCACAACCATCATCCAGCGCGGATATGTCGAGCGCGAAGGCAAAAGCCTCGTTCCCTCTCAGCTCGGCGAGGTCACAACAAAGCTTATGACCGATTATTTTGCCGACATCATAGATTACAGCTTCACCGCCGAAATGGAAGAAATGCTCGACGAGGTTGAAAACGGCGAAAAGTCCATGCTTGAAATACTGAAGCTCTTCTACGCCGATTTTGCAAGCCTGCTCGACAACGCCGAAAAGAATATCGACAAGGGTAATTACAAGCTCTCGGCAGAAGAAACAGATATCATCTGCGAAAAGTGCGGCAGCAACATGGTCATCAAAAACGGCAGATTCGGCAAATTCGCCGCCTGTCCCAACTATCCCACCTGCCGCAACACAAAGCCCATCGACAAAGACGGCAAGGTGATCGAAAAGACAGCAGAACGCCCGACAGATAACCTCACTCCTGCTCCCGATGACGTAAAGTGCGACATCTGCGGCGGCGGAATGGTGATCAGACGCGGCAGATACGGCAATTTCTATGCCTGCGCAAAATATCCCGACTGCAAGAGCACAAAGCCCATCACAAAAGATCTCAACGTTCCCTGTCCGTCCTGCGGATCCAAAATCCTCATCAAGCACGGCAGGAAAAAGAGCGTTTTCTACAGCTGTGAAAAATACCCCACCTGCAAATTCTCGACCTGGGACATTCCTCAGGAAGAAAAATGCCCCGAATGCGGAGGTCTTCTTCTCAAGAAGAAGGGCAAGGATCTCGTTTACTGCATCAACGAAAAATGCAGCTACTCGGGAAAACTTGACAAGCAATAATTTTCACATTCTAAAACTTCACGGAGGAAATCCAATTGAAAATAATAGTAGACTGCATGAGCGGCGACAACGCACCCGAGGCCATTGTTGAAGGTGCCATCGCCGGCGCAAATGCACACAACGCAGACGTTCTTCTTGTGGGCGATGAAAACGCCATCCGCAAGATAATCCGCGAAAAAGGGCTTCCCGAGCTTCGCGTTTCTATCTATCACACCCCCGACGATCCCGTGACCATGGAAGACGACCCCTCTGCTGTCATGAAAGAAAAGAAGGATTCGTCAATGGCAGTGTCGCTTCGCCTTCTTGCCGAGGGCAAGGGGGATGCTGTTGTCAGCGCCGGAAACACGGGCGCCCTCTTTACGGGTGCCACCCTCATCGTCCGCCGCATCAAGGGCATCAGAAGAGCGGCTATCGGCGCCATCGTTCCCCTCGGAAAGCCTATTCTCATCGTAGACGCAGGGGCAAACGTTGACGTTCTGCCCGAGCATCTTGTTGACTTTGCCCACATGGGCGAGCTTTATATGAAAAAGGTCGCCATGGTCAAGAATCCCAAGGTAGGGCTTCTGAATAACGGCGAAGAAGAACACAAAGGCACCGAGCTTTACGTTGCCACCCACAAGCTTCTTAAGGATTCGGATATCAACTTCATCGGAAACGTCGAGGGCAAGGACGTGCCTGCAGGCGTTGCCGACATCGTCGTATGCGACGGTTTTACCGGAAATATTCTTCTCAAGACCTGCGAAGGCTTTGGCAGATTTATAAAAAGCACCCTTTCGGATCTTTTCAAGAAAAATGCAAAAACAAAGGTCGGCGCACTTTTTGTTATGGACAGCATAAAGGATCTGAAAAAGAAGATGGACCCCTCTGAACACGGCGGAGCTCCTTTTCTCGGTATTTCCAAGCCCGTCTTCAAGGCACACGGCAGCTCTGATGCAAAGAGCATCAGCCGCTGTATCCTCCAGGCGAAAAACTATGCCCGTTCAGGTATAATCAACGATTTTGCCGAGCTTGCATCAAAAAAATAACACATCGGAAGGACAAAAAATGAACAACGGGGAATATCCGCTTCCTTTATCTCTTCTCGAGGAAAAGATCGGATACACTTTCAAAAACAAAAAACTGGTAGAAACGGCACTCACCCATTCTTCTTATGCCAACGAGCTCAAAGCGCGTGGAAACACCAACGTCGAATGCTATGAAAGGCTCGAATTTCTGGGCGATTCGGTGCTTTCAATCATAACCTCCGATTTCCTTTTTGAGGAATACAAGATCCTCAAAGAGGGCGATCTCACAAAGATCCGCGCGGCATCTGTCTGCGAACCCGCCCTTTTTGAATATTCAAAAGAGATCGGCGTGGGTGCATATCTTCTCATCGGACACGGCGAGGAGATGGGCGGCGGAAGAGACAGACGTTCGATCCTTGCCGACGTTTTCGAAGCCATCCTTGCCGCCATATATATCGACGGCGGATATGCCGCCGCAAAAAAATTCGCCCTGCCCTACGTTTCGGAAAAGGTCAAGGAGCTTACGGCAAAAGGCTCGGGCGACGACTGCAAAACTCTCCTGCAGCAGTTCGTTCAGCAGAACAGAGGCGACATTCTCGAATATATCCTTGTGGACGAAACGGGCCCTGCCCACGACAAAAGCTTTTTCTTCGAGGTGCGTCTGAACAATAACTGCATCGGACGCGGCTCGGGCTCGACCAAGAGAGAGGCCGAACAACACGCGGCACACGAAGCCCTTGTGCTTTTCGGAGTTATTCCCGAAGAAAAGGAAAAAAATGAATAACAACGCAAAAAAGCACGCCAACATCCCCATATTCATCCCCCACGAGGGCTGCCCCAACGGATGCGTTTTCTGCAATCAAAAAAAGATAACAGGCACCACAGCTCTCGCCCGACGCAACATAGTGCCCGAAATCGAGGCGGCACTTGCCACCATCGACCCCGATGTTTTTGAAACTGAGATCGCCTTTTTCGGCGGGAGCTTCACGGGAATCGACAGAAGCGAGATGAAGCGGCTTCTTGAATGCGTAAACTCTTTTGTAAAAGAGGGCAGAGTGTCGTCGATCAGACTTTCCACCCGTCCCGATTACATAAACGGCGAAATTCTTGACATTTTGTCGAATTACGGCGTTCTCCACATCGAACTTGGCGTTCAGTCGGCATCTGACGCCGTGCTTTCAGCATCAAAGCGCGGACACACGGCAGAATGTGCAAAAAAAGCCCTGCAAATGATCGTAGACCGCGGCTTTGTGGCAGGCGGTCAGATGATGATCGGGCTTCCCGGATCAACTCTTGCCGACGAGATCCAAACAGCAAAAACCATCTGCGAGTGCGGTGCACTCGAGGCGCGGATATATCCCACAGTGGTCTTTTACGACACAGAGCTTTGCAATATGGCAAAGCGCGGCGAATATATTCCCCTCACAACAGCCGATGCCGCAAAAAGAGCCGCAAAATGCTACCGCATATTTCTTGAAAACGGGGTAAAGGTTCTGCGTGTGGGGCTACAATCGAGCGAAAATCTTTCGTCCGAAAACGAAGTTTTTGCAGGGGCAAACCATCCTGCCCTCGGCGAGCTTTGTGAAGGACGGGTGTATCTCGACCTTATCAAAGAGGACATCGAAAAAAAGCTTTGCACCAACGGCAACACCCTTGTCATCGAGGCGCCCTTTGGCGAAACGTCCAAAATATCAGGACACAAAAAAGAAAACAAGACCGCCCTTTTGCAATATCTTTGCAACAAACAAAAAACGGTCAGAAACATAAAAATAGTCGAAAAGTTTGACGAAAAATTCAGGATAAACACATATTTTACCGATAATTGAGAACAAGAAAAGGAAGTGAACCATTTGCATCTCAAAGCGCTTGAAATGCGAGGCTTCAAATCGTTCCCCGACAAAACGCGGCTGGATTTTGAAAAAGGAATCACCGCCATCGTCGGCCCCAACGGAAGCGGCAAAAGTAATATTTCGGATGCCGTTCGCTGGGTTTTGGGCGAAATGTCGCCGAAATCACTGCGCGGTCAGAAGATGGAGGACGTTATCTTCAGCGGAACGGCAAAACGCCAGCAAACAGGCTTTTGCGAGGTGTCGCTGATACTTGACAACTCCGACGGCGCCCTTCCCGACGACCACGAAGAGGTCAAAATAACAAGAAAATACTATCGCTCGGGCGACAGTGAATATAAAATAAATGACAAACCCTCGCGTCTGCGCGACATATACGAGCTTTTTCTGAACACAGGTATCGGCAGAGAAGGATATTCTGTCATCGGCCAGGGAAAGATCGGCGAAGTCATCTCGCAAAAGAGCGACGAGCGCCGTCACATTTTTGAAGAAGCAGCAGGCATCTCCAAGTTCCGCTATCGCAAAAACGATGCCGAAAAGAAACTTGCCGAGACTGAAACCAACCTCATCCGCCTGCGCGACATCGTTTCCGAAATAGAAGGCCGCATAGGTCCGCTCGAAAAGGCGGCAGAAAACGCCAAAAAATATCTCGTTCTCGCCGAGCGCAAAAAGGAGCTTGAGGTCGCCATCTGGGTAGACCGCATAGCAAAGGCAGCCGTTGAGGCGGAAGATTTTGACAAGCGCACCACCTCCGCCCGCGCAAGCTACGAGGAAAAAGACCGCGAGCTTTGCGAAAACGAGGAAAAGACAAACCTTCTTTCAGAAGAAAAAATGGCGAAAAATGTCGAAACCGAAAGCCTGCGCGAGGATATTTCCGCGATCGAGGCAGAAAAAAACGACATTTCGTCAAAATGCGCTCTGTCCGAAAACGATATCAGCCATTACAAAGAGCGTATGGACGCCATCGCCCTTGAAAAAGCGGCTATTTCTGACGGCGAGCTGAAAATTCTTAACGAAGAACGCGAAAACAACAGTAAAAAATATGACGAAAGCCTTGCCATTCTCTCGGCAGCGTCAAGCATAGAGGGAGAAAAACTTGCCGTGCTTGACAAAGCAAACGCCGATTTTGCAAAGGGCGAGACCGAGCTTGAATCGCTGAACGCCAAAAAGCGCGAGCTTGAAGAGGCAATAATCGCCAACCGCATCAGCACGTCTGCTGCCGCATCCGACGAAAAGAGCGCAGGCGAGCGCCGCGGATTTATCGAAGGCGAAATCGAAAAAACCCTTGCCGAAATAGAAGAGGTGCAGGGTTATCTCGAAGCGGCACAGGAAAGAAAAAATGCCGCTCTTGAAGAAAAGAACGACCTTTCGTCATCCCTTGCCGAAGAAGAAGCAGAGCTTGAAAAATGCATTGCAAAGCACGACGAGCTTCTTAAACTGAAGAATGACATCGCCGCAAAATACGCCTCGGATCTCCACAGAAAAGAGACTCTCGAGCGCATGGAAAAAATGCTTGACGGTTTCCCCGGAAGCGTCAAAGCCGTCATCGGCGAGCAAAGCCTCCGCGGCATTTGCGGCCCTGTTTCAAAGCTTCTTTCGGTGTCGGGCGAATACGTCACTGCCATCGAAACAGCTCTTGGCGCCGCCGTAACCAACATCGTCGTCGAGGACGAAGACAGCGCAAAGCGTGCCATCGCATACCTGAAAGAGCGACAGGCAGGAAGAGCCACTTTCCTTCCTCTCACCTCCATCAAGGCGAATTTCATCGAAGAATCCGATCTTCGCTCACAAAAGGGTTACGTGGGCATAGGCTCCACCCTTGTTTCGTGCGATAAAAAATACAACGTCGTGGCAGAATACCTTTTGGGCAGAACCATAGTTGCCGACAACATCGACAACGCTTCGGTCATCGCGCGCAAATACCGCTTCCGCTATCGCATCGTCACTCTTGACGGTCAGCTCATCAACGCAGGCGGTTCGTACACCGGCGGTTCTGCTGCATCAAAAACAGGAGCAATGTCGCGAAATGCCGACATCGACGCCCTTGAAAAGCAGATCGCGGAATATATTAAGCAGGCACAAAAGATCACGGCACAGCTGAAGGAGATATCCGAAAACAAGCTGGAAGCAATGCAGTTTGTCGAGGCAATAAAAAATGACCTTTCCAACTGCGCGGGCGAACTTTATAAGGCAGAGGGAGATATAAAGCTCCACACCGAAAGACTGGATGCCTGCAACGCCCGCATCGTCCACGCCAAAGCACAGCTTGAAGAATTCGGTTCCGATAACGGAAACGAAACTCTCAAAAGACTTGCAGATGAAAAAACACAACTTGAAGAACAGCTTCTTGCCGTTGACGCAAAGATCGCCGAAAAGCAAAAACAGCTTGAAGAACTTGAAAACGCGGTTGATGCAGCGCAAGAGGGGCTTACCGAATGCCGCATGAAGCTTTATGCCGCCGAAAAAGACAGTGCCACGGCAAAATCCGCCCTTTCGGATGCCGAAAGACGAATTTCCGAAACAGAAAAGCGCATTTCGCTTCTTTGTGAGGAAAGCGACGGGCTCGACCGCAGACTTTCCGAGATAAAAGAGGCTCTCGAGCACGGCAGCGAGCGTATTACCGTGCTTGACGCCGAGCTTTCCGACAAACGCAAAGTTTTCGAAGAATGCAAACTCTCCCTTGCGGCATATGAAAAACAGATAAACGATCTGCGCGTCCGTCAAAATGACATCGTCCGCGACAAGGAAGTTTTCTTCCGCGAACTGACAAAATGCGAAAGCGCGCTCGAGGACCGCAGAAAAGAATACGACACCCTCACCTCAAAGCTTTGGGAAGAATATGAGCTCACCTACACCGACGCAGCTTCCCTCAACTATCCCAAGCCCGACAGCACCCAGGTCAGCGAACTTGCCTCGATAAGAGCAAAGATCAGAGCGCTCGGTAGCGTAAATGTAAACGCCGTTGAGGAATACGCCGAAACAAAAGAACGCTATGAGTTTATGACCAAGCAGATAGAGGACCTCGAAAGTTCCGGCAGAAGTCTCGAAAACGTCATCAAACGTCTCGAATCGGATATGAAAAAGCTCTTCTCGGAAGCCATCGAAAAGATCAATGCCCAGTTCGGCATCGTCTTCACCGAGCTTTTTGGCGGCGGAAGCGCCTCCATCGTCATCACCGACGAGGAAAACATACTTGAATCGGGCATCGAGATCAACGTACAGCCTCCCGGTAAGATGGTCAAGAATATCTCGCTTCTTTCGGGTGGCGAGCAGGCCTTCACCGCCATTGCGCTTTACTTTGCCATCCTCAACGTCAACCCCGCTCCCTTCTATATCTTTGACGAAATAGAAGCGGCACTTGATGACGTAAACGTTATCCGCTTCGGCGATTATCTGCGCCGTCACAGCGCCGAAACCCAGTTTATCGTCATCACCCACCGCCGCGGAAGCATGGAGGCAGCGGACAGACTTTACGGCGTAACCATGCAGGAAAAGGGAATTTCCAGCTTCCTCAAGGTCGACGTGGACGAGGTCGAGAAAAAGACAGGCCTTAAGCTTTAATAATTAAAAAAACGGAACTTTTTTTGCAAAAAAACGACAAATACTAAGAGGTACAAAAATGGGATTTTTTGAAAAACTCAAAGCAGGTCTCAAAAAGACAAAAGACGCTGTCTTCAAGCAGGTCAACGATATATTCAAGCATTTTGTCAGCGTAGACGAGGATATGCTCGAAGAACTTGAAGAAGCACTTATCGCCGCAGACGTTGGCTTCGAAGCCACCGAGGAGATCATCGAAAGACTCCGCGACACCATCAAAGAAAGAAGAATAAAAGAACCCTCCGAAGCAAAAGATGCCCTCATGGAGATACTTGAAGAAATGATAGGCAAGGGCGAGCAGCTTGAGCTTTCGTCCACCCCTGCCGTCGTGCTTGTAATCGGCGTAAACGGCGTGGGCAAGACCACCTCGATCGCCAAAATCGCAAAAAGGCTTAAGGACAGCGGAAGAAGCGTTGTTCTTGCCGCCGCCGATACCTTCCGTGCTGCCGCCATCGACCAGCTCGAAGAGTGGGCAGGCAGAGTCGGCGTGCCTATCGTAAAGCACACAGAGGGTTCCGACCCTGCGGCCGTGGTTTTTGACGCCGCATCTGCTGCCAAGGCAAAGAAAGCAGACGTGCTCATCGTCGATACGGCAGGCCGTCTTCACAACAAGAAAAACCTTATGAACGAGCTTGCAAAGATAAACCGCGTCATCGACCGCGAACTTCCGGGCGTATCAAGAGAAACTCTTCTCGTGCTTGATGCCGTGACAGGTCAGAACGCCGTAAATCAGGCAAAGGAGTTTAAGAACGCCGCCGACATCACAGGCATCGTTCTCACAAAGCTCGACGGCACCGCCAAGGGCGGCATCGTCATTTCGATCAAAAAGATCCTTGGCATCCCCGTAAAGTACATCGGAGTCGGCGAGGGAGCAGACGATCTTCAGGAATTCGACTCGTCGGATTTTGTAAAAGCGCTTTTTGAGGAGTAAAAAAATGACCACCATAATCGTTGCCACAAAAAATGCGCACAAGGTGCGCGAAATGAACGAGCTTCTTGCCGATATCGGCGATATAAAGCTTGTCACCATGGCAGAAGCAGGCCTTGACGTTGAAATCGAAGAAAACGGCAAAACTTTCGAAGAAAACGCCGTCATCAAGGCAAGTTTTGTTGCAAAAGAGACAGGCAAACCGTCGATCGCCGACGATTCGGGTCTTTCGGTGGACGTTTTGGGCGGCGAGCCGGGCATATATTCGGCACGCTATGCATCAAAAGACGGCGGAAACGCCACAGACGACGAAAACATCGATCTTCTTTTGGAAAACATGAAGAATATCTCGGGCAACGAGCGCACCGCGCGTTTTGTTTCGGCGTTGGCGCTCTGCTTTCCCGACGGAAGAACCTATACCGCCATCGGTGCCTGCGAAGGTCTGATAACCCGTGAAAGACGGGGACAGGGCGGATTTGGCTACGACCCCGTTTTCTTCTGCAACTCCCTTTCCAAAACCTTTGGCGAAGCCTCTGCCGACGAAAAAAACAGCGTCAGCCACAGAAACCGCGCCATGATGATCCTGCGCGAAAAAATGCGCGACATTGAATTTTAATTTAAAAGGAATAATACTATGGAACTTCTTTCAAGCTCCCAGCGAGCATACCTTCGCGGTCTTGCCAACCGCCTCGACGCCATTTTTCAGATCGGCAAAGAGGGAATCGGCGAAAATCTTATAAAACAGCTTGACGACGTGCTCGAAAAGCGCGAACTGATCAAAATCTCTCTTCTCGAAACCTGCGAACACTCGGTCAAAGAAGCGGCGCAAATGATCTGCGATGCCACAGGTGCACAGTCTGTACAGATGATCGGCAGGAAGATCGTTTTCTACCGCGAAGCGAAAAAAGACGAAAACCGCAAAATCGAGCTTCCTGCAAAAAAAGCAAAGAAATGAGCGAAAAAGTTGCCCTTTTCGGCGGTACCTTCAATCCGCCCCATGCAGGCCACGCACGAGCTTTTCGCACCTTTTGCGAAAAAGTCTGTCCCGACGTCGTATACGTAATGCCATCAAGCATTCCTCCCCACAAGGAAATATCAGGGGTCGACAATCCCGCGTCCCGTTTTCACATGGCACGCCTTGCCCTTGGTGATATCTCGGAAAACACGGTTTTCTCCGCCCTCGAGATATCACGTCGCGGAAAAAGCTTTTCGGTGGATACGGTAAACGAGCTTTTGTCTTTACATTCTTGTGACAAAGTATATATGTACGTCGGCAGCGATATGCTGTTTTACTTTGAAAAATGGAAAGATTTCGAATTTCTTTTCGAAAAATGCGTGCTTGTCACAGCGCCCAGATGCGAGGACGACAGGGAAGCGGTTGAAAAATGCTGCCGCGAATATGCGGCAAAATACCGCTGTGAATATATGATCCTGCCTCTTTTGCCAATCGAAGTTTCGAGCACGCAAATACGCGACCTTGTAAAAAACGGCAAAGAAACCGAAATAAAAAAACACTTGACCGACAGTGTTTATGGGTATATAATGGAAGAGAAGATTTACGGTGAAAATTCTCTTTCCACTGACGTAAGTTCGCCCGAACTTGTCGGAAATATCCGTGTATCCCTTGCTCTTCACCTTTCGGAAAAGCGCATGGCACATACTCTTTCGGTCGAAAAAACAGCTCTTGAAATGGCGCAGATCTTTCTGCCCCATTTCGGTTACGGCGAAGAATACTTCCGCGACATTTCGGCGGCTGCTCTTTTGCACGATATAACCAAAAATCGCCCTGATGAATGGCACGAAAGCTATCTTTCGTCGTTTATGCGCAATTTCGGCGACCATCCGTCGGTCGTTCATTCGTGGTCGGGGGCATATTTTGCCCTTGAAAACTTTTTTGTAAATCCTCGCGTGTTCAGGGCGATCTTCAACCACACAACGGGGTGCGCAGACATGGACATTTTTGAAAAGCTGATCTTCCTTGCCGACTATATCGAGCCGGGTAGGGTGCATTATTCCTGCGTTTCACTGCGCGAAAAATACCTTAATTTGACAAAAGACGGCGTTTCCGATCGCGAACACGCCGAAAAAATACTCGACAGCCTTGTTTACAGATCTTTGTGTGACACCCTTGCCTTTCTCGATGGCAAAGGCGCAAATATCTGTCCCAAGCTTTTCGAAGCAAAGGAATATCTTGAAAAAAAGGAGTGTGAGAGAATATGACAGATCTTGAAAAAAGACAATTGGTAACCGAAAGACTTTCGTCTTTGGGTATTGAATATAAGCTATACGAGCACCCTGCCGTTTTCACCATGGAAGAATCGGCAAAGTACGAGGAAAAACTCGATCTGCCCGAGGGCGGCATCGTTGTGAAAAACCTTTTCCTCAAAGAGCACAACTCTGACAAATACTTTCTTGTGGTGACGCTCGGCAACAAAAACGCAGACATCAAATCGCTTCGCCGTTTTCTTGGCACAAAGCCGTTAAGCTTTGCCACAGAAGAAGAGCTTTGCCAAAAGCTCGGGGTTACACGCGGTGCAGTTTCGCCCCTTGCGGTGATAAATGATACAGATCGCGCCGTTTCTCTTATCATCGACGATTCGCTGAAAAACGACGCTCTTCTCGGGGTTCACCCCTGCGAGAACACCTCGACCCTTTTTATCAGCTACAAGGAGCTTGAAAAATTCGCAGAAAGCTGCGGACATATGCTCATAAACATGCAGGTTTAAGATGTATTCATGAGGGTATAATAAAAATGGGAAAGACCAAAAACACAAAAAAATCCAAAAACACAAAAAAGCCGATGAAGCCCTGGCTCAAAACACTTTTGACTGTGATTTCCGCCTTTTTCGGCGTCATTCTCGTCGCCCTTATCGGTCTTGCCATCTGGTTTTTAATAGCTATCAACCGCGATGCCGACCAGAAAAACCTTGACGATCTTCACACCGACAAAAACGATGATATCATCGGCGCCGTGACAGGGCAAAACCCCAATAAAGATCAAACCGCAAACAACAAAGACAGCGAAGAACAAAAAAAGCTCGCCGAATATTTCGTTCTTTCGGGTAATCCCAACGAAAAGGTTGAACGAAAAGAGGGCTTTTATAACTTCCTCGTGATCGGCCGTGACAAGGCAGGTCTTAACACTGACGTTATGATCATCGCCTCGATAGACACCAAAAACAACAAAGCCAGCACAGTCCAGATCCCCCGTGACTCTTACGTCGAGGACAGCGCAGGCAATACCTCAAAGATAAATTCTGTCTTTGCCCGGGGATATACCACCTCTCGCGATGAACTCAAGGCTTTGAAAAAAGACGGCGCAGGAAAGACCGATGCTGAACTCCAGGCCCTTTGCGATGCCACAACTTCGGGTATTTCACTTGAAGATCTAAAGGCATATATGGGCGGAAAAGCCGACGTTTACAGCATATACGAAAAGTACGGTATGAAAAAGCTACAGCAGGTCATCAACCGCACTTTTGGCATATATTTTGACTATTACGCCATCATTTCAACAGATGCTTTCGTCAGAATTGTTGACGCCGTCGGCGGCGTTGACGTGTACGTCCAGGAAGACATGGACTATGAAGACCCAACACAGAACCTGTACATCCATATCAAAAAAGGTAACCGTCATCTCGACGGCAAAACAGCAGAAGGCTTCGTGCGTTTCCGCTCAGGCTACGTTCAGGCAGATATCGCCCGTCTTGATGCGCAGAAGATATTTATGACAGCTTTCTTCAAAAAGCTGGTCAGCTTCTCTTCGGTAACAAGAGTAAACGACATTCTCACTGCCGTTTTTGACACCATTGACACCGACATTTCGCTTCAGAACGCCCTGGGCTTTGTCAAACCTGCTCTTGCGATCGATATGTCTAGCATAAAAATGCTGAATATGCAGGGCAGCGCCTACCGAAACGGAATGTATTATTCGCTGAACAAGGCGGCAAATCTTCAGATAGTAAACGAAAACTTCAACATTTTCACCCACGATCTGCGCCCTGCGGCTCTTAACATCATCGAGCTTGTGGAAAACCAGACGGTGACAGGCACAGACGGCTTTACCATGGACGGCATCAACAACCAACAACCGCACATCAGCTTTATTAAGACTCCTGATCCGGAGCCCTCTGTTCCTGTTGTAAGTCAGCCCGATCCCGTCCCCGTAACTCCCAAGCCTCCCGTGGTTACAGATCCACCCGAGGTAACTGATACTCCCGAGGTAACCGATACTCCCGAGGTGACCGATACTCCCGAGGTAACCGATACTCCCGAGGTAACCGATACTCCCGAGGTGACCGATACTCCCGAGGTAACCGATACTCCCGAGGTAACCGATACTCCCGAGGTGACCGATACTCCCGAGGTAACCGATACTCCCGAGGTGACCGATACTCCCGAGGT
>SVTM01000007.1 GCA_015063785.1 Oscillospiraceae bacterium
GGTGTCTGAAGATGAACTCTTAAGAGTGGTTCGTCTCATCAATACTCGCCCTCGTAAATGTCTCGATTATCTTTCTCCTATTGATTTCATTTCTAAAAAGTGTTGCACTTGACTTGACAATTTGCCGACCGTCGAAGACGGTGGAGGGATTTTGGAATTTAATCAACGGCGAAAAAAAGGGAAACCCCCGGCGAGGGTTTCCCTCTTGCACTTCGTGCAATTCACCCATCCTGCGCATTGCGAACGCAAAATGGGTGTTTCGCTCTCTGCGGAGAGCGACCAAAGGCGCCGCCTTTGGAAACCGCCACCCTTTGAAAAGGGTGGACCGAAACTTTATCTTTTGGTGTGGCGTTTTACGGGCGGCAAAACAGACGAACACACCTCGCCCCTACGATTGGGTTTTTTATCATCGGTTTAAAATTTTCGCCACACCAAGCCTTCCCCTTTTGAAAAGCTGTGCATTTTTCGAGGGGGCTTTTTGCAAGTGATCGTGAAGGTATTTGTCACTTCGCTTTCTTTTTCTTAACGTCAAGGTTTGCCACAAGGACGGCGGCAAGGATAATAAGCAGGGCAAAGAGGTATTCGAGCTTGTATATACTGTCTGTTTTCAGCACCACGCCCGAAATGAAAACACCGAAAACGGGTTCGAAATATTTTAGTATCGACATTTTCGAAACCTCGTTGTATTTTATCAGCTTGCCCCACAAAAGATATGCCGTTATCGAAGCAAAGCACATATAAGCAAGCAGCATCATCGCCTTTGGCGTAAAGGTCAAAAGCGTTCCCCCAAGGGCAAGACCTGCCGCCGTCATGATTATGCCGCCGATAAGCTGGGAATATGCCACAACATAGGAGGTGTCGAGCTTTTTGTAAACGTGTTTTGAAATGACGGTGCCTGCAACGCTGAGCACCGACGCGCAGATAATGCACACCTCGCCGATGCCAAGGCTGAATTTCAGCCCATCCAGATTTACGACGATGATACCGCAAAATCCAAGCGTTCCGCCGATGACTTTTCGAACCGAAAATTTGTCTTCCTTAACAAAAAGAAAAGCAAAGCAGGATATAAAAAGATATCCGATCTGTTTAAGTATTGCAGATTTTGACGAAGCGTTTACTTCAATAAGCGAAACGCCCATGTACTGAAAGCTGTAATGTATGACGATGGTGGTGAATGCCACCGCAAGAATGGGGAGAATGTTTGTTTTGTCGGGAAGCTTGACCTTTTTGTCGTGCACACTCACACCTGCCACCATGATGATGCCGCAGATAAGAAAGCGAAGACCCGCAAAAAGCATCACCGACGGGATATGCTTTGCGTCATAGCCAAAAAGCTCGTCGCCCATCGAAATGCACGGATAAAGCGATCCCCAGAAAAAGCAGACGACAAGCGCAAACAAGATGCTGTATATTCTGTGCCCGTAAAGGCTTTTTTCGTTCATCAAAAAATCTCCTTTTTTTGTTCTTTTATGATAATACACCCGATCACGAAAAAATGCAATGTACAAAACGATTTTTTTGTACATTCCGATATTTTATTCATAAAAAATATATTGATTTTGCCGTCGGCGCATGTTATACTATAATGGGTAATAACTTTGAACTTGATATTATATAAAGTGAGGTATATAAAAATGGAAAGCAAGGTTTTTGAATTTATTGCAAAGGAACAGGAAAGACAGGACAGAAACATCGAGCTTATCGCCAGCGAAAACTTCGTTTCCGAAAACATCCTTAAGGCTGTTGGCTCCTGCTTTACAAACAAGTACTGCGAAGGCTATCCTTATGTCAGAACCACCGGCAGAAAGGGCAGATATTACGGCGGAACAATGTATGCCGACGAGCTCGAAGAATACTGCTGCGACCTTTGGAAGAAGGTATACAACACCGATTACCACGTAAACGTTCAGCCTCATTCGGGTTCGCAGGCAAACTTTGCCGCATATATGAGCGTTATCAAGCCCGGCGACACTATTCTTGCCATGAATCTTGACAACGGCGGACATCTCACCCACGGTTCTTCTGTAAACTTCAGCGGAAAGCTTTATGATATGCAGTTCTACGGAGTTGACGAAAACGGCTTTATCGACTACGAAGATATGGAAAAGAAGATCAAGGAATTTCGTCCCGCCATCGTGCTTGCAGGTGCTTCGGCATATTCCAGAATCATCAAGTTTGACCTTATCCGCGAAATTATTGACAGATGCGCCACAGAGGATTATCCTGCGCCTTATTTCGTTGTTGATATGGCTCACATCGCAGGTCTTATCGCAGGCGGCGCACATCCTTCGCCCTTCGGACTTGCAGATATCATCACCACCACCACTCACAAGACCCTTCGCGGCCCCAGAGGCGGACTTATTTTCTGCCGTCCCGAGCTTGCAAACAAGGTTGACGGAGCAATCTTCCCCGGATCGCAGGGCGGCCCTTTGATGCACGTTATTGCAGGCAAGGCAATCTGCGCAGAAGAGGCTCTTTCTCCCGATTACAAGGAATACGCGGCAAACGTTGTTAAGAATTCCAAGGCAATGTGCGAAGAGTTTATCAAGATGGGCTATCACGTTGTAACAGGCGGCACAGACAACCACCTCTTCCTGCTCGACCTTTCCAAGACTCATCCCACCCTCACAGGTAAGATGCTTCAGGAAGAGCTTGACAAGCACCACATCACCCTCAACAAGAACTGCGTTCCCGGCGAGCAGAGAAAGCCTGCCGAAACTTCGGGCGTCAGAGTCGGCACCGCTGCCATGACCACCAAGGGCTGGAAAGAAGCAGATTTTATTGAAGCCGCAAAGAAGATCGACGCCATCATCAAGGCAATGGATCTTTGATTTAAGAATAATACAAAAAGACCGCACCTCAAAAAAGGGGTGCGGTTTTTGTCATCGCTGATATGTTGTTGACAATGAATGGTGCGGATGGTATAATGAAATTAAAAAAGTAAAAAGGTGAGCGACCATGAAAAAGATACGGATTCTTGTTTTTGCTTTGCTGTTTATATTTTGCTTTTGCAGTTGTGAAAAAGGCGATACCCCCGACAGCAATGTGATTTCTGACAAGTCAAAAAATACCGAACAGGAAGAAGTTGTTGACCTTACCGTGCAAGATAATAGTAAAGAAGACAAAAAAGACGAATCTGACGACACAGAGGATAAATCTGTTTCGATAGAAGAGTCTGAAAAATTCCTGTATGCAAAGCCATATCTTGCAGATGGCAAATACGCAAAAGGCGAAATACTGTATCTTTCGTCGATGGTTTCCGATGCCTTGAAAGCTGTGACCGGTCAAACCAAATGTATCGTCTTGTGCGACGGAGTAGAAGTTATTCCGGAAGACTTTTTTGCAGAACTTGAAAATATCGAAAGATTTGTTTTGCCCGATAGCATCACAATCATCGGCGAGGCTGCGTTCAAAAAATGCAGTGCACTTGAACAGATCAATTTTCCAAAGAAGCTTCGTGTGATAGATGAATGGGCGTTTCTTTCCTGCGAAAGCTTAAAAAGCATTGTGCTTCCCGACGGTATTACAGAAATAGCCTACAATGCTTTTATGGATTGCTATTCCATTGAAGAAATTCATATATCTGCCGGTGTTTCACAGCTCGGAACCTACACATATAACGAGAAGCCTGCTTTAAAAAGAATCACTGTCGATAATCAAAACAAGCACTACTCGGTAGATGAAAACGGCGTGCTTTTTAACAAAGAAAAGACAAAGCTTATTGTTTTTCCTGCCAAAAGCGAGCTTGAAGAATATGTGATCCCTTCGGGTGTTACAGAAATTGAACAATGTGCTTTTTATTACTGTCACAATCTCAAAAAATTGGTTCTTTCGGATGTATCATTTGAAGATAGCTGGGAAATGGACTATTTTGCCTACATGGATAGCATTGAAGAACTGCACTTATCAAAGAATGAGAAAAGCTTTATAAACGGTTTCTTTTTTGAGGGAGGCTTGGAAATAGCAGAATCTTTAAAAAAAGTTACTGTAGATGACGACCACGTGTATCTTACGGTCGATGAACACGGCGTTCTTTTTAACAAGGAAAAAACGATCCTTATGCTTTGCCCTCCAAGTAGCGGACTTGTCAGCTATACCATTCCCAAGGGGGTGGAAGATATATACGAGGGAGCGTTTTCCAATTGCAAAACGCTTGAATCGATCGTGATTCCCGACAGTGTCACAACGATTCCCGATTATGCCTTTGATTATTGCACCTCTCTTAAAAATGTCGAGTTCCCCGGCAATCTTACGATGATACATTCGTATGCGTTCAGGGGATGTACGGAGTTGGAGAATCTGATATTGCCCGACAGCGTCACAGGCATAGCAGATTGTGCTTTTGCAGGATGTACAGGGCTTAAAACGGTGAGGCTTTCGAAACAAATGGACACAATTGCTGACAGGGCGTTTGCAGGCTGTACAGAACTTAAAGAGATCATCTTTGGAAAAGAGCTTGAAACGATCGGATGGAATGCATTTTCGGGTTGCACGTCTCTCACAACGCTTGAACTTCCTGATTGGCTTTCGTATATTGGCGGATATGCTTTTTCCGAATGCTCTTCACTTAAAGAAATTGCTATCCCGCATAGCGTTGAAAATGTTTTGTCGGGAACATTTGAGGGATGCACGGCTCTTGAAAAAGTTGAATGGAACGGAAAAATGTATATCGTTGACAAAAACGGAAATCTGATCGAAAATACGTGAATTTTTGCCGTCTAACTTGAATTGTGACATCGGCGGTGCTATAATAACCATAAACAAATCTTTATCGGAGGCAAAACGAAATATGAGAAAACTCGGCTGCAATGCTTCTGCACTTTTGGGCAACGATATTCCTGAAAACATGGAATGTATAAAGGCGGCAGGCTTTGACTGCACCTTTATTTCGTGGGGCGACGGGGCGGACATTGACGGATATATGAAAAAGGCGGCATCCATCGGGCTTGCCGTCGAAACCTTCCACGCACCCTTTGACAAAATGAACAGTATGTGGGAAGAAAGCGTTGACGGCGACGAATACACCGAGCTTTTAAGGCGTTGCATCAAGGCGGCAGGGCACTACGGCGTGCCGTATGTCATCATGCACACCACCATCGGACGCATCGTGCCAAAAACTTCGCCCATCGGACTTTTAAGATACCACAAGCTGATCGTCGAGGCAGAAAAGCAGGGTGTAAAGCTTGCCTTTGAAAACCTTGAATACGTTCGCCATCTCGAGCTTATCCTTGACTATTTCAAGAGCGAAAACGTGGGCTTTTGCTATGACGTTGGCCACGAGCATTGCTATACCCCCGGCATAAAGTATATGCCCATTTTCGGTGACAGACTTTTTTGCACCCATATCCACGACAATCTCGGTCTTGCCCCCACCAAGGATGTGGCTTACCGCGACGATCTGCACAGGATCCCCTTTGACGGCAACATAGATTATGATGCGGTCTGCCGCGGCATAAAGCAAAGCGGATACAAAGGCTCGCTGATGCTCGAGATCTCCAACCGCACGCCCTATCTTTTCTATGACGGTCTTTCGCCCATGCAGTTTTATACAAAGGCGTACGAGGCAGCGCAGGAACTTCGCACCCTGTGCGACGGCAACTGAAAGGGAGGAAAAAGGACATGATGAACAACAAATTGGGTATATCGATTGCAGGTGGCACAGATCTTTCGTTTGATGAAAATGTGGGCGAGCTTGCAAGAGCAGGCTTTGTTTCGTCGTTTTTGGGTTGGAACAAAGATATCGACCTCTTTGTGCGCGCAAAGGTTTTTGACCGCCATCATATTGAAATAGACAATCTCCACGCCCCCTTTAAGGGACTTAACTGCATCTGGCGCGAAGGCACCGAGGGGGACGATTACGTCGAATATCTTTCGGAATGTATCGACGATGCGGCAACTCTTCACGTTCCGCGCGTGGTCATGCATCCCGTATGCGGCGAGGATTTTCCGCTCAGCTCTCTTATCGGCATCGAGCGTTTCAAAAAGCTTGTTGACCGCTCTCTTAACAAAGGTGTGAAGATCTGCTTTGAAAACGTGGAATATTCCGAAATGCTCGGCATTGTCATGGCAGAGTTCGGGGACGACGTGGGCTTTTGCTATGACGTGGGACACGAAGCCACCAACGACCCCGGAATGCGATTTTTAAAGCTTTACGGCGACAGACTTTCCTGCACCCACATTCACGATAACTACGGCATCAGTTATCTTGTAACCCCCGTGCTTCACGGCGATTGCCACATGATCCCTCTTGATGCAACCATTGATTTCAAGCGCGTTATGCGCGATATCAAGGACACCGGCTACAAGGGCACTCTTATGCTCGAATGTGCCCGCGGACACTACTGTGTGCGCACCTACCTTGATATTTCGGTCCGCGAGTATTACGAAAGAGCGCACACTGCCCTTTTGAAGATTTCAAGCTTTGATGACGAGGAATATTCGTGCGTTGACAAAGACGACGGCTGGTCGGGAATTTACAAGCCGTAAAAATATGAAAAAGGAAACCGCCTTCGTGGTTTTCTCGGATTGTCAACGCAGTTCTTTATAAATCAGGGAAACCCCCGGCGAGGGTTTCCCTCTTTTCAATTGCTTCACAATTGAAAATTCACCCATCCTGCGCTTTGAAAAGGAAAAAAGAATGTCGCTCTCTGCGGAGAGCGATTCAAGGCTCCGCCTTGAAAATCCGGAAGCTTTTTTGTAAAAAAGCTTCGCAAAAAACTTTTGATATGGCTTTTATTTTTTCGAAAACTGTAAGATTCTCCAAAAAAATCCGTCTTATAGAGTGAAAGGAGGAAACAGCATGGAAGACAAAGAAATAATAAGCCTTTATTTTGCCCGTGACGAAAAAGCCATTGGTAAAACGGCAGAAAAATATTCTGCCCTCTGCCGCACGCTGTGCCTTAATATTCTCGGAAACGATGGGGACGCCGACGAATGTGTAAACGATACCTACGTTAAGGTGTGGAATTCAATCCCACCCGAAAATCCGCGCTCGCTGAAGGCGTATGTGGCAAAAATATCCCGAAATCTGGCGTTTGACATATTGCGCAAAAGAAACGCAAAAAAGCGCGACTGCGAAGCTTTGCTTGTTCTTGACGAGCTTGCCGAATGTGTTTCGGGAGCTGACTGTGTGGAAAGCGAATTTGCAAAAAAATCGCTGACCGATGACATAAACGCGTTTCTTCACGATTTAAAAAAAGATTTTTGCGACATCTTTGTTCTGCGCTATTGGTATGCCTATTCGGTAAAGGATATTGCGCAAAAATTTGGCAAGAGCGAAACGAACGTGTCGGTGATCCTCTCGCGCACCAGAGAAAAACTAAAGAAATATCTTACAGAAAAGGGGTATGAGCTGTGAAAAAAGAAGATCTTTTTGAAGCTTTGGGAAATATTGACGAAAATCTTACAGAAAGGGCGGAAAAGAGAATGGAAAACAAAAAAAGAAACGGAACAGGTCTGCGCGTTGCGCTCATTGCTGCGTGCTTTGCCGCAGTTGTCTGCGTGTGCGCCCTGCCGCACTTGAAAAAAGACACACCTAAAGAACCCGATCCGATAAATCTCAAAAACGACGTTACGATCGGTACCGAAGTGCAATCCCAATCCGAACAGGTGACAAAACCCACAGGCGAGCAACAGGCGTATCACGGAGTGGTCGACACCTATGTTGCGCTTTCAGACGTTATCGTTGTCAACCACGATAAAACCCCACATACGGGTACTTTGAATTTGCCCATTGACTATATTAAGCGCGAGGAATATTCAAAAATGAAGCTGTCCGGCGATGCGTGGGCACAGATCACAAAGAATTTTGAGGATGAGATCGGAATTTCTTATGAAACTTTCGGCATAAATCTTTCGGAGATGTGGGAATTAAGCGATTTTTACGGCGTTACCGTCAGAAGCTACAAAAACCCCGACCCCAATCTTGACGAATACCTTTTAAGCGATTACGGTTTTTCGTATTCGGGCACAGGCGACAAAGCAGCTTTTGTGTCAGTCAGCGCAAAGAGCAATCCGTTTTTGACTGTTTATTACAATTTCGAGCCGTTCAAGGATGCGGTTTCGACCATAAATTTATTGCCGGTGATAATTGTCGAAAACAATTCTGTGTATCATGCAAGCTTTAAGATGGGCGATCTTTCGTATTACGTTGCCTTTGTTGAATGTACAGAAGATGAGGTTGTCGATTTTCTTCGCGGTCTTACAACCGTTTCGGTAAGTGTAAACGATCTGCCTTCCGATGTGGGTGCATTTTATGCGCAGGCGATAACGGCAGATATGCTGACCGACGAAACAGAAGATATTTTCTGCGGCGCGTATATTGACGGCGCGGAATATATCGTGCTTCTGACCGAGGTGAATGACGAAAATATCAACGCCGTCTGCAACGCCTTTGGCATCGACAAGAAAAACACCGTTTTCAAACAGGCAAAATACACCCTTTCGTACCTTACGGATATCCACGAAACCATCAGCGAAATGATGATGGCGCACGACACACCGTTTATCGTTTCATGCGGTGTTTATGAGATGGAAAACCGCGTTGCCGTCGGCGTGCTTGAAACTGCAAGCGAGGACGACAAGCAGATGATCCGCGAGCTTGATTCCATAGGCGGCGCCATAGAATTTGAGACAAGCCGGGCGATAACGACCTATGAGCTTGTTGCAAAGGTGGGGGAGTGAGTGCTTGATCGCAGTGGTGGCACCCTGTCCTGCCATTTGTGTGAATTTTTTCAATGGCAAAACACAACGGTCGAACACAATTTGCCATACTGTTGAAATATTCATCATTGATTGAATATTTTCATCGGTACACATCAAAAAAACGAGAGCAGATGCTCTCGTTTTTTGATTTTAATATGTGAGCTGTGTTTTCTGTGCCTCAAACACCGCGCCGCCGTCGTCGATGCCGCAAAGGTCGGCTCGGATATATTCGGCAATCTTTATGCGCAGCGACTGATTGGGCGAGCCCAAAACGTGCTGGGCATAATACACCGAAAACTCGTTTTTCATGTCACAGGCAAGAAAAGCCGCCGCCGCACCGCCCCAACCAAAATCGGTGCAGGGGGAGGATGCGTCGATGGGGCATCTGACACCAAGGCCATATCCGTAGCCGGGCGAGAAATAATTTACGCTCTGTTCGGGGGTGTATCTATTTTGCATCATCAGCTTCACGCTCTCGCGGGAGATGATCTTTCCGCCGGTGCGCAGAGATTCAAGAAATTTCATATAGTCGTTGACGGTGGTCACACAGCCTGCGCCGCCGCTTTCGTATTCTGTGCCGATGCGGTAGTTGTTGCGCGGTCCGATATATTCATATTCGCGCGTGTCTGCGTGGTAAGTATATTGTGCGCAAAGCGAGGAAAGCACATCCTCGTCGGGAAGAAAGGTTGAATCGCCCATTTCTGCCCTGTCAAAGACGTTTCTTTTTACATAATCGCCGAATTTTTCGCCCGAAATAACCTCCACCAGTGCCGCCAGCACGTCGTGGCAAAGGCTATAGTTGAACTTTGTGCCCGGCTCGAACAAAAGGGGATCTTTTGCAAGATATTTCATCACCTCGCGGGTTTGGCATCTGCCTCCCGTTTGCTCGCGCGCCGCCATCAGATTTTCGCTGCGAAGATCATAGCTTAAGCCTGCCGACATGGTAAAAAGGTTTTCGATGGTTATGGGGTTTTGTGCCTCTTTCACCCCGTCGCCCTCGCGGATATACATTTTTGAAAATTCGGGCATATAGGCGCTGAGCCTATCGTAAAACGAAAATTTGCCCTTTTCAAAAAGAGTCATCATTGCCACGCAGGTTATGGGTTTTGAGCAGGAATAGATATGATATTTTTCTGTTCCGTCAATAGGCTTGGTCTTTTGGGCATCCGAATATCCGTGCATTCTGCGCATAACGGTCTTTCCGCGGTGGCGCACTTCGATGTCAAACGACGGAACGCCCATTTCGATAAAAAAGTCCAGCAACTTGTTCAATGATATAAAATCGTACATTTTTGTCACCCGAAAATTATCTGAAGTCAAACGAGAAAACGTTTGTGGTGTTGTCTTTTCCCCAGTTGCCATTTACGGTAAGGGTAAGCTTTGCGATCTTTTTGCCGATCTTGGCATCTATTGCACGAAGAATGTTCTTTTCTTCGCAGATCAGCTTTTCTGTCGCGCCGTTTTCGTCGGTGATCTCAAGGGTGTAGCTCTTGCAAAGGGGGGCAGGAGTCGAGAATTGGGGCGAATCGAGCCAAACGTTTGCTCTCTGGGCGTGGGTTCTTTCACACCAGCCGCCGGGCATTGTTTTGCGCTCGAGATCGCAGTCGAAAACGATGTGTGCACTCTCGACATATTCGGGAGAAGCAAGGGTGTATGTGATGCTGTCGCCGTTCTTCACCGAAACGCCGCAGGTGGTGTTGCCGTAAACCTTCACGTTCACACGGTCAATACCGTCGCGGATCGAATCGTCCGCGCCCGAGATGGCCGCATCCTTGCACGCCTTTGAGATCACGCGGGATTTTGTTGGCAGGAAGCAGTCGTCGTTCATAAGGGTGTTCTGCAGCTCTTCGAGCTTGCTTTCATAAACTCCGTGGGGGCAAAGGCCGTATTTTGCCGCAATGCTTGCCGCTGTGCCCACTGCCTGACCGAGCAGACCGCAGGTGCGCATTACACGGGTGGAAGAAAGAGCCATGTGGGATGCGCTGATGTTTCTGCCCGCAAAGAAAAGGTTGTCGATGTTTGCGGAATACAGGCAACGATAAGGGATCTGATAGCAAGGGGGTGTTTTGAAATCGGTGTTGGGGGTGCCCTTGTGATAGAAGCCGTCGGGATAATGGTCGTCCACGGGCCATCCGCCATAGGCAACAACGTCGTCAAACTGTCTGTCGCCGAGGATATCGTTGGAATTGATGATGTATTCGCCTGTCATTCTGCGGCTTTCGCGCTTGCCGGGCAAAAAGCCGAGAAAGTCCAGATCGTAGGTCTTGCAATATTCGTAATTGCCCGAATTTTTGATATAATCCCATGTGCCAAGGGCAAGGCCGATCAGCTCGTCGCGCACTTCTTCGGTGTCGCCGATCGAGTCGCGGTTGCCGCCCAGCTCGAGATACCAAAAGTTTTCGTGTTCGGCTCTCATATCCGGGGTGCGGAATTTGAAATGCTCGTCACCAAGCTTTGTGATGCGCTCGGAGGGGATAAATTCCACCTCGCGGTTGGTTTCGCGGCCGGTGATAAGACAGCTCATGCCCATGGTAAGATCGTCTTTCTTTTCCACGTGGGTAGCCTCGCCAAAGGCGTCCTTTGCTTCGCGTCCGCGCATAAACTTTGCATCGGTGAGAGGTGCAAGAATACTGTCGCCCGAACAGTCGGCAAAATATTTTGCCTTTACTTCGATAAATCTTTGGGTGGTCATCTGATAACCTTTGACAGAGGTTATTCTGCGGCTTCTGCCGTATTCAAAATCGCCGTCCTCACAGGTGGCATCCATGCACGAGCAGTTGAGCAGCAGAGTGATGTTTTCTTCTCTCTTTACAAAGTCATAAAGAATGCTGTCCCAGATGTGATAATTCTTCGTGGGGTTGCGGTAGAAGTTTTCTATTTCGATCTCCTGGATGATGCCTGTTTCCATGTTTGCTGCGCCTGCACCCGAAATCCACATTCTGATCTCAGACGAAGCGTTTCCGCCGAGCATGGGGCGCTCGTGCATAAGCACGGTTTTTGCTCCGTGGCGTGCCGCCGAAATTGCCGCACACATGCCCGAAATGCCGCCGCCGACAACGCACAGATCACATTCGATAACTCTTGTTTCAAGCATTTTTCGTACCTCTTTCAATAGTTCTATAAAAATTATACCATTTGATATTTATTTGTCAAGCTTTTTTGACTTTACAGCCACATTTTCTTTGCCAAGGATGTCGCAAAGCAGCTTGTAGAGCGTTTCGGAAAGCTCAATGTTTTCTCCGCGGCGCACCAGCTTTTTGGTGTCGTCAAAATAGAGAAAAACGGGGGTTTTTTGCCCTTGTGCCGAAAAAATATCAAGAAGATCGCAAACTCTTTCAAAATCCCCCGTGTCCTGCGACGAGAGCTTTAGATACAGGCAGTCCACGCTGTCTGCGCCCTGATCTTTTGCCTGTGGCTTTGCCGTTGGTGTGGGGGAGGGGGCGGTTTGCGGACTCTTTTCGGGCTGATACACCTTTACTTTCGGCTGTTCGTTGCCGTTTTCGGCAATCGGCAGCACCGAGCGCAAGATCAGCTTTGCTTCTTCTCGCGCCTCATCGCCTATTGATTCTTTAACCGAAATTTCACCGGACAGGGCGATCACGGCGTCGTCCTCGAGCCTTGACGAGAACTGTTCGAAAACGTTGGGAAAAACGATGACCTCCATTATTCCCGTCATGTCTTCAAACTCAAGAAAAGCCATTTTCGTTTCGTTTTTTGTTATTTTTATCTTTTTGGATGCGATGATGCCGATAAGGTTTACGCGGTCTTTTTCGCGGAAAACGCCGGTGCCTTCGTCGCCAAACGATGCGACGATTTCCGAAATGTCAACGGCGTGCAGGCTTTCCTTTGCCTGGGTGTAATCAAGTATGGGGTGTCCCGAAAGATAGATGCCTGCCGTTTCCTTTTCCATCAGCAAAAGCTCTTTTCTTGTCATTTCGGGAATATCGGGATAGTCAACCGACAGGGCAAGCTCGCCTTCGCCCTCCCCGTCATCAGACGAGAAAAGATCCATCTGTCCTGTTATCTGCGATCGGTTTCGGCGCGCAACAGTGTCAAGTGCCGATTCAAAAACGGTGAGAAGCCGCGAGCGGTAGATGCCGAAGCTGTCGAAAACGCCGCATTTTATCAGGCTTTCGAGCATTCTTTTGTTGATGGTGGGCATTCGAAGCAGAAAATCTTCGAAGCTTTTGAAATTTCCGTTTTTTTCACGCTGTGCCACAAGCTCGCCGATAACGCTTGCGCCCACGTTTTTGATGGCAAGAAAGCCAAAGCGGATGTGGTCGCCGCAGACGGTAAAATATGCCTGCGAACCGTTTATGTCGGGGGGAAGCACCTTTATGCCGAGTTTTTTGCACTCGGAGATATAAAGGTTGAGCTTGTGCTCGTTTTCAAGGTATACCGTGAGGATGGATGCCAGGTATTCCTTTGGAAAATGCGCCTTAAGGTATGCCGTGCGATAAGCAAGAAAAGCATAGGACGCGGCGTGGGATTTGTTGAAGGCGTATTTTGCAAAATCCGCCATATCATCAAATATCTCGCGTGCCGCCTTTTCGGAAACTCCGTTTGCAAGAGCGCCTTTTATAAAAACTTCGCGTTCTTCCTCCATCACGCCTGCTTTTTTCTTGGACATGGCGCGGCGGACGATGTCTGCCCTGCCATAGGAATATCCGGCAAGCACACGGCAGATCTGCATGACCTGTTCCTGATAGACGATGCATCCGTTGGTCACCTCAAGAATGGGGCGCAGACGCTCGTCGGAATATTTGATGTTTTGGGGATTTTTGCGGTTGTCGATGTATTTTGGTATGGAATCCATGGGGCCCGGGCGATAAAGGGATATGGCGGCGGTGATGTCTTCCACTGTCTGAGGTCGCATTCTTTGCAAAAGACTGCGCATTCCTGCAGATTCCAGCTGGAAAATGCCCTCGGTGTTGCCGTCGGCAAGAAGCAAAAAGGTTTTCTTGTCGTCAAGCGGCACCTTTGTTATATCAAAATCGGGCAGATTTTTTCTGACTTCTTTTTCGGCGCGGTCGATGATAGAAAGATATTTAAGCCCCAGAAAGTCGATCTTCAAAAGTCCGAGATCGGCAATATCGTTCATGGTATACTGCGTGACCACAGTATCGTGGTTTACGGCAAGGGGAACGTAGTGCGAAACGGGGCGGTCGGTGATGACAACGCCTGCCGCGTGCATCGAGGCGTGTCTTGGCATACCCTCCAGCGAGCGCGAAAGATTGATCAGCTTTTTCAGCCTGTAATCCTCATCGTATATCTTCTTTAACTCGGGAACGATGTCAAGAGCCTGGTCGATGGTGACGTCAAGAAACTGCGGCACAAGCTTGGCCACGGCGTCCACCTCGGAATACGAAAAACCCATAACTCGCCCGACGTCGCGGATAACGGCGCGCGCCTTCAGCGTTCCAAAGGTGACGATCTGTGAAACGTGGTCTGCGCCGTATTTTTGCGCAACGTATTCAATGACCTCGCCTCGTCTTTCGTCGCTGAAGTCGATGTCAAAGTCGGGCATGCTGACACGCTCGGGATTTAAAAATCGCTCGAAGAGAAGATTGTATTTAATAGAGTCAACGTCGGTTATACCAAGGCAAAAGGCACAAAGACTGCCTGCGCCCGAGCCTCTGCCCGGGCCTACGGGAATGCCTCGGCTTTTTGCATGGTGGATAAAATCGCGCACGATCAGGTAATATTCGGCATATCCCATCTCGCAGATGACCGAAAGCTCGTATTCTATGCGCTCTTTGTACTTTTCGGTGTCAATGCTCTCGCCGTTTTTCTGTGCCTGCGCCGCACGCTCGGAAAGTCCCTCGTAGGCAAGCTTGTATAGATATTCTTTGGGAGTAAGCCCATCGGGGGGATAAAAAGCAGGAAGGAATATTTTTGAAAAATCAAACTCAAACGAGCACATATCGGCAATTTTTGCCGTGTTTTCGATCGCCTCGGGAGTGTCGCGGAAAAGGGCAAACATTTCCTCGCCGCTTTTCATATAAAATTCTTCGGTGGGAAAACCAACCTGCTCGGCACCGTCGATGGTGGTGTTGGTCTGAATACACATCAGCGCCCTTTGGGCTTCGCTGTCGGATTTTTCAAGATAGTGGACGTCGTTGGTAGCAACAAGGGGAATGCCCGTTTTTGCCGATATCATCTTTAAAGAAGCGTTGACGGTTTTTTGCTCGGGAATGCCGTGATCCTGCATTTCAAGAAAAAAATTGCCCTTGCCGAAGATATCTTCAAACTCGGCGGCCTTTTCAAGAGCTTTGTCAAACTCGCCCGCAAGGATAAGCTTTGGTATAATGCCGCTGATACAGGCGGAAAGCGCCACAAGACCGTCGGAATGCTCGCGCAAAAAGTCAAGATCCACCCTCGGCTTTGCATAAAAACCGCTGACATATCCCTCGGATACAATGGCGACAAGATTGCGGTATCCCACCTCGTTTTTGCACAAAAGCACAAAGTGGCTGTAGTCAAGATCCTGCTTTTCCTTGTCAAACCGACTGCGGGGGGCAAGATATATCTCGCAACCGATGATGGGCTTTATGTCGTTCTTCTTGCACTCGCGGAAAAATTCCACCGCACCGTACATAACTCCGTGGTCGGTGACGGCAACACTTTTTTGCCCGAGCATTTTTGCGCGGGCAGGAATGTTCTTGACACGGCAGGCGCCGTCAAGAAGACTGTATTCCGAGTGAAGATGAAGATGAACAAAATCCATTTTAAAAAAGCTCCCCAAATTTATATCATTTGATCGTAGGAAATGCCAAAGCTTTCTTTTATCATTTCAAAAAGCTCGGTGAGCGGAAGCCCCACCACGTTGAAATAGTCGCCCTCGATGCCCTTTACAAAAAGGCAGGCGCGTCCCTGGATGCCGTATGCCCCCGCTTTATCCATCGGCTCGCCGCTTTTAACATAGTTTTCTATTTCGTCGTCCGAAAGATTGCGGAAAAACACCGCGGTCTCAACGGCTTTTTTTGCAAATTTTCCGCCGTATGCCACGCAGATGCCGGTGTAAACGCTGTGCTGATCGCCCGAAAGGGCGCGAAGCATCGAAAAAGCCTCGTCCTCGTCGCGCGGCTTGCCAAGCAACGTTTTGTCCTTGTAAACAAGGGTGTCCGCGGCAATTATAAGAGCGGCGGGGTCGCAAAGCTTTTGGGCTATTGCCTGTGCCTTGCGAGATGCAAGAAGGGTAACCGCCTCGTGCGGTTTTTCGGTCACCTCGTCGATGTTTTCGTCAACGTCGGCAGGGCAGATCTCAATGTCAAGCCCCAGCGAGCGCAAAAGCTCGATGCGTCGGGGAGATTTTGATGCAAGGATTATGCGCATACGCTGTCACCTCAATATCTTTCTGCCCAAAGCGTAGATCGCGGCAACAAAGATGATGACGGCAACGGTTATGTTGATATTGACGCCCAGCGTCAGATCTATAACCCCAAGGTTTACTGTGACGGGTGAGGATGTGCCAAAATCAAGGCCGTATGCCAGCCACGACAAATATTTTACCCCTGCGGCAACCTTTGACACCAGCGAACCGACGACAATGCCTGCGCAGATGAGAAGAAGATTTTTCCAGAATTTCATGTTTTACCTCACAAAATGCTATTTTAATTATTTTACCACACACATACGTTTTTTTCAACCGATTTTGTGATAATAATAAAAGTATCTGTATAAGATAAGTATTGGTATGCATAAATGACCTTTTTATGAATACATAATAGAAAATGAGAGGGAGCAAGGGGTATTTCAACCTTGCTCCTTTTAGAATATATGTGCTGTTTAGTTCAATAAATTGGAATTTATCTAACTGCTTTAATTGTATAGGTTGCTCCCCAATTTTTCAGCACCTCAACAGAAGAAAAGCCTGCTTCCAGAAGTGCTTCTGTTTCGTGTCTTACTGTAAGTGGGGTGTCATAATGGTAAAACTCATCATCGGCAATCCCTTGCTCTGCTTTCAATTCAATCAAGTTTTGTCGGTGCATCTGTTCTTCTTCATCAGTCAAAGAGAAGTAGTCCGTCAGCACAAAATATCCACCGTCTTTTAATGCTCTATGCAGTTTGGTGTATAAAGGGACTTTTTCTACCTTTGTGAAATGGTGCAAACTCTCCACCGATACCGCACCATCAAACAAGGACATACCAAAAGGCACATCAAAATAGGAGCCGCAAATCAAAGTAATGTCTTTGTCGGAAAATTTCTTTTTCAAAGCCGATAACATTCCTTGTGACAAATCAATACCTGTTATCCTTACAGATGGATTTAGCAGATAGTATTCTTCTAACTCCAATCCCGTGCCACACCCCAAATCAAGTATATGGCAATTTTCAGCGGTCGGCAATTGCTTTGCTGTAAAGGGATAGAACTCATCTGCGGATTCGATGTTAGTCATCATATGCTCATCATATCCGTCAAGTCTTGCTTCAAAGAAATCACTCATTTTTTCAAGCATACATAACCTCCGTCAAATTCTTATTTGTCGAAATCTTTCTATCTATATAGATTGTAAAAAGTTTCAATATCTAACTATATTGTAGCATTTTTTTGCCTATTTGTCATCTATTTACGCATAATTATCTTAAAAAATGTATATTTTTTGTTCACCAATACTCATGTAGGACAGAGACTAATAAAAAAGAGACGGGAAAACCCGTCTCTTTGTGATGATAAAATCAGTCGTCGATCGACTTGTCTGTTGCGCGGTCAAAGATCGCAAGAACCTCCTGCGAAGGCTTTTTGTCGATAAGCGAAACGACGATACAAACAACGGCACTTGCGACGAAGCCGGGAAGGATCTCGTAAACGCCTGTGGGCGCTGTGAGGTAAAGCAACCATACGATATCCACCACCGCACCGACAACGATACCCGCAACTGCGCCAAGATAGGTAAATCTTCTCCAGAAGAGAGAAAGCAGAACCGCAGGACCAAACGATGCACCAAAAAGTCCCCAGGCATTTTCAACCATGTTCATGATAGCCTGTGCGCCGCTGCCGCCGTTGCTGGCGATAAAGAAGGCGATCACTGCAATGATAACAACAACGACACGTCCGACCCAAAGGGTTTCTTTTTCGGATGCGTTCTTTCTGATGATGGGCTTGTAAATATCGCTGGTAAAGGAAGAAGATGCAACCAGCAGCTGAGAGTCAGCAGTAGACATGGAAGCCGCGATGATCGCCGCAAGAAGGATACCTGCAAGGAAGGGCGGGAAAAGCTTTCTTGCAAGAGCGATGAAGACGAGCTTCTGATTTCCTGCGTCCTGAATAAGCTCCTTGCCGACTGCCATTCTGCCGATATATGCAATAAGGATTGCCGCAACGAGAGTGATAAGTACCCAGATGATAGCAACGATAGCAGACTTTTTGATCTTGCTGGGCTTTTCAATAGACATGAAGCGGACGAGGATATGGGGCATTCCGAAATATCCGAGTCCCCACGAAAGACCTGTAACGATCTCCTGCCAGCTTGCGCCGAACACGCTTGCTCCGAAAGCCGCTTCCTTTGTCACGCCGCCTTCTACGTAGGTATAAACCTCTGTAAGGGCAGCCTTGTCAAGATTCATTGTGGTTGCCGCAACAATCGGCACTGCAAGAAGAGCCACGAGCATCAGAAGTCCCTGGAAAAAGTCGGTCCAGCAAACAGCCTTGAAACCGCCAAGGAAGGTGTAGATAAGAATGATGACGGCAAAGATTATCATTGCGTACATTCTTTTAAGAGAGGGGAAAAGCTGGGTGAAAACGTCTGCGCCTGCCGAGAAAGCAGAAGCAACGTAGATGGTGAAGCTGATGAGGAAAACGATGGCGCAGATTATCTTCAGCGCAGGGTTTGCGGTTGCAAATCTGTTGGAAAGATACTGGGGGAAGGTGATGGAATCGCCTGCCGCCTTGGAAAACTTTCTGAGTCTTTTTGCAACGAATATCCAGTTAAGTGTGGTACCCAAAGCAAGACCGATACCGATCCATGCCTGTCCGAGACCAAACGCAAGAACGCTTCCCGGGAAACCCATAAGCAGCCATGCGCTCATATCAGACGCCTGGGCGCTCATTGCGGTTACCCACGGACCCATCGAACGTCCGCCGAGAAAATAGTCAGCTTCGCTTTTGCTTCTTGACTTGAAAAAGAAGAAAACTCCAATTCCAAGCATTGCAACAAAATAAAGCACAAATGCCAAAACTTCCATTGTAATACTCCTTAAAATTGATGAACTTATCTCGAAAAATCGAAATATTTATACTATTGTACCACAAAACAGAAAATATTGCAATAAGTAAATCACTTAAATATGAAAGTTTTTTGCAACAACAGACATTTTTTTCGTTTTTTGCCGCGTACGGCAGAAAAATGTAAAAAAAGCCGATTATTTATTGCCGAAACGCAATTAGTATGGTATAATAGGATGAAAAGCTGTTTTAAAGCTTAAAAGTAAATGCAAAAAGAGGAAAAGGTTATGCAGGTCACTTTATCTCACCTTACAAAAAAATACCCCGGCAGAGGCAAAAATGCCCCCGACGTTTACGCTGTGAACAACTTTGATTTTGTCATTCCCGACGGAAAGCTTATTGGTCTTCTCGGTCCTTCGGGCTGTGGAAAAAGCACCACTCTCAACCTTATCAGCGGACTTGTAAAGCCCACCGAGGGAAAGATATTTTTCGGCGACGACGACGTCACCGAGCTTCCTGCCGAAAACCGCGGAGTAGGACTTGTGTTCCAAAACTACGCTCTGTATCCCCACCTGACGGTACTGCAAAACATTCTTTTTCCCCTCGAAAATCTGAAGGGCAAAAACAAGCTTTCAAAGGAAGCCATGCTTGAAAAAGCGCACGCCGCCGCAAAGCTTGTGCAGATCGACGAGCTGATGGAGCGCAAGCCCTCCGAGCTTTCGGGCGGTCAGCAGCAGCGTGTTGCCATTGCCCGCGCCCTTGTAAAAACTCCCCGTGTGCTGCTTCTTGACGAGCCTCTTTCGAACCTTGACGCCCGTCTGCGCCTGCAGACCCGTGAGGAGATACGCCGCATTCAGAACGAAACCGGCATAACCACAGTTTTTGTCACCCACGACCAGGACGAAGCCATGAGCATATCCGACCTTATCGTGGTTATGAAGGACGGCGTTGTGCATCAGATCGGCGAGCCGCAAAGGGTATATGACGACCCGACAAACCTTTTCGTTGCAAAATTTCTCGGCACTCCGCCCATCTGCGTCTTTGACGGCAGAATATCGGGCGGAAAGGTATATATCGGCGAAAGCTGTGTATACGAGGGCGGAAAAAACACCGAAGAAAAAGACGTTTTCGTTGCCATCCGTCCCGAAGGCTTTGTGCCTTGTGACGACGGCGAATTTGTGTGCAACCTTTCGCGTGTTGAGGTTATGGGTCGCGACAGCAGTGCCATCTGCTCACACGAAAAGGCGATCTCAAACCCCTTCCGCGCCATCATCAGTACCGAGGACGTCATAAACAAGGCAAAGGGTGACGTGAATTTCCGCATAAAGCCCTCGAAGATACTTGTTTTTGACAAAAAAACTGAAGAAAGAATAAGACTCTGACGAAGGAGAAAAAAGCTATATGGAAAACAACAACCGCAAGGCCTGGCTTTATCTTCTGCCTGCCATTCTTTTCATCGGCGCTTTTCTCGTTTATCCGCTGATCGACGTTTTTATCTATTCCTTCGAGGAAAATTTCAATTTCGCCTCGGGCACGTCAACAGGCGTGGGTGTCGGCAACTATCTTCACGTCCTGCGCGATCCGTATTTTTTGCAGGCGCTGAAAAACACCTTTATCCTCGTTGTGATAACGGTGCCCCTTTCAACGGTCATCGCCCTTGCCATCTCCATGGGCCTCAATTCGATAAAAGCGCTTAGAAACATGTTCCAGACCCTTTATTTTCTGCCCTATGTCACAAACACCCTTGCAGTCGGCCTTGTATTTATGATACTTTTCGACTGCTCGGAGCAGTCGGTGGGACTTGTAAACAGCTTTTTGTCGCTCTTTGGGGTGCAGATGGTCGATTTTATCGACGGCCCTTATGCCGCAAAGATGTTTACCCTGTGTCTTTACACCATCTGGGTGGTTTTGCCCTTCAAGGTACTTATTCTCACCTCTGCCCTTGCATCGGTGAAAAAAGATTATTACAACGCCGCCAAGGTTGACGGCACGTCAAAATGGCGTACATTCCGCAAGATAACCCTGCCCATGATCTCCCCCATGATTTTTTATCTGGTTGTCACGGGATTTATCGGCGCGTTCAAGGCATACAGCGATGCCGTGGCGCTCTTTGGCACAGAGCTGAATGCTGCAGAAATGAACACTCTTGTGGGATATATATATGACAAGCTGTACGGCGCAGGAGGCGGTTTCCCCTCGTATGCATCTGCCGCCGCCATCATACTTTTTGTCATAATCCTCACCATCACCTGCATAAACCTTCTGGTCAGCAAAAAACATGTGCATTATTGAGACAGGAGGTACGAAATGAACAAAAATATTGATTTCAAAAGGATCGAACGTTCGGCGGCGATCAGAAAAAACGTGCTGAAGACTGTCACCTACACAATGCTTGCCGTTTGGGGCATCATGGTGCTTTTGCCCTTTTACTGGATGCTCCTTTCGTCGGTAAAAAGCTATGCCGCATACAATTCCGAATATGTTCCGCAGTTTTTCACCCTTTCCCCAACCTTTGAAAACTACGTAAAGGCGTTTACAGAAGTGCCCCTTGCGCGGTATTTTCTGAACACTGTCATATTCACCCTTGCCACAACGGCAATAATGCTTGTGGTCATTGTGCCTGCGGCTTTTGCCTTTGCACGCCTTAATTTCAAGGGCAAAAACCTGGTTTTCACCCTTTTCCTTGCCCTGATGATGATACCGAACGAGCTTGTTATCATCACAAACTACACGACGATCACAAACCTTGAGCTGCGCAACAGCTTTACGGGACTGATACTGCCGTCGGTGATGTCGGTATTTTACATTTATCTTCTCAAAGAAAACTTTGCGCAGATCCCCGACGAGCTTTACTATGCCGCCAAGGTCGACGGCACAGGCGATCTGAAATACCTTTTCAAGGTGATGATCCCCATCTGCAAGCCCACCATCGTCACCGTGACGATACTGAAAGTGATCGAATGCTGGAACTCCTACGTCTGGCCGAGGCTTATCACCTATGACAAAAACTACTATCTCGTTTCAAACGGTATTCAGGAGATCCGCGAAAACGGCTTTGGCCGCGAGGACATTCCTGCCATGATGGCGGCGGTGGTTGTGATATCAATACCGCTGATAATCCTTTTTCTGATCTTCCGCAAAAAGATCATGGCAGGGGTTGCAAGAGGAGGTACAAAGGGATGAAAAGAATGCTTTCAGCGCTTTTTTGTGCTATATTTCTTCTGTCACTTGCATCCTGCCACGGAAAAATAGTGCCCAAGGAAGAACAGGGCAAGGTGGAAGTGTACGTTTTGGAAAACGACCCGTACCTTTCGGCAGAGTTTGATGAAACAAAAAATCACGAGATCACCTTCTGGGCTAAAAACGACACAAACAAAACCCAGATTGCCATTTACGAAAAAACGATAGAGGATTTCCAAAAGCTCTATCCGAATATCAAGGTAAATCTTCGCCTTTACAACGACTATGGCAAGATATACAACGACGTTATCACCAATATTTCCACCAACACCACCCCCAACGTCTGCATAACCTATCCCGACCATATCGCAACATATATGACAGGTGAAAACACCGTTGTTCCGCTGAACGGGCTTATGTCCAACGAAAAATACGGCCTTGGCGGCACAGCACTTCGCTTTGATTCGCCGAAAAAAGACGAGATCGTGCCGAAATTTCTTTCGGAATGTGCCTTTGGCGAAGATTATTATGCCCTGCCCTATATGCGCTCGACAGAGGCAATGTATATCAACCGCGATTACGTTGAAAAGCTGGGATATACCATCCCCGACGTTCTGACATGGGATTTTGTTTTCGAAGTATCGCGCGCTGCGGCAAAAAAGGATGAAAACGGAAACTTTCTTGTCAACGGCAAAAAGACCATGCTCCCCTTCATATATAAGTCTACCGACAACATGATGATCCAGCTTTTGCGCCAGTACGGCGCCGGATATTCCGATGACAGCGGAAATATCTATATTTTCAACGGCACTACAAGGGACATTCTTTCGCAGGTGGCAGAAAACACAAAGGAAGGAGCTTTTTCCACCTTCAAGATATCAGGTTATCCTGCAAACTTCTTAAACGCCGGTCAGTGCATTTTTGCCGTCGATTCCACGGCGGGTGCCACATGGATGGGTTCAAACGCCCCCCTTATCGACATTGCCCCCGAAAACCTTGTGGAATTTGAAACTGTCGTGCGTCCCATTCCCCAGATCGACCCCGAAAACCCCGTGATGATCTCGCAGGGGCCTTCGGTGTGCATTTTTGGCAAAGAGGACGAGGGGGAGGTTATGGCATCCTGGATCTTCACCCAGTATCTTCTGACAAACGAGGTGCAGATAGCCTATTCTCAGACCGAGGGCTATGTCCCCGTTACCCTCAAGGCGCAAGAAAGCGATGAATACGTCGACTATCTCTCGCGCGAGGGGGAGGATAATGACAAATACTACGACATCAAGATAAAGGCGTCAAAGCTTCTTATCGAAAACACGCAAAACACCTTTGTCACCCCTGTTTTCAACGGCTCCACCTCGCTGCGTGATGCGGCAGGCACGCTTATTGAAAGCGTTACCAAATCGGTCAGACGAAAAGAAACGGTGGACGAAAAATATATTGACGAGCTTTTTTCAAACGTTGTTTCGCTGTGCAGTCTTGACAGCGATATGATAAAAGAGGGCGGCGCAAGCGAAAAAGCTCCGTCTGATACGGCAGATCGGAAACTTCCCACAGGCTCTGTGGTGCTTTTGTCTGTGCTTTGCACTATGTGGGCGATCATTGGCATCTATTTTTTGGCAAGCTTGCGAAAAAAACGAAAAAAATAACGCCGCCTATTGACTTATCGGCAAATTGATGTATAATATTTGATGTAATTGGATGAAAATCCAAAAATTAAAAAAGGAGATTTATGAAAATGAAAAAGTTTCTGACAGTTCTTTGTGCTCTCTCGCTTGCACTCACATTTGCAGCCTGCACAACAGAAAAAGAAAACGTAGAAGAAAACGTTGACGGCGAAGGCGAAGCTGTTGAAGGCGAAGCCGAAACAGACGGCGAAGGCGAAGCAGTTGAAGGCGAAGCTGAAACCGAAGGCGAAGGCGAAACCGAAACCGAAGGCGAAGGCGAAACTGAAGAAGAAGTAAAGGTTATGACATATGAAGAATATGCCGCAGCCGCAATTGACGAAGCAGTTGTTATCGACGCATACGTTCAGGGCAAGCAGTCCTGGTGGGACAACAAGGCAACCGTTTACACCCAGGACGAAGACGGTGCTTACTTCCTCTATGAAATGGCATGCTCCGAAGAAGACTATGCAAAGCTCGTTCCCGGCACACACATCCTTGTAAAGGGTTACAAGGCTGAATGGGAAGGCGAAGTTGAAATTGTGGATGCAACCTTCGAGATCATCGAGGGCGAATACATTGCAGAAGCTTTTGACGCAACAGCTCTTCTCGGCAAGGACGAACTCATCGACCACCAGAACAAGCTCGTTTCTTTCAAGGGCCTCACAGTTGAAGCTGTTGAATACAAGAACGGCGAACCCGGCGACGACATTTACCTCACCCTCGGTCTTGACGGTGCTTCCTATGATTTCTGTGTAGAAATTTACCTCACAGGCGAAGATTCCGACGTTTATAAGACAGTGGGCGAGCTCGAAGCAGGCGACGTTGTTGACGTTGAAGCTTTCCTCTACTGGTACCAGGGCGCAAATCCCCACATTACTGCAATTACAGTTGCTGAATAATTTATATTGTAAAGCATAAAAACGATGCCCGGGTGTTCTTTGGAACACCCGGGCGTTTTTATTCGCCTTTCGGCGAGTGATATTGCTGTGCAGTGTATTTGGGCTGTAGTCAAAGCGATATTGCCTTTGGCGGTTTTGGGCGAATAATACCACCGAAATCAAAAATAAATGCAAAAATACCTGTCGTCCTCAAGCCTGTCGTTGGCGCAGGATGCAAAATCGCACAGGGTGGTTGCAAACTTTTTGCCGTCGGCGTCAAATCGTGCATCAAAGGCAAGATAGGTGCCGTCTTTTTTCACAAGCTCAAGGTCGATTTTGGTATCTGCACAAACGGCAGGTGTGTCAAATATCTCGGCTTCGGTGTTGCCGCATTTTTTGCTTTTGGCAAGAAGCAGAGGCCCATAGGTGAAGGTGCATTTTTTCTCGGTGATAAAAAGCTCGTGGGGGACGGTGCACACCTTGGCATAATCGCTTGCCCAGCGGAAAAGATGCCATTCGCCATCACAAGGGATGCCGTCAAACTCGTGTACAATGGGTTTCATATCAAAGCTTACCGAAAAGTCGATGTCTCCCACGGTGTCGATTTCGAAATATCCGCTTTCCCTTTTTCCGCTTGCCGAAATAGAGAAGTTTTCGCACCAATGGGGGATTCTTACACGGAGCTTTTTTGCATTTCCATTAAACTTCGCGCAGATGCCGACGGGCTTGTTCTCGAAGAAACCGCCCGAAATTGATATTTCACATTCACCGCCGTCATAGGCAAGCTTTGCAAAAAATTCGTCAAAAAGGTTGACTGTTACAAATTCTTCTGTTTGCACCACGGCAAGCTCGTTGTAGCGCAGAATGCCGCGTGCCATGTTGTTCAGACAGCAGTGTTGATATTTCATGCCTGCCTGGTTTGTCCACATATGTCTGCCTGCACTTCTGACGGCGCGCGATGCCCAATCGTGATACAGCCCTGCCATGAAGGCGTTGAAATAGCAGGTCTCGAAGGCGTGGATATATTTTATATCATCAGTCAGGATATAAAGCTCGTAGCAAAGGCGCATGTAGTGTATCGAATCGCAGGGTTCGCTAAGGGTGTTTATTGCATATTTCGCGTCTGCAAACATATCGTTGAAAGCCACGCTTCCGAGAACGTTTTTTTCGTGCTCGGTGATGTTATCCGCAAATATCTTTACGGCGTCGAAATATTTCTCCTCACCCGTCACGAGATAAAGCTCCATAATGCCCTCAAAGCAGGACATCATTTCGTATGCCTTTGCCCAAAGCCCCGGTTCGGGGTACCAATCTGCCACCTTTTTGCCCGAAAGGGAATTTTTAATAAGGTTTGGCATGGCGCCGTCCTCGCGCTCCCAATTGTCGGCGATATCGTGAAGTGAAAAATCAAGAAATTTCTTGTTGTTTGTGTGACGATAAAGCAAAAGCATGGGTTTCAGGATCGAACAGCTGGGCATACCCGAAAAAGTTCCGGTGTTTCTTATCTCGATATTTTCGGCATGAAGCTCGTCGATAAGCTGGACGGCAAATTTTTCGGCGGCGTCAAGGATCTCTTGGTTGCCTGTGATTTCGTATACTCCCACAAGTCCCCAAAGGGTATATTTTCTGCCCCAGATGTTCCAGTTGCTGGCACCCTCCACGCTTTTGTCAAGCACCACGTTTTTCGAATCGCGGTAGGAGCCGATATAGCCGTCCTCGCGAGCGTAGGAGATGACCTTTTTTGCGGAATTTTCGATAAGCTCTTTCAGCTTTTCGCTGTTTTTGTATTTATAAACCTCGATGGCACTGAGAATCTGTTTTCCCCAAAATTCTCCCTGCCAGATGCCGAATTTTGGCTGTTCGTCGTCTATCATGTTTTTGAAGACTTCCTCGGCCTCTTTAAAAACTTCGTTTTTTGCAAAATCCGAGAAAAAGCGGTTTTCAAAGAAAACCTCGGCACGTCTTGCCGTTTCGCCAAAAAGCCTTGTATCGCAAAGCTTGGGCGAAAAAACCATTCTTTTTGTCATGTCTGCCTCCCGTGGGGTTTTGATGATTCCATTATATACCATGAGGTAAAATTTGTCAAACGGCAAACATTTGCAAAAAGCGACGGTTATATCTGCTTTTTTATCTGCAAAAGAGCACCTTTTTCAAGCCGCGACACCTGCGCCTGGCTGATGTGTATTTCCTGTGCCACCTCCATTTGTGTTTTCCCTGCAAAAAAGCGAAACTCAATGATATTGCGCTCACGCTCGGGAAGTGAGCGGATGGCCTCGGAAATGGCAATCTTTTGCAGCCAGCTTTCGTCGGTGTTTTTGGTGTCGCTGATCTGATCCATAACGTATATCGAATCGCCGTTTTCCGAAAAAACCGGCTCGTAAAGCGAAATCGGGTCAACTATGGCGTCAAGGGCGTTTACCACCTCCTCCTTGGGGGTGTCAAGCTCTTTGGCGATTTCCTCGATCGACGGCTCGCGGCCAAGCTTTGAAACAAGCGTTTCTTTGACGTTCAGCGCCCGATAGGCAAGGTCGCGGGTCGAGCGCGAAACGCGGATGACGTTGTTATCGCGCAAAAATCGGCGAAGCTCGCCGATTATCATGGGTACGGCATAGGTGCTGAACTGTACACCCAGGGTCATATCAAAATTGTCGATGGCTTTGATCAGCCCGATACAGCCGATCTGAAAAAGATCGTCGGGGTTTTCCCCACGGGACGAAAAGCGTCGGATAACGCTTAAAACAAGCTTCAGATTTCCGTTTATCAAAGCCTCGCGGGCTTTTTGGTCCCCTTCTTTTGTGCGCCTTAAAAGCTCTGCTTTTTCGGCGCCCGAAAGAACGGCAAGCTTTGACGTATTTACTCCGCATATTTCCACTTTGCAATTGTGCATAAGATACCTCGCAGATTTTTCTTATACACAAAGTATTTCCCAAAAAAGAAAGAAAATGCGCAGGGCAGAAAATAAAAAAAGGTTGCAGGAACGAACCTGCAACCGCTATCTGTCGACAAAATATTTTTCTTGAAATAATTAAGAGAGAACCCCCGGCGAGGGTTCTCCCTCTTTTCAACCGCGAAACGGTTGAAAATTCACCCTCTCCTGCGCTTTTTGAAGGCAAAGGATATTTCGCTCTCTGCGGAGAGCGATTTAAGGCTCCGCCTTAAAAATCCGAAAACTTTTTTGTAAAAAAGTTTTATCAAAAAACTTAAGTTAATGGGTTGTGCAATTGCTATTTATAACACCTCGGTGTTTTTATATCCCACAAAAAGTATCTTTCCGCAAAAGCTCAAAAATGCGCTTTCGGTGTACTCGCTTTCAAAATCCTCGATCGACATGACAAAGGCAAGATATTCGTCGGGGTCGGAATTTTCAAAGGTTTCGTAGGATATGGCGTCGGGATAGAACTGCGAAAGCACCTTGTATATCTCGGCGGCATCGCTGTCCTTTGTTATTTTTGAAAGAAATGCGTTGAAATCAAACGTCGTGGTCTGAAGGCGAACGTCATCTTCCTCAAATTCGTCGTATTTGGGATCATCCGGAGCTTTGGCAACTCCGCCGCCACCCATACTCGCGCCTCCGCTTGATCCTCTGCCTGCGCCTGCGCCTGTGCCCGTGTCTGTGCCTGTGGGATCAAACGCCGCGGTGGTTTCGCCCGTTTTGTCGGAAAGGGGTGCGCGGACATCTTCGTTTGCGGCATCGTTTATGCCTTGCGTGCCGTCGACCTCTGATTTGTCCGAAACATTGTCGCGTCCCAGGGGGGAAACGGTGTTCTTTCCGCCGTCGGTTAAGTGGGGAGGAGCTGTTGAAAGAAGGTGGTCTTTTTCCACTATACCGTTGCTCTTTTCGTCCTCTGCGTTTTCGGGTTTTGCCGATTGCAGGCTTTTGTGCTCCTCGGGGGCTGTGTTTTCGGCTTCGGCTTCAACACTTTCGGTTACATCGTCGGTTTCGTCTTTCGAATACATCACGGTTGGAGCTTTGTCGGTTTCGGGAGCCGCCAAAAATATCCCCTGTGCGCTGTCGCACGAAAGATCAAGTACGTCGCTTGCTTCTTCTTCGGCAGCCTCCAGATCTGCAACATAGATCATGTCGCTGCCTTTTTCGACGTTGTTTACCTTGTCAAGAATATCGCCCTTGTAAACGAGTATTCCCACAGCAAAGACTGCCGCTGCGGCGGCTATGGTGCCAAAGGGAATATGTCTGCGAGGCGATGTGACGGGGGCAGGGGAGATGTTTTCGCGCTCGATTTTTGAAAGAACCGCGTCTTTCATGCTTGGTACGGCAGGGGCTGCGGATTCCAACAAAGCATCAAGCTTTTTGATCTTTTCAAGCTCTGCCTTGCACTTTTTGCAGCTTTCGACATGAGCCAAAGCCTCGGGCGAAAGATCAGCAAAGTCGGAAAGCATTTCCGAGATCACGCTGTCGCAATTTTTTTCGTTTCCCATTTCACATTCCTCCCTTCTCGTTTTTGTGGTTCTGTATATGTAGACGAATCATTTTCAATAAAGTTCCGCTTAATTTATGAATATTTTGTAAATTAAAGCAGACCTGTTCCCTCCAGCTTCTTTTTCAGCGCGGCGCGTGCCCGTGACAGGCGGGATTTCACCGTGCCCTCCTCCAACGACATCACGTCGGCGATCTGCGAATAGCTCATGCCCTCGATGTCGCGCATGACGATGATGGTGCGGTGTTCTTCCGAAAGAGTGCGGATGGCATCGTTTACGATGCGAGCCGTTTCGTTGGACACGGCGGTCTTTTCGGGATCATAATTGCCGCTGGTGTCGGCAATGTCAAATTCTCTGTCGCCGTCTTCGGGCGAAGAAAGCTCGGAAAAGAGCAGGGGTTTTTTCTTGGCGTTTTTGCGCAGGTAGTCATATACCGTGTTTTTGCAGATCCTATATAGCCAGGTTGTAAATTCGCTGTCGGCGCGGAAGGATGAAAGAGCCTTGTACGCCTTGATAAATATTTCCTGCGAGATGTCCTGCGCGTCCTCGTGGCTTTTCAGATCGTAAAAGACGGTTCTGTAAACAAAGCTTTGGTATTTTTCCACCAGCTCGCCAAAAGCCGCGGCGTCGCCGTCGATGGCTTTGCCGACAAGCACAGCGTCGTCAGACAGTTTTTCGGGCGTGTCGTCCCGGTTTTTCGATGTGAAAAATGCCACTTTGTTTACACCTTCTTTCTTTTACGATTTTTCACCGCCGTATTAGACGTATTATTCTGCGGAAAGTTCCGCGTTTTCGGAAATATTTTCGGAATTTTCTTCGGCGATTGCCTCGGTTTCGTTTTCGGGCTGTTCGATCACGGGCAGAGGTTCTTTTTTGTTGAATATCTGCCATCCGCATTCGGAAGAATACGCACAGATAACACCGCCCGAGCAGTCGGTTATCTCGTCAAAAACAGGGGCGAGAACATAGTTTCCGTCGCGGTCGATCATGCCTTTTTTGCCGTCCTTTTCGCCAACCACCGCAAGACCTTCAAAAAATGGACGGGCATATGTGTATTCCGGGGGACATATCCAGCGTCCGCGCGAGGTCATGTATCCGTGTTTTCCGTCTTTTACAAGAAGTATCCTGCCGTTGCTGTATGAATACACACTGTAATCGGCAGGGGTTTTGAATTCGTCCCCCTCGCGGTCGATAAAGGTGCTGTACTGCGAGATCAGCTTTCCGCGTGAAAAGCTTTTTTTGGTAACCCTTGTCAGTCCTTCGTCAAAATAGTAATAGCCAAGGGACCTTTCGTCCAGCATGTCGCCGCAGCCGTAGAACATGATCACCGAAAGGCCGCCGATGCGGAGTCTGCCCTCTTCGTTGAAGAAATACAGCCTGTCCTGCGCATCCACGGCAACTCCGTAGCCTTCGGAATAGTTGAAAGCCTTGCGATAATTGGTGATGACGTCGCGTGCATCCTCGCCGTCGATGGTATAGCCAAAGCCTTTTTGGGTATAAACGCGCTGACACGCCTCGTTGTCGGTGACACCGTAGTACGAGGGATAGTCAAAATTAAGTCCGCGCATATCGCGCACAGGATCATAATCGGACGGTGCCACACTGCCATCGGGCATAAGGGTGACGTAAGCTCCGCCTGCCGCCCAATCGCGGAAAACGGGAGTGCCGTTTTTGTCGCGCGCGCCTGCCATGGCAAGATCATGCCCCTCGGGCACAGGCACCGGTGCGCCGTTGGGATAAAGCAGATTTTTCTGTGTGCCGTCGGCAAGGACGATATATCCCATTCTCGGCCACATGGTAAAGTATGTTCCGCCGTCCACCTCGTATTTTGCATTCTGCGGAACAAACAAGCCTTCGGGCATCTCGCAGAGGGCAAGAATGCAGGTGTCGCCAAACACCGTGTCGGTTACTATATATCCGTCGTCGGGAGTGCTTTTGTTAAATGAAGAAAGATATTCGTCCATCGAAAAAGGCGGAATATCCTCTTTTGTTTCGTCATCGGGCGGTGTGATATCGGGGGGCAGGTTTTCGCTTTCGTTTTCGCCCGAAATATTGCCGGCATCAGCCTTTTTTTGCGCGATGGCAGAAAGCGCGTAGTTAAAGAGATAAACGGATATTGCCGCAAGGCACAAAATCAAAAATATCCGAATGAAAAAACGTTTCATGTCCGTTACCTCCCATGAAAATATCGACAATATTATTCTACCACTTTTTATGGTCGTTTGCAACTGTATTTTTGATTTTTTTGAGGATTTTAAACCTACCTCCGAAAAGAGTGGCATTCTCCGGGGCACGGAACGTGACGGGGAGAGTCGGAAATTCATCAATGACAAAAAACAGAAACATTGTAGGGCAGGGGCCCAATCCTGCCGAATGGTGGGGGATTTTATCAATGTGAAAAACACAATGCGAGAGGGGATATCGCACCCCTCTCACACTCACCCTCTCGTCATTTCTTTTTCAAAAAGAAATGACAGTAGAAAATAATTATCGAAATCGGTTTGTCGATATCAGCCCCGTTTCCGATATCTGGGTACGGCAAAGGTTGAGGTTTTTACTGCAAGGGCATATCGGCATCAAAAGGCGGAGTCATCACGGTTGATTGGTGTGCCATTTTGCCGATATCAGAAAATATACGTCGGTCATATCGGCGGATATGTTTGGCATCGGTTTCCATCCCATTGTAGGGCAGGGGCCCAATCCTGCCGAATGGTGGGGGATTTTATCAATGGCAAAAACGGGCAAAAAACCGCGCAAAAATACAGGGGGTTGCAATTTTAGATAATATATGTTATAATAACTACATCTGCGTTCAGAAAAGTTCGTTAAAAAACTGTCGCAAAAGGCGAAAAAAACGCAGAAAACCACTAAAAAAGACCTATATTTTCTCTAAAAAAACACAGTTTCGGAAAGGAGATTCGGAAAAAATGAAAAAGCATTTTGATTCATCAAAGAAAAAAACAACCGCACTTATCGTGGCGGCAGTGCTTTGTGTTATTGCTCTTGTTTTTCCCTGTTTTGTCCTTGCAACAGACTATGTACCCGAAAACGATCCGCTGGTCACTCTCAGCTATATGAAGGACGTTTTCGGCCCGTCCCTTAAACAGGAGATCAAAGACGAGATCAGGGCAGAGGCTGCGGCTGAAGCCGAAAAAGAAATTGAAAAAGAAACAGAAACAACACCTGAACAGGGAGAAGCTGAAACTGCCCCCGACACCGACGATACAGCTCCCGTAAACGTGGGATACGCGGTTGTCGAGCTTTGCGCAGGTCAGAAGCTTTCATCCAAAAACGGCACAGTCGAGCTTATCGTACGTCCCGGCTCGTCTGCTGTTGCTTTTTCGGAAATTCCCGAAAACGGACTTTCGGACATTTCCGAAATGAGAGAAGTACTTAACGGTGAAGAAGTTGGCATAAACCACGCCATCATCATTCCCCGAAACGACGGAAGGGGTATTGTGATCACCTCGGACAAGGCATACGTTCTTGTACGCGGAGATTACATCGTTGAATGATTATGAAAAAGACGAACAAACGCCCCGACAGCAAAAAAACGCTGGTAAGAATTTTGTGTCTTGCTCTTGCAACCCTTTTTGTTCTGGTCACCATACTCACGGCATGGCCGTCGCTGGTAGGAGCGCAGGCATATTCTTACACTGCCGACAGACTTATCCGCGTGGGACTGAATTTTGGCGCGAGTGCCGTTTCATCGGTGGCTTTTACCTCGCAAAGCGGCTTTGATATCGGCACATTTGACAGCGAAAGCCGTGTTTTCACAAGCGTGGCATCGTCCGACAGCACCGCCCTTGTGGCATCCTGTGCCGAAAACGGCACCATCAACATAACCACTCCCGAATGGGCGTCGGTTTATTCGCACACATCCGCCGGCAGCCCCGTCTGCGTGCGTGCACGCGGCGACAATGCAGAAATCGGCGTTGGTGCAAACACCTATACCGGCTTTGTCGAGCTTACTTTTATCGGCGGAGCAATGCGCGTTGTCAGCGTGGTGTATCTTGAAGATTACATCCGAGGTGTCGTGGCGTCCGAGGTATACAACTCCTGGCCTGCCGAAGCGCTGAAATCCCAGGCTGTTGTGGCACGAAGCTTTACACTTCACAACGGTACAAAGCACAAGTCTGACGGCTTTGACATTTGCGACAAGCCCCACTGTCAGGCATATACGGGGGTTGGCAAATGCGTCGAGGCAATCGATGCGGCAGTGCGCGACACCCGAGGAGTCATTGTGGCATATGAGGGCAAGCCTGCCCTTACAACATACCATTCGTCGAGCGGCGACACCACCGAAAGTGCAAGCTCGGCATGGGGAAGCGTGCCCGAGGCATATCCGTATCTTTCAAGCGTAAACGTCGGCTTTAACGAGACAGAAAACTATGTCAACGGCAAGTGGAGCTACACCGTTTCGGCATCCGAGCTGACCGATTACATCAACTCCAAAGAAGACTACGCAGGTATACTGAAAGGTGACGTGCAGACCATCGAATGCGAGCGCAAGGACGGCTCGGATTATGTATACAAGCTGACGGTTTCGGATGCTTTCGGCAACGAGATCGTTGTGGAAAAATCCACCCATGTGCGCAATTTTATCACAAAATATTGCAAGAGCGCCTGCTTTACCATTTCGTCCCACACCACCGTGAAGGCGGCGGATCAGAAAGATCTTATCCTTGATTCGGGCAATATGTACGTCATATCTGCCCAGGGCGAGCAGAACCTTTCTGCCATGTCCACCGACATCGAGGTGCTGACCTCGTCGGGACTTAAAACCATTCCCCACACGGGCGAGCGTGTTTTCACCATTGCGGGCGAAGGCTACGGCCACGGCGTGGGATTGAGTCAGTACGGTGCCATGACTCTTGCCGAAAGAGGTCACGATTATACCTACATTCTCGGTCTTTATTATCCCGGTACACAGATCGTGGATTATGCGACGTTGGGATTGTGATGAATATGAAAATCCGCCTTTCGTGGCGGATTTTTTGTGCCTCTGCAAAAACAAAAGCCCGCGGTATTGCGGGCTTTTTTACTGTTTTTATGTCAGTTCTTAACTGCAAATTCTCTCCAGATGCAGGTGTCGTAAACGAAATGCTCGGAGAAGGGTTTTTCGAGAAGGAAGGAATCTGTGCCTCTGTCGTAAAAGAGCTGCAGACCGAAAAGCTTGTTTTCAAGGGTATAGCGGTTAAGGGTTGCCTTGGTAAAGTTCCATTTAAGGCAATCGCAATCGCAGGCGGAAACCATTTCAAGACGGCAGACGTCGTCTTTCTTTATCATGGCAAGATATTTGCCGCTCTTTACGTTTTTCAGACGGATATAATAGCCGCATCTTTCGATCTTCCATTTCTGTGCCTCTTCGTTAAGGCAGACCTTGCCGTCGATATCGCAAAGATACTTGCCGACATTGCCTAAGAAGAAGGTAACAGCCTTTGTTTCCGAGAAGCTCCAGTAATTCTTTGTGGGCATCCACACGGTCATGCGCGAGTCGCGGCGCCAGGTTTTTCCTGCCGAAGCGTAATCGACCACGTGGATATAGCTTCCGTCGTTCTGCTTGACTGCAAATTCAAGATGCTTTACAAACTTTGCGGTGTCGCTTTCTTTAACTATTGCAAAGCCGTTCTTGTCAACCGCAAGGTCGATGACGGTGTCTATCTCCTCGCCAAGTCTTGCATCGCGGGCAAGCACGATGGGACCGCGGATAAGAGCCTTGTGGAACTTGGAATTTTTGTCGTCCTTGTCCACGGGGGCATCAACGATGCGAACGCGCATATCAAGGGTAAGAAGAATTTCGTCGTTCTTGCTCCACACTCTTGTGATCTCGGTGTAGCCTTTGTTTGCCTTATATGATTTTCCGTTTACCTTGATGCTTGTTTTTTCGCTCCATTTGGGAATACGCAGAGCGACAGTAAACTTTTCTTCTTTTGCAAGCGAAAGCTTTATTGCGATCTTGCCGTCGTAGGGGTATTCTGTGTCAAAGGCAAGCTTCAAAGCCTTGCCCGATGGGGTGACGGCGGTGTATTCGCCCTTTTCATAAAGGTTTACGGCAACGCCGTCGCGTCTGCCCATGACAGCGATGGAGGGAATATGGCCTGTGCCTGCCGCACCGATGGCAACGCAGCAGCCGAAAACTTCGGTGTCGTTGCGCATTCTCTGGGTGCCGCCCAGCTGACGGGCGCGTGTGCCCATAAGAACGGGGCTGTAGCTATCAAAGGTAAAGCCTGCAAGAGCGTCGCTGTGCTCGGTGTTGATGGCACCGATAAGGGCGTTGTAGATGGAATTTTCAATGTCGTCCACAAGGGAAGCGTCGCCGCACAGCAAAAGCACCTGGGTGATAAATTTGATCCAGGTAACAGTTACGCAGGTTTCAAGCATGATGATGAGATTCTTTGTGTTTGCCTGCTTTACGGTGGAGTGGTCAAACAACTCGTGGGTGCAGCCCGACGAACCGATGATGGTCAGGTCGGATTCTGCCACCAGCTTTCCAAAGTTGCAGGATGCAACACGCCACTTTTCAATACCTGTTACGCGGTAGTATTCCATAAGTCCTTCGAAGTTGGACATCATCTCGTACGCCTTTGTTACGGGGTACTGGTAAGGATAGAGCTTTCCTTCGTATGCAAGCTCGTAGATATTGCCGTTTTCAATACCGCCTGTGGAAACGATGTAGTCGGCAAATTCAAGATATTCTTTTTTGCCTGTCAGGCTGTAAAGTCTGACAACAGGCTCAAGAATCGAGCAGGAGTTGAGACCCTGCCAGATGGCAGAAGTTCTTGTGATGGGAAGCTTGCCGTCCTCTTCCTTGCCCACCTTCGAGATGATATAGTCAAGGTTGCGGCACATGGTGGCAACGCACTTTTCCTTAAGAGCCTCGTCCTTGCAGATGTCGATGAAATACTGCAGACCGAGAAGGATATACTTTCTGCCCCACATATCCCAGCCGTGAAATTCGTTTTCAACGCTGTAGGTGGAAATTCTGCCCAGATCGTCTTCGGTGGTCAGAAGATCGTTTACCGTTTCGACCATGATGTCATAAAGCTCGGGATCCTGGGTGTAGGCGTAGGTAAAGGATGCGCCACGCATCATCTTGCCCCAATATTCGCAGCGCCATGCGTTGGTGGGATCGTCGACGTTCGAGCGGAACTGCTCGACAAAAAGCGCCCAGTTGTGCTTGTTTTTGCACTGGTTTTCGGCAACAAATCTTATTGCCTCGTCAAAAACTCCCTTGAATTTTGCGCTGCCCTGTGGCAGAATAAAAAGCTCGTCCTTTTCATATCTGGGAGCGTAGACGGGGTTTTTCATATACATTTCTTTGATATTCATATTAAAAAAACACTTCCTTCCGCCAGGTTGTGAACCTGCCATATTTTCCTATTTTTAATAATACCAATCTTTTCGTATTTTGTCAATAGCAACAATGGCAAATACCTTATTCGCTGCCGACGAAAATCAATACCGCGCACCGTCGGGGACGGCGAGCGATACGGCTATATTTGCACCCCAACCATGCCGCCCTCTTGGGGGAGATGGCACGGCGTTGCCGTGACGGAAGGAGTTGGAATTTCATGGGTGGCAAAAACAACGGGCCGACGAAAAAAAACGTCGACCCGTCATATCAGAAAGGAGAAAACTTAATTTGTCTGCATATCAAGGGCAAAGGTAATATCAATATTTCCCTCGCCGTCGCGGAATACGGTCAGCGTGACCTTGTCGCCTGCGTTAAAATCTTCCTTGATGGTGTTGATTTCGTCGGTGGATTCAACCGTTTTGCCATTGAAGGCGATGATGATATCTCCGCGGCGCAGACCTGCCTTTGCGGCAGAGCCGTCTTTGTTTATCTGCATTACAAGGACGCCCTTGGGAATACCGTAATAGTCGGCTTCCTCCTCGGTCACGTCCACACACTGGATGCCGATGGATGCTTTGCCGGTGACAAGGCTGTCGCTTCTGTCAGAAACAGCGCCGTCGGCGATAAGCTGGTTCATAATGCTCACTGCGCCGTTGATGGGAATGGCAAAGCCGATGCCCTCGTACTGGTCGGTAAGCTTCAGGGTGTTGATGCCGATGACCTGACCATAGCGGTTGATAAGCGGACCGCCGGAATTTCCGGGGTTTATGGTGGCGTTGGTCTGGATAAGGGTCATGGTTTTTATCACTCTGCCGTAGTTGTCGGTGATGTCGATCTTTCTGTTCACCGCCGAGATAATGCCGTCGGTGACGGTGCCGGCAAGCTCGATGCTGGCAGGTGTGCCGATGGCAACGGCAAGATCGCCCACAAGAACTTCGTCGGAATTACCGCGCTCCATAACGGGCAGATCCTTTGCATCAATCTTGATGACGGCAATGTCGGTTATGCTGTCCGAGCCCACAAGCGTAGCTTCGTACTCGGTGCCGTCGTGAAGAACCACGGTTATCTTTGATGCGTTTTCCACAACGTGGTGGTTGGTGGCGATATATCCGTCGTCAGAAAGGATAAATCCCGAGCCCACGCCCGATGCGGCGTATGCTCTGCCAAAATAATACTGGGTGGTTTCAACCATTATACCCACAGAGCTTTTGGTGCACTTCTGTGCAATCTCGTTTACCGAAAGAGCGCCTGTGCCGTCGTTTCGGACAGATGCCATCTGATCCATCTGCACCTTGCTGTCGGATTTGGGAATTTCCATCTGGAAAACGTCCTTGTCGACACCAAGCGGAATATCAAGCTTTTCCGAAAGGTTTGCGATCACGTCGGACGAGAGAATGGCGGTGAGGTTTTTGTAGATATAGGTGCCCATAAAGGCGCAGAGGGTGAGGGTGAAGATCGCCGCGATGATGACGGCGGCAACCTTTATGCCATAGCCTTTTGGACGGGGAGTTTTTTGCTTTTTGACCTTTTCGGTGGTGGTGACGTAGTTTACGTTGTATTCGTCGCTCTTTTTGTCGGCGTTGTAGATTATCTCGTTGCGCTCGGACGCGACGGGGGCGTTTTCTGCTTGGACTGCTTCGTTTGTCGGCAATTCGGGCGATGGGGTGTTGTCAAGTATGGGATCGTTGTTTTCGTTGTACATGATCTTCCTCCGTTTCCTGAAAGTTCGCTGTTTGAGTTTACGGTTTCATTATAGATAATCATTTTGTAAAATCTATGTTTTCTATGTGATAATTTTGTGATTTTTTGAGGATAATATTCCGAAACGAAAATCCCTTTTGCCTTTTGTGCCGATATATGCGTATCAATCAAGCCATTCGTCGATTTGACGGAAACAAATAAACCTCAAATCATACAAATGAGCCACAGGAGATTATAGGGCAAAACAACAGGAGCAAAGGCATACACCTCTGCTCCTTAACCGTTTGGACATATTGGATTTTATCGCAAATATCATATTTTTTGTTGTAGAAGATTTAACCCGAGCAGAAAAACGATGACACACACCGCAGAACCGGTTGCAACATTCATAATACGAATCTCAATTTCCGTCATTCCCTCAAAGGATACAAGCATTGACCTTTGCAAAGAAAATATTGAGACAAAGGCATCGGCAAAGGATATGTTTCGCAATGTGATCAATTCTGCAGATTTGCTTTTTCGTGCCTTTATCCATTTTATTGTTGCAAGTGTGATTTTGGTAAAAGCATATACAGCAATCGCAAGCATAATAATCAGATGAAATTCGGTGCCTCTATCTTTGACAAAAGCAAGAATTACTGTTCCGACGAGCGATACGGACAGCACCATCAGCATTATTCCGGTAAACCGAAGGACAAAGCGTTTTTCGCCTTTGTGCCTGAAAAGCACAAAGCGGACAATACTCAATATTGCATAGTAAATGCCGATTGTAAAAAACCACCACGAGGATGTTGTTATGCCAAAAATGATGTGATAGGCACTATACACCATATCAAACAACAAACTGACAAGTGCGAGTTTGCGTGCCCTATCCATTCGCACGATCTTTCCCGAAAATACAGACGACGATTATTTTTGATAGTTCATCGGTTGACTTGTCACACCCGTTTTTTAGCCATTCAACAATTATGGCATTGATGCCGTTCAGATAGTACATCATCACATATTGCCTGATGTCTGCCGGATAGTGAAATCTCTGAAGAATCGGGTTGAATATATTTTCAAACATTCGCTTGTACACATCTTCGAATCCCAGAATTTTGTTTTGTGACAATGCAACCGAAAAAACTTCTTTGTTGTCTTTGATATATGTGAAATACGGTGTCAGATACTTGTCGCAAATAAACACCAACTCACTCAGTTCGCAGTGCAGAAGATTGAGAGCAATAGATTGTGAATCGGTTGGAAAATATGACAAAAACCCATCCAACAAATACCGTGTTGTTTCATTCAGCAAATCTCCGATGGTTTCATAATGCAAGTAAAAGGTGGAACGATTTACTCCTGCCGTTTCGCAGATCTCACTGACAGTAATATATTCAAACGGTTTCTTTTTCAGCAAGGCAATCAACGCAAGGTCCATTTTCGTGGCAGTATTAAAATATTTACTTTCAGATTTGTTCACATTACCACTCCTTGCAGGTTTTGATTATTTGTCTGCGATTTCGCGGGCGAGTTGTACGATTTCATAGGCATATTTTGCCTTGCCGTTTTCAAGTATTTTCTTGTAAATCGGATAATTCACGACGCATCCGATAAGTCCGACGATGCCGACAACGATACCAAGCGCCATACTGTTTCCGATAACTTGCATTGCCAAGGACATACCTGTGCCGAAAACAAGAGCAAATACAATGCCCCAAGTGTAAGTGAAAATGGCGGCAGGGAGTTTTGCGCGGTTGTCCAGTTTTTTCAGGGCAACGATTTTTGAATCCTCTTTGGGTGCATAGTCCTTTGCGATTGATTCTGCTAAAATTTTGTCTGTGTTCATATCAAGAACCTCCTTTTTGATTTTACAGTGATATTTTACTGCTCAAAAAGGAGGAATTGAACAACACAATGTTTGAAATCTGTTGATTTATATAAGATAACTTCAGTTTTGTCGAATTCTTTCACATTTCATTGTACAATATGTTTATGAATATTTCAAGGTATGGGGAACAAAGCCGGGCACAGATGCGGCTTTGTCCGCTGAAATGCGAACGGTTTTCGGCGAAATCGACGGTTTTTTCCATCAGCACAAAAGGTAAAGGGAGAAATGAAAAAACCGATTGAAAAATAACACATTTTGTGATATAATAATCTAATATGCAATTATTTTTTGCAAAAGGAGATAAAATGAACACTTTTGACATACCCGAAAGAATTGATAGCGCGGCTTTTGCCGCCGAGATACTTTTGCACGACGAAATTCTGATACTTACCCACAGCCATCCCGACGGTGACACGGCAGGCACGGGCATTGCCCTTTACAACGCCCTTCTTGCGGCAGGAAAAAAAGCCGCCGTTGCCTGCACCGACGAGCTGCCGGTGCATCTTTCGTTTCTCTATTCCTTTGCCAACGGAAAGGATCTGTTTTTCGGCAAGAGCTTTGAGGGCGAATTTTGCCCGTCGTATATCGTATCTGTTGACGTGGCAAGCGCAATGCTTATCGGCTCGTCGCTTTCGGAATATGCCAATAATATATCGCTTGCCCTTGACCACCACGACGTGAACACTTTGCCCTGCGGCAAGCTTTTTGTCGAAGAAATTGCAAGCTCGGCAGGCGAGACCATGTATTTTGCCATTCTTGAAATGGAAAAAATTTCGGGCAAAAAGCTTATTGACAAAAACACGGCGTGCGCCCTTTTTGCCGCCGTGGCGTCCGATTCGGGAAATTTCAAATTTTCCAACACCCGCGGACGCACCATGAACGCCGCAGGCGCGCTTATCGAGCTTGGTGCCGACAACGCCGAGATATCGCGAAAACTTTTTGACATAAAATCGTTTGGCACCTTCAAGGCAGAGGCGCGTTGCACCCAAAACGTGCAGTTTTTTGAGGGCGGCAAGATCGCTGTGTCTTTTGTTTCGCGCCGCGAGCTTTTTGAAAACGGAATTGACGAAACAGAGCTTGACACCTGCGTTCAGCTTTTGCGCATGATAGAAGGTGTGGAGGTGGCAGTTTTTGCCAAGGAAAAGACGGGAGACGACGGCGTCGAAAAATACCGTCTTTCGATGCGATCGAACGAATACGTCGATGTGGCGAATATCTGTGCCGCATTTGACGGCGGCGGCCACAAAAAAGCGGCAGGCTGCACCGTTTTTGGCAGTTTTTTGCAGGTGAGGGAAAAAATCGTCGAAGCTATTGCAAATAAACTTTGAAAAAGACATAAAAAGGGCCGATGTTGCCGAAAATAAAAAGTATTTTGCACCCTTTGGCGGTATAATATATTAAGAAGTCGAAACAGGGGAACGTGGAATTTTTTCGCACCCCATATTTCGAAAGGGGCGGTTTTATGAGCTTTTCTTACATCGAAATGCAAAATCGCAGGGAGGCGGAGTTTTTATCCGAATTTGCCTTCAGATCCTGCGACACCCAAGGCAGACTTTTTCCCATCGACAAGTGCGATCTGCGCACCGATTTCCAGCGCGACCGCGACAGAATAATCCACGCCAAATCCTTCAGACGCCTGATGCACAAGACCCAGTGCTTTCTTTCTCCCGAGGGCGATCATTACAGAACTCGCCTGACCCACACCCTTGAGGTATCGCAGATCGGACGAAGCATTGCGCGCTTGTTGCGACTTAACGAGGACTTGGTGGAGGCGGCGTGCCTTGGGCACGATCTCGGCCACACGCCCTTTGGCCACGCGGGCGAGAGGGTGCTGAACTCCCTTTGTCCCACAGGCTTTGCCCACAACGAACAGAGCGTGCGCACCGTCACGGTGCTCGAGCGAGACGGCAAGGGGCTGAACCTTACGGTGGAGGTCATCGACGCCATTTTGTGCCACACCGGCCCTGTTGCCGCAAAGACCCTTGAGGGCAGGCTTATCAAATACGCCGACCGGATCGCCTACATAAACCACGACATCGACGACGCCATACGCGCAGGCATTCTCACCGATGCCATGATCCCCGAAAAATTCAGCCGCATCCTTGGCTGCAACCATTCGACAAGAATAGACACCATGGTCAAAAGCCTTGTTTCGGGCACCCTTGAAAACTTTAAAAACGGAAAAGCAGAGCTTGCCATGGCTCCCGAGGTGGAGGAGGCAACGGCAGGGCTTCGCGAGTTTATGTTTGAAAACGTATATATAAACAGCAAGGCAAAAAAAGAAGAAGGCAAGGCGTGCGAGGTGCTTGCCGCCATCTATAATTATTACTTAAAGCGTCCCGAGCTGATGCCCGACGACAACAAGAAATTCCTTGCCGACTATCCTGTCGAGCGTGTTGTTGCCGACCACGTGGCAGGCATGACCGACAGATACGCACTTGAAACCTACAAAGAGATCTTCCTGCCCAAGATGTGGGGCAGATAAATTATTGAAAAAGGAGGAAAGAGCGCATGGCTTTTCCGCAGAGCTTTATTGAAGAACTGAAAATGCGAAACAGCCTTGAAGCTGTTATCGGCAAATACGTCGATCTCAAGCGCGCAGGCTCGAACCTTGTGGGCTGCTGTCCTTTTCACAGCGAGCGCACCCCCTCCTTTACCGTTTTTCCCGAGAAGAATTTTTATTGTTTCGGTTGCGGTGCCGGCGGCGACGTCATCACCTTCACCATGCGCATTGAAAATCTCGACTATCGCAGCGCCGTCATCCAGCTTGCCGATGCCGCGGGCATTCCCGTTCCGCAGGACGACGATTTTGCCGCCAAAAAGCAAAAAGAGATCCTCTCTCGCGAGCGCAATTTTGAAATGAATAAGCTTGCCGCACGGCATTTTCACGAAAACCTTATGTCGCCGCAGGGACGCGAGGCTTTGGAATATCTCACCTCCCGAGGACTTGCACCGTCAACCATCCGACGCTTTGGTCTTGGTTTTGCCAAGGATTCGTTCGACGATCTTTACAAATTCCTTTTGTCAAAGAGCTACACCGTTGACGAAATGAAAGAAGCGTTTTTGTGCGGCATTTCGTCCCGTGGCACTCCCTTTGATATGTTCCGCAACCGCGTTATCTTCCCGATAATCGACACGTCGGGCAGAGTCATCGCCTTTGGCGGCAGAGTCATGGACGATTCCAAACCCAAATATCTAAACTCGTCCGACACCCCCGTTTTCAAAAAGCGCAGCAACCTTTTTGCCCTGAATTTTGCCAAAAACGCCTGTGTCGGCACCGTCGGCAACTCCAGCGACAGAGTGAACTCGGGCGAGATGATACTTTGCGAAGGCTACATGGACGTTATTGCCCTGCATCAGGCAGGCTTTTCGGGCGCGGTGGCAACCCTTGGCACCGCCGTCACCCCCGAGCAGGCGCGCGTGATCTCGCGCTATGCCAAAACCCTTTTTGTATCCTACGATTCGGACGATGCCGGCCGCCGCGCAGACGAAAAGGCGATTAAATACATGACCGAAGTCGGCGTTGACGTCAAGATACTGAAAGTGACCGGCGGCGCAAAAGACCCCGACGAATATATCAAAAAATACGGCCCCGAAAGCTTCCGCCGTCTTATGACGGGAGCATCCGGCCAGATAGACTATCGTCTTTCCGAAATAATCGGAAAATACAACATGGATATCCCCGAAGAAAAGCTTTCGATGATAGAAGAAGCCTGTACCCTTGTGGCAGGGGTGTATCCCGAAATGAAGCGCGAGGTATATATTTTGCGTCTGTCCGAGCTTACGGGCATCGGCAAGGATACCATTGCCGCCGATATCAAGCGCCGCACACGCAGAATGGCGACGGCACAGAAAAAAGAGATTGCAAAATCGGGCGAGGAGGCTCTGCGCCACTATGGCGACAGGATAAACCCCGACGCCATGAAGAGCATAAAAGGGGCGTCGGCAGAAGAGCAGATTCTCGGCATACTTCTGCTTTATCCCGAATATTTTTCCCGTCTTTCTTCCGATATCCTGTGCGAAAACGATTTTGTCACAGAGTTCAACAAGAGCGTTTTTTGCGAGCTTAAGGGTCTTTATGATGCGGCAGGCGCAGGAGAAGTTGACCTTTCGGCGCTCAACGAGATTTTTTCGCCCGAGCAGATGGGCAGAATCCACGCCATGTACCGCAAAAGACGAGCTCTCACCGTAAACGACGTGCAAACCCTTATCGAGCTTTGCGCGGTACTTAAAAACGAAAAACAAAAAATGTCGGCAACCCCTGCCGACAAGATGTCTGTGGATGATCTTCAGGCGTATCTTGCAGCCAAGCGTTCGTCCCAAAACGGCAATAAATAAACACAGCAACACACGGAAAGGTAAAGGTTACATCATCACAATGGCAAAGGCAAAGAACACCGAAAACCAGTCGGGCGAAAAGAAAAACGAGATACTTCGCCTGATAGAAAAAGGCAAGGCAAAGGGACATCTGACCACCGAAGAGGTGCTGGAGGTCATCGACGAAACAGATCTTGACGTTGAACAGATAGAAAAATTATACGAAACCTTCGAAGAGCAGGGCATTGAGGTCATCGGCTACGAGGAGGATATGAACCTGGACGAGATAAGCTCGGAAACCTTAAGCGATTATGCCGACGACGAAACCGACGACGGCGCCCTCTCGCAGGAAGGTATGCTTATCGACGACCCCGTTCGAATGTACCTTAAAGAGATCGGAAAGGTCGAGCTGCTTGACACCGAAAAAGAGCTTGCCCTTGCCGAAAAAATGGCAAACGGCGACGAACAGGCAAAGAATATATTGGTGGAAAGCAACCTGCGCCTTGTTGTCAGCATTGCAAAAAGATATGTGGGCAGAGGAATGTTTTTTCTCGACCTTATTCAGGAGGGAAACCTCGGCCTTATGAAGGCGGTGGAAAAGTTTGACTATACCAAGGGCTACAAATTCTCTACCTACGCCACCTGGTGGATCAGACAAGCCATCACCCGTGCCATCGCCGACCAGGCGCGCACCATCCGAATCCCCGTACATATGGTGGAAACCATAAACAAGGTACTGCGCGTTTCGCGCCAGCTTCTGCAGGAGCTGGGACGCGAGGCGACCACCGAGGAGATTGCAAAGGTTATGAACATGGCCCCCGAAAAGGTGCGGGACATAATGAAGCTGGCGCAAGAGCCCGTGAGCCTCGAAACCCCCATCGGCGAGGAGGAGGACAGCCACCTTGGCGATTTTATTCCCGACGACGATGCTCCGGCACCTGCCGATGCGGCATCCTACGCGCTGCTTCGCGAGCAACTGAACGAAGTGCTCCACACCCTCACCCCAAGAGAAGAAGAGGTGCTGAAGCTTCGCTTTGGTCTTGAGGACGGCAGAACGCGCACCCTTGAAGAGGTGGGACTGGAATTCAACATCACCCGAGAGCGCATCCGTCAGATCGAAGCCAAGGCGCTTCGAAAGCTTCGCCATCCCAGCCGTTCCAAACGGCTTAAAGACTATCTTGACTGAGGAGGAGCAAAAATGAAAAAAATCGGACTTATCGGCGCCATGGACAGCGAAATCGCCGCCTTCTGCCGCGATTTTGATGCTGAAAAAACGCATATTCCCGGCATTTTCCTCGGAAAATACAACGGCTACGAAATATACATCTGTGTCAGCGGCATCGGCAAGGTAAACGCCGCCATTGCGGCACAAAGGCTGGTGGACATTTTCGCGGTCGACTGCATCATAAATTCGGGTGTTGCCGGCGGCATATACGAAAAGCTTCAAAAGCTGGACATCGTCATTTCAAAGCGGCTGACCTACCACGATTTTGACCCCCTTGACATTCTCGACAGAAATCCGCCGTACACAATGTATTTCGATGCAGATACGGAACTTTCGGACAAGGCGACAAAAGCCTGCGACGCCCTTAACACAAAGCTTTGCGCCGAGGGCAAGGATTCGTTTTGTGCCTACTGCGGAACGGTGGTTTCGGGCGATTGCTTTGTAAGCTCGGCGGCAAAGGCAAAAGAGCTCCGCGATAAATTTGATGCCTACTGCACCGAAATGGAAGGCGCCGCCATTGCCCACACGGCGTACGTGAACAAAATTCCTTTTCTCATCATCCGCGCCATATCGGATTTTGCCGACGAGGACGCAGAAAATTCGTTTGACAGCTTCGAAAACGTTGCGGCAGACCGCGCGGCGTTTATAGTAAAAGAAATGTTGTCGGTCTGACAAAAATTTATTAAAAAACAGGAGAACAGCCATGGCAAAATCTGCTTCAAAGAAAAAAAGCGCATCTCCCGACAATTCCATAGTAACAAACCTTGCAGAGCTTCTTACCGAGCGTGCAAAAAACACCGGCTCTCTTTCGAGCGCCGACATTCTCGATTGCATCGAGGATTCCCACATCTCGATCGAACAGATCGAAATGCTCTATGACATTCTCGACAGCCGCGGCATCGAGATAACCGATTTCAGCGAGGAGGACGCCTTTCTTGACGATATCCTGAAGGGTGACGAAAACCCCGACAGCCACGAGAACGACGAGTTTGAAGAAGCTCTTGAGGAAGAGCTTGCCCAGGACAGCTCTGTTGTAAACGACTCGGTGCGCGTCTACCTTAAGGACATCGGAAAGATCGAGCTTTTAAGCGCCGAACGCGAGCTGGAACTGGCCGAAAAAATGGCAAACGGCGACGAGATCGCCAAGGGCGAGATCATTGAAAGTAACCTGCGCCTTGTCGTAAGCATTGCAAAAAAATACACCGGACGCGGCATGCCTTTTCTTGATCTTATCCAGGAGGGCAACATCGGCCTTATGAAGGCGGTGGAAAAGTTTGACTATACCAAGGGCTACAAGTTCTCGACCTACGCCACCTGGTGGATCAGACAAGCCATCACCCGTTCTATCTCGGTGCACGGCAGAACCATCCCCCTTCCGGTACATATCGTTGAAAAAATAAACAAGCTTCGCCAGATCTCCCGTGCTGCAATGCAGCGTCTTGGCCGCGAGCCCAACGACGCCGAGATTGCACAGGAAATGGGATGCTCGGTGGAAAAGGTGCGCGAGATCATAAAGTACGCCCAGGACCCCATCAGCCTTGAGGAGCGCGTGGGCAAGGAAGAGGACAGCGTTATCGGCGATTTTATTCCCGATGCCAACGCCCCCGACCCCGAACAGATCGTTTCGCGCACTATCCTGCGCGAGAAAATAATGGAAGCTCTCGACAGCCTGACTCCCAGAGAGGCAAGCGTAATCAAGATGCGCTTTGGACTGATTGACGGCAGAGTCCGCACCCTTGAAGAGGTGGGCGAAGAATTTAACATCACCCGTGAACGTATCCGTCAGATCGAAGCAAAGGCTCTGCGCAAGCTGCGCCATCCCAGCCGTATCAAGATGTTCAAGGAATTTGGCGGAGAATGATATGACCCCTCGTGACACACAAAACACCCACGCCGACCACAGAAAACGCTTGAAAGCGCGTTTTCTGGAGCACGGTCTTTCGGCTTTTGATAAGCACGAGGTGTTGGAAATGCTTCTTTTCTACGCTCTGCCGCGAAAAGATACCAACGCCATCGGCCACGCCCTTATTGACAGATTTGGTTCGATAAGTGCCGTTTTTGATGCAAGCATCGAAGCTTTGTGCTCGGTGCAGGGCATTTCGGAACACACGGCTATTCTTTTGAAGATGATGCCGCAGCTCGTGGGTGTATATCTTTATGATCTTGACCGTGAGGGCAACAAGGTAAAATATTTTGACTATAACGAAATGGGCAGATTTTTTGTTTCAAAATTCGTCGGAAAACAGACCGAAGCTTTGTACGCCGCGTATTTTGACAACGGAATGCACCTTATCGACTGCACCCTTATCAGTGATGGTGAGGTAAACGGTTCGCACATGAGCGTGCGCAAGGTGGTTTCGGGCGCTTTGGCAAACGACGCATCGTTTGTGGTTTTGGCGCATAACCATCCCAAGGGCACCGTGCTTCCCTCCGACTCGGATATTACGGCAACAAACGTTTGCAAGGCGGCTCTTAACGTGGTGGACGTGGTGCTTTACGAGCATTACATCATTTCGGGCACAAGGTACATGGGCCTTTGTACGGCGCAAAAAATGGTAGACACCGAAAAAAACAAATGACTTCCTTTCAGTAGTCGCACCCCGACGCCGAAAACAAAAGATAGATACAGATGGCACACAGCGAAAGATTGCACGACGAAAAAACCAAGGTCGCGCAGACGCACAAAGTCAATAATACCAAAGAAACAAGCTCTGAGCTTTTTATAAGCGTCAGGGCTTTTTCATACGGAAAATTTTGCAAAAGGGCGCATTTCAGTATGCGTGCACCGTCAAACCCCCGCGCCGGCAGAATATTTATTGCCGACAGCCACAAAGAGCAGACGGCGCAGAAAAAAAGAAGCTCCGAGCGCAAAAACGTGGACAACGGAAAAAGAAAAGCCGAAAAAAGTGCACCGAAAATCGGGCCTGATGCGGCGATGATTGCCTCCTTTTTGTAGCTCACCTCGCGAGAAAGAGTTATTTGTGCCCCAAAGGGCAAAAGCGAAAGCTCGGCAACCGACGAACCCAGCGTGTATATTGCCGCCAGATGCCCCAGCTCGTGGACGGCGGCACAAAAAAGCACGGCGAGCGAATAGACGCTGTTTTCGGCAAGAAAAAAGCAAAAAAGCGTGAAAGCAAAGGCGGGATGGATCAAAAGACGGCCGATGCGCAAAGGTCTTATCTTCTTTCCCTTCCTTCAAAAAGCTCGTTTGCAAGATCCGCAAGGGTGACAGATGCGTTTCCTTTGTATTCCTGACCACCCATAACGGGGATAAAGTCGTTTTTCGTATCAAAATAGCGCACTGTCAACGAAAACAAAAGCGAGATCGCGGCGGCAAGGATATATTTTCGGTTCATGGTTTTGCTCCTTTTTTGGGTTTTGTAAAGCATATTTTTCGCTGCTTTCGAATATTCATTGGAGCAGGGAAAAGAAGGGATTTTGTGCATTTTTCATAATGAAAAAGCGAAAATTTTCTTTTTTATTTGTTCTTGATGCCGAAATTGTCGGGAAGTGTCAAAAAAAGATTGACAAAGGGGATTGGAGATATTATAATATCAATGGTTAGCGAAAGCTAACTTGACAAAGCTTTTTGTTTTGCGTTACATAATACAACGGAGGAAACGCATGAGAACTTTGAATGAAGCAAAGATCGGTCAGACCGTAAAAGTAGTGAAGCTCCACGGCGAAGGCGCGCTGAAGCGCAGGATCATGGACATGGGCATAACCCGCGGCATCGAGATCAAGATCCGCAAGGTCGCCCCCCTGGGAGATCCCATTGAGCTTACTGTGCGAGGATATGAGCTTACCTTGCGAAAAGCCGATGCACAGACCATCGAAATTGAATAAAAGCAGGGAAGTCCCTGTTTTTTTGAAGGCATCGGTTAGCGCAAGCTAACAACGCTGTGAAAAAGCACGCTATTTTCAGAAAGGAAAAGACAGAATGAAGATCAGAATTGCCCTTGCAGGCAACCCGAACTGCGGCAAGACCACTCTTTTCAACGAGCTGACCGGATCAAACCAGTATGTCGGAAACTGGCCGGGGGTTACGGTTGAAAAAAAGGAAGGAAACGTAAAACAGTACGAGGACGTGTCGCTTACAGACCTTCCGGGTATATATTCGCTTTCGCCCTACACTCTCGAGGAGGTAGTTGCCCGAAACTATCTTGTGGACGAGCGCCCCGATGTTATCCTTAACATCGTTGACGGAACGAATATCGAAAGAAACCTGTACCTTACCACCCAGCTTATCGAGCTTGGCATCCCCGTTGTGGTTGCCATAAACATGATAGATATTGTCCGCAAAAACGGCGATACCATAAACACCCAGCTTCTTTCGGAAAAACTCGGTTGTCGCGTGGTCGAGATCTCGGCTCTCAAGGGCACCGGAACAAAAGAAGCCATCGAGGCGGCAATTGCCGCGGCACAGACGCCAAGGATCGTTCCCCACCACATTTTTTCGGGATCTGTCGAGCACGCCATTGCCCACATCGAGGAAGAGGCTGTGCACGGACTGCCCGAGGAAAGGCAAAGATGGTATGCCATAAAGATCTTTGAGCGCGACGAAAAGGTGCTGGAAAAGCTTGCCCTTTCAAGCCAGAAGATGGCGCACATCGAAGCCGACATTGCCTCCACCGAAAAGGAAATGGACGACGATGCCGAATCGATCATCACAAACGAGCGTTACGAATATATTGCCCGTATCCTTGAAAAATCCTACCGCAAAAAGAATGCAGGCAGACTTTCCACCTCTGACAAGATCGACAAGGTGGTTACAAACAGAATTCTTGCCCTTCCCATCTTTGTCGTTATCATGTATCTCGTATACACCCTTTCGATCGGAACTGTCGGTGACTGGACGGTCGGATTTGTAAACGATCAGTTCTTTGGCGACGGCTGGTTTGCCCTGGGCATAGGCCGCGGCGAATACGACGAGGCTGTGGGCGAATACGAGGGCGAGAGGGCAAAGATAGATGCCTACGTTTCTGCGGCAATACCCGAAGAAGTAAGCTCGGCAAAGGCTTCCCTTGAAAACGTCGATCTCACCGTCGATGACGAGGCGATCGCAAACTTCAAAGTATTTGCCGACGGCCGCGATGCCACCTTTGCCACCGAAGAAAACGGCGAAGAAACCGTTATCACGGCGGCAGATTTTGACTCGGCACTATTGCAGTACACACAAGCTCACGAAAATTCCGACGAGTGGCAGGAAAGCCGCGCTACTCTTATCGGCTACATAGAATATTTTATCCCCGAGGATGTGGCGGCGCTCGTAGCTTCCGTGGAAGAGGGAAATCTTGACGCGGCAGGCGAATTTGCAGCGGCAAATCCCGAACACACAGGCATCATCGAAGCGCAGGAAGAAGGAGAGGAAGGGGCGGTTGTTGATGCAGACAGCTTTGTTGCCGCCCTTTCGGCGCAAGAGCCCGATCCTTCACAGTTTGGCCCCTTTGTTCCCGGCATCGGCGATCTTGTAACACGCCTTCTTGAAAAAATAAACGTTCAGGGCTGGCTGCAGAGCCTTATTGTCGACGGTGTTGTCGGCGGAGCAGGTGCCGTGCTTGGATTTGTTCCCCAGATGCTCATTCTCTTCCTTTTGCTTTCGCTTCTTGAGGATTGCGGATATATGGCGCGTATCGCCTTCATCATGGACCGCCTTTTCCGCAAATTCGGTCTTTCGGGCAAGAGCTTTATTCCCATGCTCGTTGCCACAGGCTGCGGCGTGCCCGGCATTATGGCAAGCCGCACCATCGAGCAGGACCGCGACCGCAAAATGACGATCATGACCACCGGCTTTATTCCCTGCGGTGCAAAGATGCCAATAGTTGCATTCATTGCAGGCGCGCTCTTTGGCGGCAGCGCTATCGTTGCCGTGGCGGCGTACTTTATCGGTGTTGCAGCGGTGGTTGTTTCGGGCTTGATACTTAAGAAAACCAAGCTTTTTGCAGGCGATCCCGCCCCCTTCGTCATGGAGCTTCCCGCATATCACGCACCCCTTGCCAAAAATATTTTCAGAGCAACCTGGGAGCGCGGATGGTCGTTTATCAAGCGTGCCGGCACCGTTATCGTTGCGGCAAGCATCATCATCTGGCTGCTCAACAGCTTCTCGTTTACAGGCGGCTTCCACTTTATGACCGAAGCAAACGGCGGCAAGTCTATTCTTGAAGTCATCGGCAGCGCTATCGCATTCCTTTTTGCCCCTCTTGGCTTTGCAAGATGGGAAACGGCTGTTGCAACGGTTCTTGGCCTTCTGGCAAAGGAAGAGGTTGTCGGCGTATTCGGTTCGCTCTCGTCTATGGCAGACGTGGATGCCTTTGCAGCGGTGGACGGCGCAGATTTCAACACCCTTCGCAGAATCGGCGCATGCTTCTTTGACAACGGACTGCAGGCGTTCTCGTTTATGATCTTCAATCTTCTTTGTGCCCCCTGCTTTGCGGCGATGGGCGCCATCAAGAGAGAAATGAACAACGGCAAGTGGACAGCCTTTGCCATCTCGTATATGTGCGTTTTTGCATACGCTATCTCGCTTATCGTTTACCAGCTGGGCAGCCTTTTTGCGGGCGGCGGATTTGGCATCGGAACAGTGGCGGCATTTATTGTGCTTGCACTTCTTCTCTATCTTCTTTTCCGTAAAAACAAATACGAAACAAAATAAATCATCAAAAAGGAGGATTTGTTTATGAACACACCAACGATTATAGTCCTTGCGGTTGTCGTTCTCGTTTTCGCGGCGATCGTTGTAAACGAGATACGCAAGAAAAAAGCGGGCAAGTCCTCTTGCTCGTGCGGCGGTTGTTCGGGATGCGGCATGAAAGGTCAGTGTCACGGCACGCCGGAGGAAAAATGAAAAAATTCAGGAGCCGAAAGGCTCCTGTTTTTTTGCCGTTGATCAAATTTTACACCGAACGGCAGGACGTGGCGCCTGCCCCGCGGCAAAAGAAAGGCACGGCAAAGATGCCGTGCCATACGTTTTTCTTTTGTTCTCACAACAATTCTTCAAACGACGTGATATATCTGTCCACCGATTTTTTTATTTCCTCGGTATCGCCATCCGACGATGCATCGTAAACTCCCACCGTTTCAAGTCCGGCTTTTTTTGCCGCTTTTATGGCGGTGAGATTATCGTCAAAAAAGGTGATCTGCGAAATATCGGTGCCAAGGGCTTTTGCCGTTTCAAAATATATTTCGGGCTGAGCCTTTACAAGGCCGAAATCGTCGACGGTAAAGACCTTTTCAAAAAGATCGTATATGCCGTTTCTTTTCAGGCAAACATCGACGGTATAATGTGGACTTGCGGTGAGAACAGCAAGAACATGCCCTTGCGAAAGCAGCTTTTTCAGATATTCGGGCACGCCCTTTTTGGTGACGATGCGGTGGGTGTATGCATCGACGGCATAGCTGCACATTCTGTCGACAATCTCGTCAAAGCTGCCCTTTACGCCAAGCTCTGCAAAAAGCTCTGCGGCGCCGCGATAGCCAAGGGGTGTTATTACCGAAATGATGTTTTCGGGATAATCAATGCCGTCTTCTTTCAGAATATCAAGCATTCTGTTTGCCCATTCGCCCATGGAATCCATCAGCGTTCCGTCCAGGTCAAACACGCAGTATTTTTTCATTTTTTCTCCTTTTATTCTTACACGGAAAGCTGTTGTTTCCAAAGCGCAATTTATGCAAGCTCGTGCGAGAGGATATATCCCCTTACGTTACCGTATTCCACGGCGTACCATTCAAAATTTTCGTCGTATTCGATCGTTTGCATGCCCTCGGCAAGAGCCGCCTTGCAGATAACCGAAAGCTCTGCTCCCTTTTCAAGCACGGCAAGAACCTCGGCTTCGGGGGTGGGGGTGGCGTAGATGTGGGCGTTGTTTGTTGCCGTTGCTTTTTCAAAAATTATCTCTTGTGTCGGGATCTTATCGAAATAATATCCGTAGTCGCTCGAAAATTCAATATTTACAAAGCCTTCCTCTTCGCAAGGCATAATATCCGTGCCGATATCAATATATACGTCGGCAAATCGCATATCGTAAGAGCCGATTCCGTCGCAAGTGGCGGTTTTGATGTAACGAGTTTTCACGGCGTTTTGCTTTACGGTTTCGTAATCAATGCCAAGGGCGTCGAGATAGTCTGACGCCGCAACCTCGCAATCGTTTTTCAGATCGTAATAAAGGAATATGTTGCGTGTGTAGCCTTCGGAATAGTAATAGCCAAGAGATTCGGTGATGGCAAGGGCAACAATGGCGTTGTCTGTGACGTCGTAGGAATAAGAATAGTTAAAAATACATTCTGTGGGCACAGGTTCGTCGGAAAAATCCTTTTCAAAGGCAAGGTCGGGGTAAATGTCAAGGATCTTTTGGTTAAAAGTTGCCACATTGTCGCTTTGCGCTTTCAGTTGGGGGATGGAAAAGCTCGATGTAAATTCATCGCCGAAATCAAGCCCTTCCATGTCGGGCTTTGTGTTGCGCACGACGTTTATGTATTCAAAAACCACGTCGTCTTCGGTGGGCACGGGGTCTGTGCCGACGTTTTCGGGGATCTCTTCTTTTTCGTCCGTGTTTACGTTTTCGTTTTCGGTTTCTTGCTTTTCTTCTTTTTCTTCTTCCTTTTCGGTTTCGTCCTCTTTCACTTCAACCGTTTCTTTTTCTTCTTTTTCGTTTTCGGTGGTCTTCACAAAGGTGCAGGATGCGGCAAGCAGAGCGGATGCCGAAAGAAGAATACAGAACAATTTTTTTGCTGTCATGGTAAAAACCTCCTTGTTAATTCGCGGAAATGCCAAAGAGCTTTTCCGCATTTTTGTGGAATATCTTTTCGTAATCCTCGTGCGAAAGTCCGAGCGACAGAAGCCTTTTGACCTCTGCCTCTGCGTCCCACATGGGATAATCGGTGCCAAAAAGCACGCGGTCGGTGCCAAAAGCGTTGATGGCACAGCGGATCTCATCATCGGTCATGGCAAAAAAGCTGGACGAGCAATCGACAAACAGCTTTTTGAACCCGGGAAGCTCGCGTTCTGCATCCTCCCAAACCGAATAACCGCCAAAATGTGCGCCGATGACAGTGAGGTCGGTGTAGGTTTCGAGTATCGGCACAAGCCTGTTGGGGTTTGACATATCATATCTTTTGTCGCCGGTGTGGAAAAGAATGGGCAGTCTGCCCTCGCACAGCTCGTATATTTTAAGGCAACGGTAGTCGTCGATCTTAAAGCCTTGGATATCGGGATGAAGCTTGACTCCGCGAAGTCCCAGAGATATCAGTTCTTCAACATCTGCCGCCTGATCGGGGCTGTCGGGATGAAGAGTGCCAAGGCCTGTCATTTTTCCGCCGCTTTCGGCAACAGCCTGTGCAATGAAGCGGTTGATGGACGAAACCTGCTCGGGCTTTGTTGCCACCGACTGGACGATAAAATGGTCGATGCCGCCGCGCTCGCCCACTTCTTTCAGGGTAGATACCTTGCCGTCGTAGGTCATGGTTATATCATAAAATTTGCCGGTGCTGAGAGATGCTTTTTCGGCGATTTTGTCGGGATATATGTGGCAGTGAGCATCTATGATCCTGTATTTGTTCAACTTTTTTACCTCCTTTTGATTTTTTATTTAATTGTACTACAATTCGCCCTGCCAGTCAAGAGAAATGGTGGGATTTTTTTGCTTTCGGGTTGATAAACGGTGCGTTTTGTGGTAGAATGGTCAAAAGTGGAGTTGGATTGGTTGCCGCAGGCAATTCACAAAGGAGAAAACACAATGACATTGCAAAAAGTCGCAAAACTTGCCGGGGTGTCGGTATCCACGGCGTCAAAGGCTCTTTCTGACAGCAAAGAGGTCAGCGGTGAAACCAAAGCGCTTGTTATGAAAGCGGCGGAAGAGCTTGGATATTTTACAAAGGTAAAAAAGCGCCGTTTTGAAAACCGCCGCCATTCCTCCTCTGTCATCGGCATAATCTGTCCGGAGATAATCAGCGTGCACTATTCCGAGCTTGTCACGGCGCTCTGTCGCAAGATCGACGAGATGGGCGGCAAGGTTTCGGTTTTTATCAGCGAATTTGATACGAAAAAACTAAAGAGTATTTTTGACAGATGCGTTTCTGAAAACGAGATAGACGGCATTCTCTGCCTTGAGGGTGGGGAAATGCCTTTTGAAACGCTTGATTATCCCATTCCTGTCGTGTATCTGAGCAATTGCGGCAGATACAGCGTACACACCGATATGCGCGACGGCATTTACAAGGCGGTGGCGCACTTTGTCGAAATGGGACACAAAAAAATCGGCTTTGCAGGCGAGCCGCTTACCGTAATAAAGCAGGAGTGGTTTAAGCAAGCCATGGAAGATATGACGGGATCGTTTGACGAAAAGCTGATCTTTTGCGAAGAAGGGCGTTTTGAACAGTCGGGCCATGCGGCAGGGATGCGGATTGTCGGACTTGAAAAGAAGGACCGCCCCACGGCTATCCTTTGTGCATACGACGAGATCGCCTATGGGCTTATGCGCGTTTTGCGCGAAAACTTTTTGCGTATTCCCGATGACATTTCGGTTATCGGCATAAACGACATTCCCACCTCGCGTTTTCTCGACACCCCCCTCACCAGCGTTCGCAACGATACCGAAAAGATCGTGGAAAAAGCCATGGAAATGCTGCTTTTGCAGCTTTCGGGCGAAAAAACGGGCGAAATGCACCTTGCCGTTCCTTGCGAGCTTGCCGTGCGTTCAAGCGTTGCCAAAATATAAGAGCATTTTTTGCAACGATTCGAGTATTTTTTGCACTGTACATTGCAAATAGTTTTTAATATAATAGACAATAAGAGTTTCATAAGGGAGAGTGTTTTTCGATGCTGCTTGATGTGTGCGGCGAAAAACTGAATATTGAATATATCGACGAGGGGCAGGGGGATGTTGTGCTGCTTCTGCACGGCTGGGGGGCACGTGCTTCCACCTACCGCTGCATCATCGATATGCTTACCCCCCATTTTCGTGTGGTTGCCCCCGATATGCCGGGTTTTGGCGGATCGGATGAGCCGTCGTTTGCCTATACGGCAGAAAACTATGCCGATTTCGTCGCCGCCTTTTGCAGAGCGCTCGGTATAAAAAAAGCTGTCCTTATCGGTCATTCCCACGGGGGAAGAACCATAATAAAGCTTGTAACTTCCGACAAAACCTCTCTTGAAGTGCCAAAAATCGTCCTTTTTGACAGCGCGGGACTTATCCGAAAAAAGAGCTTTTCGCAAAAGTTCAAGATCGCAAAATTCAAGATCGCCAAAAGGATATTTGGCACAAAGCTCGGCGAAAAATTTTTCCCCGACCTTATCGAAAAAATGCGCAAAAAGAATGGATCTGCCGACTATGCGGCGGCGTCGCCCATCATGCGCAAAAGCATGGTTTGTGTGATCAACGAGGATCTTTCGGAAAATCTTTCAAAAATTTCTGTCCCCACCCTTCTTATCTGGGGCGACAAGGACACCGATACTCCCATGTATCAGGCAAAAAAGATGGAAAGCACAATCCCCGATTGCGGACTTGTCACCATTCCCGGCGGCGGACATTTTTCGTTCCTCACCGATCCGGTGCTGACAAGAAACGTGCTTTATTCCTTTTTAAACGTAAAATAAAGCTTTTGAGGTGAAAAATGAACTACAAAGGACTAATATACATCGCCTTTGCCGCCGCGGCATTTGCTTTTGCGCTGTTGAACCGCGTGCATATGTTCCAGCTTAATGCGTACAAATACACTTTTCACAAGGATTGGATAAAGAGCAATTTTGTCTCTCTTGCGGCAAAAGCCGCACTTCCTGCCATATCGTTTGGTATGTGCTTTATCCCCACCGATTGGGCATTGTACGCAGCAATTGTTCCGAATATTGTTTTTCTTCTTTTAAATCTTCCCAAAAAAGCCAAAAAACCCCTTGTTTTCACCGCCCGTGTAAAAAGGCTTGTTGTCATGTGCATCTTTCTTTTTGCTCTTACTTGCGGTGTATCAAACGTCTTTAATATATTTGTCTGTCAAATCGCGCTTTTTGTTCCCTCTTTTTTGATGCTTTTTGCAAATATTCTCAACCGCCCTGCCGAAAACGCGGTGAGAAGAAAGTATATCAACGAAGCAAAGCGCAAAATCGCGTCACTTCCCAACCTTGTCGTCATCGGCATTACGGGAAGCTACGGCAAGACCGGCACAAAATATATTCTTGAAAAGCTTCTTTCCGAAAAATACAACGTTCTCATGACGCCTGCCAGCTACAACACCACCATGGGCGTTGTAAAGGTGGTGCGCGAAAATCTGACAGCGGCACACGATATTTTTATCTGCGAAATGGGCGCAAGATCGCGCGGCGAGATCAAAGAAATTTGTGACATCGTAAAGCCGAAATACGGCATCATCACCTCGATCGGCCCATGCCATCTTGAAACCTTCGGAAGCATTGAAAACATTGTAAAAACAAAGTTCGAGCTGTGCGATGCTCTGCCCGATGACGGCATCATTTTCCTCAATGCCGACAACGAGCATATTGCAAACAAAACCGATATCACCAAAAAAGCCGTATATTACGGCATTGAAAACCGCGAAAAAGCGACGTTTTCTGCCGAAAACTTTGCCCTTTCGGAAAACGGCACTTCGTTTGACGCCATCTTTGGCGATGAAAAAGTGCGCCTTTGCACAAAGCTTCTCGGTGCGCACAACATTGTCAACATTCTCGGCTGTGTCGCTGTGGCAAAAACGCTGGGGGTAGAAAACGCATCTTTGGTGCTCGGCACAAGGCGGGTTGAGGGTGCTCCCCACAGACTTTCGCTGATAAAGGGTGCGGGCTTTGTTATTATCGACGATTCTTTCAATTCCAACCCTTCGGGCTCTCGGGCGGCGCTTGACGTTCTTTCGGGCTTTGACGGGCAGAAAACAATCATCACCCCCGGCATGATCGAGCTTGGCGAAAAGCAGGATGAGCTGAACGAGGCACTTGGAGAATATGCCGCAAAAATCTGCGATTTCATCTTTCTTGTGGGCGAAAAGCAAACAAGAAGCATAAAAAAAGGCGCACTTGATGCCGGCTTTGACAAAGAAAAGCTTGTGGTGTTTGAGCGCGTTGAAGATGCGATAAACGCCGCCAAGGCATTGCCTTGCAGCAGCCGCAACTGTATTCTTATCGAAAACGATCTTCCCGACAATTTTTAATTTTACAGGAGAAAACTATGGCACTGAAAGTAAAGGTCGGAGTTATCTTCGGCGGAAAAAGCGTGGAGCATGAGGTCTCGATAATTTCGGGATTGCAGGCACTTAAAAATCTCAACACCGAAAAATACGAGCCCCGCGCCATATATATCAATAAAAAGGGCGAAATGTACACCGGCGACGAGCTTTGTGAGATAAAGAATTTTGCAGGCAACATCGACGCTTTGTGCGCAAAAAGCACCCGTGTGACGATTGTAAACGACGGCGGAAAGATAAATCTTGTCCGTTATCCTGCAAAGGCTTTTGGCAAAAACGTCATTGATTACATAGACGTGGCACTGCCTGTGGTACACGGCACAAACGTCGAGGACGGCACCCTTGCGGGATTTTTGCATTCGATCTCCTGTCCGTATGCAGGATGTGACATTCTTTCGTCGGCGCTTGGCATGGATAAATATGCCGCGAAGGTCGTGATGAAAGCAGCAGGGCTTCCTGTGCTTGACTGTGTTGTCTTTTCGCGCCGCGAGTACGCGCTTGGCGTTGATGCCACCATCGAAAAGATCGAGGCGGCAACCAGATATCCCGTCATTGTAAAGCCCGTAAATCTTGGCTCGAGCGTTGGTATCAAAAAGGCAAAGGACAGAGCTGCCCTTGCCGATGCCCTTGAATATGCCTTTGAATTTGCCGACAGAGTGCTGGTGGAAAACGCCGTTGTCAATATGCGCGAGATCAATTGCTCGGTGCTGGGCGACAAGGACGGCGCACGCGCATCCGAATGTGAAGAGCCGATAAACCACGACGAAATTTTAAGCTATGCCGACAAATACCTTGCAGGCGGAAAAAGCGGCAGCAAGGGTGGCACAAAGAGCGCAGGTATGGCGGATACAAAGAGACTTTTGCCTGCTCCCATTTCGGCAGAAATGAAAGAAAAAATTCAAAATTATGCTGTCGGAGCTTTTCTGTCGCTCGGTTGTTCGGGCGTTTCAAGAGTCGATTTTCTTATCGATAAGGACACCGACGAAATCTTTATCAACGAGATCAATACCATCCCCGGTTCTCTGTCGTTTTATCTGTGGGAGGCAACAGGACTCAAATATCCCGAGCTTCTCGACGAGATAATCCGCCTGGCGCTGAAGCGCGAGCGCGAGGAGGGAAAGATAAACTATTCCTTCGATACCAATATCCTTTCGGGCGTTTCTTTTGGCGGAGCCAAGGGAAAAGCGTGAGGGATCCTCTGTAATAAAAAAGCCGACCACTCTTTTTAAAAAGGGTGGTCGGTTTTTGTGTGGGTCTCCATATAAATCCCGCACCCAATGATAAAGTTTCGGTCCACCCTTTTCAAAGGGTGGCGGATTCCAAATCAATGATAAAAATCCCAACCGTAGGGGCGAACTGCGTTCGCCCGTTTTTGCCATCGGTTAAATTCCATACAAAACGGCAGGAGCAAGCCCCTGCCCTACGATAAGGGCGGGAGGCTTTTATTGAAATATAGATCGTTTGCACCAAAAATCATATCATGGGTGTTTTGTAATATGCGTTTTTCATACATTCGTCGATGTTGGGCACACCAAATGCCTTGTAGGGCATCTTTTGGGTGCACGCCTTGTAATTTTCGACAAAATCGGCATAGGTAAGGTCGCGTCTTGTGATGGTGTTGGGGGTTTTAAGCTCGATCTCGTACATAAAAGGCCCTGCGTATCCCACGTCTTCAAGGGCGTCCACAATCGCCACCCAATCGTTCTTTCCCTCATAGGGCAACCAATGGCGCTCGTTAAGAAAATCATAGTCCGAAACGTGAAGGGTTACAATCTTGTCGCCCAAAGCTTTGATAAAATCCACGTTTTTCTCGGTGAGCAGGTGGTTTGTATCAAGGCAAACGCGAAGCTTGTCGTTAAGCGCGATCAGCTTTTTTATATCGTCCGAACAGTTGCCAAGGCAGGTGCGGGGCAGATCCTCAACGGCAATTCTCATTCCGCATTTTGCGGCGCTTTCCGCAAGCTCGGCAAGAGATTCGGCACCGACCTTTATAAGCTCCTCACGCTCGTTTTCGGCGTAGGGTTCGGCACTGGGGTGGATGACGGCGGTTTTTATTCCGATGTCGGCGCCGCGCTTGATGTAATTTTCGGTAAGAAACTCTATGCTGCGGTTTCTTAACTTTGTGTCGTTTGTGGCGATATTAAGAGTTTCAAAGGGATAAAAGGGCAGATGCAAGGACCAGAGCTCAACCCCGGAATCTCGGGAAAGTGCCAGGGTGTTTTTCCAATCGACGGGGGAGTGCTCGTTACCGAGAGATACCTCCATGCAGGAAATTCCGTTTGCGGCATAGCCGTCAAAGGTTTCTTTGTCAAGATTTCCTGTCGAACAGGAAGACATACCAAGTTTCCATTCTGTTGCTTTCATGATTTTTTGTCCTCTCATATATTTTTTTGTTTTTTTGCGTTTATTTCGTCTGCAAGCTTTTTTGTTTCTTCGATCAACTTCATATCTGCGGCAAGGTCGGCGATCTTAAAGGCAAGCTCGCCGTGCTGGCGTTTTCCAAAGAAATCGCCGGGACCGCGCATTTCAAGATCGTATTCCGAGATCTTGAATCCGCTTTCGTTTTCGCACATAATATTAAATCGCTTTTCGGCAGGATTTGCGCCGTCGGCAAGCTTTCCGCGGATGATGGGCGACATAAGCACGCAATAGGATTTGTGCACCCCTCTGCCCACTCGACCGCGCAGCTGATGCAGCTGGGAAAGTCCGAAGCGTTCGGCGTTTTCGATCACCATAAGGGCAGCGTTGGGCACGTTGACACCCACCTCGATAACGGTGGTCGAAACGAGAATGTCGGTTTTGCCGTCTGAAAAGGCACGCATGATCTTGTCCTTTTCGGCAGGCTTCATTTTGCCGTGGACAAAATCTATGCGAAGCTTTGGGAAAATCTCGCTTTTCAGCTTTTCGCAATACTCGGCGGCAGATTTAAGCCCCGATTCATACATCTCTTCCGAAAGTTCTTCGTTCATGTTTTGTGCCAAAGGGCAGACGATATAGCATTGACGCCCCTCGCAAACCAGCTTTTCGATGAATTTATATATTCTTTCGCGCATACTTTCGCCCACGGCAAAGGTATCCACCTTTTGACGTCCCGGGGGCAGCTCGTCGATGATGCTGATGTCAAGATCGCCGTAAAGAATAAGGGCAAGGGTACGCGGTATTGGGGTTGCCGACATAACGAGCATATGGGGCACGACATTTTTTCCGTCGTCGGAAATTGCCGTTTTGCCCGACAGCTTGTCGCGCTGTTTCACACCAAAGCGGTGCTGCTCGTCGGTTATGGCAAGGCCCGGGGTTTTGAATACCACGCTGTCCTCAATAAGGGCGTGGGTGCCGATGATCAGGTCGATCTTTCCGTCGGCAAGGGCGGAAAGGATCTTTTTCTTTTCAGAAGCTTTTGTGCTTCCCGTCAAAAGTGCCGTGGCAATGCGGTGCTTTTCCATAAGCGGCAAAAGCGAGGCATAATGCTGCTCGGCAAGGATTTCTGTCGGCACCATAAGGGATGCCTGAGCTCGGTTTTTGACACAGGCGTATATCGCCGCGGCGGCAACAATGGTTTTGCCGCTGCCCACGTCGCCCTGTACCAGACGGCGCATGGGTTGAGTGTATTCGCGCAATATCTGCGGCTCGGTTTGCACGTCGCTTCGCGTCATGTCATAGATAATGTTTTCGACGGCGTTTTTTTGTGCCCCTGTGAGGGTATAGTCAAGGCTGTCGAAAAAGGGAGTCATGTCGGGACGGAAAAATTTGAAAGACCTGCCGTTTTTGTTGCGGTTTTTAAGAGCTCGCAGGCGCAGCTGGAAGAGCAAAAGCTCTTCAAAGGCAAGCCTTTTTCGAGCTTCCTTCATTTTTGCGTCGTCGGTGGGAAAATGAATGGCGCAAAGAGCGTCGTAAAGTCCCATGAGGTCGTATTTTTTTATGATGTCTGTCGGCAGACTTTCCACGTTTTTGTATGCTTCAAGAGCCTGCTTTACCAGCATCGAAAGCATCTTGCAGGTGATGCCCTTGGTCAGGGGATATATGGGCACAAGGTTGTCAAGGGTGGCGTTTGTGTAATATGGCTCGTATGCAGGCGAGAGCATCTGGGGAGAAAGAAAACTGCCCCCCACCATGCCGTAAAATCTGAATTTTCTGCCTGTAACAAGGGTGGTTTTCAAAAAATCGCGGTTGAAAAAGGTGATGTGGACGCTTCCCGTTTCGTCGTGGGCTGTCACCTTTTGCACCGTCATGGCACGCCCCTTTTTTGACGAGATGCGCGTGCTTGACAGGGGAGAGGATATTTCGAGTATGCAGGAGGCCACCTCGCCCGGCGAAAGCTCGCAGACCTTTTTGGTCATGCCGCGGTTTTCGTAGCCGCGCGGATAATGCCGCACAAGATCGTCGACAGTGCAGATCTCGAGGTTTGCAAGAAGTTTTGCCCTTGCTTCGCTGACACCGTAGAGTTTTGTTACCGAATCGTTTGGGGTAAATGACGGCATTTTTTTGCCTCCTTTCGCGGTTGTGTTGGTTTTTGCCATTTGTTAAATTCCAAAATCCCTCCACCGTCTTCGACGGTCCCCCTCCCTTTAGGCAAGGGAGGCGTTTGTTGGGGTGCAAATTTTTAACCATTGATAAAAAACCCAATCGTAGGGTGAGGTGTGTTCGCCCGTTTTTGTCATCGGTTAAATCCCACAACAAATAATAAAGTTTCGGTCCACCCTTTTCAAAGGGTGGCGGATTCCAAAGGCGGCGCCTTTGGTCGCTCTCCGCAGAGAGCGAAACACTCTTTTTCCTTCCCAATGCGCAGGGAAGTTGCAAGCAACTTCTGAAGTTTGTTGCACAAACTTCGACGGGTGAATTGCACGAAGTGCAAGAGGGAAACCCTCGCCGGGGGTTTCCCTTTTTCAAGCATTGATTAAATCCCACACCAAACGGCAGGAGCAAGCCCCTGCCCTACGATAGGGCGGGAGGCGTTTGTTGGGGTGCAAATTTTTAACCATTGATAAAAAACCCAATCGTAGGGGCGAACTGTGTTCGCCCGTTTTTGCCAATGATTAAATTACACACCAAACGGCAGGAGAGAACCTATGCCCTATGATTAAGGTAGGATTTGGGATAAAGGTAAAAATTTTATTTGCAGTGACCGATGTCCTCGGTGGTCTGTGGCGCGCACTGTCTTATTTCACACAAACCTCGATCTCTTCGGGTGCTTTATAACTTGTCACGATCTTTCCGTCCTCGCCCTTTTCGTGACGGACAAAGATGTTGCCGTAGGGGGTGGGATATGTGCCCTCGGCAAAGGTGAGATCGCCGAGATCGGGGGAAATTTCTATCTTTTTGCAGCCCGGTTCTTTCACTTTTATACCGAGAATATATTCCGACATATATGCCGCAACGCCCGACGACCAGCCGTGGCAAAGGCTGTGGCGAAAACCGACGTAGCAATATGCTCCGCGATCGCCGTGGATATCGTCAAGACCTTCGGGGGTAAGCTCGTCAATACGCCCTGCGTTTTCGCACCAGGCAGGGTCAAAATCTTCAAAAAAGCTGGTGGCACCGATATCGAGCATCTTGCCGTACATTCCGCGGATGTTGGAGATCGCACCTGCCGTGTCGCCTGCCTGCGAGCGTGCCGCAAGGGTGAACATCGAGAGGAAGGTGGAAATGCCGCTGTCGCCGTTTTTGCACAGAAGTCTTTCGTTTTCTTTCTTTGCATCGCGCATTCCTGCCACAACACGCATTGCCGAAATCTGCTTGTAGTCATAATCGGGATAGTCGAACGAGGCAATTTTTTTGGCAACGTCGGCGCAGAAAGCTGCATTTTCGCAGTCAGCAAGCTTTTCAAGCATAAAAGCCGCCGCCTCAAAGGTCAGCTTGAATATGGCGTGCACGCCCGAATCGCTCATTTCGCGGCTGTGGTTGCTGGGCCAATCAAAAAGTGCCCAGGAATATTTGGCATCAAAACTGCCGTCTTCTCTTATAAATTCGGCAAGCTGATGGGTAAGCTCCACAAGGCGTGTGTGCTGTTCGGAAAGATATGCAACGTCGCCGTTTTGCATAAAATATCGGTGATGACAAAGCACCCACCAGGCGTTGTAGGTGATGATGGTGTTCATAAACTTGTCGGGGGCGGTGTGGTCGCGGACGATATCAAGACTGCGGCGCACCGTCACGTCATCGCCAAAAACCGAGCAAAGGGTGGCAACCTCGGGATACATATCGCCGATCCACACCAGCCTGTCGCGCTTGATACCGTCCCAGATATAATCCTGCATACAAAGATGAAGCGTATATGCCGCCGTGTCAAAAACGCGGTTCAAGGTATCGTCGTTGCATCTGAAACTGCCCTTGTATTCGATGTCTCTGAAATAAGCGTAGGCGTTCACCGTCTGCAAAAGCAGGGTGTTTTCCTTGTCCACATTGTCAATGCGCACAAAGCGGAAGCCCGTGTAGCCAAATTCTGCCATGCTCATAACGCCCGACTGCACCGTAAAATCACGGGGGTTGTGGTCGTTGGTGGTGCCGCTTTCGTGAAGCTCTGCCATGGCCTCGTTTGCCGATTCGCCAAAGCGCAGACGAAGCGAAACGTCCATCTTGTCGTTGCCCTTTTCGTCTTTCATCACCTTGACAAACAGCTTGACTCCGCCGCAGATCTCCTTGCCAAAATCAATAAGCACTGCACCTCCCGGGGCGATCCATGCGTGGTTGCGCACGTTGTTTGATTCGCCTGCCATCATCTGGTGGTCTTCGTTGATGATAATGTTTTCGCAATCGACAGCCGCATCGTTGTGCCAGACAATGCGAGTGGGGCGGAGGTATATTTTTTCAAGAAGACAATCGGTGACGTTTGAGGAATTTAACGATTTTGGCAGAAATTTCATGAAAAGTTTCTCCTTTTATATACTAAAATGATAAAACAAACAGTAATTTTATTGAATTATACCACAAACGCCCTTTGTTTTCAATAGAATTTGCCGTATTTTACAAATGTTTTAAGAATGTGAAAAATTTAATTATCCCTATTGCAAAATCGAAAAAAATGTATTATAATAATGAGGAATGGGAAAAATAACCTATATAAAAAGCAAAAATTTATTTTTTAGGAGGACATAAAAATGTCAGTTAAAGTTGCCATTAACGGTTTCGGCCGTATCGGTCGTCTCGCATTCAGACAGATGTTTGGTGCAGAAGGCTATGAAGTTGTTGCTATCAACGACCTCACCAGCCCCGCAATGCTCGCTCACCTTCTCAAGTACGACACAGCTCAGGGTTCTTACCTCGGCTATATCGGTGAAGGCAAGCACACTGTTGAAGCAACAGAAGATTCCATCATCGTTGACGGAAAAGAAATCAAGATCTACGCTTGCAAGGACGCAGCAGAATGTCCTTGGGGCGCAATCGGTGTTGACGTTGTTCTCGAGTGCACAGGCTTCTACTGCTCTAAGGAAAAGTCCATGGCTCACATCAACGCAGGCGCTAAGAAGGTTGTTATCTCTGCTCCCGCAGGCAACGACCTCAAGACCATCGTTTACAGCGTAAACGAAAAAACTCTTACAGCTGATGACCAGATCATCTCTGCTGCATCCTGCACAACAAACTGCCTTGCTCCCATGGCAAAGGCTCTTAACGACTACGCTCCCATCCAGTCGGGTATCATGACAACAGTTCATGCATACACAGGCGACCAGATGATTCTTGACGGTCCCCACAGAAAGGGCGACCTCAGAAGAGCACGCGCAGGCGCACAGAACATCGTTCCCAACTCCACAGGCGCAGCTAAGGCAATCGGCCTTGTTATCCCCGAGCTCAACGGCAAGCTCATCGGCTCTGCTCAGAGAGTTCCCACCTGCACAGGCTCCACAACAATCCTCGTTGCGGTTGTTAAGGGCAAGGATATCACAAAGGACGGCATCAACGCTGCAATGAAGGCTGCTGCTTCCGAATCCTTCGGCTACAACACAGAAGATATCGTTTCTTCCGATGTTATCGGTATGAGATACGGTTCTCTCTTCGATGCAACTCAGACAATGGTTGCAAAGATCGACGACGACACATATCAGGTTCAGGTTGTTTCGTGGTATGACAACGAAAACTCCTACACAAGCCAGATGGTTCGTACAATCAAGTACTTCGCAGAAATCTAAGTTTGGTTTAAACTTCAATATGAAAAAACGGAAGCTTCGGCTTCCGTTTTTTTTGGTTGTGCCGCGATTTCGCCGGTGGCAAAAACAAACACCGTGGGCAGAATATTGCCCCGGCTCCACAGTCGATACGCAGGAGCAAAAATAGGAGGGGCAAGCCCCTCCCATGACAGAGACGGGATATCTCCGTCAAAAATTGATATTTGCCGAATCGGGCGAATCCTTGGTGATATGATTGTCGGGCACACTGCGCCTCACACCTTTTGCGCCGTCATCTGTCATGCCGTCGGTCATATCTTTTACGATGCTTTTGTTGTCGTTGTCATCCATGGGAGTTTTGCCGTCCTTGTCGGCATCGCCGCAGGAGGCAAGAAAAAGAGACGCCGCTGTTGACAGGGCAAGAAAGCCTGCCGCATATTTTGAAAATTTCATTTTTTCTTTTCCTTTCTCTGTTCCCACCATAGCTTTGCCAAAAACGGCACCGATTATACCCGTTAATCTTCCACGTATCTTATGCCCAGGTACGAGCAGATCTTCTTTTTTTCCGAAACAGAAAGGTCAAAGCCGCGTATCCATTCAAGAAGCTCCTGCGCACTGTAGGTGGGGACGTATGTTTTCAGCTCCTTGTCATATCTGTGAAGCTGCGCCATGCGCCTTGCCACGTTAAGGCAGGTTTTGTAATAATCCCCGTACTCGCCCGAGCCGAAGTTGGTTTTTTCGGCGTTGCTTTCGGTTTCTTTGTCGGATTTGCCGTCGGCGTCGTCGGGATCTGAAGCATCGTTGTTCTGATCCTTTTCTTTTTCAAACTTTTCGCGCGCGAGATCAAGGCTTTCGCGGTCGATGGCATTCTTTTCCTTTTTGTCGGCAATGTCGGCATAAAGCTTTGCGTTGTCATACTGCTTTTGTGCCTCAAATTCGGCAAGCCATTTTTCATAATCGGCGGCAGACGCGCTTTCTTTAAAGGCAAGCTCCTTCAAGGCAAGCTCGCGGTCGTTTGCCTCTTTTTCTTTCTGCAACAAAAGCTCGTCTTTTCGTGCTTCTTCATTTTTTAAAAGCTTGGCTTTTTCAAGCTCGAGCTCGTGCCACCATTTATCGTCGGCAATGGCATCGCGGGATTGTTCGTACTGCTCCGCCTGCTCGTTTGCAAGCAGCGAATTGTAGCGATAATACTCGTCGGCGATGTTTTTCATGGCGTTTTCCGAAAGGCCATAAAGGCTTGCTTCAAGCTCTGTGCGCGCTTTCTGCTTCAGATCGTTTTTTTCTTTTCTCAAACCGTTTACATAATCATACACCGCCTCGCGTGCCGCTGTTTTTTCGGTGAGGCTTCTACCGCCTTTTTGAGAATACCCTTTGTTCAGAAGGGCTTCTTCGTGCAGTTTTTCGTTTTCTCTGTATGCCTTGAAGGCGTCGGATATCTTCTTGTCATATTCTGCGTCAAGCTCGTTTTTGTATTCATTGTACTTGCTCGACAAAAGGGCGGCTCTGTCGTTGATGCCCCTGATGTACGAATTTTTAACCGATTCTGCAACGTCGTCGCGGCTCATGGTTTTGTAGTCGGAATAGTATTTTTTGTCAAAGATGGGCAAAGGTTTGTCCTGCGACGAGATTTTTTTGTTTCCCACGCTTTCTGTCATGTCGCCAAAAAGTTTTTGGGCATAGCCGTCCTTTGAAACCGACGCCTCGTCGATACCCATACCTTTTGCCTTTGAAAGATTGTGGTTGTACGAAACGGTGTCTGCCCATTTCATCTGCTCGGAAACGTCAAGCCCTGCCGCAAGGCGGTTGGATATTGCATCCTTGGTGCGTGCAATCTCCTCTTTGTACAGCTCGTCGTTGCCGCTTTTCAGCATGCTTAATCTTTGTGCTGCAGGGATAGTTGCATATTTCCATTTTGTTGCCATAGTTTTTTTATCCTTTCTTACAAATTAAATTTTTCCCGTGACACGGGCACATAACAAAATTCCAGCCCCGAAACTCCGATGCGCGCCCCGTGAAAGCTGAATTTTACGGCGAATTTATCGGCATATCGGGTGGGAACCTTGATTTTCAGCCGACGGCTTTTTTCGCAAAGAGGCGGCACAAACGACCAAAAACTTTCGCCGTCGGCAAAAAATTCCACCGTCATTCCGCCGCCCTTTTCATATACGTCGCAGTCAAACGAAAGGCTGACCAGCTTTTTCCTGTGGCTCTTTGCGCCAAGATCATACCCCTTGGTCACAAAAAATGCGCTTATCGGCGACCTTGTGATATTGCTTTTGTCCTGCCCGTCAAAGTCGGAGTCAAAGGAAAGGGTTGGAAGACAGGCAAAAACGCCCACCTTTTGGTTTTCGGTCAGAAAATAAAGGGTGCCGCCGTGGCTGAAGATAAATTTGCACCCTGACGGTGCCGAAAGCCTGTACCACGCCAGGCGCGTTTCTGCCGCGTCAAAATCTGCACTGTTGTAATAGGGCGTTTTGCCGTAGTCCCAGACAAAGATGCTTTTGCCGTCGCAGATATAATATTTTCTGTCGTGATCGCAGGAGGAAAAAACGGCGTTTTCATCGTTTTCCACCCTCCAATACCCCGAAAGGTTTGCCGAAATGTGCTTTACGTTAAGCTCGTCAAAAATGTCTGTTGACTGCAAAATATAAACGCCCGATCTTTTGTCGGCAAAAACAGGAGTGTTGTCCACCGACTTTACGGTGTTTTTCATGTCGCAGCCGACGGTAGAATATATTTCTGTCACAGGAAAGGAAGCTCCCTCTTCTGCGGAAAAATCGTACTGCATCGAATAGATGCTCTTTTCGGTGAAGAAAAAGAGCTTTTCGTATCTTTTCTGCGCCGCCGTGATTTTTTCGCCGTCGCCGAGTATCTCGCCGCCGTTATCGGGAAAATAAAGGGGATCGCGAAGCTCGCTTTTAAAATATGCTCCGGGATATTCGTCGTTTGCGGCAAGAAAAGCGCGCGTTCCGTCGTTTGATGTGCCGCCATAGCAAAAGGCGATGTCACAGCCGTAGATCTTTTTTAAGTTTTCCTGCACCACAGGCTCGTCGGGCGATATGGCAAAAACCAGCGACACTGTTTCCACCCCCGAAAGTGTGCCTGTGCCGCGCATCGAAAGCTTTTTCGGATCGCCAAAGCCCATCACAAGGTTGGGGGCAAAAACACCGTCGGTATAAACCTGCACAGGCACGCTTTCGTCCGCCTCAAAGGGCAGGGTGTATATGGCGTTGTCGGTGTAGGTCTTGTAGCTGCACTTGACCATGCGCGTCAAAAGATTTACAGGCTCAAGCGTGTCAAAATCGGTCATGGACAGATTTCGCGAGTAGGTGACCTCGGGGATATACGGCTGAACCTTTTGCACCGTCATATCCTTATTTATCTCAAAAACATCAAACGACGAGCAATAAAGATACACCTTTGCATTCATGGCAAGAAAAACGCTGTTGCAATCGGGAATATCTTTGCTTATTTCAAAAAAATTCTCGCTGTCAAACGAAAAAAGCGATGTGCCGACGTGCAAAAGCACCTTTCCCTCAAAGCCTGCCTCGAGAATACTGTGAAATTTGCCTTCGGCTTCGTCTTTTTTGCAAAAGCCTGCACGCGGGGCAAGCTTTCCGTTTTCAAACATCATATCCGAAAGCCCCTGCAGGGCGCCGTCATTGCCGTTTTCAAAAAGAGAAAGTCCGCCCGAAAGAGAGCCGGGAGAAAAATACCGTCTGCCCCTGCCGGAGATGCTGCCCACATTTACACGGTTGTATGCCATACAAAAATCCCTCCCTTCAAACTACCCTCTGAAAAGATAGCCGCGGCGGCGTCTGCCAAAAATGCCGCCGGCAAAAAAGCTGTTTTTTCTTTTCAGATTGTTTTTGGGATAAATGTTTGCAAGCATTTCGCGGTATTTGTAGGTAAGGCGCGAATAAAGCTCGCCGTTCTCAACTTCGCACAGTGCCGCGGCAACGGCAAAAACAGCCGCTTCATAGCATCCTGGCGAAAGAAATACGGGTGTGTCGGGCGGATCGCTTTCATCAAAGCTTTGGGGATATTCAAAAAATTCAAAGGTATATGCCCCTGCATATTTTTCGTCGCAGCAAACATATTCACCGCAAAGCTCAAAAAGGTCGCAGGGGAATTCTCTTTTTCCCGAATATTTTGTGCCAAAGACCGAGATGAGCTCGGAAACGCGCGACGAAAGGGCGCAAAAAAGCTTTTTTCCGTCGGGCAAGGCGTTTTCGTCGGTACAGCCAAAAAGCCCCCCTTTGTCATAGCACTTCAGCTTTTCGACCACAAGGCTTGTGTCGGCACAAAAAACCATGCGCACAGCGTCCTGCGGCACAAAAAACTTTGCCGTTTCGATATTGCCGTATCTTCCCTCAAAGACAAGCTCTGTGATCTTTTCATTGTCGGCATCGAAAAAGGCAAGCTTTCCGCAGCCCTTGAAGTCAAACGACAAAGAACCGCACAAAAAAGGCATCTCAATGCTTTTTTCACCGTCCGAAAGCTCAAAAGAGCAGGCTTCTAAAAGCACTTCGGGACGGAAAAAGTAGACGTTTTTTCTTTTTCTTTCGCTGCCCACGGCGTGATTTATCAGACAAAGGGCGCTGTTGAGTGCCGAAACAAAACGGTTTTCCATATCGCCCGTTCCACCCGAAAAAACATCGTGGCTCTCGCCGTTGCGGCTGTATTCATCAAGAACGCGAAAAACGTCGGCGCGCATACCGCCAAGGGTATGGGTGTTGTTCATAAAAATATGATCTCCTTTCATATCGTATTTTTTTGAAAAAGGGGCAATTTTCTTGCCCCTCAAAGTCTTTTCAGATCGAATCGTAATGCATCACCGAAAGATACACCGAACTTTCGGTGCCGGTGTTGCAAAGTTCTGCACAGCCCGAAAATTCAACGATCTCGCCGTCGGAAAGCGCATAGCCTGCACTCTTGTCGTGGGTGCCGCACGGGGTGAGCACCAGCCCTTCGCCGTGAACCTTTATTCTCGTGCCAAGTCCTTCGCATCCAACCGTTGTGACGCCTGACGAAACGATCTCTTCGTATTTTGTCCCCACTATTCTCGGGGGCAGATTTGTAACGAACATTTTCTCGTTCCTCCTTTTGATCACGCAGGGTCAGAGAAGATGATGGGACGTGCATCGCCAAAGCCAAATCCAAAGTCCACGTAGCCGATATAATCGGTGAGAAGAGGATTTGTGCCGCCCGAAACAAGCACTGTGGGCTCGGTGATGTAAACAAGCTTAAGAATCTCGGGCATAAGCATCGAATCGGCGATCGCCCACTTTTTGCCGCAAAGTCCGATGCCGCCGCCACCCACGACAAGGTATTTCATGCCGTAAACGGGGTTTGCCGCATTGGTGTTTGCGTCGCCGTCGGGGTTCTTTTCGGGGATCAGGCGCGAGTTGGGGCCGCAGATCTCCTTTGCCTTGGGTTCGAGCTCGGGGCTGACAAGGAGCAGGTCAAAATTGCCTGCAAAGGGAAGCCCGTCGGGAGTGACAAAAGCCGATGCCTTGGTCTGTGCCGCTGTGATGGCAGAAACCGAAAGGTTCGAGTGAATAACATTCGAGAAGGTCTCGTCAGACTCAGAATTGATCTTGTGGTTGTCGGATGCCCACGCCACGCCGTCAGAGCCGATGGTGGTGAAGGCATTGCCAAACAGGCGGTAAAATTCGTTGAGCACCGTCATATATGCCGAGTCGGCAAGGCGTGTGCCCACCTTTTCGGATTCCTTGGACTGGTCGATCTTTGTCTTTTTGTAGGACATGGTGACCTTCAGCGCGTGCTCCTTGGGGGTGACGGTGGTGATGAAGGCGCGCTTCTGATCGGCGGATGCGATGTTTGTGCCGTCATAAACGGGGATCTCGCCGTAGCCGCCCACGCCTTCAAAGCGATAGTCCACGCTGTCCTGGGTTATCACCTCAGCAAGGTTTGAGATAACGTCCATGCGGTCGGCATAGCGCAGATCAAATCTTTTCTTAACAAGAGGATAAAGGTCCTGGGGCCATGTATAGATATCATTCATATTCTGTAATCTCCTTTTCTCTTTTGGTTATCAGTTGAAAAACGTGTTTGCAAAGCCGATCTCAAAGCTTGCGTTTTCGGGATGGGCAAAAACCACCTTTTCGTTCTTGCTTGTGGCTGTGGCAAAGCCGACGCCTGTGTTTGTTATGGCAAGATGCGCAAAGCCTGCAGGGGGAATGATGGCATATCTGTCGCCGGGCTGGGGTATGCCGCCCTGTTCGACGGTAAGCTTTGTGCCGGATGATGCCGTGATGCGGCGAAGGGTGCCAACGCCGTCCTTGTTTGCAGAAGCCTCGGGCTTTGAAACAAGCTTTACAAAACCGCCTGCAAGGGCGTTTGCGGCAGAGGGCATCGAGATGCCGCTGACGTTTACTGTGGCGGCATCGCCTGCCGTCACCACGTCAAATTCGGGGGCTTTTTCAATGCAGATGGTGCCGGGCGAAACGATGACCTTGACCTTGCCTGAGCCTGCCCTGTGGTTAAGCTCGTCCTTTTCCACCTTGTAATCCTCGGCAAGAACGCCAAGCACAGTGTCGCCCTCGGCGGCGCGCTTTGCCTTGCCCAAAGCAAGGGTGACAACACAGCCCTTAAAAAGATCTGTCGCTGTGTCCACCTCATATTCGCGGATGCAGGGATGGGAAATACCTGCGCTGTTCATGTAATAATCCATAAAAAAATCTCCTTTTCTTTTTTGTTACGAGCCAAAATTTTTGGCTCAAAGTCTTTTTGTGGGTATCTGCGAAAGAAGCTCGGAATATTGTCTGTATGACATTCCTGCCGCCTTGGCGATACGCTTTTGATTATCCGAAAGCAAGCTTCCGTAGTCTGTGGCACAAGATGCCCCTCCCGAAAATCCGGTGGAGGCAAGCTCTCTTTGTGCGGCGCGGTATCTTTTTGCCTCGGGGCTTTCCGAAAGCTGCGAAAGAAAACCGCAATATTCCTCGTAAATTGACAGAATATCCCCGTACCTTCCGCGGGAAAAGCTTCTGAAGGCAGGGTCGGACAATATGTCGGTCAGTTTTTCCTCGCCGTAGGCGGCAAGAAAATCCGAAAGTTCCTTTTTTCGCCCGTCCTGCACCTTTTGGGTTGGGACTTGCATGGTGCTTTCGTTTTCCGCGACATTCGCGTTTGCCTGCTCTGTCACAGCATCTGCCGCATTGTCGGGAGTCGCCGCGGCATCTGCCTGCAAAAGAGCAGTGTTTTTTGCATCCTCCCTTTCGCTCACAAGTTCTTCAAGCGTTTGGGCGATGGATGCGTTGGATGTATTTTTGAAAAGCTCTTTCTTGCGCAGCTGTGAAAGAACTCCGCGCACCTTTTCGAGGTGTTCAAAATTCTTTCGCTCGCGCAGGATGCGCTGTTCAACAATTTTTTCAAGCTGTTCTCTGGTAAACAGCCTTTGGCTTTCGCCGATATTTTCGGGGGAGGTTGTCATTTCTTCACTCATCTGTCGTTTCCTCCTTTAAGATATGCGAAAGCTCGGGCACACCGCTTTCGCCTTCGCCGTATTTTCTTTCAAGGGCGTCGCATATCTGCGCACGCATGGGCAGACCGATCATTTCGACATAGCTCTGTACCAGTCTGAAATTGTCGGGGGTCACCGGCACTTTTATCAGCTCGCTCAGCGCCTGCACCGTAAAAGCTTTGGAATTTGCAACGCCGTCGCCCACGTGGATTTTTACGTCAACAATGGGAATATACGCGCGGTCGTCGTCACCGTCGGGATAGGTGGCAAAGTCGGCAAAGCGGTATATCACCTCGCCGATATTTACGGCACCGATGGTGATTATTCTGTCGTCGTCGTAATATTCAAGCGCTGTGCGGTCGCAAAGCTCGTAAAGCCGTCTGAAACCTTCGGATTTTATCACCTTTTTCATCATCTGGCGGTTTTTTGCCCGCTCGTTGAGTAGAGCAATGCCCGACGCCGTTGTCACACGGGTGGGCTCGACGCCCTGGTTCAGCTCGTGATTTCCCGTGGTGTCCTTCATGATATCTCGCCAGAAGGACGAGTTGGCATACTGGTTGTTTTGCGAATAGCCGGCGTTGCCCAGCCTTTGGATCTTGCCCATCATGCCGGGGCGCAGCTTCCACACGGCACCCGGCGAATTGTCAAGCTCGCCATCGTCCGAAAGGGCGTTTTCCTCGGCAACGATGATATCGTTGGACGAAAAGGCAGAGTTCATCTGGGCGTACGACAGCTCTCTGTCGGATGCGTCGATAAGGGGGATTATGGCTTCAAGCTCGCTTTTGCCCCAGATGCTGTCTTCGTTGGGAATTTTTGAATAGATGACAAAGGGGAACATATTGCAGACGGTGTTTTTCCAATATTTGGGGATATATCGGATCTCCTTGCCGCCCAGCAATATCGAAAGGGCAATATCGCCTGCGCGCCAGCTGTATTTTACGTTTACCTGCTTGCCGTCGATCTCGCTTTTAATGGTTTCGCTGCCGTCTTTGGGCTGTCTGAACCACCATTCGGTGACGGTTATGGTGTCGTCGCCCGTCTCGCCTGCGTTGCGCTCGTCGCCGGTGTATTCAAAATAGCGTGCGTTTTTGTAGCTGTCAATATAGTCCGAAAGCTCTTGGTTTCCTTTGATATCCTTGCCAAAGATTCTCTTTGCCTTCTGCTTGTGCAGGCGATAAACATAGCCGATGTATTCGCAGCCGTCCACGGTGGAAGAAGATGGATCGGTGAAGATCTGCTCGGGCTTTGGCACGTCAACAATCACCTCGCCGTAAGATTTGCCGTCAAAAACAGAGCTGTCCCAGCAGACCTTGTAAACTGCAGAGCCAAGAATATTGAGCCGCCTTTCGTTGATGGCGTTTTTTTGCTCGAGGCAGTTGATATCGCAAATAAAACGGGCAATCTTTTCACGCTGTTTTGCCCTTTCATAATCGTTTGATGCACGGGGGGAAAATTCGAAATCGGGCAGTTTTGTTTCGATCTGACTTTCCACATGGATAAATCCGTCGGTCGACTGCGCCGCCTCCCAGGGGATGTCCTGTTCGCCTGCAAAGGCGCTGTTGTGGGCGGAGATCTCGTGGTCGCCGTCATAATATGCACGCATCTTTTTCCAGTATGCGTTTGTGGGCATTTTGCATCTTGCGGCGGTGTCAAGAAGCGATTTTACCGTTTCCTCGCGCGATGTGCGCACAGAATAATCATAGTCGCAAAAGCTTTTGCCGTTTCTTGTGTTGTTTTTATACACTGTGTTTCTCATGCTTTTTCCTTTCAAAAAGTTATAGTTTTTTTGCGTTCATTTTTGCCAGCTCTTTGTTCAGCCGCACCCTTTTTGTCTTTTTTTCAAAAGGCTTTTTGGCAAAGGTGCGGAAGGATGCAAAATATCGCAAAGCGTCGGGGGCATGGGTTATTTCGTGGGGTTGGGTGGCGGCATCCTGCGGCCGTTTGGTGTCGTGCATCAGCTGGGGCAGCGACCTTATAAGATTTGCGCAGTTGCGGCAGATCTTCAGCATACTGTCGCGCCTGCCGTCATCATAGGATATGGGCTTCAGCCATTCTTTAAGGCAGATCCAGCCGCCGATGCGGTCGGGGTTGATCTTTGTCAGATAAACGCCGTTTTCACAAAAAAGCTCAGCTATGCTTTTGCCCGAATCCTTTTGCCTTGCCCAAAGATCCGACGGGGCAATAAAGGTGCACACGCCGTGGGCTTTTTCTTTAATCAGCTCTGCCGCCGCGCTGACCACAAGGCCGCTTTGATACACCTCGTCGTACACGGTGGCGTGTCCCGTGGCATCCACCGCCACAAAAATTGCCGCCAGCATATCAAGACCGTAGTCTATGGCGCAATACTTTGTGCAATTATCGTCGGGGATAAAGGGGGCGACGGTGTGCAGATCCATGTCGAATTCGGGGAAAAACTGCCCTGCAAAGGCGTCCCATTTTCCCAAAAGCCACGCATCGCGCAGATCTTTGGGCAGGCTTTGCAGCCGCATAAGGTATTCGGGATCACAGGTCAAAAGAACCTTGTTGTCATAAACCTTTGCAGGAATAAAGCGATAGTCGTCGGGGTTTTCGTATGCTTTGTATTCGCGGTCGATAAAAAGCCGCTTCACCCAGCCGTGGCCGACACCGCCGGGATTGCAGGTGATGTACATTCTTTTGGGAAAATCGTTGGCACCGCGCAGGCACGCCTTGAAGGTCTGAAACTGATATTCGGTAAGCTGAGTCGCCTCGTCAAGAGCGATGATATCAAATTCCTGTCCCTGATACCTGTCCACATCGTTTTCGCTGTCGCAATAGCCCAGCTTTATGACCGATCCGTTTTTGAACTCGAAGCTCTTGCGCGATTCGACAAAATCCGCAAGTCCCAAAAGCTCTTTTTTCATGGGGCGGATGTGGTTTTCGCGCAGTTCCGGAAAACTGCGCCGCACCACAAGAACACAAAGACCGGGGTATTTCAGGCACATCAATATCACCTTTCGACGCAGTGCCCAGCTTTTTCCGCCGCCCCTTGCGCCGCCATAGGCAACGTATTTTTCGGTTGCCTCAAAAAACTGCTTTTGCTTTTCCTGGGGCAGACCGAAAAAGGTGTGCTTTTTCAGTTTTTTTGGCATTTTATGCTCCGAACCTTTCGGCATCGTCCGAAAGCTCGACGGTGAAACCCTCTGTTTCGTCCTTTTCGCTCTCTTTTGCGCTCCAGCCAAAATGCTCCTTCAGGCTGTTAAACGCCGCCGTTGCCGAAAGGTTTCCGTTCAAGGAATTTTCTTCGATATACGCTTCGATCCTTCTTTTTGCGCCCGAAATAACGCGCGAGGGGGCACGCACCTGCAAGAGGGTGTCCAGCTCCTTGGCGCTCATATCAAGGTGAAAAAGCAGACCCGAAAGGGTATAGGGCTTTATGGGCTTTGTCGCCTTTTTTTCGCCGATCCCTCCGTTTGCGCTGTCGCACAGCGAAAAATATTCTTCGATTTTTTTGGCAAGCTCTGCGCTGCCTTTTTTTGTTTTGTAGTTTGTCATTTTGCCTCCTTTGTGTTTCAGCTGCCGAGTGTGTTGCACAGCTCGTCAAAATATTCTTCGGCATAATCTCTCCAACAGTCCTCGTGGATCAGATCGCCGGTGGTATAGACTCTTGCCCCCACCTGTCCTGCGCTTATGGCTTCGCCGCAATAGGCGCAGGTGTCGTGGTCGAAGCAATCGTCAAAATAGTCGCCCGATTCAAACATTCCCTGTTCTTCAAGTATCTCGCGGCTGATTTCATACGGATCTTTCTTTTTTGGGTTCATCGCCTCCCTCCTTTCAAAACATTTGTTCTGTTCGACGTCGAAAAAAATCGAGCGTTTCGAACGCTCGTTCGTTGTGACTTAATTATACTACCGTCCAAAGGCTTTGTCAAGCGATTTTTCGAATATTCGTTCGTTTTGTAACTTTGCACAAAGCCCAAGCCTGCACGCAGGCAAATAAAAAATCAAATTTGTATATTTTACCACTTGACTTTTGCGAACATTTGTGCTATATCTTCCTTTCATATTTTCGCCGCCGAAAAAATAAAATATATAGCCTGCGGCAATTTTTTATTTGAAAGGAACAGACAAAATGAAAAACGAAAGCTCGCGCACGATCTCGTCGATCAAAAACCTGCGCGCAAGCACGGCAGGGATATTCATAAACGTGATATTCAGCTTTTTCTCGCGAAAGATCTTTGTTCTTGTGCTGGGCAAAGAATACGTGGGGGTATCGAGCCTTATCGGCAACATCACGGCGCTTATATCTCTTGTGGATTTTGGTGCCGCCACCGCCGTGACCTATCGGCTTTATCGCGCCCTTGCCACGGGTGATGACAAATCTGTTTGCGGATATCTGCATTTTTATCGCCGCATCTGCGCCCTTTCGTCTGTCCTCACCTGTGTTGCAGGGGCGGCTTTGAGCGTGATACTGCCAAAGCTTGTGCGCGGATTTGACGATGCCGTCACCCTTTATGTGGTTTTTGCCGCAAGCATTCTGACCAGTGCCGCCGAATATTTTTTTATGCCCGAAAGGGTGCTTCTGTTTGCCGATCAAAAAAGCTATGTTGCCCAGCTTTTTTCGTATGCGTTCGGGGCGGTCACGGTGGTTGCAGACGCCGTGGTGCTTGTGGTTTTCAAAAGCTTTTCGGCACATCTTCTTGTCCATTCGGCGCTGAGCATACTGCAGGATATCTTTGTGGTGCGCCACGTCAGGCGGCAATATGCAAAGCTGGGCATCTCGTCAAAAAAGAGGTATGACAAGGCTTTTTTTAAGGATCTTGTACGCGAAATGGTGTCTCTTGCACCGTCGAATATTGCCGGCACACTTTCGCGCACCGTCGACAATTTTATTGTGGTGTCGCTTTTCGGTGTGTCGCAAAACGGGGTATATTCAAACTACAATATGCTGCTTTCGTATGCGGCAATTTTTTCGGTGACGGTGGTGGGGGCGATCTCGGCAAGCGTGGGAAACCTTAACGCCAGCGCATCACGGGCGCGGTCGATGCGCATTTTCGGCATGACAAGTCTTGCTTCGTTTTTTCTTGTAAATATCAGCACAACTTTGCTTTTTGTCATGTCGGGAGATATAATGACGGCGTGGCTGGGCAGCACGATGGCGCTTCCTTTTTCGTGCTCGTGCGCTCTTGCCGCAAATTTCTTTATATCCGGCGTGCGCCGTGTTCCCGTGGTTTTCCGCGACAGTCTGGGGCTTTACAGGCACGAAAAAATAAAATCCTTCGTCGACCTTTTTGCTTCTGTGGCTCTGTCGGTATTTTTTGGCAAAAAGTTTGGAATTGCAGGCATATATCTCGGTCAGGCGGTGGCGGCGTTTGTGGTATGCCTGTGGTACGAGCCGTACGTGCTTTTCAAATACGGCTTTGGCACGGGGGTGTGGCGGTATTATATGCGCTTGCTTTCATATGCCGCCGTGTCGGCGGCGTCGTGCCTGTGCTCGCTTTCGCTGTGTCATGCGGTGGGAAGCTTTTCGGTAAAATTTTTGGTGTGTATTGCCGTTTCGGCGGTATTCTTTTTTGCCTGCTTTGCAGGGTGCCGCGATCTTTCGGGCATTTTCGAAAAGTTCTCGGCAATGCGCGCAAAATCGTAGGGCAGGGGGCCCGTCCTGCCGTTTGGTATGGAATTTTGCCTATGGCAGAACGGGCGAACGCAGTTCGCCCCTACGATTGGAATTTTTATCATTGATTTGAAATTTGCACCCAACACAAGCCTTCTCCTATTAGGAGAAGGGGGACCGTCGAAGACGGTGGAGGGATTTTGGAATTTCATCAATGCTTGAAAAAGGGAAACCCCCGGCGAGGGTTTCCCTCTTGCACTTCGTGCAATTCACCCATCCTGCGCATTGCGAACGCAAAAAGGGGGTGTTTCGCTCTCTGCGGAGAGCGACCAAAGGCGCCGCCTTTGGAATCCGCCACCCTTTGAAAAGGGTGGACCGAAACTTTACCCTTTGGGCGGTGTAAATGCGCCATTTGTGAAAAATTACCAAAAATAACAGGGTGAATTTCTACCCTTTGACGGAAGTTATTTTTGGTATTTTGTTGAAATAAATTGCGGTTTATGGTATAGTTGCATTAAGGAAAATATTTGCTATTCTTACGATTTTTATGCAGGAAAGGAATACCCTATGGCAAGCTCACAATACATGGCAGAATTTGAAAAAATGCCGCCTGCGCAGGTTCGCGAAAAGGTGGATATCATGGCGCAGGAGATACGCAACAAGGTTATATCAGCCAAAAACTACATCCCCCACGGCGAGCGTGTGATATATCTTTCAAACGCAGGCTGCGACGAAAACGACGGACTTTCGGTTGAAAAACCCATCCGCACCATCGAAAAGCTGAATTCCATAACGCAGGACGGCGACACCGTGCTTTTCAAGCGCGGCGACATCTTCCGCGGCAGTGTAAAAGTGGTGCACGAAAACATGACTTTTTCGGCGTACGGCGAGGGCGTAAAGCCTATTATCTGCGGCTCGCTCAAAAACTATGCCGACCCGGATCTTTGGCAGCCCACCGAGTACGAAAACGTATATCGCCTTACCGAAACGCTCGACAACGTGGGACTTATCATCTTCAACCCCGGCTACACCTACGGCTCGACCGACGAGATATATGCCGACAGAGCCATGCGCGGCAAAAACGGCTTTATGGAGCTTTGCGATCTTCGCGATGACCTTGTTTTTTACAACGACTACGAAACAGGCGAGCTTTATCTCTGCTCGCACGGGGGCAACCCTGCAGAGCGTTTTTATGACATCGAGATCGGCGCAAAAGGATGTGTTTCTGCCGTGTTTGACGGCGGAGCTCCCGGTGCCACCTTCGACAATCTCTGGGTGCTTTTTGCAGGTTGCCACGGCATAAGCTCGGGCACGGCAATAAACAGAACCGTAAAAAACTGCATCTTCGGTTGGATCGGCGGTGCGGCATTTGGCGGCGAAAAGCGCGGCGACGGCAGCTGGAATACCACACGCTACGGCAACGCCGTTCAGATATACGGCGGATGCATCGGTTTTCACGTCGAAAACAACTGGATGTATCAGATTTTTGACACAGCCATCACCCATCAGTACGGCGGATATTCCGAGGGCGACTGTATTCAGGAGGACGTTATCTACCGCGGAAATCTCACCGAGGGCTGCTTCTGGCACATCGAATTTTACAACGGCGGCCGCGAGGGCACAAAACGCTATGTCAAGGATGTATATATGACCGGCAACATCTGCCGCTACGGCGGATGGGGATGTACCGGAAGATGCGGCGGAGCCCCCATGTTCTGCGGCGCGGGAATGTGCGAGGATGTGGAAAACTTCGTTGCAGAAAGAAATATCTTCTGCCACTCGCCGGGCGTTCTTGTCCAGTTCATTGACGAGGGCAACCGCAAGATTGTTATGCGCAACAACGTATATATCGACCCGATGGGCGCGCGTCTTGGCAGAATGTACGGCAACATCTATCCTTTTGACGATACGGCAAAGGACACACTTAAAAACCTTGTGCACGAGCAAGAGCCCACCGTCGTATTTATGCAAAAACCCAACATGAATTATCTGAAATACTGAAAACATACATCAGGAGGAAACAAAAATGGCAACAAAGAAGTTTATGGCGGAGCTTGAAAAAATGACTCCTGCCGAAGTAAAAAGAGCACTCGACCTCAAGGCGCAGGAAATGAAGGATTCGGTTATCTTCACTCCCAACTACCAGCCCAAGAGCGAAAGAGTTATTTACGTTTCAAATTCGGGTTGCGACTGCAACGACGGTCTTTCGGTTGAAAAGCCGATTGCTACCCTTAAAAAGGTTTATGAGATCACACAGCCCGGCGACACAGTGCTTTTTAAGCGCGGCGACCATTTCAGAGGAACCATCACAGTCGATAAGGACGGCGTGACCTACGCTTCCTACGGCGAAGGTATCAAGCCCATCATCGACTCGTCAAAGAAAAACTATGCCGGCGCAGATATGTGGGAGCCCACCGACGTTGAAAACGTTTATGTTCTCAAGGAAGAGATCGACAACCCCGGTCTTTTGCACTTTGACCCAAGCTATACCTATGGCGTATACAACGAGCTTTACGGCCACATGAAGCTGCGCGGTGCAGGCGGATTTATGAATTATGATCAGCTTTCGTCCGACCTCGAATTTTTTGGCGACAGAGAAACCAACAAGCTCTATCTTTACTCGGACAAGGGCAACCCCGGCGAAAGATTTCTTGACATCGAGATCGGCGCAGGCGGAAGCACCTTTGGCGGTTCTGCCCACAACGTAACCTTTGACGGACTTTGGATCATGCACACAGGCTGCCACGGCATCGGCTCGGGCACCACAGTCAACCGCACCGTCAGAAACTGCATTTTCTCGTGGCTGGGCGGCTCGATGCTGGGCGGCGCAAAGCGCGGCGACGGAAGCTACAACACCACACGCTTTGGCAACGCTGTTGAGATCTACGGCGGATGCGAGGGCTACACCGTTGAAAATAACTGGATGTATCAGATCTACGACACCGCCATCACCCATCAGTACGGACACTATTCCGAGGGCGACTGTATCCAGCACGACGTGCTTTATCGCAACAACCTTATGGAATATTGCTTCTGGTCGATCGAATTTTATGACGGCGAGCGCGAAGGCACCACCCGTGAGGTCAAGAACGTCTACATGACAGGCAACTTTGCCTACATGGGCGGCTATGGCTGGGGATGCAAGGGCAGAGAAGCCTGGGCACCCCTCTGGTGCGGATCGCACGTTTGCAACAACCTTTCAAACTTTGTCACCGAAAACAACATTTTCGCCATCTGCACAGGATATCTTGTCCGTCTCGAGGACAACCCCGGCGCAAGAAATATCGTCTGCCGCAACAACGTTTACGTTCAGGAAAAGGGCAAAAAGCTCGGCCATCTTTACGGCAAGGAATATATCTATGACGACAACGCCAAGGAAAGCTTCAAGCAGCTTCTGCACGACGAGGAATCCACCGTTGTTTATATGCCTGCGCCCGAAATCAGATTTTGATAAGGTAATACGTGTTTAAGGGGCACCTATGTGTCCCCTTTCTCAAAAAAGGAGGAAACGAAAATGGCAATAAAGCATTATCTTAAAGAGCTTGAAAGCATGACGCCTGCTAAGGCAAAGGAATTTTTGGATATCAAAGCTCAGGAAATGAAAAATTCGGTTATCTCGGCTCCCGATTATCAGCCGAAAAACGAAAGAGTTATATATGTTTCAAACAAGGGCTGCGACTGCAACGACGGCCTTACCCCGGAAACCGCCATCGCCACCCTTGAAAAGGTAAACGAGATTACACAGCCGGGCGATACCGTGCTTTTCGAGCGCGGCAGCCATTTCAGAGGCAGCATCAAGGTGGACAAGGACGGCGTGACATATGCCGCATACGGCAAGGGTGTAAAGCCTATTATCAACACTTCGCCCAAAAACTATTCCGATCCTGCCCTTTGGGAAAAGACAGAGGTGGAAAACGTATGGCACCTGACCGAAAAGATCAACAATGTCGGTCTTATCCATTTTGACCCCAGCTATACCTATGGTCAGTACAACGAGCTTTACGGCACCATGCAGGTAAAGGGAAGAAACGGATTTGAAGGATATGCCGATCTTAAAAAAGATCTTGATTATTATTCAGATTTCCACACCGACGACCTTTATCTTTACAGCGAAAAGAACCCGGGTGAGCGTTTTCTTGACATCGAGCTTTGCCCGAGAGTAAACACCTTCTCCGGCTCGGCAAACGACGTTACGGTGGACGGTTTGTGGATCATGCACACAGGTGCCCACGGCATAGGCTCGGGCACAACAAAGAACCGCACCGTCAGAAACTGCATTTTCTCGTGGTTGGGCGGATCGATCCTTACGCTCAGTTTCAGAGGAGGCGGCCCTGTGCGCTACGGCAATGCTGTCGAAATTTACGGCGGCTGCGACGGATATACCGTTGAAAACAACTGGATGTATCAGATCTATGATACCGCCGTCACCCATCAGTTCTCCGGCGGCGATTGCGAATGTCATCAGCACAACGTAAAATATCTTAACAACCTCATGGAGTTCTGCTTCTGGTTTATCGAATATTACAACGCCGATTGCCAAGGACATCCCCAGAGTGTTAAGAATATCTATATGACAGGCAACTTCTGCCGCTTTGGCGGATATGGCTGGGGATGCAAGGGCAGAGAATGGGGCACACCCATGTACTGCGGTTCGACGGTTTGCTGCGAGGTCGAAAACCACGTTGCCGAAAACAACATTTTCTATCAGTGTCTGGGATATCTCGTTGTTCTTGCCAACTGCGAAGGCCACAAGCCCGAGATCATGCGCAACAACGTTTATGTCAACCCCAAGGGCGAAAAGTTTGCCAACGTTTTCGGTCAGATACTTAACTTTGACGGCACCGAAAAGGAAATGCTTAAAAAGTATGTGAACGAAGAAGAACCCACCGTTATCTATATGCCAAGACCCGGTTATACCTTCTGATTTTGGTTTTTGAAAAAAGGCTTCCGAAAGGAAGCCTTTTTTGCGGTTGGGGGGCAAAAACATAACTTTGTAGGGCAAGGTATATTCGATTTTTATTCATTGATTTATATACCTCACCGCGCACAACCGCGATTCTCGCAAAAATAGACGAAAAATTTAAACAATCTATTGTAACGAGCAAAAAAATATGCTATACTAAAAATATATGTGAAAAATTTTCCGTCCCTTGCGCGAACAGCGCAAAATGCACACAAAAATACAATTCATACCGAAAGGATAGGATTATGGAAAATATAGATCTTTGCGGCAAATGGCAAGCCTTTGGCAACAACGAAAAAGGCGAAAAAATCAGCTTTGAGGGCACTGTTCCCGGCTGTGTTCACACCGATCTTATCGCCGCAGGCATTATCGACGGCAACATTTATTACCGCGACAATGCAAAAAACATTCAATGGATCGAAAACGTTGACTGGCAGTACAAAAAAGAGTTCGAGGTGAAAGAGCTCGGCGACGGCGCCGTCATTTGCTTTGAGGGGCTTGACGTATACTGCGACGTTTACCTCAACGGCAAGCACATTGGCTATGCCGACGATATGTTTTTCCCCCACAGATTTCCTGCCGACAAATTTCTTGTGCTTGGCAAAAACGAAATAGAGGTTCGCTTCTATTCTCCCGTTCGCACCGTTTCGGGCAAAAAAGACCACAACGGCGCTTTCACCACCGAGCGCATAAACACTCGCAGAATGCAGTGCACCTACGGTTGGGACTGGGTATACCGCTTTGTCACCTGCGGCATCTTCAAGCAATGCTACGTTGAGTTTGAAAAAGGCGTTTGCGCCGACTCTGTTTACGTTGTCACCGAGAGTGTTGACGAGTTCAGTGCACAGATATTCTGTGATGTTTCTTTCAAATCCTACGAAAACGGTGGGGATGTTTCGATTGAGCTCTACGCTCCCGACGGAAGTCTTGCAGCGCACGACGAGTTTTACACGGCAGAAGAGCATCAGATCAGGTATTTTGACATTGCCGATGCAAAGCTTTGGACACCGATGTGCCAAAACATAGCAGAACTGTATGAAATAAAAGTATATGTTAACGGCAGACTTGATATCTGCGAAAAATTCGGCATCAGAACAGTAAAGATCCTACAGCTTAAAGACAAAAAAGACAGCTTCGAGCACAACCTTTGCCTGTGGCTGAAAGAGGACAGCGAGAGCGCCGACGTTTATGACGCAAACACGGAATTTTCGTGTTTCACCCTGATGATAAACGGCAAAAAGATCTTTTGCAAGGGTGCAAACTGGGTGCCCACCGAGCCCTTTGTTTCGGCGGTGGATCCCAAAAAAATTACGACAATCCTCGAAATGGCAAAGGATGCAGGGCTTAATATGATCCGTGTCTGGGGCGGCGGGATTTTTGAATGTGATCATTTCTATTCCGAGTGCGACAGGCTGGGTATCATGGTCACGCAGGATTTTCTGATGGCGTGCGGACAGTATCCCGAGGACGAGGCGCACTTTGTTGAGCTGTTGTCGAGGGAAGCAGAGTATGCCGCAAAGAAGCTGCGCAACCACCCCTGCCTTATGTGGTGGACGGGCGACAACGAAAACGCCGTCAACGGCTCGGACAAGATGTCCGAATACATGGGCAGAATCTCGGCGCACAAGGCAATTGCTCCCATGCTTCGCAAATACGATCCGCGCCGCAGATTTTTGCCCTCAAGTCCTTATGGCGGCGACAAATATGCATCCAAGACCGTCGGAACTACTCACAATACCCAGTATTTAGGTATGATTTTCCCGTATATCGAAAAATCCGACATGACCGACTACAAGGAATATTATGAAAAATACCTTGCCCGCTTTGTTGCCGAAGAGCCTGCCATGTGCGCCTGCTCGTACGAATCTCTGCACGAGATGATGAACGACGAGGATATCTTTGGCGACGAGCCGTCGCAGCTTCCTGACATGTGGTATTTCCACACACAGTCAAATCCGGCGCTCAGTGTTGAGCTTATGGACTATGCAAAATTCTTTGCTTCCAAGGTGCTTGGTGACTTTTCTGACCAAAACGATAGGTTTTTCAAGCTCAAGTATATGGGTTACGAGTGGGTACGCTTTACGCTTGAGAATTTCAGACGAAATCAGTACTTCTCGTCGGGCATTCTTTATTGGATGCTCAACGATTGCTGGCCTGCTTCTGCCGGCTGGTCATTCATCGACTATTATTGCCGCCCCAAGGCGCTTTACTATTCATTCAAGCGCTGTGCAAGCCACTGCATGACAAGCGTTGTCAAGCGCGACGGCAGATATTTTGCCCGTCTTTGCAACGACGGTTATGTCGCCGACAGCGGCGTTGTCAGCTGTTACGCCGTGATGTCCGACGGCAGGGTGGAAAAATGTGACGAGGCCACCGTTCTGTTTGCCGCCAACGCCGTGCGTGAGGTTGAGATTTCGGGCGTGCCCGAGGGGGCGGTTGCCGTCATCTGCGATTATTCGTCGCAAAAATTCCACGACAGATCGTTCCACAAGGACGGCGCGCTCCATATTTCAAGATGCGACGGCGTTGCCATCACCGAGATCACGGCTGATGCCGTAACTCTTACCGCCGATCGCTATGTTCACGCTGTTGAGATTTGCGGCGACGGGGTTTTTGCCGAAAACTATTTCAGCATGCTCCCCGGCGAAACAAAGAAAGTGGGCATAAAAAAGCTTGTCGGTGATATCTCGCTTACCTCTTATACTTTGGCGGAAATTAAATAACATATTAAAACGATATGATTTGCGCGCAAAAATATCTGCGCACATCGGAGGAGTATAAATATGAAGATCTTATCCATCGGAAACAGCTTTTCCAACAATTCCACAAGATATCTTTCGGGCATGGCAAAAAAATGCGGCATTGATGTCGAAACCTACAATCTTTACATCGGCGGCTGCTCGTTGTACACCCATTACATAAATGCTCTTGAAGATCTTTTTCTGTACAGTTTTATGTTTAACGGCATCGATACGCATCTTAAGGTTTCCATAAAGCAGGCGCTTATTGCCAACGAATATGATGTGGTGACCTTGCAGCAGGCAAGCCATTTTAGCTTTAAGCCTGAAACATATCAGCCTTACACCGATTTTCTCTTTGGTTATGTCAAAAAGTACAATCCCAACGCAAAAATCTACGTTCATCAGACCTGGGGATACAAAAAAGATTCGAAAAGACTTGCGGATATGCAGTTTGCAACCCACTCTGAAATGTATGATGCAGTTGAAAGCGCGTACGATATCATGTATAACAGCAACGATTTTTCGGGACTTTTGCCGTCGGGCAAAGCGATAAATCTGCTGCATACAATGGGATTTTGCGGCGCTGATACTCACAACGACGATATCCACCTGTCAAAAGGTTTGGGACAGTTCACATCATCGCTTGCATGGCTTGAAACACTCATCGGTTTTTGTGCGCTCGACTGTGACTTTTCGGATTTTGATGCGCCCGTTTCGGATCAAGCGGCTCTGGCCGCAAAAAAATGTGCCCACGAAGCTTCTGTTTGGGCACAGAAATATAAAAAATGATTTTTTGATGTTAAAAAACGGACCCCGCAGGGTCCGTTTTTTGTTTGTGTCTTTTATAACCTACCGATTTGGTGGGAAATAATCGCTGAGGACGTCGGTCGATTTAAAAGTTTATTTATCAATTGTAAAAACAACACCTCATCCACCGCCGGCGCATTTTTCACCGTAGGGCAGGACGGATCATTCGTGGGTTTCCGTTTTTTCCTTTGCCATCTCTTTTTCGTATTCCTCAAAGCTTACTTCGCGATAATTTTCGGCTTTGTCCCAATCGCCAAGAACGATGGTTGTGGCAAAAACCGAGCCGTTAGTCAGCATTTTGCCGTCGCTTGCAGTTAAAATTTTCCTTTCCATATATCCTCCTTTTTCTTACACAAAGGCAATTGTCCAATTGCGTTTTGTATCTATAAGGGTGTTCCATGCACTCTGTCCGTATTTTGCAGCATAGGTTGTCTGTGCCGCCGCAGGCAGAGTAAGCGAAAGCCCTGTTGTACTGTCCGACAAAGCGTCAATAACGCTTTTTATACTGTCGGCAGAGAGCCCTGTGCTGTACTTCAGATTCAGCGCACCCGTGCTTATTTTCCCCTCGATCACAAGATCACAAAGTTCATAACAATAGTTAAACATATCGGTAAACACCGTTTTGTCGGTGACAACCAGCTTTTCGATGCCCGTGATCTTGCAGCCGTAAAACATTGCCGTGGTGTTCGAGCCTGCCGACGAGCAATCGATGGTGGGCAAAACACCGCAGATGCCATAGCCGTATTTCATAAAATTATGTAGGGTTGTCGCCTTTGAGGTATCAAGACGCACGCCCTGTGCCGCCAGTATGCCGCCAAGGTCGATGGGAGCTGTGTGTTCCCAAAGATAAAAGCACTGTGAACCGCTTTTTTCGATGATGATATCATATTTCGGTTTAAAATTTTCTGCCGTCCAGGACATCTGATCATTGGGGCAGGCAAAAGCGCCGGAATAATCTGTGCGCGCGCCGTTTAGCTGATAGCTGTCCCAAAAGCTGTCATATTCTGCTTTTTTCCCTGCGTCATACACCTTTTGTTCGTTTTGGATGATAGATTTGATTTTTTCGGAAATGCTCATTTTCTCAACCTCCGATCAAGCTTTGCTGATACTCGATCACTCCGTCAAGGGCGTTTTCGATATCACCAAGCGCTGTGTCCACATATCTCTTTGTGGCAGCGTCGGAAGAAAATTGCGGCTCTGCCACGTCGTGTATGACGTTTGAACCCACCGAAAAACCGTAGTCGGTGTGTGCAATCGTTACAGAACCGCCGGTTATGGTTACTGTCGAACCCCAAAGTTCTAGTTGGGCGTTGCTGTTGCGGGCAATAAAATCTGTGTCGTTTTCAAACTGCGAAAGCTTTGTTGGAATATCCGAATTTTTGGCAAAATCGCAATCGTCGGTGAGCTGCGAAAGTTTTTTTGGAATTGCCGCATCGGTGACAAAGCCTGCATCGTTTTCAAACATAGACAGCTTTTTGGGTATATTTTCGACAGCCCCCGTGATTTTAGAAAGAAGCTGGCTGTAAAGATCGGGGGTGGGGGGCACGGGATCTGTGCCGTCGGCAACAAAGCCCGATTTTTTCATCGACAAAAGGCATGGCAGAGTGGTTATGCGGCGTGTGCCACCGGCATCGTAGCCGAAAACCGAGATCTCAAAAATGCCCTCGCCAATCTCGACGGGCAGTATGCATTTGTCGCCCACAAGAAGAACGTTGTAGGTGGCGCCGTTTTGGGTGAACTGGGCGGTTTTTTCAAGCCCGAACCAATCGGGGCTGAAGCTGAACTCCACCTGTAGATAGTTGACGCTGTGTGAGACGACGGGCGAATATTCCGCCGTCACGCTTTGGGAGCAAACGTAAATTTTGATCATTTTTTTCCTTTCTTTTTTATATGTTCCGCCCTGCTTTCCGCCGCGTAAACGGTGCACCGTGAGCGTAGATCCCGACCGCGAAGAACATCTGTTCTTACACATTGTATCACAGAACATTTGTTTTGTCAAGAGGTTTGGATAAAAAAATAAATCCGTAGGGTAGGGGCCCCGTCCTGCGGTTTTGCATGGAATTTAATCATTGGACGGGCGAACACACCTCGCCCCTACGATTGGATTTTTTATCAATGGTTAAAAATTTGCACCCCAACAAACGCCTCCCTTGCCTAAAGGGAGGGGGACGGCAAATTGTCAAGTCAAGTGCAACACTTTTTAGAAATGAAATCAATAGGAGAAAGATAATCGAGACATTTACGAGGGCGAGTATT
>SVTM01000043.1 GCA_015063785.1 Oscillospiraceae bacterium
GCCGAAGCTTACGCCGTCACCGTCGATCGAGGTGATGGACGCATCCTCATCATAGCCTTCGATGATGATGTGTCCTGTGTGGGATGCATAATCTGTGCCCGAAACGGTGTAGTCGCCGATGACGAAAATGAAGCCGTCGTTTGCATTAAGAGCTGTCATCGCAGTCTTCATACTGCAAGGAGTGTCAGGAGAGGTTCCGTCACCCGTCGCGCCGCTCTTGACGTAGTATTTAAGTCCTTCGTTTTCTTTGGTGGTGGCAGAAAGTGTGCCTTTGCCGTCGTCTGTCCAAGCGTCAAAAATGTAAATAGACGAGAAGGTAGGAATAGCAAGAGCGTTCTTCACAGCATCAATAGAAGATGCGGTTTTTACGGTGTAAGTGCCGGGCTCTGTGATGGTGATATATCCGTCAACCGAATACCACGCAGTCTTCAGATCTTCCGACTGAACGTATGCAATAGCGTTCGAAACCACAGAATACTTGCCTGCGGTATCTGTCACGTCAAGAACAGCACCGTTTTCAACCGTGATATCGTAAATATCGGCAGATTCCGCTCTTGTCGTGTCCTTGTATGCCTTAAAACTGTTTGTTCCAACCGTCGCGCCGTTGTTGCGGATAAGCTGGAAAGCTCCTTCGATAACGGGCTGATAAGCGTCGGTCTTGCCGGGTCTGTTGATAATGCCCTTAAGCTCTGTACCGTTGAGCACCACGCTTACGTTTTTCTTAAAGAGAGCGTAGGTGTTTTCCATTTCGTCAACGGTAAGATCAGGTGTTTTACCTGCACCCAGCTTCATGGTAACGTTTTCGTTAAAGGTCATAATGCCCGAGTTGTTGTAACCGGTAAAGTTGAGATAAGTAAAACCTTTTGTCGCGTTGTCGGCAAACTCGATCAACATGGGAGAGGTGAAGGTTTTTGTCTGTCTTGCGCCTCCATTGATACCACCGTAGTATGATCTTCCTTCAAAGGTGAAAGCGTCAGATGTGGCGTTGTAGGAGCTGGAATACCACTTGACTCCCGAATCGATCTTGAGATCATAACCCATGCAGTAAAAGTCCCAAAAATAGTTGATTCTCGAATCTATCATTTTGATGTCTTTAAGAATTGTGGGACCTGTAAGGGTGATGTTTTTGCCCTTGTTGTTTTCTGCCATGTAAGTGTTTATCCAGGCAAGTCTTGAGGGACTTGCAGGATCTACACTCGTAATAAGCAGAGTTGCCGCGTGCGCGGGAATATCTGCCATAGATGCGTGGAAAACGTTGCCGAGGTCTGCTTTTTTCACAGAAGCTACGTCGTCATACTCGCCCTTCACGATCTTTATGGTAACCGTGTCGTCTGCATCATACGAGGCGTTTATAATAGCAACTACTGTTGCAAACGAACCGGGAGTGCTTTCGGAAAGACCGTTTCCTGTTGCACCGTGCTGAACGTAATACACAGCTTCTTCGTCTTCTTCATCTTCGGAAACAGATCCCTTGGCTGTAAGAACACCTGCCACTGATTCGTCCCATTCGGTAAATCCTGCAGGAGTAAGCACCGAGCTCTTAATAGCGGCAAGATCTGCAGCGTTCTTTACAGTGTATGTGCCGGGGGAAGCGATATTTATATTGCCGTTTACGCTATAGTAAACTGTCTTCATATCGCTCGACTGCACATAGGCAATGTTGCTGCCGCTCACTGTGTAAGAGCCTGCTTTCGACGTAACATCAAGCGAAATGCCGTCTTCCACAGTAATATCATAAAGCTTGGATGTGAGATTTGAGGCAATCGACTGCGATTCAACGGTTGTGCCGGGGTTTTTGATGATCTGCAGAGCGCCGTCGACAACAGTGCCCTTGGATTCGGCTCTTGTGGAATTAAGCAGCGGAACCTTTGTGCCATTGAGAACGATGTTAACATTCTTTTTGAAATGGGCATAGCCGCCGTTCATGTTGTCAACAATGATCTTGTGCGCTGTACCTTTACCGATCTTGTAGGTGATGTCTTCGTTAAAGGTCATAGCGCCCGAAGTGCTGTATCCCGAAATGGCAAAACCGTTGCTGTTGCCAAGGTTCATATTGTCGGCAACCTCAATTACAGCAGCTGTCGAGAATGTTTTTGTCGAACGCGAACCGCCGTGGATGGGAGACTGGGATTTTTCGCCCTTGAGATCAAGGGTGGATCCATTGACTTTGGGAGAATACCATTCTATATCTCCGCAGATTTTCACAGAATGCGAGTTCGCATAAAAATCCGCGTGCCAGTTGTTTCTGCCGTCAAGCAGCTTTACTTTGGTGATAACCACAGGACCCGAAAGCTCAACGTTGCAGTTGTTGTTGTCGCTGGCTTTGAGGCTGTAGAAGTTTTTGTAGGTCAACCACGAAAGATCGTTTTCGTCCGCGCTTGTAAGAACAAGGGTTGCGGAGTGAGCTGGTATGTCAGAAATCGAAGCAAGTCCGATGGCGGATATATCCGTGTAGGTATCTGCTTCGTTTGCGGCTTTTACGATCTTTACGGTAACGGTATCATCCGCGCCGTACTTTTCGTTGATGGCAGCAACTACGGTTGCAAACGACCCGGGGTTGTCCTTTGTCAGACCGTTTCCTGTTGCACCGTGCTGAACGTAGTAAACTCCTTCTTCTGCAAGGGCTTCTGTTGCTGCATGTGCTGTGAACGCGCAAACCGAAAGCATCATGCACAAAGAAAGAAGAATGCTAAGACAGCGTCTTAATTCACGTTTCATGATTTTTCTCCTTTTTCTGTGTGAGATTTGTAATGATCCACGGCTACTGATGCATTTTGCTTTTAGCATATTTGTGATTATTTCAATGTTTGACATTGGCATCCAAATCGTAAATTCAAATACATCCTTTGTGCAGATCGTGTAATTGTATTATACATTGTATGTAATACTTTGTCAATGCTTACAAGTGTTTTTGTGCGTCTGATCAAAAGAAAAGCCCCGACGATTTTTGTCGTCGGAGCAATGTTCAGTAGCTTATACTTTCGGCGCGCTGAATGTATGCATCCTGTTCCTTCTTGTCCATGTTATTCCAGAGAATGTTCCATCCGCAAACGCGCACCTGCAGGTTTTTGTAGTTTTCGGGGTGCTCCTGCGCATCACGCAGAAGCTCGGGACTGAAAATGTTAAAGTGTATCGAATGACCGCCCTGTTTTTGGTAGGTTGTAAGCACGGCGTAGAGCGCCTCTAGCCCGTCCTCGCCCTGCACGGCAGAGGGATGAAGCATGGCGTCAAGACAGCTTCCCGAAGCACAAAGCGTCGTTTCTATGGCTGTTACAGAGTTTACAAGGGCGGTGATTCCGGATTTGTCGGCACCCGGAGCAGGAGAGGCGTTTTTCGATGTTTCCTGTCCTGCAAAGCGTCCGTCGGGAGTTGCCTTTGTTGCTTCACCGTGGATAACGAAAGCCCTTGCCGAATGAAGCTCGGGCGATGAATAATTGTATCCGTGGCCGTTCTTCAAAGATGACGCACAGCAGTCGAAATATTTAACGATGGCAGGGGCAAAAAGATCTGCTGCTTCGTTTCCGTTGCCGTATTTAAGCCGCGAATTTGCCACGATCAGCCGATATTTTTCATATCCTTCCCAGTTGTTGTCAAGGGCTTTTTTCAATTCGGGAAGGGTCAGAAGTTTTTTGTCAAACACAAGCTCTTTTACACCCATCAGAGAGTCAATGGCAGATCCGAGCCCCGAAATAAGACCTCCCGAAAAGTTTTCTATTCCGTTGTCTATGGCATCCGTAAGACTGTTCACACAGTCGGGAATGGTCGCCGAAAACATCAGCGACGGATTTATTGTCTGTATCTGTTCCTCGTGCGGTCGGATGGCGGCAAGATAGCTGAGATAAAGATGCTTTAAGTGCAAAAGATACAGCGAGTAAAACTCCTCAAAACTTTCAATTTCCGAAGCGTCCTTTGTCTTGATACTTATCTGCTTTCCCGTCACGGTATCAAAACCGCTGTCAATTACCATACAAACTGGCTTGAGTGCGCTGAAATAAATGCAGGATATGCCAATACCCTTTGCTTTAACCTTATATTCATAGCACCCCGAAAGGACAGAATCGCAGGCTTCTTCGTATGTGGCACCGCGTGCCATCAGCGATTTTGTTATGGCGGAATCACTGCAGAAAACAATGCTTGTGTTGCCGTGCCTTATCATATCAAGCGCTTTCAAAACGAAATCCTTTGGCGTGTCAGCGTTTGTTTTGATCTGGATCTTCGGGTTATATAATCCCAGCTTGTCGTAAACGTCAAGAACCATGTACGAAAGCTCGTTTACAAGAGTCTTTTGGGTTGCCGTTCTTCCACCGAGATAAACGGGCTGTCCCCAGTAATTGTTTATAGCCGACCATTGCATCAGAAAGTATCCGATAAATTCGGCAATTTCGTCTTTTGTGAACTTGCCTGTCTTCACGTCGTTTTCAAAATAGGGAAGAAGGGTGCTGTCAAGTCCGTAGCCCAGCGATCTTACCTGATAGTGATCCACGCTTTCACTGAGCATAAAGTAGATGTATATCAGCTGAAGCACGTCAAGGGTTGTCTTTGGCGCGCCGTCGCGCAGGTTTTTAAGACATTCCGAAATGATAGGTGCTTTTTCAAAGCTTTTTGTAAGAGAATATTTGTAAAGACGGTCGATGAATCTGATTATCGCTTGGTATTCTATCTCAACGCCCTTGAAAAACTCCTCCATTTTTTCGGTGACAGTTCCGTTTTCCCTGTGCTTGTTGTAAGAGTTTCTTGCACGCTCAAGCACCCCCGAAAAACCAAGCTCGCACAACGAATCCCAATCAGGAACTGTGTGGTCATAGTCAAGCCAGCCGTAGCAGACGCCTGCCTTGTTGTAATCCTGCATGAGTGTGGTGTCACTTTTCAACTTGTCGTTAAGCTCGCCTGCCCATTTGTGCACCGTGTGAGGAGAGATGACACGCCCCCAACTGTACAATCCTATAAAATAGTCGTGCTCGTTCACGTCGATGCGCGTGTTGTCGAGAACAAATTCAAAAAGCTTTGCCTTAATAACGGGATGCGAAAGATGCTCGATGGTTTTTGCATATTCGGCAAGCTTTTGCTTAAGTTCGTCGTCGTCCATGCCGGTTGTTGGGTCATAATCGTATCCGTGGTAGTACATTCGATTAAAATGATCAAAGGGCTCGCTTTGCAGATGATATTTGTTTTCAATCGTTTCACGGTCGGCAAGAAGTGTCTTGAACATATTTGTCTCCTTTTGCGATTTGTGGTCTTGTTTTCATTTTAGCAGAAGCTTTGCGAAAGTCAATGCATTTTTCAAACCGATTTGACCTTTTCAAAACACTTTTGTGGCATTTTTGCAAAAACACTTGCCTGTTTCAAAAAAATGTGTATAATGGAATTGAGGTGAGAAAAATGAAACAACTGCTCGACAGAGATCTTGACGTTTCCGAAATCGTCATTGCACTGAAAGTCCCCGGAGGTTATGGAACCGATATCCACAGAGACCGCGCATCCCACGGCTTTGCAATGTTTTCAGAAGGATTAAAAAAATATTACTTTGACAACAAAACGGTGGTTGTCAGAAAAAACGAGATAGTATATATGCCCAAGTTTTCAAACTATAAAGTCGAAACGATTGAAGAGGGCACCTGCCATGCCATAAATTTCGATTTTCCCGAAGATCACATTTTTGAGCCTTTCGTTTTTTCTCCCAAAAACCCCACCGCTTTTATGGAATCTTTCAAGAATGCAGAAAAAGCTTGGCGCACAAAGACCGATGGATACGTCTATAAATGCAAAGCCGAGCTTTATTCGATACTTTTTGGAATGCGCTCCCAGCGCGCCGCCGGTTATCTTCCGCTGTCAAAACTCCGCATTATTGCTCCCGCCATTGACCTGATACACGAAAAATATTCGTCAGACCATTTGACTGTTTCAAAACTTGCGCAGGCTTGTGACATCTCGCCCGAATATTTCAGAATGCTTTTTCGCAGAAATTTTGGAATTTCACCTATCAAATATATCAATGACCTGAAGCTGACCCGAGCCAAGGAGCTTCTTTTGTCGGGAATGTATTCTGTGGCCACCGCCGCCGAAATGGCGGGTTATTCGGACATAAGCTATTTTTCCCGTGAGTTTCGCAAAAACGTCGGGGTTCCGCCGTCAGAATACGAAGGATAATAAAAAAACAGGACGTCGCTGTCCTGTTTTTTAGTTTGTTTATTACTTTTCAAAAACGCAATTACCGCCTACAAAAACCTTTTCGATATTGATATCGTCATCAAATACGGCAATGTCTGCATCAAAGCCTTCTTTCAGCACGCCTTTGTTCAGCGAGAAAAGTTTTGCAGGGATCTCGGTGAGCATTCTCACCGCCTGCACAAGGTCAATGCCGCAATCTTTTGTCAGCACTCTTATCAGCCTGTCGCTGGTGGCAATACTTCCTGCAAAGGCGCTTCTGTCGCACAGCTTGCAAACTCCGTCTTCGATGATGTATTCTGTGGCACCCATGAATCCGTGGGTGGCGTCGGTTCCTGCAAGCTCCAGACTGTCTGTAACTGCCATAACAGAATCCTTGCCCTTGATTTTGCAGATCATTTTTATAAGGTCGGGGGGCAGATGCTTGCCGTCGGCAATTATTTCGCAGAAAAGCTCATCGCGAAGATATGCGCTCTCAATAACACCAAGGCTTCTGAAACCGCCTTTTCTTGTAACCGTGGAGGTGCAGGAATAAAGGTGGGTGATCAACTTGCATCCGTTTGCAATGGCAAGGTCCATATCCGCGAGGGTGGCGTCTGTGTGGCCTGCGCTTGCAAGTATGCCGTTTTCGGTTATGTATCTGCAAAATTCGCCGCCTTCGTCGTTTTCGGGAGCATAAGTCCATCTGATGATATCTTTTCCCAGCTCGTTAACCAAGGATTCGTATTCTTCCTTTGCCGGGGGAGTGATAAAATCGGGACACTGTGCACCGCACTGCTTTGCCGAAAGATAGGGTCCTTCAAGGTGAGCACCCAGGATCACGGGAAGAAGATCTTCGCTTTTTCTCGCCTTGGAAATCTTTTCTGTGGCATCACGCATCTGTGCAAAGGGAGCCGCAGAAACGGTGGGGGCAATAGACGTTGTACCGTGAGAAAGGTGGAAGTTGCAGGCTTTCACCATATCCTCAACCGTGCCTGTCAGAAAAGAATATCCGCATCCGCCATGGGTGTGAGTTTCGACAAAGCCGGGAGAAACGTATTTCGACGTGAGATCGTAAATCTTGTCAGAGGGCATATCTTTGTCGGATATACAGTCGATCTTGCCGTCTTTTATATAGATGAAACCGTTAAAAACACGGTCGGACAGAATTATCTTGTCCGAAATAATCTTCGTAACCATAGCTTACTTTACAAGCTTTGCCGAGCTTGCATCGTCAAGATACATTCTGGCATTGTCGTGTGTGCGAAGAATGGTTGCAGGAACCATTTCGGTGATCTCGCCTTCGATTGTCAGCTTCACGGCGTCTGCCTTTGTGGGGGCAGGAACGATGCAGAAGAGGTATTTTGCCGAAACGAGGGTGGGGACGGTGAGGGTGATCGCCTTTTCGGGAACAAGCTCAAGTCTTTCAAAGCATCCGTCGTGTACCTGCTGGTTGCGGCAAACAAGGTCAAGCTCTGCAATTTTTACTGCCTCGGGGTCGTCAAATTTTGCAACGCCGGGGTCGTTGAAGGCGATGTGTCCGTTTTCGCCGATACCCATGATAACGATGTCTGTGGGGTTGTCGGCAAGGATCTTTGCATATCTTTCACATTCTGCCTGTGCATCTGTGGCTGTGCTGTCGATGTAGTTTACTGCGCGCAGGGGAACAAGGCCGAAAATATGATCCTTGAGGAAATTTCCAAATGCCTGGGGCGCGCCTTCGGGAAGACCCACGTATTCGTCCATGTGGAAAGCGCAAACGCGAGACCAGTCGATGTTCTTGTCTGTGGCAAGATAGTGGAGAACGTCGTTCTGTGAGGGAGCTGCCGCAAAGATGATGTTTACGGTTTCTTTTTCTTTCAGAAGCTCGCAGATCTTTTCGCTGATGTCGCGTGCTGCCGCTTTGCCCATTTCGTCGCGGTTTTCAAATATGTCTGTTCTGAGTTTGTCTGTGTAAATAGTCTTCATTTGTTACTCCTTTAGTTGAAGAGGGCGCGGAAAAGGCGCAGATCCTCTTCAAAAGCTTTTTCTTTCGTTTCAAATTTGTAAGGATTGTCAAAATCTTTGCCTGCCAGCTGATTGAGTCCGGAGAAAGTCTGGAGATGGGGCTCGATGCTGACAAAAAAGTCTTCCTTTGCCGTGCTCTGATAGTCGGAAAGAATTTCTTTTATATTTGCCTCGCCGCAGCCTGCAGGAACGATGGCGCCTGCCGCAAGGGCGTCCTTGATGTGGAAATATTTGATGCTGTGCTTCAAGCTTTCGTAGTTTTCCTTCCAGGGCTTGTAGCCGTCAAGAACATAGTTGCCCATGTCAAACACCGTGTGGAATCTGCCACCAAAATGGTTTATAAGTTCCAGGCATTTTTCGGGGCTTTGTCCGTAGATGCCCCATTCGTTTTCGTGGCAGAGCGAAACACCGTACTGTTCGGAAAGACTGATGAGCTTTTCGAGGTTTTCGTATACCCTTTCTTTGTAGTCATCGGGATTTTTGCCCTCGGGCATATAAAAACTGAAAACACGGCAGAGCTTTGCATCAAAAAGGTTGGCAAATTCAAAAATCTTTTTTGCGGTTTCAAGATGGGCGTTTATATCGTCCAAAACGGGATATTTTCCAAGTGGAGAGCCCATGGAAGAAACCTTTATGCCTGCTTGGTCAAGCTCTTTTTTGCATTTCATTGCTTCGCTTTCGGAAAGCATCGAGATGTTCTTACCGTTCACACCGCGGATTTCGATAAACCCGATGCCTTCACGGTTCAAAAATTCAAGCTGACCGCCAAAGTCGTCGCAATATTCGTCGGCAAAAGCCGAAAGTATCATTTTTGCCATATTTTATTTCACCTGTGTTTCTTTCCCGCCGTTGTTCATAGATGTCATCACAGCGTCCATGATATAAACCGGCTTCATCATTCTTTCTGCATTCTCCCCGTCGCTTTCCTTTGTGAGAAGCTTCAGAAAATCCATAAGCTCGTGTCTGAAGCACTCGTCGTCTACCGGGAACTCGCCGCCCAAAGCACCTTCTTCGGTCTGACGGACTGCATAATAAACATAGTTTTTCTCGGCAAAGAGAGCCGTCACGTCAAATTCTTCATATCTGAAGATAACCGAAATTCCTACTTTGGAAGGATATGCCGAAACGGACTTTACGTCTTCACCGAAAACTTCGATAAGAATTTCGATAAGGTGCTGGGCGTAAAAATAGAAGCCACCGTAGGGGGATGCAAGATCAATGGGGGTTCTGATAAAACCGCCAATTGTTTTTCCGCCTTTGTTTTCAAGTCTTTCTTTGCGCAACTCTTTGACTTTGGCCGCGTGTTTAAGGCTCGATCCGCCTACGAATTTGCAGCCGTTGTTTTTAAGCAGTTCGCAAAACTTTTCGCCCTCTTGCGGATTTATGGTAAAGGGCTTGTCGATAAAGAAGGGGACACCGTCCTCAATATACGGTGCGGCGTATTTCATATGGTTGTCGCCGTGGCGTGCGGTGACGATAACACCGTCAACCTGTCCCTTTGCTTCGTCGTAGTTTTCCATTATCTTAACGCCGTACTGGTCGGACAAAGCTTTTGCTCTGTCTGCTTCATCGCTGTATACGCCTATAACTTCGATCTGAGAAAAGTCGGGATCGTTTTTTATAGATTCAAGAAAAGAGTTGGCGTGGGAGTTTTCGCATCCAAGTATTACTGTCTTAAACATTTTTTCACCTTTGATCAGATTTTTCTTTCGATTCTGTTGTCAGCGTGTACCTTTTCGATAACGCCGATAACTGCCGATGCGGTTTCGGGAGTTACTGCAATGGGCTTGCCTTCGGTGAGGGCAAAATAGAGGCTTTCATAGAAGCGTGCTGTGGCAAGACCAAAAGCATCGCCGTCAAATTCGCCCGATTCCTCGTGGGTGATGAGCTCTTCTCTGCAGTAGATAGGCTCGTGGTCTTCGCCGCGGATGCTTTCTTCAATGTAGGGACGTTCTACGTTTTCGCCGTCAACAACGTATTTCATGCTGTACTTTGCAGGTGTGCACTTAAAGCTGCCGCGTGTGCCCTGAATCTTCAAAGTGAAATCATTGAAAGCGTCAACTGCGCTGATCTCAATATCAACGACAGGCTTGTCGGGAGCCGTCATGATGATCTTGGCATAATCCTCTGCGTCGCCGCTTGTCAGAGCAAGATCAAGCTTCGAGAAGACGACCTGTGCCTTTTCGTCATAGTCAAGAAAACCGAGACCCATGCCGATGGGGTGGGGACCTGTGTTGTAAACACTGCCGCCCAGCTTCTTCTGAAGTGTTTGCCAGTCCCAACGGCGCGCAAGACCGTTGTAATGGATGTTGACGGTAAGGATCTTTCCAAGCTTTCCGCTGTCACAAACTTCTTTTGCAAAGATAAAGAAGGGAGCAAGAAAAGTCTGCTGGAAAACGGCAAGATATGCGCCGTTGTCTTTGGCGGTCTTCATAAGTGTATCGCATTCATATCTGTTTCTGCCAAAGGGTTTTTCGACGAGAACGTTTTTTCCGTGCTCGAGAAGCTTCTTGGTGATGGGAAAATGCATTTCGGAATAAGAAGCGTTGACAACGATGTCCACATCCTTGTCAAAAAGTTCTCTCCAGTCGGTGAGAGTTTCGCACGAGGGATAAAGCTTCTTTGCTTTTTCAAGCATGATCTCATCAAAGTCTACAACATACGCAACTTCAAAGTATTTGTTGGCGTCGCTTGTGTAATAAGCGCCGTGGATGTCTTTACCCGAACGGCCCTGACCGATTACGGCAAGTCTTAATTTTTTCATAAAACACACTCCTTTTTATGGTTGTGAATAATCTTCCATACTTCTATTATATAGTTTGTTTTTTGAAATGTAAATGCTAAAATTTACAATAATACATTGCAAAAACTGAAATGATGAGTTATAATATCTCAAAAAGCAAAAATTAAGCAAAAACGGAGAAGAAAATGGCGGTTATCTCAAGCTATCAGTCAAAAAAACTCATATATCACCATACTGTGTCAAACGCCGACGAGCTGGATTTTTTCACCCTGCACACCCACAGCGTTTCGGAGCTGATGTTTTTTGTGCGGGGCAGGGCAAACCAGATGGTGGAGGACAGGTTGTACGAGTTGAGAAAAAACGATCTTGTCTATGTCAAGCCCACCGTTCATCACAGGGTAGATCCGGATTTTTCGATAGAGTACGAACGTTATGTACTTATGTTCGATCCTGAAATCATCAGGGATGTTCCGGCATCCGGCGTTTTTGAAAACACGGCTGTCGTCAACTGTTCTCACGAAAGGATTGTCACCGAAATATTCAAAAAGTTCGATTATTACTGCCTGAATTTCCCTCACGATGATTTTTACCAATTGGCAAAAATGCTGGTTCGCGAGATTTTTTTTAATCTCTCTCTTTCAATTCTGCCTGAAAACCGATTTGAAACCCCCTTTTCGCCCATTCTTTCGCGGGCATTGCAATATATAAACACAAATCTGTATACCATCAAAAGCGTTTCTGAAATAAGCGACAAAATGCATATTACCGAAAGCTATCTCTACTCGCTTTTTCGCCAGCAATTAAGGACGACACCTAAAAAATATATCAGCGACAAGAGGCTTCTTGCCGCACGCAAAGCGATAATACTCGGCAGAAAGCCCACCGAAGTATATCAGGAGTTCGGTTTTTCGGAATACTCCACCTTTTATCGCAGCTTCGTGGGTCTTTTTGGATATCCTCCGTCAAAAAAGACTTCCTCTTCGGCAATTACGGTTGTGGGAGAAAATAGAAAAATGCAATGACACAGGTCATTGCATTTTTCGCTTTATTTCACCGTTTTCGAAACGGGAAGCTCAAACCAGAAGGTGCTTCCCGAGTTTACGTCGCTTATTACTCCATAGTTTGCCTTGTGCAGTTCAAGCACCGATTTGACGATCGAAAGTCCGATGCCGCTGCCCGATTGGGCTCGTTTGTGTGTGTTGTCTATTTTGTAATATCTGTCCCATATGCTTGGCAGTTTTTCTTTTGGAATACCCTTGCCGAAGTCGGTAAACTCAAATCGAACTTTTCCCGAAACAGTCTTCTGACAAACAAGCACTTTTCTTGACCCGTCAGAATAGTTTACCGAATTTATGAGGAAGTTGTAGATGACCTGAGATATCTTTATTGCATCTGCATTGACAAAAACTTCCTTCGCAGGCTCAAATTCAAAAACAAAGCCATCCTTTTCATTCAGCTTGCGCATACGGTCGACAATCTCTTTTGTAAGTGCGGTTATGTTGAATTCGCTCACGTCAAGCGATGCCGTGCCCGACTGGAGATTTGAAAGATCAAGCATATCATTCACAAGGTTTGTAAGGCGGGTGGCCTCGTCGATTATCACCTGCACATTTTCGGGTGTGTTTTCGTCGGGCAGATCGCGCATCACCTCGGCATAACCGATTATCATGGTAAGCGGAGTGCGCATATCGTGTGATATGTTGGCAATAAGCTCGCGCTTTACGTTGTCGGCTTCCTTCAGCTCTTTTGCCGTAAAGTTAAGGGTGTCTGAAAGTTGGGATACCTCGAGATATCCGTCGCCCGAAAAGCTCGTTTCATAATTTCCTGCCGCCAGCTTTTTTGCAGATTGGTTTATGTCGGTTATGGGTTTGGAGATCTTGTCCGAAAGTATCTGTGCAATTATTGCTGCTATGGCAAGAATGAGTATCGACTGAAATATAAGCTGAGATTTCAGGGTTTTCACCGTGCTGTGCATAGGGGTGATAACGCTGTCGAAAAACAAAAGATACTCGTTGCCGTCGGCTGAGGTAACAACTTTTGCAAGCAACAGTTCCTGCGTGATGCCGAGCTTGAAAAACGAGGGGGCTCCGGGCTTGAACGAATGCTTCGGAAAATATTCGTCGTGCTCGTTGTTTGCCCATTGGTTAAATTCGCTATCGTCCATTCTTTTCGGTCTTGCAGAAGGATCATGCTTGCTCACCACAGAGTATGATCCGCGCTGGTAGTGCTGAAGAGTTTCACCGCCGTTGTCAAGAGCCTCGTTGTATATTTCGAGCATGGCGTATGGTGTCATGGAATCAAGCATGTTTCCTTGTTCCGACAAAACAGAAAACACACGGTAAAAAAGTTCGTCGCTCGTGGCGATAACGGTTATCGACACCTCATTTTTTATAGCAAGGTCGTTGGCGGTGGATTTCACAAGCTCCATGTCAACACTACTGCTGGACTCAACCGTTGCGGCAATGGCAGACGCCGTGCTTTTCAGATTTTGTGTTTTGATCTGTTTGTAAAAGAATTCCAGAAGTACCGAGTGAAATACCCAAAGTGCAACTATGAGAAGCACGGCAAAGCTCATGAAAGCGATAAAGAGCTTTGAATGTATCGGTCTTTGTTTTTTCTTACGTTTCATCTGATTCAAAACGGTAGCCAACTCCTCTCAGAGTAACTATGTAAGAACTGTATTCGCCAAGATTCTTGCGCAAAAGCTTTATGTGTGTGTCAAGTGTTCTGTCATCACCGAAAAAGTCATATCCCCACACGTTGCTGATAAGCTTTTCGCGTGTCAAGGCGATTCCGCGGTTTTTCACAAGATAGAAGAGCAGATCGTATTCCTTTGGGGTAAGATCCACGTTTTTGCCGTCAATCGTCACGATGCGTCCCGTAAAATCTATCTTCAGTTTCCCGATTTTTACCACATCTGCGTCGTTTCCCGACGCTCTTTTTACGATGGCTGCAACGCGCATCATAAGCTCCTTGGGGGAAAAGGGTTTTACAACGTAGTCGTCCACCCCAACCTCAAATCCGTGGATCTTGTCGTATTCTTCGCCTCTTGCGGAAAGCATGATAACTGGTGTTTGCGACCTTTTTCTTATTTCGCGGCAAACCGAAAAACCGTCAAGATCGGGCATCATGATATCAAGGATTATTATGTCAAAATCCTTTTCTCTGCAAAGGCTCACGGCCTCAAGTCCACCCGATGCTTCGGTGACCTCGTGTCCTTCAAATACGGCGTATTTTTTTATAATTTCTCTAATTTTCGTTTCGTCATCGACGACAAGTATTTTGCTCAAAACAAATCCTCCGTGGGCATAGTTTATCAAACATATTGTATTAGTCTAATGTGAATTTAGTGTGAAATCCGAATGAAAGATTGAAAAAATCACAAAAAAATCCAAAAAAATTCAAAAAAGGCTTTTATCTTGTGATTTTTTGTGCTATACTGATAAAGAGTGTGGGGAACTGTACAAAGGTGTCCTCGCTGATTTTTACTGTACAAATATAATATATTTTAAGGCGGATACAAAACGTGTCAAAGAACAAAAAACTTTTTTCGGGTGCCATCGGCGGTTTCAAAAAATCGCAGGTGGTTGAATACATCGAAGAGCTTAATAGAAAAGCTAAGATGACCAAGGAAGAATCTGACTATGAAATAACAAGGCTCGAAAATGAAGTTTCCGAGCTGTTGGGACAGCTTTCAGACCTCAACGAGATCAAGCGCAACTTTGAAGAAACAAAAATTGCCCTTCAAAACCTCGAAGCAAAGCTTTCGGAAGCATACGGCGTGCTTGATCAAACAAAGCTTGCCCTTTCGGCAAAAGAACACGATTGCCTTGCAGCAGAAGAAAAGGTTTCTGCTCTTTCGGCAAGCAATGCCGAGTTGGCAAATGAGCTTTCAGACCTCCGAGTAAAGTGCGAAAAACTTGAGGACGAAAACAAGATGCTATCGGACGACGTGGCAAACCAGCGCGGCATAATCCTCGCTTCCCAGAACGAAAACGAAGCGCTTCTTCAAAAGCTTGCACTTTCCGAGTCGGAATGTGCAAGGTATAAGGAAAAGGCAGAGCAGTACGATGCCGATCTTCTCTTTGCGGGCGGCGTTTGCGAGCGCGCAAAGACCGAGTCTTCGAGAATTCTTTCCGAAACCGGCGAAAAGGCGGCAAATCTTCTCACCACCGCAAAGCTTGAATCTGACAAGATAATCGCACAGGCAAACGAAGAAAAAGCCCGCGCCATCGCCGAAAGCGAAGCCGTTCTCGAAGAAAATATGAAAAAGATCAGATATCTTTACAAGCGCCGCGAAGACCTTCTTGCCGCTTTCCGCAAGGTAAAGGATGCCGCAGGCGGATTTTACGATAACGTTGCAAACACCCTTTCCGAAAGCAACGAATAAAAAGAGGCTTTTATGGCAGTATATCATATCAATACAAGCGAACTGAAAAGCAGGGCAGAAGAGCTTTGTGCAGGCGATGAAGTTTTTCTTTCGGGAGTGGTCTATACCGCCCGCGATGCCGCACACAAAAAAATAACCGCCCTTCTTGACGAGCGAAAAGATCTGCCCTTTGATCTTGACGGTGCCTGCATATACTACGCAGGTCCAACCCCCGCGCGCCCCGGAATGCCCATCGGCTCGTGCGGGCCCACCACCTCGTCGCGTATGGACGTTTTTGCCCCTCGTTTTCTCGATTTGGGACTTTGTGCCATGATCGGAAAAGGACAAAGGTCAAAAGAAGTGGTTGATGCAGTGTGCAGAAACAAAGCTGTATATTTTTGCTCCATCGGCGGAGCGGGTGCTCTTGCCGCCATGTGCATAAAAGAGTGCGAAGTAATCGCATTTCCCGAGCTCGGATGCGAATCGGTGAAAAAACTCACCCTTAAAGATTTTCCCGTCTACGTTGCACTTGATTGTAAAGGCGGAAGCCTTTTTAACTGACGAACAAAAGAAGCGTTTTTGCGCTTCTTTTTTGTTGTCTACAAGAAAACCACGCGATAGTCGCGTGGTTCAAAAGAGGTTAACCGATGAGAAAAAATCCTCCTAATGTGATATAATATGGAAGACCTGCCAGTCGAACATAAAAACACATT
>SVTM01000044.1 GCA_015063785.1 Oscillospiraceae bacterium
CTGGCAGGCCAATTTTAAACGCACTTGTGCGTCGCCAGTATCAGTTAGGGCTTTGCCCGAAAATGAAATACCACCCGCTATGCGGGTGGATATTTATTTGTTATGCAAAGATTGGTATGTGTAAATTAGTGCAGGGTGACGAAAAAAATTTGCTTATATTGACAAAGAAAATCTTTGTTGATATAATGACTGTGTGAAGGCTTGCGATGTTTTTATTGCGGGTCGTCAGAAATTCTGTGCTTCAAGAAAGGAAAAAGCTATGAAAAAGACAGCAACACTCCTTGCAGCTCTTCTTGTTGCAGCTGTTCCTGCAGTTTCGCTTTTCGCATCCTGCACAAAGGATGAAGAAAAGAAGAACAACGAAGGTGAACAGGGTGGCGAACAGCAGCAGGAAGAAGTTGAGGAAAACCGCCTCGACAACGAATTCTCTCCCAACATCCCTGCCGAAGATGTAAGCAAGTTTGAAGGTTCCACTTTCTCTGTGCTCATTGGTTCTGTTGGCGGTGTTATGTACGCCGAAGAAGAAAATTCCAAGCCCGTAAACGACACTGTTTTCCGCAGAAACAAGCTTGTAGAAGACCATTTCGGCATCACTCTTAACATTGTTAAGACCGGTGTTGACGCCACAGGCGGCGGTCAGGGTCAGGCCACAACCCAGTTCCGTTCTCTCATCGAGTCGGGCGACCAGACATACCACGCTTTCACACACGTTCAGCATTCCGGTATGCCTCAGATGATCCTCGAAAAGTATTTTGTGGACTGGAATGAACTTCCTTATGTCAACCTCGAAGAGGATTGGTGGTACCAGAACATTACAAATGATCTTTGCTTCGGTGACAAGATCTATGTTATGACAGGTGACTACGCTCTTTATATCGATTCGATCGACTGTCTCGTATTCAACAAGGACATTTTTGATGACCTTGGTCTTGACTATCCTTACGAGGATGTTCTCAACGGCACATGGACATGGGAAAAGTTTGAAGAGCTTGTAAAGCTTGGCTCTGAAGACCTTAACGGTGACGGTATGATGACCATGGCGGACGATCAGTGGGGTCTTTCCGGTTGGGTATATGAACTTGCTCCCGCGCTCCTTGTTTCCACAGGCTATTCGCCGCTTGACAAGGACGCAGACAACATGCCCGTTCTCAATCAGGATGTATCTGCCGCTCATGATATGTATCAGAGAGTTGTAGATCTTTTTGCAGACGGTCAGTATTCTGTTGCTGAAAGCAACGACTATAACGCACAGATTCTTGTCTTCACAGAAGGCAGATCTATGTTCCGCGATACATTCCTCGGCCAGGTTACAGGTCTTTCTGAAGTTGAATTTGACTTTGGTATCATTCCTTATCCGAAGTGGGACGAAGATTCTGAATATATGAACAGATCTTCCAACATGACTGCTCTTACATACATCCCCGTCACAAACACCGATCTTCCTCTCACAGGTGCGGTTCTCGAAGAGCTCGCATTCCAGAGTGCAAAGGAACTCACACCTCTTTACTTTGACACAGTTCTTACCGTAAAGAGCACCCGTGACGTTGAATCCGAAGCAATGCTTCCCATCATCAAGGACAACGCTCGTTTCCTTTATGACGGTTATCAGCCCAACGTTATCACTCAGGTTCTCAACGGATCCAACACATTTACTTCCAGCTATCAGTCCAACCTCACATCCTACGAGACTCAGCTTGAAGAAATGAGAGAACTCCTTCTTTCCGAAGACTGATTGATCAAACAATAAAAAAGACCACCCTCGGGTGGTCTTTTTTGTTGGGAAGGTTTGTAATGCAATAGAATAGTAATAGAAATAGTTCAGGGCGAACCCCCGGCGAGGGTTCGCCCTCTTTTCAATCGTGCCGATTGAAAATTCACCCACTCCTGCGCTTTTTGAAGGAAAAGGGATATTTCGCTCTCTGCGGAGAGCGACAAGAGGCGCTGCCTCTTGACACCGCAAGCTTTTGAAAAAGCTTGAGCAAAACTTTTATTATAAGAGTTGGGATGGTTTTTTATCTTTTGTAAAGGAAATTGAGGCGCTTGTATTTTTCACGGTCAATAGAGTCGAGCTGTTCTCTCGTCACGCGATATCTCCAGTTTCCGTCGGCTTTGCCGGGGATATTCATTCTTGTGTCCGAGCCGTAGCCGAGAAGATCCTGTATCGGCATGATCACAAGCCCTGCGTTTGATGCATACATGGTGCGGATAACGCTGTCGTAGCATCTGTCCCAGTACGGATCGTCGTAGTTGCAGTATTCAAGAAGTGTTTTTCTGGTTTCGTCGTCCAGCTCCCAAACATAGCCGAGCAGGGTGTTGTTGTCGTGGGTGCCGGTGTATGCGATGCTGTTGTTGATATAATTGTGGGGAAGATGGGGATTGTCCTCGTCCGAAAGGAAAGCGAACTGCAAAACACGCATTCCCGGGAAACCGCTGTAATCAACCAGCGCCTGCACCTCGGGGGTGATGTCGCCGAGGTCTTCGGCAATAATCATCTTTCCGTCGGCGACATTTTTTATGACATCTATAAATTTTTTGCCCGGACCCTTTACCCATTTGCCCTCTTTGGCACTTTTTGCGGTGTAGGGAATGCTCCAGAAAGATTCGAGCCCGCGGAAATGGTCGATGCGCACGCAGTCAAAAAGCCTGAAGGTGTGCGCCATTCTGTCGCACCACCAAGAATATCCGTCTTTTTCCATCTTTTCCCAGTCATAAAGTGGGTTGCCCCACAACTGGCCGTCCTCTGAAAAATAATCGGGCGGAACACCTGCCACACATTTCGGAACATTGTCCTCGTCAAGCAAAAACATCTCGCGGTTTGCCCAGACGTCGCTGCTGTCATATGCCACGTAGATGGGGATATCGCCCACGATCTTTATGCCTTTTTCGTTGGCGTAAGCCTTGATCTTTTCCCACTGTGTGAAAAATTCGTACTGAATGAATTTCCAGGTAAAAAGAACGCTTTCGTCGTACTTTTTGTTTTTGTCCCATTCGGTCCATTCTTTTTGGTTGTTTGCAGCCTTGTACGCCATAAACTCGCAGAATTGCAAAAGATATTTGTCGGCGCTTATGAATTTTTCTATCTTTTCACGTTCTTTTGGATCCACTCTTTCGGATGCGCGGGCAAGCAGAGGGAGACGGGTGTGATAAAGACGGGTATATTCGCAGCTGTAGGGTGTTTGCTGGCGGTAAAGTTCGAGCTCGAAATCTGTGATAAGTCCTTTTTCATGAAGCACGCCAAGATCTACGAAGTAAGGGTTTCCGCCAAAAGCGGAATAGGATTTGTAAGGCGAGTTGCACTCGTCCACCATGCAGAAGGGAAGTACCTGCCAGTAGGAAAATCCGCAGTCGGAAAGAAAATCCACAAAGTATTTTGCGCCCTCGCCGAAGCTTCCGCAGGAATATTCGCCCTCCAGGCAGGATATCGGCATAAGCACGCCGCTGGATCTTTTTATCATTTGATAATCGTACCTTTCTTAATGTCTTATATATATTTTACACTCAAAGCGGCAATATTTCAATAGCACGGCGAAAAAAACAGACTTGTTCTGAAATTTCACAAAATATTGCTATGAAAAAACGAGCAAATGTGCTAAAATATTCAAAACATCATGTCGGAGGAACAAAAATGTCGATCGAATATAAATGTCCCGTGTGCGAAGATGCGCTTGAAATGCAGGGGAAAAGCCTTGTTTGCGCAAAAAGGCATACTTTTGATATGGCGAAAGAAGGCTACGTCAATTTTGCACTTGGCAAAAATGACAGCGGCGACAGCGCAGAAATGTGTGCTTGCCGAAGAAGGTTTTTGTCAAAGGGCTATTATTCGGGATTTTCAAAGCTGATCTGCGATAGTGTGGGAAAATACACAGACCCCAAAAGTCTGCTCGATGCAGGTTGCGGAGAAGGGTATTATCTGCGAAAACTGCGCGAAAGATATCCCGACGCCGAGCTTTTTGGCATTGACCTTGCAAAAGAGGCTGTTCGCCTCGCGGCAAAAAGCGAAAAGCAGAGAGATGGCATCAGAAATTCGTATTCGGTCTGCGGCATTTTTTCGCTTCCGTTTTTTGACAATAGTTTCGATGCCGTCATCTCGATATTTGCCCCCGTGGGAGATGCGGAAAATGCACGAGTTCTGAAAAGCGGAGGATATATGTTTGTGGCAGGCCCCGGCAAGACCCACCTTTCGGGACTGAAAAGCGCAGTTTATGAAAGCCCCTATGAAAATGAAGAAAAATTGCGCGAATACGACAGCTTTCGCTTTATCGGAAAAGAAACCTGCGAATACAGCGTCACCGTCGAGGGTGAGGATATTCTTGATCTCTTCACAATGACGCCCTATTACTGGAAGACATCGAAAAGCGATTTTGAAAAGCTCACAAGGCTCGAAAGGCTAAAAACCGAGCTTTCGTTTGAGATTTCGGTTTACAGCTCTGTAAAATGATCTGTCGACGTGCAATTTACAACGCTTTTTGACATATTGTAGTATATTGACAAGGTACACAAATTATTGTATAATTATAATGCTATTTTAGTTTAAGAGGAGAATGTTTTTGTGATTTTTGCAAAAAACATCGCGATTTTTCGCATATTTGCCTTTGTTTTGTGCCTGATCCTCGTTGTATCGGGATTGTGCTTTATGCCCGAAACACACGTTTCAGCGGCAGAGACTATATATTACGTAAGCCCCAACGGAAACGACACCACGGGCAACGGTACCAAAAACGCCCCGTACGCCACCTTGAAGAAGCCTTTTTCGGTCATGAAAAACGGATCTGTGCAGAGTGCAACCGTCGTTATCATGGGCGATCTTGAACCTGACAACAAGCAGTTTTGGCGCGAAGCCAACCTTGCGGGCGCAAAGCATACCGGTTTTGTCACCCTCACGGGCAAGGACCCTGTTTCGGGTACGGTATATGAGAATGCCACTCTGAGATATGATTCCACCGGTATCAAAGGCCCCACCAAGGTCGAATATCTCGAACTTATCCCCTGCAGATCCAGCTGTTTCATCAACACCTGCGGATACGAGTTTATCTTCGGCGAAGGCCTTACATATTCGAATTTCGATGTGGTTATGCACGACGGTATCGGCGAAACGGCAAACAAAATATCTGTAGACTCCACAAACACCACGGTAAACGGCGGAAAAGTGGCGATAATCTACGTCGGTGGCGGATATCCCGAAAAAACCACCGAGGGTATCAACGGCGATTGCAGACTCACCGTGAACGGTGGAACAGTCGGCTCGGCAAAGATCGGTTTTGACAGATACGCCACTAACCACACATCGGGCAAGATAGACGGCAATGTTTTCATTACGGTAAACGGCGGAACGGTTTCTTCCATCAGTGGCCACAATCTTAACGACGGTAAGGTCGGCGGTTTTATCAGCGTCGTACTTAATAACGGAACCATGGCTTCGTGCGAGCTTCCCGGTGCCGACGACGGCGTATACCTGATTTTTTCAAGCACTCACGGCAAAGTTATGTCCACCAACACCGCAGGTCTTTACGAATACGAAGTTGACCGCGGATTTGACTGTTACGTCGACGGAGTTCTCGCCGAAGGCGGACTTTTCGAGGTTGATCCGGGCAAGCATGAAGTTGAATTTTTGCGCAGTGTCCGGATTGACGTATCTCAGCTTGAGCGTGCATACGCCGCAGGTTTCCCCGACGGCACATTCTGCCCCGACGAAAAACTCACCCGTGCCCAGGCGATCGAACTTGTACTCAACGCCACCACAGAAAAGGCGGAGGTCAAGGGAGACTATACCTCCTCCTATACGGACATTGCAAAAAGCGACTGGTATTATGACGCGGCGGCGTATTTTGAATACATCAATGCGCTTCCTGTTGAATGGGGCGGCGAATTTTGTCCCAACGACGAAATCACCCGTGCAGAATTTGTTTATATCGTGGACGGGCTACTCGGAAAGCTTTCGGGTTCGGTAAAACTTTTCAGATTTTCCGACGTTAACCCTGACGATCCTTATTATACCAGCATAATGAATGCATCGTACTCAGGATACATCAACGGCTACGGTGACGGAACCTTCTGCCCCGAAAGGGCTCTTTCGAGAGCGGAGGCCGTGACGATCATAAACAGATATCTTTCAAGAGTTCCTATCAGTGACCATGTTGCCTTTGACGACACTTACGGCCATTGGGCATGCGCCGATATTATGGCCGCGGCAACCTCCAAAGGTCAGGGATGCTGGGATTATATTGAAGGAAGTGCAGGCGCAGAATTTATTATGCCCGAGAGCGGTACAAGTTCGGAGGATTACATAAAGGCGCTTTATTCCCAGTCGGGCGATCTTTCGGGAGCGGCGATACGCAATGCTGTTGATGTTATTTCCGAACAGATGAAAGAAGACATTCTTTATACCCCTAACACTCTTGACATCTACGGCGATAAGATCACCGGAACGGTATATTACATTTCTGAGAAAAACGGCAAAAATCTTTCGGGCTACGGCAAATCTCCTGAAAAGCCCATGCGTTCATACACGGCTCTTTTGAATTATTACACTATAAAATCCGGTGACGCCGTTCTTTACGAGCGTGGCGGGGTTTATCGTCAGGGCAATACGGTCACGTCCATAAGCGGCGTTGTTTACGGTGCTTACGGCGAGGGTGACAAGCCCCTTATCATGCAGTCCAAGAAGAATTATGCCGATCCCGACCTCTGGGTCGAAACTGCGTGGGAAAACGTATGGAAGTGTACAGAAAGCCTTTTTAACGTTGGTATCATTGGCTATGACCATGATCTTTTTGATTACAGTTCTGCCTCGTATGACGAGCTTTACGGCAATATCTACAACATGAACACCCAGGGCTTCAAAGGCCCCGCAGATATGAATGTTGATCTTGCCTTCTATTCGGTGCTTTCGTCCGATGTTGCCTTGTACAACTCGTACAACCCCGGCGCAACAGGAAAGATCGCAGCAAACGAGCTTTACGTTTATAGTACAGAAGGCAACCCCGGCGATAGATTCTCATCCATCGAGATCGGAGAAAAATATAACATCTTTACCACCGGCAACAACGTGACTTTTGACAACCTTGCCATGAAGTTCACCGGTGCTCATGCCATCGGATTTGGAAATTGCAAAAATCTTACTGTTACAAACTGCGTATTCTCGTGGCTTGGCGGCTCTGTTTTAAGAGCGGCAACAGCCTCTTCCTCGGCGGTAAACTACGGTAACGCAGTCGAGATCTATGGCTCGTGCAACGGATATTACGTCACCAACAACTGGATGTACCAGATATATGACACGGGTGTGACACATCAGTATTCCGACGGCGGAGTGAATATTGCTCAGGAAGACGTGCACTACACCTCAAACCTCATAGAATACTGCCACTGGAGTATAGAGTTTTATAACGCGCAGAAAACGAACGAGGACGATTCGAATGACGCGGTGGATTATACCCGCGATGTTTATGATTATTACAACGTCTGCCGCATGGGTGGATATGGCTGGGGTTCGATCACCCGTTTCCGTACAAAAAGCGCACAGATGTATTGCGGTGCATCTCTTTCTCTGAACTACGATCAGTACACCGAATACAACATCTTTGACAGATGTGCAGGATCTATCATCCATCTGCCTTACAATTCCACCGAGACTGACAACAAGAATTTCTACATCCAGACCATCGGTTGCCGCATGGGCAATCTAAAAGGAACGGTTATGAGTTGTAATTATGATTCTTACGACCACATTGTAAACTACATGGGCGATGAAAACGCCATCGTCGTCGTTATCGACGAATAACACTGTTTTCAATTATTTTGAAATAAAACAAAAAAGGAGACGAAACATGAAAAAGACAAGACTTCTTTCGCTTGTGCTTTCCATCATCCTCGTGCTCTGCATGGTACCCTTTACAGTATCGGCGGCAGATCCCGCGGTTGAAATGATCGACGGCGAAAAAACAGTTTTCGTAAGCTCATTCGGAAGAATGAACTACGACGGCAAAACAAAGGCTTGCTACAGATCCTTTATGGATGCATTGAACGCGCTGGGCAAAGACGGCGGTACAATCATCTTCTCGGGTACTGCAGCATTCACCGAGTTCAATGACATTGAAGGCAGAGGCCCTGTCAAGGTTATTGGTACAGGAACAAAGAACACAGGTAACATTCTCGACTTTTCGGGAATGGGCGACGTGGAGCTTAAGGGCGATATCACCCTTAACTTCCTTGTTATCAAGATGGCTCCCGGAGCATTCCTTCTTACAAACGGACACAGCTTCAGAACCGAAAACGGATTTGATACATACAACAAGGAAATATTTGTAAGAAACGGCGACAACATCATCGATTATCCCGATCCTCCTTCTGTCGCTCCCGGTACAACTGCATCGGGCACCGCAGGTGTTGAATTGAACGCAGGCGTTTATACAACACTCGCAGCAGGCTCCGCGAATGGAAAGAGCGTAAACAGCAATACCCATGTAAAGCTTGACGGCGGCAAAATCGAAAATGTTGTTGGTGGTAACTTCGGCAACGGCGTGATGACAGGTAATGCAAAGCTTGTTGTCGGCAAGGGTGAGATCACAAACCTTATCGCAGGTTCTGCAGGCGGCACCGTTAACGGTAACGTAACGGTCGAGATCGGCGGCGGTTCTATTCAGAACACCATCATCGGTGCTTCCGAGGGTGCAACAGTTAACGGCAACGTTATCGTTGCTATCAAGGGCGGCGATTTTGCAAGCGCAATCACTGCAGGCAAGGGCACTGTTACAGGCAAGAAGATCGTCTTCGTATCCGACGCTGCAACTGCTGCCATCGATAAGAATGCCGCAGACTATATCATCAAAATGTCGGGCGGTCATTGCGAAGCACAGTTTGACGGTACAAACCTCACAGGCTTCCTTCTCACCGATCCCTATGGCATTCCTGCCAAGACCGCAACCATCAACGGTGCAAGCGTTTCTTCCGATAACGGCGTTTACCAGCTCGCAGCAGGCGAAAGCACAGTTGCGGTTACCACAAACGTTGTTGTTCAGGTAAACAAGAACGCAAAGTATGTTGCAGGTTACGAGGACGGAACCTTCCTTCCCCAGAACAACATGACCCGTGCAGAGGCGATTACTCTTCTCACAAGAGTTATCACCGACGAAAACAACATCAAGGGCAACGTAAAGGCTGATTTTGACGACGTTGCAGAGGGCGCATGGTACGAATCATACATTGGCTTCTTCCAGCAGCTCGGCTTCCTCGACACTATCGCCACAGATTACGGCGCAACAATTTCTCCCTCTCAGAATATCACAAGAGCTGAATTTGCAGAGCTTCTCTTCAGAATTTCGGGTCTCGGACAGTCTATGGGGACCATGAAGCTTAAGTATTTCACCGACGTTCCCGGCAAGCATCCCTATGCGGCGGCAGTAAACTATGCCGTAGCAGCAGGTATTGTAAACGGTTATGAAGACGGCACATTCAAGCCCGAAAACAACATCACCCGTGCAGAAGTTGTGACCATGGTCAACAGAATGCTCGGCAGAACTCCCAACGGCGCAGAGGGTGCAACATCCTTCTCTGACATCGGAACTCATTGGGCAAAGGGTCAGATTCTTGCCGCTTGCAACGATGAAAACGTAACCTGGACAGCTACAGCTACAGACGGCGGCAAATATGTTCTTTCGGGCACAAGAGCAAAGGATTACGTCACAGCACTTTACGACCAGTCTGCAACTCTTTCGGGTACTGCCATCCGCGAAGGTGTTGACGTCATCTCCGAACAGATGAAGAAGGATATCCTCAACACTCCCAACACCGAAGAAATCTACGCCGACAAAATCACAGGTCAGAAGTATTACGTTTCCGAACTCAACGGTAACGACGATAACGACGGTAAAACTCCTGCCACTGCTTGCAAGACCATTGTAGGTATTAGCAAGAAGATGCGTTTCCCCAAGCCCGGCACTGCTATTCTCTTCGAACGCGGAGGCGTATATCGCGGTCAGATCGGTGTTATGAAGGGAATTATCTACGGTTCTTACGGCACAGGCAACAAACCTATCGTCATGCAGTCCAAGAAGAACTATGCAGATCCCAACCTCTGGAAAGAAACCCAGTGGCCCAATGTATGGGTATGTACAGATAAGCTTGTAAACGTTGGTGTGATCGGCTTTGACCACGATATTCAGGATTATTCCGAAGCGACATACAAGGAAACCTACGGTGTCACCATGAACAAGAACATGTTTGGTTTCCAGGAGCCTTCTCAGCTTTGCGGAGACCTCCAGTTCTATTCCGAAACCTACGATTCCACATCTAAGCCGGGCGAACTTTACGTTTACAGCAAGAGCGGTAACCCCGGTTCGCGCTTCAAGTCGATCGAAATCGGCGAAAACATAGCCATCGTAACAGGCGCTGCCGATGACGTTATTCTCGACAACATTTCCTTCAAGTTCACAGGTGGCCACGGTATGGGTGGCGCAGGCGGATGCAAGAACAGAACGGTTACCAACTGTATCTATTCCTGGCTCGGCGGCTCTGTTCTTTCTCACAGCTTCCATGGCAACGGCAGCCCCATCAACTACGGTAACGCGGTTGAAATTTACGGCGCTTGTAACGGCTACTACGTAAAGAATAACTGGATGTATCAGATCTACGATACAGCCGTAACTCATCAGAGATCTTCCAGCACAGGCGACTGTATCCAGGAGAATATTCACTATTCTGAAAACCTCATGGAATACGTATTCTGGGCAATCGAATCCTATAATGCACCTCCCGGGGCAGACGATCTTGCTCCCGGTCAGAAGGATACATGGACAAGAATCACAAGAAATTACCTTGCAGATTACAACGTAATGCGCCTTGGCGGTTATGGTTGGGGATCTATTGTCAGACACAGAACCTGCCAGCTCTACTGGTGTAACGTTATTTCCGAGAACTACGACTGCTACTCGCAGTACAACATTCTCGACAGAGCTTACGGCTATCTGATCGGCTATCCTTCTAACCACAACGAAGTTCCCGACAAGAACATCTACATCCAGCATCTTGGTCAGCCTCTCCGTCTTAAGTCATCCACATCCACTCCTTGCGGATATGATTTTGCAGCAGCCATTGCAGAAGAGTGGGGCGACAAGAATGCAGTTGTTGTTATCATCGATCCCGACGTCGAACCTATTGTTCGCGACTTCCCCGAAGGCTGGATTGAACCCGACGCACTCACTAAGAAGTAAATCTTAAAAGCTTAAAGAGAGGCAGAAATGCCTCTCTTTTTGTGTCCAAAAAAATTGTTGCAAGAATTGAACGGATGTGTTATAATACTGTATAATACTATTATTGTCGCTTGGAGCACAAGCATCCCGACGATTGTGCTCGAAAGGAGATTTGTATGAAAACACCCGTAAGACGTTTTTTTGGCATAATTCTTGCGGTTATCATGGCATTGTCGATGCAGATGTTCTGCTTTTCCGCAGAAATTTCGGCAGATGCGCCTGTAATTTACGTCAGCCCCGATGGAGATGATGCGGCTGGCAACGGAACAATCGCTGCTCCCTTTGCTACTCTAAAAAAGGCTTTTTCAAAAATGGACACAAAGCTTGGCGCCACCATTGTTCTGATGGGAGATATTGAAAGCGACAACGCGAAAGCATGGAACAGCGCATATTCCGCCATCAACGGCCACGCAGGACTTCTTACCATCACGGGCAAAGATCCCCAAAGCGGCAATGTTTATGCGAACGCAAGACTTCGTTATGATTCTCCTATTTCCGAAGGACCTCTCAAGATCGAATATCTTGCTCTTGTCCCTTCAAGAGACTATTCCTTTATTGAAACTGCCGGATACGATTTCACCATGGGCAAAGGCATGACGAACGAAGATTTTTCGATATATATCCATGACGGCGTCTGCCCGGGAGCAGGAAGAAACGTTGTGTCGGGCACAAACACTGTCATCGAAAGCGGCAACATCCATGCCATTTATATCGGTGGCGGATATCCCACAAGCACGTCGTTTGGTGTCACGGGAGATTGCCGTCTTACAGTAAACGGCGGAACAATATCGTCGGTTATGATCGGATTTGACAGATACAAAGACACCCACACCGAAGCTTTCATTGACGGTAATGTTATCATAACGATAAATGACGGCTCTGTTTATTCGGTCACTCCTAAGCAACTGCTGGACGGCAAGATCGGAGGCCATTTCACCATAGTATCAAACAATGGAACCGGTTTTCCTAACGTGTCGGACATCGGTAGCGGGGAAGGAACGTTTCTTATAAGATCCGGTCGCAATGGCATAGTTTCTGCCACAGAGCAGGCGGGCGTCTTCAACTACGAGGTGGGAGCAAAGTACCCTTGCTACGTCGACGGTGAGCTGGCAGAGGGAGGAACTTTTTGCGTTGACCCGGGCGAACACGCCGTTTCTTTCAGACGTCGGCAGTCAGAGAGCTTTATGGGCGCGTATGCCACAGGTTTTACCGACGGTAGCTTTGGCCCTGACGAACAGCTCACCCGCGCCCAGGCGGCACAGCTTGTTCTCAACGCATCGGGAGAAAAGGAAAACGCTTATGGTGCAGAATGTACCTTCTCGGATGTTTCAAAAAGCGATTGGTACTATAATGCCGCAGCATATCTGGAAGAAAATAAGATCCTTCCCGAGGAATGGCAGGGCGAATTTTTGCCCAACGAGCCGATAACCCGTGGCGAATTTATTTACATCGTAGACGGAATGCTTGTAAAGAATACGGCATCGGCAAAGATTCTTTCTTTCTCGGACGTAACGCCCGATTCCACTCCGTATTTTGATGCCATATCATCGGCGATCATGTCCGATTGTATCAACGGTTATGACGACGGAACCTTCCGTCCCGAAAACTTTCTTACCCGCGCCGAGGCAATAACCGTTCTCAACAGATATCTTTCGAGAAGTGCGCTGAGCGGCGCAGAAAGCGGTTTTTCGGACGTCGAAGGTCATTGGGCAAGCGGTCAAGTGATCACCGCCACTTCGGACATATCCGAAAACAAATGGGTGTATAATGCCGACGGAGATTCGGGCGACAGCTACGTTCTGCCCACAGGAGAAGGAATTGATGCTGCCGATTACATCATGTCGCTGCATTCGCAGAGCGCATCTCTTTCGGCAAAGGCGGTGCGCAAAGGTGTTGAAACCATCGTCGATCAGATGAAAAAAGATATTCTTAACACTCGCAACACCCTCGAAATATATGGCACGAGGATTACGGGTGCCAAGTATTATATTTCCGAAAACGGCAGTGACAGCACCGGCATGGGTACCGTTACAAAGCCTTTCAGATCGATGGCAGGGCTTAAAGCAAAGGTGACTTTGCGCTCGGGCGATGCGGTTCTTTTTGAACGCGGCGGCATCTATCGCGGAAGCTTTTCGGTGTCGGCAGGCGTCACCTACGGTTCGTACGGCGAAGGCAACAAGCCGATCATCATGCAGTCAAAGAAGAATTATGCCGACCCTGCCCTTTGGAAAAAGACCGAGTGGGAAAATGTGTGGGTATGCACGGAACTTCTTAACAACGTCGGCGTTATTGGTTTTGACCACGATCTGCAGGATTATTCGGAAGATACCTATAACGAGCTTTACGGTATCACCATGAATAAGAATATGTATGGCTTCATGGGACCCTCTCAGCTTTGCGGAGACCTGCAGTTCTATTCCGAGCTTTATGGCAACGTGACAGGCGTGGGAGAGCTTTATCTTTACAGCAAGGACGGCAATCCCGGTGAGCGTTTTTCATCGATTGAGATCGGCGAAAGAAAAGATATTGTTACAGGTTCTGCAAACAACGTTGTTATCGACAATCTTTCGTTTAAATTCACCGGTGCCCACGGCATGGGCGGCGCCGGCGGCTGCAAGAACAGAACTGTTACCAACTGTATATATTCGTGGCTTGGAGGCTCGATTCTTTCGCTCGACTTTCATGGTGGTGGAAGCCCGGTAAATTACGGAAACGCCGTTGAGATATATGGCGCGTGCGATGGTTACTATGTCGAAAACAACTGGATGTATCAGATATACGATACGGCGGTTACCCATCAGCGTTCGAGCTCTCTCGGCGATTGCATACAGGAAAACATCCACTATGCCAAAAATCTTATGGAATACGTCTTCTGGGGAATAGAATTTTACAATTCTCCTCCTTCTTCGGCTCAGCTGAACGGGGCGGAGGATACCTATACGAGAATTACCCGAAACGTGACTTCTGAATATAACGTTTTAAGACTTGGCGGATATGGCTGGGGTTCGATCGTACGTCACAGAGGAAGCCTCTTGTACTGCGGAAGCACATTGTCGGAAAACTACGATTGCTACACGAGATACAATATTTTCGACAGAGCCTACGGCAACCTTCTGAATCTTCCCACGAATTCCAACGAGGAAATAGACAAGAATATTTACATTCAGCACGTAGGTCAGCGTCTTGGCAACCTGAAGACCACCAGAGCTATCATGTGCGATTATTCTGCAAAGGATAATATCAGCGAGCTTTTCGGCGACAAAAATGCTGTTGTTATAGTTATTGATACTGCGCTTGAACCTATAGTGCGCAATATCCCCGAAGGTTTTATAGCGCCGGACGCACTTTATTGACACAAAATCACAAAGGAGTCGAAAGATTCGGCTCCTTTTTTGTAAATAATTTGTAAATGGTATTTACAAACAGCAAAACATAGTGTATAATTGCACTATAAGTGCGATTGTGCGTAACATCGCTCGCACAGAATGCGGAGGAATGAGTAATGACAAGATACGAATCTCCCGAATTCGAACTCGTTGTTTTTGAAACAGAAGAAGTGGTTACTGCGGATTCCGGAAACTACGGCGACAACGATTTTGATGTAGGAAACGCTTACTGGAACGATAACAACTTTAACGTTGGAAATACTGACTGGAACTAATTGACAGATCTATATACTTTCAAAAACGGCGCCAACCGACGCCGCTTTTGTTGCGCCCTGACATAATTTTAAAAAAGTGAAACGGTATGCAAAAGCACATCTTTTGCATACCGTTTTTGTTTTTGCAAAAAGGCAGAAAAGCGAGAAATGACGAAAAAACAAAATCGGCAGTCCTCTTTCGAAGAATGCCGATCTTTGTGCAAAGGCTACGAAAAAGATATTTTTTCGTTCTTTAATAAGGTTTCGAATTCAAACGGTTTTTATTTTATAACTGCTTAAGATACCATTGTGTTATGTTATTTTAGAGTAGACCTCTCCGCCGTGCAAGTATATCGTAGGGAGTAATATATGATCAAGATGCTCTGCCAAAAGTCGCATTCCCGCATATTCGGCGCTGAAATGCCCAAAGAGGATCACAGCCTTCTTTTCACCGAAATAGCAAGCGTCA
>SVTM01000045.1 GCA_015063785.1 Oscillospiraceae bacterium
AAAAGTCTGGCATCAAAACTGGCACTGGAGTTAATATGTGGCATCATAAAATTATAAAAATATATTGCAATCTTAACCTTCCTATGATATAATAAAAATAAGCTTCCAAGACGAAGCTCGTCACGGTCGTGGCCTTGAAGGTCTTCTCAAGAGATATTTCAAATAAGTGGATGTTTCTATAATAGTATAAGCTTATTGATCAGGAGGTACTTTTGTGGTGCCTCCTGTTTTTTCAAAAATATTATCATCTTCTTTTTTACCTATTGCAAGAAATCTAAATGGTGTTATAATGTATACATAGCAATACAAATTGTGTATAAAACCAGTATTTATGATTTTGAACGGAGGAATGGCAATGAGTAAAATATACACTTCGGCAGAGCAGCTTATCGGCAAAACCCCTCTGCTCGAGCTTACAAATATCGAAAAAAACCTAGGTCTTAAGGCAAAGATTTTGGCAAAACTTGAATATTTCAATCCCGCGGGCTCGGTCAAAGACCGTGTGGCAAAGGCGATGATCGACGATGCCGAAGCTTCGGGCAAGCTAAAGCACGGCTCTGTGATTATAGAACCCACGTCGGGAAATACAGGCATCGGCCTTGCGTCTGTTGCGGCAGCACGGGGGTATCGCATCATCATCGTAATGCCCGATACCATGTCGGTTGAGCGCCGTCAGCTTATAAAAGCCTATGGAGCAGAGCTTGTTCTCACAGACGGCAAATTGGGAATGAAAGGTGCGATCGAAAAGGCAAAACAACTGAGTGAAGAGCTTCCCGGTAGCTTTGTGGCAGGACAGTTTGTAAATCCTGCAAATGCAAAGGCACATTTTGATACGACAGGTCCCGAAATATACGAGGATTGCGACGGCAAGGTCGATATTTTTGTCGCGGGTGTCGGAACCGGCGGAACCATCACCGGAACCGGCAGATACCTCAAATCAAAAGATTCCACAATCAGCGTAGTCGGCGTAGAGCCCGCATCTTCGCCTTTTCTTTCAAAGGGTGTGGCAGGTGCCCACGGCATACAGGGAATAGGCGCAGGCTTTGTTCCTGAGGTACTTGATACCACAGTTTACGATGAGATCATAACAGTAACCGACGAAGACGCTTTTTCATGCGGAAAAACTGTGGGACGTTGTGAGGGAATACTTGTTGGCATCTCGTCGGGGGCTGCTCTTTGGGCGGCAATTGAGCTTGCAAAACGCCCTGAGAACGAGGGCAAAAACATCGTGGTGCTCTTTCCCGACACGGGCGACAGATACCTTTCAACACCAATGTTTTCGGAATAAAAACAAAAACGCGGTTTTCATAAGCGAAAACCGCGTTTTATTTGTGTTTGCTTTTATACTGTTTCAGGGGGATTCAGAGTTTCTTTTTTCTTTTTCACGCCTTTTTATCTCGCGCAGTATGACAGACAAGAGGCAAATTCCCACAATCGCTGCAAGAAAGTTTACCCCGACAAAATTTGCCCATATTCCGTCAAGCCCAAAGTACCAAAACGCTCCGAGCAAAAGGACAGGGAAGACGAAAGCCACCGAAACTGACATTATCGTGGCAAAAAACGGCTTTTCTATCGCCGAGAAAAAGCTTTGTGTTGTAACCGCAAACCATCTGAAAAGATATGCAAAACAGAATAGCTTTATGGCACGTGCCGAAATTTCCAACAGCCTTGCATCCTTTGAATCGGCAAAAAGTGATGCAATAAGATCGGGAAAAAAGAAGAGAAGCGAGGTTGAAACTACGCCTATTGCCAGGGTACTTGTATATGCGCAACCAACGATCTTTTTTACTCTGCCGAAGTTTTCGGCACCCCAGTTGTAACCAATAGCAGGTGCGAGCGAATCGGCAATGCCGTAAAGCAGAGGCCAACAAAAGTCGCTGGCATACATCAAAACGGCATACACCGCAACCGCCGTCGTTCCGCCTCCGATGCCCAGGTATTTTTCGCCAAGTGTCATAAGAGAAATGTTCATAAGTATCGACGTTACACGTCCCGAAATATTGTTTAGAAAAACAGGCGTTCCGCAGGCGGCAATCTGTTTTGTCACAGAAAGACTGAATTTTGGCTTCACAAAGCGCAAAATAGTCTTTTTGCGGATAAACGGAATTATTGCAACAAAAGAACAGGTACACATAGAAATGCAGGTTGCAAGGGCAGAGCCGACGATATCCATATCAAAGACGAAAAGAAAAAGCGAAAGAAGAATAATAGTGAATACATTCGAGCCAATGTTTATTACCATGCTCGTTTTCACATATCCGCTGATGCGCAGATAGTTGTCCATAGCAAAAAATACAGTGGTGAGGGGACTGCAAAGAGCGTAGGTTCTCAGATATCTTACCGCTGTGTCAAGCAGTTCGTTGTCTGCACCCATCATGCGCGACAGGGGAACTGCAGCAAAAAACATGATGCTTCCCATAAGAACAGAAACGAGAAATATCATCAGTATCGAATATGAAAAGATGTTGTTGGCGGCATCGTTGTCTTTTCTGCCAAGTGCAATCGAAATAGGTGCTGATGCCCCGACTCCCACAAGGTCGGCAAGAGAAAAGTTTATCATAACCAGCGGCATTGCGATATTTACCGCAGCAAAAGCACCTTCGCCAAGGGTGTGCCCGATGAAAATGCCTTCGATTATACTGTATATAGACATAGCAAACATGCTTATCATACCCGGAAGTGCCACAACAAGAAAAAGCTTCCATGGTTTCATGGTGGCATACATTTTTTCTGGATTTGCTTTCATAAGTGTAAAAACCCTCCTTGGGTGCAATGGTAAAGCTAAAATTTATAACGCGCCAAAGCAAATTATACCACAGTTTCGAATCTTTTTCAATAACGGAAACAGAAAAAAGCCCGTAGTTTACGGGCTTTTTATATCGTGTGGCTTTTATGCTTTTCCAACTGAGCCGAAAAGGGTCATTTTTCTGATAACGGCATTTTTTATTGCCTCAACCTTTTCGTTGCGCATATCAAGATAATCGGCATTCGATGCCTTCACGGCTTCTTTTCCCGCAACGCAAAGATCGGTGAAGATGTTTATTTTTGCAATACCGCCTGAAATGGCGTTTCTGAAATCGTCGTCCGAAAGTCCCGATCCGCCGTGAAGCACCAGGGGAGTGTCGGTTTTTGCACGTATTGCCTTAAGTCTTTCGATATCAAGCTTGGGTTTTGATTTATAAACACCATGTGCTGTTCCGATGGCAATGGCAAGGGCGTCGACTCCCGTGGCATCAAGGAAAGACATTGCTTCTTCTGGGGTGGTATACATGTCAGTAGCATCGTTGTCGCAGTTTTCGGTCTGACCCACGTGTCCGATCTCGCCTTCAACGGTTGCGCCGAAAGAATGGGCGATCTTTACGATCTGACGGGTGTCTGCAATGTTGGTATCGTAGTCACCTGCGGATCCGTCAAACATAACGCTGGAAAAACCAAGCTTTAAAGCCTGCATACAGCGGTCAAAAGTGAGTCCGTGGTCGTAGTGCACTGCGACGGGAACTTTTGCTCTTTTTGCCGCGGCAATCATGGAAGGCGCGATAAGGTCGAGCTCTCCGTAAGGCAAAAGTACTTCTGCAGTGCCTATGATAACGGGAGAATTTGTTTCTTCTGCGGCCTCGATCACAGCCTGTAACATATCGCTGTCGGTGGTGTTGAAAAGTCCGACGGCGTAGTTGTTTTTTTGTGCATTTTTGAGAATTTCGTTAAGATTTACAAGCATATTTTCAGTCCTCTATTTTCGGTTCTCTGACCAGGCGTTTGTCGCAGAACTGGTCCGTTTCGTCGGTGCTTCTTGTGGAAAATTCGGAGATGACAGCTCCATCCTCTCCTGCCTGGAACCAGTGCCAGGTTTCGGGCATGATGGTATACTGTTCGCCGGGATTAAGGATTATTTCGTGGAAAACGCTGACGTCTGTTTCGGGAAGACGGCCCTTGATATCTTCCTTTTTACCTTCGCCTGTGACGTAAAGATATACCTTGCCATAGCGGCATCTGAAAGTTTCTTCTTTGCCTTCCTTGCCATTGGTGGGCACGTGCTTGTGTTCGGGACAGGTCTGGTAGGGCAAAAGCACCATTTCCTTTGCACATACCCGTTCGGTGTTGATGTAGGTCAAAAGCTGAAGTCCAACCTTTTCAACTATGCCGATATCAAAATCGACCACCTCGATGCGCTTCTTTTCGTCCTCGTTGAGAATAATGCCTGCCTTGTCGTAAAACTCAAGCGCTTTTTGCACCTGTCTTTCGTATTCTGCTCTTTTCATGATTCGATCCTTTCGTATTTTTTACAAATATTTTCTATTTCTTCTTTTGTTTTCATGCCGTCAACAGAGTTTGCGGCAAAAAGATTGCATGCTGCTGCCGCAGACGCAAATTCCAGAATCTTTCTGTCGGAGTATCCGTTGTATATACCATAAAGACACCCTGCACAGAAAGCATCTCCTGCCCCCACGCTGCCTTTTATCAACTCTTTCGGAATTTTCAAAGACGGTACTTCTGTTACCTCGCCGCTTTGCACGTCAAGGATAAACGAATGGAATTTGGAATGAACGACCACCTTGTCGGATACTCCGTTTTCTGCCATGGCACGCATGGCATAAATGACGTTTTCTGTGTTCAAAGTTCCGTCGGCGCGGTATGGAGCAACTTCAAAAGTGCCGCAGGCTTCGATCTCGTTCATTATGGCATAGTCGGTGTATTTCAGCACGGGAAGAATTTTTGATGCATAGTCGGCGTCGCTGCTGCTCACCACGTCTATCGATGTCTTTATGCCGTTTTTCTGCACGTTGTGCAAAAAGCGTGCCATCACCGTTCCATATTTTTCATCGTATTCGTCAAACCTGTCGAGAAGCAGGATATATCCGATGTGAAGTATGGTGCAGTTAAGAGAAGAAATGTCTATGTCAGACGGCGAAAAAATTGCATTTGCACCCTTTTTGTGAAAGAAAGTCCTCTCGCCGGTGGGCATACTCATCACGTCGCAAAAGCTTGTTTGCTCGTCCGAGCAAAAGGAAATTCCGGTCGTGTCGATGTTGTGCTTTTGCAGCTGCGACAGAATATATCTGCCCTGAGAATCGTTTCCGACCATCCCAAGAACGCTGACAGGAAGGGCGGCGTCTATTTTTGCAATATCTATCGACGTGTTTGCGGCGCATCCTCCCACGGCGTAAGAAATGTCGTGAATGTTTGTAAGCATTCCGATCTCGGGATAAACTTCAATGTTTTTTACTATGTCGGCTATTATGTTTCCGGCAACGGTAATACCTTTTCGTTCGCCAAGCATCAGATAATCGATTGTAACTCCGAAAATTTCGGCAAGCTCGGGGAAAAACGATATGTCGGGATATCCTCTGCCGCTTTCCCAACGGCTGACAGATTTGTTGCTGACCCCGAGTTTTTCAGCAAGCTCATTTTGGGTAAGATTGCATTTTTTGCGAAGGGTAGTGATGTTTTTGCCGATGGTTTTTGCGTCCATAAATACTCCTTTTTGTTGATCTTGTTTTAATTTTAGCACATAAAACCCCGACTGTAAATACTATGCAAAAAAGATTTTGTAAGAAAGTTGACGCTTTTTTGTCGAAATTTCTACAATTGGTAGATTTTATATCCTTCTGCACATGTTCGCTTTGTATTCCGATGGATTGTATCCCACAAGTCTTTTGAAGCAGCTCGCAAAATGTGCGCTTCCGCAAAAACCCACCTCAAATAAAGGATCTCGGCTTTTGCGGACTTCACTACATCGACGTATTGTTGACATTTACCCAAACAGATGATATAATTAAATTGTATTTTTTTAAAAAAGGAGTACTAACAATGAAAAAGACACAAATTGTTCTTTCCGCGGTGTTTGCGGCAATCTTTGTGATGCTTCTTTCCTTTACGGTTTCTGCATCCGAAAATCCCGTTTCGCTTGACGGAATACAGATCCGCATCAACGAGCCCTACGGCATCCGCTACATCGCAAAAGTCGAAGGTACAACCTCTGATTATGACGAAGTCGGAATGCTGATTATCCCTGCTTCAAAGCTTTCGGGCGATCTTACGCTCGACACTGCAGCTGTTGGCAAGATCACCAGCAAATCGCAGGATTTCAGATATTTTTCACAAGCAAAGGATTCGTTCCAGTACACGCTTTGCTTTATCGGACTTGAAAACAAGCATTACGGCGTAGAATACGTTGTACGTCCCTACGTCGTGTACACCCCTGAGGGAGGCGAACAGCAGATTGTATATGCTGAAGAGTACAAGAATTACACCATGACACCTGCAAAGATCACAGAAAAAGTTCTCGAAAACTATGCCGACACCTACTGTGATTATATTGCGGAAGATCACGAAAAGATCGACGACAGACTCACCGAATACAACAGATATCTCGACGAGCTTGTAGCAGGTGAGGAAGAAGAGGAAGATGAGACCGTCACCGAAACCATAGAGTATATGACTCTCAACGAATTCTATTGGACTCTCGGCACGCTCGGAAGCGCTGACGGCACTGCAAACCCCGCAAACCACAAGCGTATTTTCACCCCCGGATATATTCCTGCCGAAAACACGGTTATCACTTTTGACGGCACAAGCGGTGTTCAGTATATCGTTATGGAATACGATGCCGACAAAAAATGGCTTTCCACCTCCGGCTGGATCTCCAAGGATACATACACCAAGAAAAACGAAAACGCCGCATATTACAGATGTGTTCTCACCAACAACACAACCCTCACTCTTGACGATATTCCTGCAATGGCGTCACATCTCACCATAAACGTTCCGGGTGTTTCCTCGGGTGCCCCTGTTGGTTTTGAGTTTAAGAAAGGAACCATCGCAGGCGCGACAGGTATTCCCAATCCTGCATCTGCAAACAGAGTTTATACCCCCGATATGTATCCTGCAAAGGGACTTATCCTCAATTATACTGCAACCGATATTGCAAAGCTGGGTATTACAGTTCTCGGTTATAATTCCGACGGAAGCTTTGTAAAGACGTATGGCGACAGAAACGCCGCCACCATCAACGTCGAAGAGATCGCACAGGGCGCGGAATATGTCCGCCTTGTAATCAAGCTTTCAAGCTCGACAGCAACAGACGACAACGCCAACAGCTATGCCGACGCATGCCTTTCGGGCGTGTACGCCACAGACGTTAACCACAGCTTTTTTGAACTTGGCAACATCGACGCTTCGGGTGTTGGCGAAAACGATGCTACCTGCAAATTCGCATCTTCCTCCGAATACGCACACACCGTTGCATATATTCCCACCTACATTTCTGCAACCTTTGATGCAACGATCGGTGGTAGCTACGTAGTAAGCTATTACGACTCGGCGTACTCTTTTGTTTCCGCAACCGAAAGCCTCACATCCGCTTCTTTGCCTCAGCCTCCCGCAAACGCGGCATATTACAGACTGGCAATAAAACCCGGATACGATATGACAGAGGCATCGGTTGACTTTGCGGCGTCCGCTTTCAAGTTTACAAAAAAATACACCCTTACCACCTCTGATTGGGCAGTAGGTACCATCAGCGGAGGAAATGGCAAGGAAAACACTGCCAACAACATGAGAATCTACACTCCCGGCTACTATCTTGCCGACGGAATGACCGTTTCTTACGTCACAAACGCAAATGCTACCGCATACGTTCTTCTTGCATACGCCGCAGACAAATCTTTCCTTGGTACCTCGGGAGACGAGACGGGAGCAACCTATGACGTAAAGAGCGAATTCCCCAACGCGGTGTATTATCGCTTTGCAATAAAGACTGTGAACGCGATGACAAAAGATACCATATCCACCGTCAGCGATTATATCACGATCACCGAAAGTTCTGCCCTTTTTGAAAGAAAAGGACTCGATATTGAAGTTGAGCCTTCTCTCGGCACCTTCTCGGACGAAGGTCTTGTCTGCCGCTTTGGAATGACTTCTATCAGCTCGTATTCTCCCGGAAACTATCAGTCGGGCATGTGTGAGGTTGAAGACGAACTTTGGCTCTTCTCCACCTCTGACAAGGGTACGGCAGGCGACGGAAAAGGTGTTATCATGCGTTACAAGCCTGATTGGGAAAAGGGAACTGCTCAGTTCCTTGGCGCGGTTACCCACAATTTCGGTCATGCAAACTCTGTTGACTATAGCAGTGCAAACAAGTGCATTGTTGTCGGTAACGGAAGCGGAAGCTTCTCGAACACCGAAAACTATTTCTATGTATACAAAAACGCATACGATCTCGTAAAGAACGGTGCAACACAGCTTCTCATTGAAGACGAAAACTGTATCACCTACGACTGGAAAGACACGGGTATCAGCTATCGCACAAAGCTCAACACCTGCTGGTACGGCGAAAGCTCTGTCTTCGTCGGTGCAAACAACAACGGTTTTGTATATAAGATAGCTCTTGGCACAGGCGACCGCGTTCTCAAGCTTGGCACCGCAAAGCAGGCTGCAGAGGGTGAGTTCAACGGCACCTGGCAGATCATCAAAGAATATGCACAGGCAGACAATTATGATAACGCTCAGGCGTCTGGTTACCGCGGTCAGGGTTATGATCAGTGCAACCAGGGCACCGACTATGCCGACGGCACACTTTATCTCACTTGCGGACACGACGGTGTATACTTCTGGAGATGCCGACTTGATTCCGACGGTGCCATCAAGCGTGATGAATTCCATAAGTATATGGTGGTTGGCTCCACCACAAACACAGGTGCTATCAGCGGCATAATTTGCCATGATGATTATCTTATTTTTACCAACGGCGGATACATAAACGTATATCTCAACAGCGCTCTCAGATAATTAAATGCATAATCAAAAAGGATCTCCACGGTGGAGATCCTTTTTTGTCTTACCTTATCATAACCGCCGTGCCGAGAAGCTTTTTGAAAATGTCCGAAAAAACCATGCGCTTCACTCCGTTCACTGCTGTTATATCTATCACTGCGATTTCTTCGCCGCAAAGGTTATAGCGTATCTGTCCCACTACCTGTCCCTCGGAAACGGGAGCTTTTACATATTCGGGAAGCTCTGTCACGCTTTCCACAAGCTGATCTCTTCCCTTTGTCAAAAGCAAGGCTTTTGCAGAACAGTTAAGCGACACTTTGTCCACGGAGCCGCCCTTTACGGCAAGGGGTGGCAGGTTTCCTTCGGCTATGCGATAAACCGTGAAGTTTGCAAAGCCGTAATCGAGCAACTTTTTTGCATCAGAAAACCGATTGTCAGAGGTGTCGGCTTTCATCACCACCGAAATAAGTGTCATTCCGTCACGGGTTGCTGTTGCCGACATACAATAGCCTGCCGAATCTGTAAATCCCGTTTTCATTCCGTTTGCTCCGGGATAAAACCTGATCAGCTTGTTTGTGTTTGAAAGCCCGAATTCACCGTTGCGCAGAGAATCCATCCATATCATCGTGTAATTGAAAACGTCGTCATGCTTCAATAGCTCTCTTGTCATCAGGGCAATGTCTTTTGCGCAGGTATAATGATTTTCTGCCGGAAGTCCCGTGCTGTTCACAAAATTTGTGTCGTTCATGCCAAGATTTTTTGCACGTTCGTTCATTAAGACAACAAAAGCATCCTCGCTTCCTGCTATGTGCTCTGCCATGGCAACTGTGCAGTCATTGGCCGAAACCACAAGGATAGCTTTCAGCATTTCGTCAACACTCATTTGTTCGGAAGGTTCGAGCCATATCTGTGATCCCCCCATATTTGCAGCTGTTTCGCTGGCGGTAACAATATCGCTTTTGGTTATTCTGCCGTCGGCAAGTGCTTCGTAAATAAGAAGAACTGTCATTATTTTTGTCACAGATGCAGGCTCCAGGTGCTCGGCTGCACTTTTTTCATAAATAATCTCGCCGGTCTCTGCCTCCATCAGGCACGCGGATTGGGATTTCAGATCGATCGTCACGTTGTCCTTAAGCGTCATAACCGTTGAGTGCAGCGGACTTTGTGCATGTACACACAGCGGAACCATGAGAAATATAACAGAAATTGCTAAAGAGAATAACCTTTTCAAGAATGATACCTCCGAATATGGTTTTGTCCTAAAAAATCATATAAAAAACAAACGGCTTTTATGACAGTGAGACAATGTTTTCGTTGCAAAATTACAATTGGTATGATATAATGGAGATACATAAATCGTGATTTTTTAAGGTAAAATCTTAATGATAGATACAGAACAGCTTTTAATAATTTTTCTCATAACAGCCGTGGGTGGATTTATACAAAGAGTGACAGGCTTTGGCTTTGGCATTTTCGTCATGCTCTTTTTTCCGCATATATTCAAGACGCATACCTCCGCTGCAGCAATTTCCACCTTTGTATCAAGCTGTATTTCGGCATATAATGCGTTTATATACAGAAAAAACATTCCATACAAATCGAATGTTCCGCTGGTACTTTCGGCGTTGATAACGATACCGGTTGCCGTGCGGCTTTCGATTTTGGTGTCGGGAGATTATTTCAACAAAGCACTCGGCGTTGTGCTTATTATCCTTAGTGTTTATTTCCTTTTTTTCAGCGACCGCATAAAAATAAAGCCTTCTGTAAAAAACGGCATTATTTCAGGCGGTATTGCAGGAATACTGACGGGACTTTTTTCCACAGGCGGACCTCCCGTCGTATTGTATCTTGTCAATGCTTTCAGCGATAATCTTTCGTATTTCGCCTCAACGCAGTTCTTTTTTGGACTAACAGGCATCTATTCCACCATTGTCCGCGCATTCAGCGGCATCATAAATTCTGAGGTGCTTGTTTTTTCTGCTGTCGGTTTTGTAGGAAGCATAGTCGGTAACCTTTTTGGAAAGAGCGTGTTTGATAAGCTGAATAAGAAAAGGTTGAGACAGATAATCTATATCGGCATGATAATAAGCGGAATAATTATGATAGTATAAGATAAACGTGTCAAACGGCGAAGGTTCGCTGTATTTTACAAGCGGCGTGGAGGCACTTATGAATAAAAAAATCGAATTATATCTCGAACAGCTTGCAAAAAAAATCATTGAGCATTGTACATATGTAAAAACAGTTAAATATTTCGACAAGGAAACACAAGAGAGTGTGCTTTTGCCGTCGGGCGATGCAAAATATGACAGCTTTTGGGTACGCGACTGTGCCATGATGGCAGAAAGCAAGCTTTTATCAAACGATGTTCTGAAAAAGTACATTACGATCATAGCCGAAAACGGACAAAACGGGGGAGAAACAATCAGCCTCAAGAACGGATTGTCGATTCCTCCGTACGCCATTGCCGATCACATAAATTACGACGGAAAGCCCGTTTATTACCCCGGCACATACGAGTCGGGCGAAGACCAGGGCGACGGCAGCTTTGGTTTTTATCCGCCGTTCTGCGATAATTATTTCTACGTTTCAATGGTTGGGGTGTATATCGAGCAAAGCAAGGATAGCAATATTCTTGATGAGGTGCACGGTGGCATAACGCTCGGTGAAAGCATAGAATACGCCTTCAAAGGCTACAACATAGATCCCGAAACAGAATTGTGCGTCAGCGATTTTGAAAAATTCACTGTGGATTGGGGATTTGTTGATACCGTAAAAAAGAGCGGAAAACTGCTGATGGCATCTCTTTTAAGATACAACGCAGCCCTTGCTTTGCAAAGAGTGTTTGCGGACAACAAAGAAAAGTCCGCGTATTATAAATCTTGCTCACAAAAGATCAAAGAAAACCTTGTTTCTACATTTTATGATGATAAAACAGGCTGGTTTTATTCGGCAACCGGAATGGGCAAACAGTATGACGTGTGGTCAACTGCCTATGCTGTTTTTCTCGGCGTGACACGGGAAGAAAAAACGTTGCAGGCTTTATGCTCTGCTTACAAGGACAGAACTGCGGTGGTCGACGGATATGTGCGTCATATACTTACCACCGACGATTTTTACGAAAACAGTGCGTGGGAATGCTCGCTTGCAAAATATAATACATATCAGAACGGGGCATACTGGTCCACCCCCACGGGATGGTACGCATTTGCGCTTTATCTTTACAACGGTAAGGTGGAGATTTTGCGGGATTTTATTGCCCATACTCAAAAATACGAAAACATCGGAGCACCATTCGAGTGGATAAATTGTCAAACCACCGATTTCAGCGGTAAATACTACGGAACTTCTGCCGTTTTGCCGTATATCGGAATTACAAAGATCAATGAAGAAACAGCTCTTGTATAGGCGATATGATGTGGAAGAAACAGAGATCTATGCACAAAGGAGAAACAACGGCATGAAAAAGAACGAGATTATTCAATTTATCAAATTCACCTTGTTTTCAATATCAGCAGGAGTCATACAGGTTGCCTCTTTTGCGCTGTTCAACGAACTTTTCGGATGGCAATACTGGCCGTCGTATCTTGTTTCGCTGCTGCTATCAATCGTGTGGAATTTCACCTTCAACAGGCGCTTCACCTTCAAGGCAGCGGTGAATGTTCCGGTTGCGATGCTGAAGCTTATCGGATTTTACGCGGTGTTTACGCCTGTTTCCACATATCTGGGTCATCTTGCAGAAAAAGCAGGGGTGAACGATTATATCGTCCTTGCCGTAACGATGATACTGAATTTCGTTCTCGAATTTCTGTTTTCAAAGCTTGTTGTATATAAAAACAAAGAAAACACTCTGTGACAGGCTGTTGCCGAAAGGATAACATGACAGATAAAAAAGAAAAAGTTTTGCCTACCCACATTGTTGCTTGCGGTGGAGTTGTTATTAACGATAACGACGAGGTTTTGCTGGTTAAAAATCATCGTTCGGGGTGGGCTTTCCCGGGCGGACAGGTTGAGGTTGGAGAAAATCTGACCGATGCTCTTGTTCGGGAAATATTCGAGGAAACAGGCATCGCTGTGTTTGTTGAAGAAGTCTTCTGTATATCGTCAAACACCTGCAAATACGCAGGATATAACGGAGTAAAAGAAGTGCCGACAAAAGTTATGTTGGATTTTATTTGCCGCGAAAAAGATGGCGCTTTGCGTTCCTCTTGCGAGAACGAAGAAACACGTTATTTTAAAAAAACTGATGTGCTTGAACACATTACATCTTGCGCCATACGCGAACGTTTTAAAGCTTTTATTGAATACGCCGGACGTCCGACGTATCTTGAATATGTTACAAACCCACAATTTGAGTTAAAACTGAAAATAAAAATATGACGGAGGTAGTTACAATGGATTACACGAAGAAACTGAAATACCACTTCAAAACAAAAAAAGGCTGGGTAAACGACCCCAACGGACTTGTTTGGTACAATGGATATTATCACGTGTTTTATCAGCACACCCCCGATTCCGAAACCCCCGATCTTCACGGCAGAATGTATTGGGGACACGCTATAACCAAGGATTTTTTAAACTGGGAAGAGCTTCCCTTGGCACTTTGTCCTGACACAGATTACGATCGCGGAGGTTGTTGGTCGGGCACTGCTATTGTAAAGGATGACGTTCTGTATCTTTTCTACGCCTCCATCGAAACTGTTGACGAAGGCGAAACAAAGCGCAAGATCCAGAGGGTAAGCGTTGCATATTCGAGCGACGGCATACATTTCGAAAAATATAAGAACAATCCCGTCATAGATCACTATCCTCCCGAGGGCGGCCCCGATTTCCGTGATCCTGCCGTAACCTGCATTGACGGAAAATACTACTGCGTTATGGCATCCGGTAATCCCGAAACCCAAAAAGGACGTCTTCTTCTTTACAAGAGTGATGATATTTTCAATTGGGATTACGTCGGCGTAATGTGCGAATGGGACAATTGCAGATATACAGAATGTCCGTCGTTTATGCCGACAGCAGACGGGAAATATCTTCTTGCCGCATCTGTTTGCCCGTATGATACAGATCACTATTTTTCGCTTATGCACGGAAAATTTGAAAAGTGTTTTTTCACTCCCGAAACGATCGGATTTGTTGATAAAGGCCCCGATCAGTATGCGGGGCAGGTGTTCCGCGATCACAAGGGACGCAATATTCTCATTTCGTGGATACCCGGCTGGAACTATGTCGGATATACACAAAAGGACGTGGGATGTATGTCGTTACCACGCGAGATATTCGTTAAGGACGGCGTGACCTACGGTTATCCCGTGGAGGAAGTTCGCCATCTTCTTAAAGACAGCGACGAAGCGGTAAAAATGACAGACGACGGTTTTGTTGTTGAGCGCTGTGGACGTGATCCTCTTATATACCGCGGGAAAATAGACGACATAAAGATATTGCGTGATGAGTTTATTCTTGAAATATATGTAAACGGCGGACAGGAGATATATTCTGTTTTGCTTTGATTTGCGAAAGGACACAAAATGAATAGAAAAAATCTTTAAGAATATATATTACTTTTCTATTGATTGTTGTTCTTGCTTTTTATGTTTTTGATACAAGGCTTTTGTGCGTGCAATACGAAATTGACAGTCCGAAATTGGACAAAGAATTGAGATTTGCGGTGGTTGCAGATCTTCATTCCTGCTTCTATGGTACACGTCAGCACACACTTGTGAAAGAGGTTAAAAAGTATTCACCGGATATGGTTTTTCTTGTTGGCGATTATTTTGATGACGTAAAGGAAGATGACGGCGCTCTTTACCTTTTGCAAGAGCTTTCGGGGTTCGACGTTTACTACGTCAGCGGCAACCATGAATGGTGGAGCGGCAGAATGTATGAAATATTTGATCGTTTGCAAGAATACGGAGTGACAACCTTGAGGGGAGACACGTTGTTTTTTGAGAAGAACGGTCAAAAATTTTCTGTCTCGGGAATAGATGATCCGCAGACAGATGTGTATGACAATTCTTTTTTGAATTGGAGCGAACAGCTTGAAAAGGCGTCGGCAGCGACTGAAAAAAACGTGTTTTCAATCTTGCTTTCCCATCGACCGGAAAAAACAATCGAGTATAAAAATGCAGGTTTTGATCTTGTGATAAGCGGTCACGCCCACGGGGGACAGTTCAGAATCCCGTATATTCTCAACGGACTTTATGCTCCCGATCAAGGCTTTTGTCCCCAATATGCCGGCGGACAATACGATCTTTCGAGCACAAGGCTTGTTGTGTCGCGAGGCTTGGCAAAAGAAACCACACGCTTGCCCAGAATTTTTAATCGTCCCGAATTGGTGTTTATTACAGTAAAATAAAGAGGTAAAAATGGACAAAACAACAGCCAAAAATCGAATTGAAGAGTTGAGAAAACTCCTTGAATACCACAGAAACAAGTACTATCTCGAAGATTCGCCCGAAATATCCGACTTTGAGTTCGATGCCCTCAT
>SVTM01000046.1 GCA_015063785.1 Oscillospiraceae bacterium
AGCTTCGGCGGCCCCGTAACATTTAAAAACATCACATACAACCGAGGCAACAATTCATACGTTGTAACACGCGGACAGGACGTTACTTTCGGCGATGGATTTGCAACCACATCAAGCAACGACTGGATGGTATTTGGCGGAGGTCAGGGCAACTCTTCTGCTGACGACATTAACGTTACTGTAAACGACGGTAGCTTCACAGGAAAATTCAATATAGGTGCTATTATGCCCGCAGCAGCAGGTTTTTCTGTTAAGAACGACGCCAACATCAATATAAACGGCGGATCTGTTTCGAATATCGTTCTCGGCTCCACCGGCTGGGGCGCGTGCGGAGCAACAACATTTGAAAAGAGCGTTGTTATTGTGAACAACGGCGGCTCGATTGGAAAAGTTTCTGCCATAGCAACAGGCAACGGCAGTCCCACAGCCATCAAGGGCTCGCTTGTCGTTATCAGCAACAACAACACCACCGCTCCCTCCTACGATTCGACGCTTGACAGCATTTCTGCAGGCGGAAAATATTACATCACATCCGGCGAGGGCGGCAGCATCGCTCCCGCAGTTGATGAGGACGGCAACGCCGTTGCAGGAAAATTTGTCATCTCGATTGACGGCGACGCCATAAACAACGCACTTGTTGAAAACGGCGACGACGTTACAACAATTACCGAAAGCGGTGAGATTACCTTGAACCCCGGCACAACAAAGATATCCTACGGTTTCTATCCTCCCAACCCCGGAAAGACCATACCCATGACCTGGAAAGAGATGGACAAGGGATATATCACTCTTATCTTTGACGACGTAAGAGCAGATTTTCAGAAGATCTTTGAGATCGTCAGCAAAGAATACAACCTTCCTCTTTGCGCGGCTGTTCCTTCTAACAACATAAAGAACAACCCCACAGCTTTGCATGAGCTTCAGGATCGTGGCGGCGAAATTCTTTCGCATACCAAGAGCCACATGGTAATCAAGCCCTTTGAAACATCTTGGGCAGACGTTGAGACACAGCTTGGCGATTCCTACAAGATTCTTACCGAAGAAGGCTTTAACGTAAACGGTATCATTCTTGCAGGAGGTACAGGACAGATTGCGGCGACCGACACAGAATACCGCGGACTTATCGAACTTATCACCAACAAATACTACAAATACTCCGACAAATACGGACTTTCCACCCAGTACTGGAAACAGCGTAACTGGTTCTCGGGCAGAACTCTCGATCAGCTTAAGGGCATAGTTGACACCCACGCAGCAAGCAAGACATGGGAAGTTATATACGGTCACGATCTTACAGAAGTTTCCGAAAGCGACCTTCGTGCTTTCTGTGAATACCTTGTTGAACAGCAGAATGCAGGAAAGATCAAGGTCGTAACCTACAAGTACATGCACGAAAACTTCGGCGACTGGGAAAGTCCCGTTGACTTCGGCGACACCACATACACAATTGAATTTTACGGCACAGACAAAGAGACTCTTGTGGAGAAGCAGGTAATCGTTGAAGGCGAAGATGCAACATACCCCACAAACTACACTCTCGCAGAAGGCTACACCCTGGAAGGTTGGGACGGCAACATCCAAAACGTCGACAACAACCGCAAGGTATATGCAATCTGTAAGGATGCCAACGGCAACACGGTAGGCTCTGACATCGACAGCGTTATCACGCCTCCCCCGTACGTTGCACCCACTCTCTTCTATGTTGACAGCGCAAACGGAAGCGATGCAAATGATGGTGAAACTGCAGAAACCCCCGTTGCATCGATTGAAAAGGCAATAAGCCTTGCGGATTCCGCAAAGCCCTTTGAGATCAAGATCATCGGCTCGTATCTTTTGCCCACAAATCTCCAGGGATACACCGGAATGCTTACTATTTCGGGATATAACGCAAATTCCGAGCTTTACACCACAGCCAACGGCGGATACTCGGTTAAGGCTCCCCTCACCCTCAAAAACATCAAGTTCACCAACGGACTTTACGCATGGATTTCTCTTTGCGGAAACAAAGTTGTTCTTGGCGAAAACGTAACTGTTTCCGGCAGCCATCAGATAGTTGCCGGCGGAAACTACGGCACACAGGGCACAGGAGTTCACGACGTTGAGATATCTTCGGGCACCTGGAACAAGATGGTCCTCGGTTCTATCGCCGCAAGCAGCAACCACACTGTATCGGGCGATTCCAAGCTTGCAATAACAGGCGGCACGATAAACAACCTTATCATCGGCGGCGACGGTTGGTCGTCAGGCCACAAGGGCGTTGTGTTCAACTCGAACGTTGCGATAAAGGCAGACGGCGGCACGATCAAGGTTATTAAGCTTGGTCTTAACAACTACGCTCCCACCATAAACGGCGCCGTGATGGCGATATTCAACAACGGCACGACCGTAACAACGATCGATACCACAGTTGAAAATCTTGCAAACAAGTACATTGTCTTCTCGGGCGAGGGCGGAAAGGTTGATTTCGTTTATGAAAACGGCAAGACCGTTGCAGGAAAGTTTGCCATAACTCCTGACGAGGGCCACTATGCCATCATCGAAAACGGCGGAAAAGAAACCTATATCTACACATCTGCCGAAGTAACACTTTCCAATGGCACGACAAACGTAACCTATGGCAATATCGACGATCTTGATATCGTTATCAAGGTAAACGACGGCACAAAGGACCACGTATTTGGCGCAGAAGACGGTGTTGCCGTCACAGTGGACGGTAAGATATCCTTACCTGCCGACATTGCAAAAGACGGACATCTCTTTGGCGGTTGGTATTCGGACGAAGCGCTCAACACACCCATTGCAAACGGCAGTAACGTTACCGCAGGCACAAAGATCTATGCAAAATGGATAGAGCTTTCCGAAAAAGACTTCTACTGCGAGGGTGTACAGATCAGAATCAAGGAACCCACAGGCCTCAGATTTATCAACAACATCACCCACGAAACAAGAGACGCTCTCGTTGCTCTTAACAGAGCAAACGAAGTGCTCGACCCTGAAAACGCGACATTCAATGCAAGCACCGGCATAAGCTACGGCACAATCGTCGTACCCACCGCCGCTCTTGCAGACGAAAAGCTCGAAAAGGGCGCAGTATATTCTTATAACGGCAAAAATTATGCCGCAAAGACAGTTCCTGCAAAGAACACCTATGAAATTCTTGAGGGACACGACAGATACACCGCAGTTCTTATCGACATTTCCGACGAAAACCTCGCGGCAAACTACAGCGCACGCGCTTATGTAACATACACCGACGCTTCGGGCGTTGAACACACGGTATACGGCGAGCAATACAGTGCAAGCATGTACAAGGTAGCATCGGTAATTTACGAAAACGGCGCAGAATGTTGTCCCGAAGAAAACAGAGAAGAAGTTCTTTCGTTCCTTTACAACAACATCCTTTCCAAGACCGACGGTGTTAAAAATCCCCTTGCCAACACCTATCGCGCACTTAAAAACGACAAGAAGCTCACTGTCGGCTATCTCGGCGGTTCCATCACCTACGGCTCGTCTGCTGCAAAGCTTGTGCAGAACGGCACAGTTTCGGCGACAGGCGGAGACATCAACCTTTCATATGTAAACAGAACCACAAACTGGCTTAAGGAAACTTTCCCAGAAGCCGAGATCGAAGCAATAAACGCAGGTATTTCGGACACCGCAACAAACCTTGGCATCTTCCGTCTTAAGGATCACCTTATGAACGAAAACGGTCATGATATGCCCGATCTTGTGTTTGTGGAATTCACCTCCAACGACTGGACATATTCCGCAGAAATTGAGCAGACAAGCGCTGACATTTCCCGTCAGATCGAATCGCTCGTGAGAAACATTTATGCAGCAAACCCCTATGCTGATATTGTATTTGTATTCACTGCAAGAAGCGAATCGTCCGCATCCCGCGCTGAATATATCAAGATTGCAAACAGCTACGGTATCACATGTATCGACGTCGGCATTCCCATGCAGGCGCTTATGACACAGAACGGCGCTTCGAACGAATCGGACGGCAAATATCGCTATACAGTAGACAATCTCCATCCGAGCGCAGAGGGATACGGAGTGTATTTTGAGCAGATCAAAAAAGTTCTTACAAAATTCCTTGTTGATACTCCCGTTTACTACCCCGCAAATAGCGACCACACGGCAAATATGCCCAAGCAGACCAACCGCTCGCTTTGGCTTAAGCCTTCGATTATCCCTGCTTCCGAATTTACAGTGTCCGGCACCACAAGTGCAGGCGCAGGCCTTACCTCGTCGATGTACGGCACCGATACCACAGCAGAAAACGTTGCAGTGACAAACAATTCTGTCATCTTCTCCGGCACAGACGCCACTGCGGAATTCACCTTTACAGGTACAGCCTTTGGTCTTATCTTCGGCATGAACACATCCGGATTTAACATCGATTATCAGATCGACGGACACGGCTGGAAAAAGGCAGAAATAGACGAAGACCTGCTCGCTTTCCAGAAATATGCACACACCCAGCTTATCGTATTTGAACAAGAGCTTGCCTACGGCACCCACAAGATCCAGCTTAAGTTCAACGCCACAAGTGACGGAATGGTTAATGTAAAAATAGGCGGTGCCGCGGTGGCAGGTGTGGACAACGGATTTGGCAAAATGTTTGCTCTTACCATCGACGATGGTCCCGAAATCCCATCTTCCGGTATGCTTCTTGATATTTTCGAGAAGTACGGTGTTCATGCAACATTCTTCGTTATGGGTGTAAAATGTAACGCAAGCACAAAAGAAGTATTGAACAGAATGCTTTCTGCCGGTTGTGAGATCGGAAATCACGCAAACTCCGGTGCAACGATCCATCAGCTTTCCAAAGAAGCTGTTCTTGAAAACTTTAATGCTTGTCAAAATGCAGTTTATGCACAGACAGGCGTTTATCCAAAGGTTTTCAGAGCTCCCGGCCTTGCAATGTCCGCAGATGCTTTCTCAGTAATTCCGATTCCCTGCATGGGCGGTTACAGCCTCAACGGCGACTGGAAAGCAGAAATGACTTATGAAACACGACTGACAAGACTTCGCAAAGCCATCGGCGACGGACGCGTTGTTTTGATCCACGATATGGAACAAAACGCGCCCGTGCTTGAAGTTGTGATCCCCGAAGCGATAAATAATGGTTACAAGATAGTAACCGCCACAGAACTTTATACTCTTCGCGGATATGCGACACCCAAGTACGCCGAAGTTCAGTACGAAGAATTTGCAAAGTAATCAAAAAACAGGGTGATACATTATGTCAAATCAAATCAAAAGCACAGACAAGCTTGTTGCCCTTACCATCGACGATGGTCCAAAGGTTTCTTCTTCCAACGCTATTCTTGATATTCTTGAAAAATACGGAGCCCACGCCACATTCTTTGTTGTCGGCACAAGCTGCAACGAAAACACAAAGAGCGTGCTTAACAGAATGCTTGAAGCAGGATGTGAAATAGGAAACCATTCCAACCGCTGGTCGTCGGTTGCAGAGCTTTCAAAAGAAGAGGTTCTTAACGACTTCAACGCGTGCCAGGAAAAGGTTTACAGCCTTACGGGATTCTATCCCTCGGTATACCGCGCTCCCGGATGCGCAATGTCCGAAACCTCGTACTCGGCAATTCCCGTTCCGGTTCTCAACGGTCACAACATCGGAACCGACTGGGAGGCCGACTATTCCTATGAAAGCCGCCTTTCGGCTTTCAGAAGAGCAGCGGGCGACGGACACATTATCCTCATGCATGACAAGGACGAAAACGTTCCCATGCTGGAAGTGGCAATCCCCGAGCTTATCGCGCAGGGCTACAAGATAGTAACCGCCACAGAGCTTTATACTCTTCGCGGATACTCTCTTCCCAAATACGCACAGGTACAGTACAAAGAGTTTAAATAACCAAAAAACATCACCGTGCCACATGGCACGGTGATGTTTTTTGTTGCCTTATTATACAAGATCGCTGTATTTGAAAGTTTGAGGAACGTTTGCGCAAAGTGATATTTCTTTCTTTTTGCCGCCGATGCCTAGCGATACTGAAACCGTAATGTCGCGATCGCTTGTAAGAGTGAATTCTTTAAGCTTTCCGTCCTGCCACGATACGTCAACCGAACATCCGCAACGGGTTCTGATTTTTTCGATGCTTCCGTTTTTCCATTCATCCGGAAGCGCAGGAAGAAGCATGATGCCATTCGATGTGCTCTGAACAAGCATTTCGCCCATGACGGCAATGATTCCAAGATTTGAATCTATCTGAAAAACAGGCTCGGGATAGGAGATATTTACACCAAGCAGGCTGTCAAAAAGAGTATTGGAAAGGTGAGCACGAAGTTTTTCGTACGCTCTGTCCCCTCTTCCCATTCTTGCCCATGCACCAGCATAACAGCAGTTTGCAAAGCTGCGTGTGGTAACGTCGCGCACTTCAAGAGTTTTCCTTGCTGCAGAGAGTAGCTCGTCGGACGAATCAAGCAGACAATGACCCGGAAAAACTCCGTAAAGAATAGCAAGCCAGAGATACGGAGTTGAAACACATTCAAACTGCCACTCGGTTATCAAGCCTTCGGAATTTATCGGGATGGGAGGAAATCTCTTTTGTACTTCGTCCATTTGCGAAATAAGCTCTTTTTCGTCGGCGCCTATTATAACCGATGCCTGTCTTACGGCATCAAAAATCTCGGTTACAAGTTCATAATCAAAGGTGGAACCTGCACCCACAGCAAAGACTGTGCCGTCGGGACGGGTAAATCTTCTTTCGGGCACTGTTGCAGGGCAAATGCCAAGGGTTCCGTCCCCCATTTCGCACATCATATCGACGGCAAAAAGTGCACTGCCGCGAAGAACGTGATAATACTTTTTCAAAAATTCAACGTCGCGTGTAAAAAGATAGTGCTCCCAAACATTTATGCTGAGCCAAAGTCCTGCTGTCGGAAAGATTGCCCACATATTATCGGTCTCTCCAAGACCTACGGGAACAGTCGCACACCAAAGATCCACGTTGTGATGGGCACAAAAACCTCTTGCACCGTAAAGCTCGATTGCAGTGGCGGCACCAGTGTGGGATATTCCGTCAAGAAGCTCCATAAGCGGCATATGGCACTCGGGCATATTCATGCTGTCGGCGCCCCAATAGTTCATCTGGGTATTGATGTTTATTGTGTAATTACAGCTCCAGGCAGGACGCATATCCCAGTTCCATATGCCCTGCAGATTTGATGCTCTGCTGCCGGGACGCGAGGAGGAATAAAGCATATACCTTCCAAAGTCAAAGCATTGTTTTTCAAAGCCGGCATCCGGATTTCCTTCGGCATACCTTTTCTTTCTCTCGTTTGTGGGAAGCTCGTCAAGCACCTTATCATATTCGGGCTCGAAAACAACTCTTGAAAAATAATCTTCCATATCGGCAACATGGTCTTTGTATACTGAATCGTATCCTTTTTTGACAGCAGATGCTATCTTTTCCTTCGCAAGAGCGGTGATGTCAAGATCTCTTATGCAATAATCTTCGACTGCCTGAGTTTCGATGAAAAGCTTTGGGTTATAGTTTGTTCCGATCCAGAGGTATATCACAATTTCAGATGCACCGTTCAGCGATATGCCGCCGTTTTCTTCAAAAATGTCTTGGGCATCCGAAACGATCTTTGCGTGACATTCGTATCGCAGACCCTTTTGATACTCCCATTCTTCGTCATAAACGATCGCCTGTTTGCAGGCGGCTGTGTATTCAAGATACTGCGGCTCGACGTGGCGCGGAGCACGGGCAACAAGAGCGATCTCGTCTTTTTCGCATTTTACGGTGTTGCGGATCTTGCCCGTAAGTTTTATGTTTGTAGATATAGAGCCCTTCTTATCGCAGGTGAAACGGAACACCATTATATCATCGGGAGCACTGACAAAAGCCTCTCGGCGATACTTTACCCCATTTGCGGTATATTCTGTAAAGGCAACGCCGCGCTTGATATCCAGTCCACGAACATAATCTCTGGCATCGGCGTGATCGGGACACGAAAAAATAAGCTCGCCTGCAGGCAGATAGCTTTCGTTGTAGGGTCCCTGCAGGCGGTCTGCAAAATCCTCGGCGGCATAATAATCGTTTTCTTCGAGCATCTTTTTTCTCAATCGCTTTGTGAAGCGCTCGTACGCATTGTATATCACGTTTGTTCGCGGATAACCTGACCAGAGGGTGTCATCGTTAAGGTTGATTTTTTCGGCTTCTACGCCGCCGCAAACCATGGCGCCAAGTCTTCCGTTTCCGATAGGAATGGCTTCAATATACTTTTTTGCAGGTTCTTTATAAAACAGAATTTCGTTGTTCATGCAATACTCCTTTGAAACAGAAAGAATAGTTAATCAAGTGCATCATATCATAATAAATGTCACTTGTCAACAGCTTTTTTACCCGATAACTTGGCAAAAAATCAGATGCAGCATTAACTTGATTAAAAACGCACAATACCACAACAAGCACGCCTACCTTCCTTGACAAACTACGAATTATATGCTATAATGGGTTAAGATAAATGTTAACTTTAGCATTTTTCACATTTTTTGTTTGAGGAGGTATACTATGCTTTCGCTATACTTTATTTTCTGCGGAATAGGAATTGTGCCCATAACCATAATCATCGCGGTCACTCTTGTGATCTTCAGTCTTCTTTGTGCTTTCAAAAAAACAAGAATCATGATTACCATAACCATCGTAATTTCAGTTTTGCACGTCATCACTTTTGCAAGCGCGCTTGCTTCTGGCTCTAACGATTTTATTATGCCTTTGGTCGTAATAATCCCCACATTCGAAACGTCGGTGCCTTTTCTTGCGGCGCATCTTGCACGTCTTTACATCAAGGAACACAGTACTCCCCCTGCCAAATAAATCACAAAATGCAAATACCGTTCACAAAGCAAAAAGCTTGTGAGCGGTATTTTTATTTATTCGCAAGGCTGTAGCTTTTCTAAAATTGTGCGCAGGTCAGAAAAAAACCGAGGACGGTATCATTCCCATCATGCTTTTCAACCCTCATCCATATGAAATAGAGGGAGAATTTGAGATCGGCTTTATGCTGGCAAATCAAAACTGGAATGACGGAGAAACCACCATTGCCACCGTTTTTGATGAAAGCGGAAACGAGCTTTTGACGCAAAACGAAAAGCCTGAATGCACATTCGCGCTCGACTGGATACAGAAAGTAAGCTTTTTTGCAAAAGCCGCACCGTCTTCTATCACACGGTTTAACTGCAAGCTTGAAACGGTTAAGACAGACAAGCTTGAAAAGACAGAATATGACAAAGACCGCATTGTTATTGAAAACACCCGAATGAAAACTGTTATCAGCCGCAAAACGGGACTTATCGAGCACTATGAGGTGGACGGAAAGCTTCTTGCCAAAAACGCAGGAATCATAGAAGTATACCGCGACAACGAAGACCCATGGGGAATGACAGTTGATTCGTTCGGCGAGTTTGAGGGCACATACAGCCTGATGAGTGACAGCGCTGTCAACGATTTTATCGGCTATCCCGACGAAAACGCGCAGAACGTGCGTGTCGTGGAGGACGGCAAGGTCAGAATTAAGATACAGGCGTTTTTTGAATACAAGAGCTCTACCGCAGTTGTGGAATACACCATACCCAAATACGGCATATACATCGACACAAAGCTTATCATCAACTCTACCCTGCCCAACAAGATGATAAAATACCGCCTTGATCTCAGATTTTGCGGCAAGCCTTACGGGCAGACCGCCTTTGGAAGCGAAGAACTTTTTGCCGACGGCAAGGAATGTGTTTTTCACAAATGGTGCTCGATGGAAAACGAGAATGCCGGAGTTGCCGTGTTAAACCGCGGCACCTACGGCGGAAGTTTTGCACCAGACTGCATGAAAATCTCGCTTTTGAGAACTCCTATATATTCCACACATCCGATTCTTGACAGACCCCTTGCTCCCCACAACAGATTTCTTGAGCACATCGACATCGGCGAGCGCAGATTTGAGTTTAGAATAACAGACACATGCGAGCTTGACAAAAACGCCCAAATTTTCAACGAAGAAGCGGGTCTTCTTTCGTTCTTTCCTTCGGGCGAAGGAAGAAAGATATCCTCCGCAGTCGAGCTTTGCGATCCTCGCATTATCCTTTCGTCCATAAGGAAAAAGGACGGCAAATATATACTTACCCTTTACAACACATCCGACGAGGAAGTAAATGCAAAAGTCACAATACTAAGCAAAAACGAGGACGTCAGCGTAAGCTTTTTGAAACACGAGCTTAAATTTGTTGAGATATAACAAACGCCGATTGACAACAATGCAAAAATATATTGACCGGTGCATTTTCAAAATTTTCTTGTTTTTTCGCAAAACCTGTGTTATCATATAAGAAAAAACGAAAGTAAGGTATTTGTATGAAAATCGGTATGTCCATATTCGGCGAAATATCCCACGAAAAGGTCGCCTCTTTGTTAAAGAAAAACGGAATAGACAGAAGCTTTATAGGTTCGGAGACAGAAGATTTTGACGGCGTAATGAAAATTTTTGCCGAAAACGGCATAACAATGGAAACTCTGCACGCACCTTTTCAAGGCATCAACGGCATGTGGTCAGACGATGATGCCATGGGTAATGCCATGCTTGTAAGGCTTTTTGACAGCGTTGACAAATGCGCAAAGTACGGCATTCCCACCACCATCGTCCACGTCTCGAGCGGACGTCCGATGCCCGAAATAAACCAAAAGGGCATTGAAAGATATGAAAAGCTCTTCTGCTATGCTAAAGAAAAGGGAGTTAAGGTTGCTCTTGAAAACCTGCGATACCTCGAAAACCTAAAATACTTTATGGATCGCTATGATTTCCCCGTTTTCTGCTGGGATACGGGACACGAAAACTGCTATACAGACAACATAAATCACATGGAATATTTTGCAGACAGACTTGGTGCTTTGCATATCCACGACAATCGCGGTATCAAGGACGTTGACGATCATCTTCTCCCCTATGACGGAAATATTGATTTCGAAGCAGTTGCAAAACACATCGCCACAAGTGGCAAGGATATCACGATAATGCTTGAGATCTGTCGCAGCACAAAAACAGACGGCAAACCTTTCTACGGTGATATTTCTGACGAAGAATACGTTGAACGCGCGGTATCCGCCGCAAAAAAGATCGCTGCAAGAGTCGACGAGCTTCGCGAAAAAGCGTAAATTGCAGAACGACAAAATGCCTCTCGACAAAGATGTGCCAAAGAATTGGCTTTGCGCGTTTTTCAATCTGGAGAATATCAGTCGAAATTGACGTGCATTTCTTTGTACATGCACTATTGACAAATTTTGTGCAATGTATTCGGGCTCGCTCGCTATGGGCAGCAGATATGCTGTGAAGGTAACATTCTGTAATTAGAAAAGGTTGTACAGTCTTGATTTTTATTTTATTTGATATATTTTAATTAAACAAAACCATGTGGTGTATAAATGAACTATTTTATGCTTGATAAAAACAATCCTGAACATCATAAAATGTTAGAAAAATTGATGTTTGAATATGTATCAGAGACAGATTTGCATCAAGGTATATCTACTCCCAAAAACATAATACCAAGAATAACCAAAAGTATGATTGACAAAATAGATGGAAATAGATTATTACAAATGGTTTTAGATGAAAATGAAATTGTTGGGTTTTGTTATGCCAAAATTGACAAAGATAACGACAAGGGTATCGTTCGTGTGAATTGGGGATATATCATGGAGTTTTTCGTTCGCCCAATTTATAGAAGAAAAGGCATAGGAAAAAAACTTGTTGAATTGTGTGAAGACTTCTTTGCAAATAACGGTGTTAAAAATGTTTGGTTAACTGCTGATGCTGTTACAGGATATCCCTTTTGGATTGCATGTAATTATTTGGATAGTAATGAAATTTCAGTAGAAAACAATCAAAAGATTTTTACAAAAGAATTAAATAAGTGATAAAAAAGATATGCAGAAAAAGTACTGATTCTGCATATCTTTTTACTTGTTTTAAGGTGTGTTTGTGGGTTCGGTAATAGCCGTGATATCCTCAATTTCCTTAAAAACGGTATTTTAAAAACGTCAAGGATTTCCTTGAGTTTACTTTTTATCGACTCCTTTTTCTTACACATAAAATCAAGTCTTTCTTTGGCTTCTTCACTTGGGTGAGTTTCATGAAACTTACATATTATGGATCTCTTTTTTATATTTAGTGGGAGATATTCCCGTTTCATCTCTAAATATTTTGTTGAAATATTTTTGCTCTGCAAAACCGCACATTTCCGATATTTGCGCCATTGTATAATTGTTTGCTCCGATTTTTATTAATGCCAAATTGATTCGTAGCTTGTTCAGATATTCGATCGGAGAACTTCCAAGTTCGTGCCGAAAAAGTTTTCTGTATTGACTTTCGCACAAGCCGCACATTTTCGCAAGCTCTCTCACATAAATCTTTTTGTCAAGATTGTTTTCCATATATTGTATTGATCTTGCTATTTTTGAATAATTCTGTGTGGGGCTGTTTGGTACAATAATACTGCTGAGAAAATCGTATAAGAGAGAAGTACATTTATATTTATATCCTTTTTCTTTATTTTCCCAAATCTTATAGATCTCTTTGAAAGCCTCATCACATTTGTGAGTGTCAATTTTTACACATAATGGTGAGAAAATATTTTTATTCAAAATATTAAAATGAATTGCTATGATTTCTTCACCGCCGTGGCTTTGCCTGAGATATTCGCAGTTGACCGGAATATATATCAAATTTTCTGAGGTGACTTCGCAAGTGACTTTTTTGAATATCATATTCGCGCTTCCTCCGAGCCGTTTTGAAAGTATATGAAAGGGTCTGTTTGGCGTATGGTATTCACTTTTTTCCCTATACAAATGCAGAACGTCAATGATTTCTATGACAAGATTATCGTTATCAAACATAATATCCGCTCCTTTTACTTTATCATATCACTTTGCACACTCCTTGTCAATCATCGAAAAACGGAAATTTTCGATTGTATTTTCTGTTGATTAGGTGCTGCAAGTGTTGTATAATATGAAAAAAGGAGGCGTTTTTTCATGAAACGAACAGCAATTACTTCTCCGGATTGGTTTAGCAAAAGCGCTATATATCAGATCAATCCTCGAACTTTTTCCGAAGAAGGCACTATTAAAGCTATCACGGATGAAATTCCTTTTCTTAAGGAATTGGGATTTCGCATTCTATACCTTTGCCCTATATTTGAAGAGGAAGAAAGTCTTGATAATCGAAGTCCGAGACAGTTGACATCAAAAACGGGCAATCCGAAAAATCCGTACCGTATGAACGATTATTTTTCCATTGATAAAGAATACGGAACGATGGATGACCTAAAGGAGTTAGTAAATAAAGCTCATGACGCTGGCATGTATGTTTTGCTTGATCTGGTTTATGCTCATATTGGAAATAATGCGGATATAATAAAGCGCCATCCGGAATTTGTTATGCAAAACCAAGACGGAAGTTTTGTGTGTACGGAATGGAATTTTGCTAAAATTGATTTCAATAGCGAGGGCTTGCGAGAATATCTGTATTGTAATATGGTCTATTACATCAGTGCCATTGACGTAGACGGATTTCGGTGTGATATGGGTGATTATGTCCCCATTGATTTCTGGAATGAAGCGAAAAAGAGAATATTGCGCGTAAAGCCCGAAGCTGTTCTTATCAATGAGGGAGACTTTTATCATTATATGGAAACGGCGTTTGACTCTTGCTACTGCGGTGCTTGGCGCGAAAGCGTGCGGAATGTTTTTTGCGGTACCTCCTCGGCACTCGCCCTGAAGGAAGTGCACGAAATAATAGGTCTGCCCAAGGGAGCCAAGCTTTTAAGGGATATAGATAATCACGACACCGTCACCGATTGGGAAGAACGAACCGAGACTGTGGCAGGACATGATGGTATGGAGCAAATACTTGCATTAAATTACATCATCGACGGTATTCCCATGGTATACTCAGGTAATGAGATCGCCTGCTGCGCAAAACTCAATATGTTTTCTAACCGCTTTTATCGCGGAGATTTTGAATATACCGACAGAAGCAAAATCAATTCTGAAGCAAGCCTTAGAAGACAATTTGTAATAAAAGAGTTAAATAAATTAAAAAACAATAGCGATGCTTTGTGCAAAGGCGAAACGGTGTGGATAAATACCGAATACGGTGATAGTATCGTTGCATTTAAAAGAGTTTTGGGTGAACAAAAAATCATTTTTGTGGGAAACACAAAAAATACATCTGTTGATATCGAAATATCGGAAATAACAAAAAATGCAAAATGTTTGCTGTCAAATAATTGTACTGTAAATGGAAGCACTTTAAACTTTGGAGCTTGCGGTTATGCAGTGTTTCAGATAACCACAGCCGAATAAATATAACACCGCTTTAAGCAATTGATTTTTGCAAAAGCGGTGTTAATTGTTATATATCTGTTTCCGTGAAAATGAATGGTGGAGGCGTGGGCGTCAAAGTCGAACACCCAATCGCCGCCCATGTCGTTGTTGCCGATGTCGTTTACAAAATCGTAATCCACAAAACTGTCGTC
>SVTM01000047.1 GCA_015063785.1 Oscillospiraceae bacterium
TGTTGCCGCGGATCATACCCATTGCAAAGTGGGTGGACGAGGGATAGAATACTGTACCTGTTGTGTACTGTGTTTCGTTAACACCGCGGAGATCGCCGAACTTAACGTTGTGGAACTCAACAGGATAATGGTTGAGGTAAATGTCAGTACCGCCGTTTTTCGAGTTTCTCATATCAACGATGTTGATATCTTCGAAGATCGAAGGACCGGATACTGTCCAGTGAGCCGCGTTGGAGTCACCGTTCTGCCAGTTGATGTGGCCGATGATGGAAATAACTTCGTCGGGATCGTAGGATGTCCACTTGATTGTTGCCTTGTGCTCGGGAACCTGGTTAATGCTGTTGTTATTGTAGCCGAGTACGCAGTCAGAATCAATAACTTCCTTCTTGCCTTCGCCGGAGTCGATAACGTAAACGGTGACAAGGTCGCCTTCGTCGTGACCGTCAGCATTGATCTTGTTAACAATGTTGATAACCGAACCCATGGGGCTTTCTGCAGAAAGGCCGTCGCCCTTGCCGCCCTTCTTTACGTAGTATTCGGTGGGAGCTGTGGGCATTTCTGCGCCTTCAACACCTACTTCAAAAACGCATTCGGAAATAGCGCTGGTGTAGTTGTCGTGCTCGAAGAGAACGATCTTCCATTCGCCGTCGGGAAGAGGCCATGTCTTCATTCTCCAGTTGGTGTCACCCGAAGGGAAAGTAAAGCTTGTCTTTGTTGCATCCTTATAATCGCTGTATGCGATATAATCAGCATAGACAGGGTTTGATCCGCCATAAGCGGTCTGTGATGCAGGATAAACTGCTGCCCACCAGTCGGTGGAATCAGTAGTTATCACGCAAGGGATTTCTTGCACGCCAGAAACGAACTTTGTCTGTGTCATGGTAACCAGCGATTCCGCAGAAGCGGTGAAGCTGAACTGACAAAGTCCAACGAGCATGCAGAGACAAAGAATGATGGATAAAAACTTCTTTGTACTCATCTTTTGGATTCCTCCTTTTAAAATTTTGTTACAGTTGTCGACTGTGCAACTATACGTCTACTATTATATATAACAGAACAAAAAAAGTCAACACTTTTTGCAACAATTTACACAAAAATAATATGTCTGTATCCGTGTTTTTCTCGTTCTTTACAAACCTGCAGTTTTGGCAGCCCCTCGAGAGGGACCTTAATTAGCCCTCCTCTTGAGGAGGGTGGCACGGCGTAGCCGTGACGGGAGGAGTTGGAATTTTACCGATGGCAAAAAATAACAATATCGTAGGGCAGGGGCGTATTCTGCCGACAGCACGAAAAAGGGGGCGGCTTTCTGCCGTCCCCCAAAAATCGTATATCAGTTGTTCTCGATGCAATCTGCAAAATTTTCCCAGATCGCTCGTGCGTTTTTCAAAACGGGCTGGGCTTTTGTCGAAAGCTCGTGGTGTTCCTGCACACAAAGCCACATGGTGCAACCGAGCATCGGGCCTATTCTGCGCAAAACTCTGCAGTTGCCGCCACATAAATATAGGAAGGGAATTTTCAATTCTTTCTTCAGCATTCCTATCATTTTAAGGTTTTCGCCCTGCTCGATATCGTCGTTTGCATAGGTCACTATCTTGCAGATATCAGCACCGCGTGCCTCCTGAGCCTTGGCGATTTCAAGAACTCTTTCAGCACTTGTGAATTTCAGCACGTGGGAGGACATCAAGACCTCTGCACCCGTCGCATGGATCCTGTCGATCAGCTCCATCTGCTTTTTCACAGCCACAGGATCGTCGGTAAGCTCCTGCGGATGGGGACAAAACATATCGCCCATAACATCGATAAGTGTTGCTCCGCATTCAGCAAGTTCCACAAGCCCGTCGGCAAGCTGCTCGTCGGTCTTTCCTTCATTGTGGTTGTGCCTGTAATTTGTTACATACACGGGTCTGCCCTCTGTGGCATCAAAAAGCTTTTTGTAGGTTTCCTTGTTTCTGTATTCCTTGCCAAAACATTCAAACTGGATGCCAAAGGCATCTGCACCCTCGGGAATGGCTTTTTTTATCGTGTCAAAAGCTTCATCGGGGGTGAAGCGCTGTATCATAACAGTGAAAAGCGGTCTTTCTTGATTGAGAAATGTGGGTTTCATTTTTACCTCCTTTTATACTCTGGGAAGCGCGTTGCGTCCGCCGTCGATGAGAATTGTTGTGCCGTTAAGAAACGCGCCCTTTTCGGATGCGGCGTACATTATCGCATCAACAATTTCCTGCGGCTGTGCAGCTCTTCCGAGAAGAGTTTTCATGCCTGCCATGGCAGGACGTGTAAGCACGGGACCCGGGGCGATGCAAACTGCGCGGATGTTGTGGGATGCACCTGCAATGGCGAGTGATTTGACAACGCCGTTCATAAGCGCGCTTTTTGATGCAGAATATGCAATATCATATCCGCCGTCGGCTCCGGTGATTGAACCGATTGGAATAATAACTCCGCTGTTCTGCTTTGCCATGTATCCAAAAGCGGCGTGGTGGAAATACATGGCACCCTTAAGGTTCAGATCAATTCCAAAATCAAAAACGTCAATGGGAATTTCGTGAAATTCTCCGTGCGCTCCGCATATGCGGAGCTCGGATCCCCCCGCGCAGGTGACAACAACGTCAATGGTGCCAAATTTTTCGGCGGCGCTGTCACAGCAAAATTTAGCATCTGCGTATTTTGTAACATCGGTAACAACAGCAAGGGCTTTGCCGCCCTCAGCAATTATATCGTTGGCAATCTCGGTTATTGCCTGCTCGTTTATGTCGGCAAGAACAACGTTTGCGCCTTCTTTTGCAAAGCTTTTTGCACAGCCTGCGCCAATTCCCGAGCCTGCACCTGTGATGACGACGGTTTTGTTAAGAAAATCCATGTGTTTTTCCTCCTGTCAGTTTTTAAAGGTAAGAATAACCTTTCCGCAGCTCTTTCCGTCACGCAGCAGAGCGTGAGCTTCGTTTGCCTGCTGTGCAGGCATGATCTTGAAGATGGTGGGACGAACTTCGCCCGACTCGACCTTCGACCAGATGTCTTTTACAAGGTTTGCAAGAATCTCGCCCTTGTAAGTTTCGGGTTTCGAGCGCAGGGTACTGCCGATAAGGCGAATGTTCTTTACGTACATTGTGCGCATATTCACTTCGGAAATGTCACCTGCAAGGGTGGCGATCATTATCCAGCGGCAGGCATATGCCACGTGGGGAAAACATTCGCCAACCTTTGCGCTGCCCAGACAGTCGATGGCAATATTGAGCGGATGACCTTCTTCTGCTTCTCTTTTAAGCACGTCTGCAATATTTTCTTTGGAGGTATCAACAATAACGTCAGCACCCAGGTGCTCTATTGCCTTTGCAAAATCTTCCGAAAGAACTGTTGTTATAACGCGCAGACCAAAAGCCTTTGCCATGGGGATGACAACGCTTGCAAGTCCGCTGGCTCCTGCGTGCATAAGGAATGTCTGTCCCGCCTTTGCTCCGCCTTCGATAAAGAGATTAAGGTATGCCGTTGCAAACGCTTCGGGAAGAGCGGATGCTTCGATAAGCGAAAGTCCCTTGGGCACAGGCATCAGCATAAAAGAGGGGGCCGCAACATATTCGGCATATCCTCCGCCGCCCAACAGAGCACAAACCTCGTCACCGATATGCCACTTTCCCTCAGCCTGCGCTTCGGGCGAAAGCTTGCAGATCACGCCCGAAACTTCAAGTCCCGGCCAGTCGGGGCATCCGGGAGGGGGAGGATAGCATCCGTCAACCTGCATAAGGTCAGCGCGGTTAACCGCCGCGGCATGCACTTCAATAAGAACTTCGCCGGGTTTCAGCGAGGGGATCTCCACCTCGGACATTTTCAGAGTTTTTTCTTCTGTTATCAAAATCGCTTTCATAAAATAAAAGCTCCTTTCTTTTTTCGCTTAATTCAATTATAACATATTGACAAAAAATAATAATAAGCTATAATATCAAAAAAGAGAACTATTCTATCGTTTTTTCAAAAAAACGTAGTTTTTGAGGAGCAAAACCTTATGAATAATACTTCACAACCGTCAAAGCTCAGCTTTTTCAGCGCCGAAAAATACAGCCACGGCGACCACACCTTCAACGCCAGCTGCTCTCCGCGTCCCCATTTTTGCATGGCTCTTTTGCTTAAGGGCAGGGCGCATTTCTGCGATTGCACGGGGGGTGCCGAAAGCTTCGATCTTTTTCCCGGCGAAATGGTCTTTGTTCCCGTCACCACAAGGTATGTGTCCAACTGGTACGGCGACCCTGATGTCGAATATATCAGTTTTCATTTTCTTTTCGATTATTCGTCGGTCGTCAGCAAAAACAACAATTACGTTCTCCAAAAGGTCACCTTTTCCGATCCGACAGAAAAAGCAAAGCTTTTTGAAAAAGCGGCAGAGGCGTGCGCGTACGGAGACGAAAGACAGTTTCAGGCGCTTGCCGCCTTTTATTCGGTGCTTTTCGAGGTGGTTCCAAAGCTTTCGTCGGGCGAATCATCTCCGCTTGACCCGCGCATTTCGGACGCCGTTGCTTATATAGAAAAAAACTACACCGAAAGGATCACGGTTGAAAAGCTTGCTCTTGTGGCAAACATGAGCGAATCAAGATTTTTCCCGTGCTTCAAATCTGCCCTTGGTGTCACACCCGTTGATTATCTCAATCATTACAGAATCAGCCGCGCCATAATCCTCATCGTCAACAATCCCAAAATGTCGGTAGACGAGATAAGCTGCGCTGTGGGGTTCGAGTCGTCCACCTATTTCAGACGGGTTTTCAAAAGCATCACGGGCAAAAATCCCCGCGATTACCGCAAGCTTAATGCCGAGATATGATATTTAAGGTTGATTTTTGTATTTCCGTGTGGTAGAATGTCTATGTACCAAAATCTACGTAAAAGATTGGAATTTGTATGTACGAAATACTTGATAAGATAAATTCTCCGCAGGACCTCAAGGGCCTTGACGAGAAGCAAATAAAAAAGCTGAACGAAGAGATACGCTCGTTTCTTGTCGAAAGCGTGACAAAAACGGGTGGCCATCTTGCGTCAAACCTCGGTGTCGTCGAGCTTTCTGTGGCTTTGCACAGGGTTTTTGATACTCCGAACGACCGCATTATTTTTGATGTGGGCCACCAGAGCTATGTTCACAAAATACTTACGGGACGCAAAAATCGTTTTTCCACTCTTCGTTGCGAAAACGGACTTTCGGGTTTCACCAAAATGAGCGAAAGCGAGTATGACTGTTTTGGTGCAGGACATTCAAGCACCGCCATCTCCGCCGCCCTCGGCTTTGCCCAGGCAGATCGCATCGCAGGCAGGGATAACTATACCGTTGCCGTCGTCGGTGACGGTGCTTTCACCGGTGGAATGGTGTATGAGGCGCTTAACAACTGCGAAAAAAATCTTAAGCTTATCATCATTCTCAACGAAAACGAAATGTCGATCTCCAAAAACGTCGGCAATCTTTCTCATCATATCTCAAAAATGCGCGCCACAAAGGGCTATTTCAGATTCAAACGCGGAGTTTCTCGCTTTTTCGGCGCCATTCCTCTTGTGGGTAAGCCGATAACACGCGCCTTTTCGTGGGTTAAGTTCAAAGCAAAGAGCGCCGTGTATAACATGAACTTTTTTGAGAACATGGGTGTCAAATACCTTGGACCCATAAACGGCAACGATTATTACACCGTCGAAACCATGCTGTCCGAAGCAAAAAAACGCGGTGGCTGTGTATTGGTTCATCTAAAGACTGTCAAGGGCTGCGGATATGACGACGCCGTTGCCAATCCCGAAAAATATCACGGCATAAGCCCGTTTGATTCAAAACGTCCCCAGAATGGAAGCTTTTCTTCCCACATGGGACAGTATCTTTGTGATTTTGCCGAAACCGACGGCAGGGTTTGCGCCATAACTGCTGCCATGAGTTGCGGCACGGGACTTGAAAGCTTTGAAAAACGCTTTCCTCAAAGATATTTCGACGTTGGCATTGCAGAATCGCACGCAGTAACATTTTTTGCAGGTCTTTCGGCGGCAGGGATGAAGCCTGTTTTTGCCGTTTATTCAACTTTTCTGCAGAGATCGTACGACAATCTTTTGCACGATGTTGCCCTTCAGAAGCTTGGTGGCCTGTTGTTGATTGACCGAGCAGGCTTTGCCCCTGAGGACGGAGCGACACACCACGGCATTTACGATGCGGCGTTTTTGTCCCAGCTCGGCGGTATAACAGTTTACGAGCCAATAAGTTTTTCTGCCTTTGAAGCAATGATAAAAAAGAGCCTTTCATCAGACGGACTTTTTGCCATCAGATACCCCAAAGGCGGTGAAGACGAGGAGGTAGTTGACCTTTTTAAGCGCGACGACGAAAATTTTGATATCCTCACTTTGGGTGAACAAAACGGTACTCTCCCCGAAAATGTCATAATCACCTACGGCAGAATAGTAACAGAAGCATATACAGCACAAAAAGAGCTTGCAAAAAAGGGAATAGACGTCGGCATCGTTCTTTTGCAGACTCTTAAACCTCTTGAAAAGCAGGCTCGCCTTATCGCAGAAAAGCTTGGCTCAAGTAAGGGAAAGATCGCCTTTCTTGAAGAGGGTATCTTCGAAGGCGGTGTTTCCATGCTTCTTTGCGAAAAGCTTTCGGAAATGCAGGCAATTTCATGCAAAGAAACTGCAATTTTCGCCATCAGAGGGGATATTCCCGAGCAAGCACCAATCGAAAGCCTTTATAAAAAATGCGGAATTTCCTGCGATGATGTGGTCAGATTTATGTCGGGAGAAAAGCAATGAGAGCTGACGCATATCTTGCTCTCCACGGCTTTGCAGACAGCCGCGAACGGGCTAAAAAAATGATAGAAGAAGGGCGCGTCTTTGTTAACGGTGCTGCCGTTTCAAAACCGTCAAAGGATATTCTCGATAGTGATTCTGTCGAAATCAAAAGCGCCGAAAGGTATGAGTATGTCAGCCGTGGAGGCTATAAGCTTGAGGCGGCACTTGAATATTTCGGTATTGATGTGGACGGCCTTGTCTGTGCAGATCTTGGTGCTTCGTCGGGCGGTTTTTCCGATTGTCTCCTTTCACGCGGTGCCAAAAAGATATATGCCGTCGACTGCGGATCTGGGCAGCTTGCAAAAAAGATAAGAGATGACGAAAGGGTCGTGTCGATCGAAAACACCAACGCCCGATTTATCGATTCAACTCTGTTCGGAGAGCAGGTCGACATTGCCGTCATGGATCTTTCGTTCATTTCGCAAACACTGGTTTTTCCCGCCGTGTCAAGGATCTTAAAGGACGGCGGACTTCTCGTTTCGCTGATAAAACCCCAGTTTGAGGTGGGCAAAAGCGGTGTTGGCAAAAACGGCATCGTGAAAAATGAAAAATTCCGTGCTCAGGCTATCGAGAAGGTTGTTGAAAACGCGCGTCTTTTTGGCCTTTTTTCACGCGGAGTCACCGATTCTCCCATAAAGGGCGGTGACGGAAACAGCGAATACCTGACTGTTTTTGATTTTGATAAAAGCAAAGTGCAAGGAGAATAATTATGGATTTTACCCTTGAATTTCCGGATAGAGATATTAAAATTCTTCAAATTACAGACATGCAGGTCATTGATTCGTCCCAGCAAAGATCTCCCGACAGACTACGGCAGGAAGAATACGAAAAATGGCTGCCCGAAACAAAAGAAAAAAACCTTTATCGTTATATCCGCGAGCTTGTTTTGCGCACCTCGCCTGATCTTATTATCATCACAGGCGATATAACCTATGGCGAATTTGACGATTCGGGAAAAAGCCTTGAGGGTTTTATTGATTTCATGGATTCTTTCGGCGTGCCCTGGGCACCCGTTTACGGCAACCACGACAACGAAACGTATATCGGCATAGAAAAACAAAATGCCATGTATGAGAGTTCAAAACACTGCATTTTCAAAAAGGGAAACGTTTTTGGGAACGGAAACTATTCTATCGCCATGAAACGCGGTGAAAAGATAGTCCGAACCATCTGCATGATGGATTCCAACGGTTGCGGAAAGCTGGGGATTGCACAAGGTTTCAGAGAAGATCAGCTTGAATGGCTGAAAAACACGTCAAAAGAGTGCGATGCCCCTGTTTTTTGTTGCTTCCATATTCCCACAAAGGATTTCTTGGATGCTTACATAGCTGCAGGCTACCAGACAAAAAGTGACGATTTGGACAGCAGCGAGTATTACGAGCTTTCTGTCGATAAGAAGGCAAAAGAAGGCGATTTCGGCAAAAAATGTGAAGCTTTTTGCGGCTATTCAGCCCCCATTCTGCCAATACTTAAGGCGAGCAGGGTGGACGGAGTTTTCGCCGGTCATTATCACAAGATCAACCTTTCTGTCAAGTACGTGGGTATAAGGTTTACCATGGGTCTCAAAACCGGTCTTTATGACTATCATGACAAAGATGCTATGGGCGGCACGCTTATAACTCTCTGCGGAAACGATTTTTCCGTCCGCCACGAATATTGCACCGTTGCCGACTGAAAACGCAAAGAAAGTTTGGAAAAAGATACATTTTTTTAAAGAAATTACACTGCTTTCGCGGTATAATATTATCAATATCAATCTAGAATTTTGGAGGAACAAAATGGATATTAAAGCAAAGATCGAAGAAATAGTCGATAAAATAAAGTCTGACGACGGACTTAAAAAGCAGTTTGCTTCCAACCCCATCGCCGCCATCGAAAGTCTTCTTGGCGTAAATCTTCCTGACGAACAGATAAAGAAGATTGTGGACGGCGTAAAGGCAAAGATCTCGTTCGACGACATCGGTGCAAAGCTCGGCGGACTTTTCGGTAAGAAATAATGACGATATAAAGCAAAAAATCCCGCAATGCGGGATTTTTTGTTGTCATAAATTATTTTACCATTCCAAGGAACTTAAGAATGCAAAGGATTATTCCGACAAGGCTGTAGATCTCAAGAAGAGCGCCGACAATACCGACGATGATGTTGACTACAGGAATCTTGGCGAGAATACCAATAAGCACTCCGACGATAGCACAAACAACAAGAAGAATGACGAGCTGAATAACGAACGAAACAACGTCCTTTTCCTTAACTGCAAATGCTGTCGGCCAAATCTTTTTAAGCATATCCATAAGTAAGATACCTCCTAAAATATTGTGATATCATTTTAGCACATTTTTTTGTTTTTTTCAATGCTTTTTACAGTTTTTTAATTGACTTTATTATGGCAGTGTATTAAAATATTTGTGTACACTGGATAAACACGAATTTTTAATAAGGAGGTGCCGCGCTTGAATCCTGAACTTCGGACAAAAATACACGAATCGCTGTCCGCTGTTGTGCCGATAACGGTGATTGTCCTTGCTCTCAGTATTTTTGTTGTTCCCCTTGATGTCGGTGTTGTCACGATGTTTTTTGCAGGGGCTGTCATGCTTATTGTCGGCATGGGTATGTTTCAGCTAGGTGCCGAAATGGCTATGACACAGCTTGGCGAGGGTATAGGAGTTCAGCTTTCAAAGTCAAAAAGAACGTCAATAATTCTTGCGGTCAGCCTTTTTTTGGGTCTGCTTATCACTATTGCCGAGCCCGATCTTCAGGTGCTTTCAAACCAGGTGCCCGCCATTCCCAACCACGTGCTGATAATCACGGTGGGCGTCGGAGTTGGCATTTTTCTTGCCATGGCAGTGGCTCGAATTGTTTTTAAGATAGACCTTTCAAAGCTTCTTATCGTTCTTTATCTTGCGCTCATCATTCTTACATTTTTTGTTCCGCAGGATTTTCTTGCCGTTGCCTTTGACTCGGGCGGAGTAACCACAGGTCCCATCACCGTTCCCTTTATCATGGCGTTTGGTATCGGTCTTTCGGCGATCAGAAGTGACAAGGATGCCACAAGCGACAGCTTCGGTCTTGTTGCTATGTCGAGCGTGGGCCCCATTCTTGCAGTTCTTTTGCTGGGACTTTTCTTCACTCCCAAGGATGCCACGTTCGAGCAAAGCTTGCCTACCGACATCAATACCATGCAAGATGTTTTCAGAGCATATACCGTGGACATTCCGCATTATGCCGCCGAGGTTGCAATATCAATTCTCCCCATTGTCGGCGTTTTTGCCATATTCCAGCTTATTTCTCATCGTTATCCCGGAAAGCAGAAGCTGCGTGTTATTATCGGTTTTGTATATACATACATCGGACTTGTCCTTTTTCTTTGCGGTGTAAACGTGGGCTTTGCTCCCGTGGGTAACTTGCTCGGCAGCACGCTTGCTTCCACAAGCGGCAAGTGGATGCTCGTGCCCATCGGTATGCTCATTGGCTACTTTATCGTAAAGGCAGAGCCTGCCATTCAGATACTTAACCATCAGGTTCAAAGCATCACAAACGGCACCGTTTCGGCGCAGGCGATGAATCGCGCTTTGTCGATAGGCGTTTCGGTCTCGGTGGGTCTTGCAATGTTCAGAATCCTTTCGGGCATTCCCATCCAGGCAATCGTTATTCCCGGTTATATCATTGCCCTTGTTATGTCAAGGTTTGTTCCCAAGATTTTTGTCGGTATTGCCTTTGACTCGGGTGGAGTTGCCAGCGGCCCCATGACTTCGACTTTCCTGCTTCCGCTCTGTATCGGTGCTTGTGAGGCGATTGGCGGCAACGTTATGACAGATGCTTTTGGCGCGGTGGCACTTGTTGCTCTCACTCCTCTTATTGCAATACAGATCATGGGCATTGCATATCAGATCAGACTTCGCAAGGCTCGCAAAGTCGCACAGGGCCGGATCTTCCTTCCCGAAGACAGCGACGATATTATTCTTATTGAGGAGGTGCAGGCATAATGAGCAGTGCATTCAGATATCTCATCGTCATCACTTCTCCCAAGCTTTCAAAAACATCCTCCGAGGTTTTTTCGGAACTCGGTGTTCCGCTTTTTTGCAAATCTGTGGCGGTCGGAACCGCATCGAGCGAAATGATGGATATCATCGGTCTCGGAAGCCCCGAAAAAAGACTTTTTATGAGCATTCTTCCCAAGGATTTTGCGGATCTTGTGCTCAAAAAGTTCCGAAAGATCCTTTTGCCCGGATCGGTAAACAGCGGTATTGCGTTTACTCTGCCGCTTTCGGGCATGAGCAAATATCTTTCGTATGTTTATGAAAATAAAAATCAGCAGATTCCAGAAAACGAAAAAAGAAAGGGTGAGATCGGAATGGAAACAAAATTCAGCCTTGTGGCGATTATTGCAAACCAGGGTTACAGCGAAGAGGTTATGAACGCCGCTCGCGGCGCAGGCGCGCGCGGAGGCACGGTTATTCACAGCCGTATGATCAGTGAAGTGGCGGCAGAAGCCATCAGCAAGCTCGATGTTCAGGACGAAAAAGAGATCATTCTGATCGTGGCATCCGACGAAAACAAGCTTGCCATAATGAAAGAGGTCAGCACCAAGTGCGGAACTCACAGCGATGCCAAGGGCATCGTGCTTTCGCTTCCCATCGACTCGGTGGCAGGCATCGGAGAATATTAAAAACAAAACCCGAAGCGTAAGATGTGTGTTCTAAAGGACAGAAGCTGTACCGCCATTTTTGGCGATACAGCTTCTTTTAATATTTATATAACAACATATTCCAGGAATGTTTTTTTAATGTGATTTTTTCGGTAATTTCCCTCTTTTTCGGGGAAATCGCCTCATTTTCCTTTGTGTTTATACTTTTGAGATTATCTGAATACAGTTCAATATGTTCCTCTAACTTAGCCCCTTCAAAGCCTTCAAGGTTAAGAGAAAGTTCTATGTCTTCATCAAGGGAGCGATTTACAGCAAAAACAGTCAGTTCTCTTTTATCTTCGTTATATATAACAGAGGTTTCTATATAAGGTATTGTCAAATTATCTGTTGATTTGTAACTATCACATTTTGTTATTGTCTGTAATGCAGTTCCTCTGCCATTCAAAGATGAATACATAAAAGGATAGAATATTGTCTGAACCCATGCAGCTCCTCCATTTTCTGTCATAATAGGTGCAATAACATTTACAAGCTGTGCAAGGCATGCCATTTTTACACGATCGCAATTATTTTGAAGCGTAATCAGCATACAGCCTACAACCAATGCATCTTCAAAAGTATAAACATCCTCCAATATTGCCGGGGCAACACTCCATTTATCAAATTTTGCTCCATTGCTGTGAAACCAAACATTCCACTCATCAAAGGAAAGATTGATGGTTTTATCTAAATGTTTCTTCGCTTTTACTGCATCACATATTGCTGCAACAGATTTTATAAAAGCATCCATATGTACAGACCTTGCCAGGAAATCAACTGTGTTATCGCTTTGATTTCCATAATACTGATGCAGGGAAATATAATCAACATAATCGTATATATGGTCGAGAACCGTAAACTCCCACTGCGCGAATGTGGGCATATTGTAATGCGAACTTCCGCATGCTACAAGTTCAATATCGGGGTCTGCAAGCTTCATGAGCTTTGCAGTTTCTGTTGCAATCCTTCCATACTCTTCCGCCGTTTTATGTCCGATCTGCCACGGGCCGTCCATCTCATTGCCGAGACACCATGTTTTAATGCCAAATGGTTCTTTAAAACCGTTTTTCTTTCTCATGTTTGCATAATAAGTATCAGTATTAAGATTGCAGTATTCCACCAGATTTTGTGCATCCTGCGGGCCTCGTGTGCCTAAATTTACAGCCATCATTATTTCGGCATTTGCTTGCTTTGCCCACTCTTGAAACTCGTCTATACCGACTTCGTTTGTTTCTGTCGACGCCCATGCAAGTTCCAATTTTTTAGGGCGCTTTGCTTTATCGCCTGTTCCATCCTCCCAGTTATATCCCGAAACAAAATTCCCTCCGGGATAACGTACAATCGGAACGTTTAACTTTTTAACAAGTTCCAAAACATCCTTTCTGAACCCGTTGGCATCAGCTTTTTCATGGGTTGGCTCATATATTCCGCCATACACAGCCCTGCCTAAATGTTCGATAAACGAACCATATATTCTTTTATCAATTTCTCCGATTTTAAAATTTTTATCAATGATTAATTCTGCTTTCATAAACAAGCACCTCCTGCTGGTAATTATACTATCTTGACAGAAAAACTGCAATCGTTTATAATGTTAATATACTGATGTTTTGTGTTTTGGAGGGGAATAGCTGATGAAAATTGTAAATGCCGGCTACAATTACAGGCATCCGGCAGATTTTTACATAAGCAGATCATATGGCTCAGGAGATTATCTCCTTTTAATATTAAAAACAGATGCTTTTTTTGTTTTTAATAACGAAAAACATATTGCACCACCGAATTCTGTTGTGTTTTTCAAAAAAGGAACACCGCAGCTTTATGGAGCTTTATCAGAAGAATACGTAAACGATTGGATACATTTTGATATTGATGATGAGGAAAAGAATGAAATACAAAAACTTGATATACCTTTTGACACTATATTGTCCGTTAATAGTACAACCGTTTTTTCTGAATTGATAAGAAATATTTTCTGTGAAAAATATTCTCAAAATTTATATAAAGAAGATTCGATGAACCTATATTTTAACTTGATATTAAAAAAGTTATCCGAAATGCTTAAATCGCATGTTTTAGAAAAAGAAAAACCATACTACGAAATTTTTTGCGGTTTAAGAAATGAAATACAGCTTACACCGCAAAATAATTGGAATATAGATAAAATCTGCAAAAAACTGAACTTAAGCCGTTCTTATATTCAACATTTATATAAGAGTTTTTTTGGAATATCGATTACAGAAGAAGTTTTACTCGGACGAATAGATTACGCAAAGTATTTATTGTCAAGTACCAATTTTAATGTACATAGTATATCTAATATGTGCGGATACGCAAACGATGTCCATTTTATGCGATTGTTTAAAAAAACAACAGGGACAACACCTTCGAAATACAGATTAGAGTTTGCAATTATGCAAAAAGAATTA
>SVTM01000008.1 GCA_015063785.1 Oscillospiraceae bacterium
GGGATCGGTGGGATCGTCTTCGCCGTCATTACCGCCTGCGGGGGGATCGGTGGGATCATCTTCGCCGTCATTGCCGCCTTCGGGGGGATCGGTGGGATCGTCTTCGCCGTCATTGCCGCCTTCGGGAGGTGTTGTGGTGCCTGTGCCGCCCTCGTCGTCCTTGTTATCGTCGCCGCCTGCAGGGGGATTGGTTGTACCTGTGCCGGGCTTAACTGCTCCGCCGGGGATCACAGTTCCCGTACCGGGCTTGGTTGTCGAACTGCCGGGCTTGGTTGTCGAACCGTTGCCCGTACCTGTACCCGTACCTGTACCCGTACCTGTACCCGTACCTGTGCCTGTACCTGCATTCTGTTCCTTATCAGCTTCGATCTCTGCTCTTGCATCAAGGAAAGGAACGAAAACATAGGAAAACTCGGCTCTTGTGATGATCTGCTTTGCACGGAATGTTCCGCCCTCTTCAAGGGGCATAAGTCCGTTGGAGATAACCTTGATAACAGATTCGCGCGACCAGTCGGACACTTCGTCGTTTATCACAACGTCATAGAGCTTGTAGCAATTGTTGATTCGGTCAATGATAACGCACACCTGCTCACGGGTGATCTTTTCATTTCCGCGGAAGGTGCCGTCTTCAAAGCCCTGGATATATCCCTGCTTTTTTGCGATGAGCACGTGGTCATGATACCATACATCTGCAGGAACGTCGGGAAAACCTGTGGTTGCAAGCTCGGTATAACCGAATAGGATATTGATCATCTTGCAGAATTCTGCACGCGAAAGTCCGCCGTCGGGCTGGAAGCTTCCGTCCTCGTATCCGTTTATTATACCTGCGTCCTTAAGCTTTACAAGTGCGGTTTCAAGCGCAGTTCCGGGTTCAACGTCGGTAAAAACTCTTTGCACCGTAGGTGCCGGCGAGATCAAAAGCGGAGGCTCGTCTGCCGATACGGATACAAAGGTTATCGAGAATGCTCCTACTGCAACTATTATGGCGAGAAGCATGGATATAAACTTTTTCATAATACTCCTTTGCTTTAGGGGAAGGTTTTCGAAAAAAAGATGCTTTGGCAAATCGTGGGCAAACAAAACGTTTGCCCACGGTTGCGATTATCAAAGATTACTTGAGACGGATCTGAAGCTTGACGTAATCGGAATTGATATTGAGAACGTAAGCTCTGAGGACTTCGGGAGTAGCTGCGATTTCAGCAGTATCCTCGTAGAAGCTGATGTTGAATACATATCCGAGCTTATTTGCAATCTTCTTTGCATATTCTGCAACGTCGATCTCGAACTTGCCGTCAACGCTGATTACAGAGCCGTTGACCGAAACGGTGAATCCAGCTGCCGAGATATCCTTTGCGATATCAGAGATAGACTTGGAAACAACCTTTGTGCCCTGTGTGAGGGTGATGGTCTTGCAGTCATCTGCGATTTCAACGGTGATTGTCTTGGTAACGTCAAAGCCGGACTTTTCGAGCACGAGCTTTGTACCCTTTGCGTAGATCTTATCGAGCTTTTCGTCGAAGAGGGTGGGTGTTACTGTGTTCCAAATGTTTGTGTTGTCCTTGTCGATGGCTTTGTTAAGGTAATCAAGAACCTTATCGCGGATCTGTGCAGGCTTGCCAGAGCCAAGCTGTGCCACCTTGTCGGCGAGCTTATCGTAGAAGCCGCTGAGTCTGTCAGCCATAAGCTGGATTGTTGCATCAAGCTCTGGCTCGGGAACGTTTTCGATCATCCAATCTACTGCGTCGTACGAGAGAACTGCCATCTTATAGACGAGCGAGTAGTAAACGTCTGCATCGATGCTGTCGCCATCCATATAAAGTGCATAACCGGATGCGCCTTCGGAAGGACTGTCAACCTTTTCGATGAGTTCGTTGTAATGAACAAGAGCTTCGAGTTCTGCGATGAAGGGATTTTCTGTGTAGTACTTGTAGCCCTTGATCTTGGGATCGAGCTTCGCCATTGCCTTATCGTAGGTAGGAATAAGAACCTGAGTGATGGGATTTACAACTACGGGAACGTAGGAGGATACCCAGTACTCTGTACCGTCGTAATCAGGAGCTGCAACAGCCGCCTTTACTGCATCAACCTCTGCAGTATAGTTGCCGAGAGTTGTGGTGAAGATATCCATTGCAACGTCTTCATCAAGAACCTTGAAGATCACAGAAGGAAGCTTTGCCTTGATTTCTTCGTATGTTGTCTTGTGAAGCTTCTTGCTTACGGCGTTGATGATAAATCTGCGGTCAGTACCATCATCTTCTGTGTTGATGAGGTAATAATCATCATTCTTGAGCTGATGGATGAATGTTTCGATCTCGTCCTGATATTTACTTTCAGCGAGTTTAACGACCGATTTGGTAAATTCACATTCCTGCTCATTTTCAATTCTTTGGCTTACAACACCAATGCTAGCGTCTTCTACGAGCAATCTGCTTGCAGAATCTGCAAACGCGAGCTGGATGAGAGCGAGTCTCTTTTCTTTGGAAGCGATAGCTTCGTCGGCAAGAGCATCGATCTGAGGATCGCTATATTCGGGATTCTGAGTCTTAAGAATTTCTTTTGCAACTGCGACGAATACCGCCTTAACCGAATCGTCGCTCATAATGAATGTGTCAACGATGTTTCTCGCCTTTACATTTTCGGGAACGGATGCGAGTTCAAGCTGCTCGTTGATAGCGGATCTGAGGATCTCTTCGTCGCTTTCAACCATGTCTGCAACTGCGTCTGTTGTATACTCACGAACTGTGGCTTCACCGAGGAGCTTGATGAGTCTGTAATCGTAAACGGGGTTCATGATTTCGCCCTTTTCGTTTACAGGCATGTATTCGATGATGTCGCCAAGCTTGATCGACTTGCCAAAGACGGGATCTGTTGCTATCTTAGCTATGGTCTTGATAGCTGCTCTGTTGAGCCAGAGAAGGTCAAGAACGGATTCCGCCGCGAGAGTATCGTCTGCAAAGGGAGCTTCGAACTGATAGTTGCCCATTTTGCCAAAGATCGATTCAAGGCTTACAAGTGCATACATGTAATCGAAGTAGTAGTAAACTTCAAGATCGGAGTTTACAACAACAGTGTCATCAAATACTTCGTATGCGCCGTCAACAAGGTAGTACCACTGACCTTCGATCTCGTGGATTCTTGCTGTTGTTGCATCAGAAATGTAGGATTCTTCGTCCTGGTTTGCTTCGTAACCCTGTTCAAAAGGAGTTGAGAGAGCATTGTATGCTGTGTCGATTTCGTCCGACTCAACTGTTGCGCCGGGTTCAACCTCTGTGGAATGAACGTCCATCCAACCGTATTCATAGAAGATTACGGTGTACTTTTCGATCTCTTCCCAGATGGGGTATACTGTAAGGTCGCCTGTGACAAGTGTATCCTTTGTGAATTCAACGTCGCCCTCTGTTGCCCACTTAACGAATGTGAAGCCGTCCTTTGTGGGAACTGCTGTCGGGAAGTTGTCGCCGAGTGCTGTGTTTTCTTCAACTTCGATGGGAGTGCCGAATACGTTGCCGCCCTTATCGTCATAGAAGGTTACTGTGTACTTAGTAACAGGTGTTGTTACTTCTTCCCAGATGGGGTATACTGTAAGGTCGCCTGTAACAGGTGTATCCTTTGTGAATTCAACGTCACCCTCTGTTGCCCACTTAACGAATGTGAAGCCGTCCTTTGTGGGAACTTCTGTCGGGAAGTTGTCGCCGAGTGCTGTGTTTTCTTCAACTTCGATGGGAGTGCCGAATACGTTGCCGCCCTTATCGTCATAGAAGGTTACTGTGTACTTTGTTACGGGAGTAATTACTTCTTCCCAAATAGGATATACTGTAAGGTTGCCTGTAACGGCTGTATCCTTTGTAAATTCAACGTCGCCTTCTGTTGCCCACTTAACGAATGTAAAGCCATCCTTTGTGGGTTCAGCTGTCGGGAAGTTGTCGCCGAGTGCTGTGTTTTCTTCAACTTCGATGGGAGCGCCGAATACGTTGCCGCCCTTATCGTCGTAGAAGGTTACTGTGTACTTTGTTACGGGAGTAATTACTTCTTCCCAAATAGGATATACTGTAAGGTTGCCTGTAACTACTGTATCCTTTGTAAATTCAACGTCGCCTTCTGTTGCCCACTTAACGAATGTAAAGCCATCCTTTGTGGGTTCAGCTGTCGGGAATTTATCGCCGAGTGCTGTGTTTTCTTCAACTTCGATGGGAGTGCCGAATACGTTGCCGCCCTTGTCGTCATAGAAGGTTACTGTGTACTTTGTTACGGGAGTTGTGATCTCTTCCCAAGTAGCATATACCTTAACGGGCTTTGTTACAACTGTGTCAGCTGTGAAGTCCTTTTCTCCTGTGCCGTCATTGTACTTCCAGCCCTTGAAGGTGAAGCCTGTTCTTGTGGGCTCGTCTGCCGGGAATTTATCTCCGAGAACCTCGCCTTCTTCAACGTAGACAGCTTCGCCAAACTGTGTGGCAAAGGTGGAATCTTCGTAGAAGAATACGCCGGGAAGCCAATCTGCATATACAGTGTCGTTCTTATTAACCTTAGTGCTCTCTGTAAAGGGACGCTTAAGGCCGTTTGCTTCGGTATACCAGCCGTTGAACTTGTAGCCGTCCTTTGTGGGATCGTCGGGAAGTTCATAACCCATATTATTAAAGGTCTTGCCGGCTGTGATATCTTCGTACTTGATGGTAGGATCGCCGTTTGCGGGATCTACGGTGATATCATAAGTCTTGGTTTCGGGAGTTGTTCCACCTCCGCCGGGGCCAACCACAACAGGTTTGGAGGGTTTCTTTTCTTCCTCACCTGTTCCAGCATCAACTCTGCCTTCGACGTGAGTGTCGTGCTTGCCAAGACCTGTACCGGAAGCTGTACCGCCTGCAACAGTTCTGTTAAGGAAGCTTGCGGGAGTGTTGTAAACAGCGTTCTTGAAGTAGTGCTCTGTGCTGTAGTGGTTGAAGTTTACGGTGCCGTTAAAGTCGTTTGTAACGATAAGGTCTTCCTTTGTAACGTTTCTGAGAGTTACAAGACCTTCACCACCGCGGAAAATAAGTCTTCCCTTGATGATGACGTTTTCAAGAGTAACGTTTGTCGCGCCGACACCGTCACCGATGATGAGGTCACCGTCGATAAGGGAGGAATAAAGATGTACGTTGTCACCTGTAAGGATAACTTCGCCCTCGTGGTTGCCGATGGTGAACGAACCGTCGGTTCTGACATAAGCAGCGAAGATGTTGTACATGATCTGTGCAAATTCTTCTCTTGTTATGTTGTTGGTGGGGCGAATGGTAGAATCCTCATAACCGTGGATATAGCCTCTGAGTGTAAAGGTTGCAAGAGCGCCCTTTGCAAAATCACCGATCTTTTCCTTGTCGGTGTAAACATCGAGAAGATGGGGGTCTTCAGAGTTGATGACAAGGGCACGTGCGATAACAAGGATCGCTTCCTGACGGGTGATGGGGCTTTCGGGATGCATGGTGCTGTCTTCATAACCTGCGAAGATTCTCATATTGACAGCTTTTGCCATCTCGTCATAATACCATTTGTCGGGTGTGACGTCGGAATACTTGCCTTCGATGTCAGCAGCAACCTCTGCACCGAACGCTCTGACCATAATGGCCGCCATTTCGGCACGGGTAAGGAGCTGTCTGGGGCGAACTGTTCCGTCACCAAATCCTGTGATAAGTCCGTTTTCAACGGCGTCTGTCATAGCGACATTGGACCAACCTGTCGGAAAATCGGAGAATCCGAAGGCTGTTTCTGTCGAGGCAAATGCTGCAAAGGGGATGCATCCCACAACAAGAACCAGGGCAAGAACAAACGCCAGCATGTTTTTGATGTTTTTCATGCTTTTCTTCCTTTCTCATTTTGTTTTTGCTTATTGCGCCAAAGTGATAATAATGCACCAAACAGAATAGATCCGCCCTTTCTCCTGCATACGAAACGTGGTGGACATCCCAAAGGATACAGCACCATTAACAAGAGTTCGGCGCAACAGCTCGGACAGTAATTCCATTATGTTGCAGTATATTAACTATATAATATACCGAAAAGCCGTTTTTGTCAAGTAAAAAGATTCGTCTAATATGACGAAATTTGCCGTTCGGTTTAGTATTTTTCGCCGATAAAAGTAATTTTTCTCCCCAACGCGCAAAAAAGTAACTTTTTTGTAAACATCACTTGCGAGAAGGCTTTTTCTTCGCATTTGTGTGTTTTTTCTTTTTTCTTACCGAGAAACCGAAATAACCGAGTTTTTTTCCGATGGCAAAATATTCGCCGTGTGCAAAAGCGGCAAGGTATGCCTTATCAAGCCGCAGCTTGCCTGCGCCGTCGATCAGTTCTTCGTCCACGTCCACCCCCACAATGTCAGCAAGGAACATATCGTGGCTGCCCAGGGGGATGATCTTTTCCACGCGGCACTCGAGCGAAAGCGGGCTTTGGGCAATGAGGGGGCACGGAATGTGAAAAGCCTGCTCTTTTTCAAGACCGCAAAGAGCGAATTTGTCCACATCCTTTCCACTTCTGACTCCGCAGGTGTCGGCAGCACGCACCAGAGCCTCTGTGGTCAGATTGACAACAAAAAAACCGCTGTCCTTTATAATATTGTAGGAAAATCTAGACGGACGCACCGAAATATATGTCTTTGGGGGTTGGGTACAGGTTATACCCGTCCACGCCACAGTGAAAACGTTGTCGCGCTCTCCATCCGAGCAGGTTACAAGAGCAGGCGGTATCGGCGCCGTCAGCGCACCGCCTTTCCAACTGATCTTACTCATAAAAAACCACCTTTCGCGGCTATAATTTAAGACGGAAAAATCAAAAAATTGTTCCGCATTTTTATATTTTTCAAAGAATTATTTTTACAAAATCGTCTGCCGTCACCTCATCGGGCAAAACGTTGCAGTCGAGAGCAAGGATATTTACACCGCTTTTTGCGGCATCGCGAAGAGCAGCGCCAAAATCGGGATGGGTATCATCGTTCGGCGAAAAGCAATCTGTTCCCTTCATTTGTATTATAAAGAGAATATATGCCTCAAAGCCGTGATTTTTACATTCAACAAGCTCTTTTATGTGCTTTATTCCCCTTTCGGTGGGAGCATCCGGAAAAAGTGCTCTGCCGTCCTTTTCAAGGGTGCAGCCCTTTACTTCAAGAAAGATCTTGCGTTCTCCGCTTTCTATGTAAAAATCAAATCGACTCTTTCCAAAAGTTACCTCGCGACGGACTGCGGCGTCTTTTCCGAAATAACCCTTCGCGCAGATCCACTCGTGGGCAATGGTATTTGCCGCCTGAGAATCAATGCTTACTATTCTCTTGCCTTTTTGCACCGCAACAAGATCGTATCGCGTTTTTCGTGATGCGTTGTCAGACTTTGAAAGATAGACGCAGGCACCCGACACAAGAAGCTCTTTGAGCCTGCCGGTGTTTTTGACGTGAACGGTCTCGTTTTTTCCGTCCACCGAAACAGTAGCGCAAAAGCGGTTTTCGCGGCTGATGAATACGCCCTGTGTTACGTTTTTGTGTTTCATACGCCCCTCCACCCTCTTTTTTCTGATAATTATATCATAAAACGGTGCCGCGGTAAATATATTTTTCATAAAAAACGGAAAAAATGCAAAAAACTATTGCAAAACCCAAAAACTTGTGATATACTTAACAAAGAAAAGATGATACGGAGAGTAAAGAGCGGTTTCAGAGCGAACCGCTCTTTACGATTTATTTACGGCCGTTTTTCATCACGAAAGGATCGGTACTATAATAAAATGGAAAAAAAGCCAAAGAAAAAGAACATTGCCGAAACAGTCCGCGAGCTTGTGAAGGATGCGGTTGAAGAATGCGGCTGCACCCTTTGGGACGTTGAGTACGTAAAGGAACCCACCGGCTGGAACCTTGCCATCTACATCGACCGCGAGGGAGGCATCAGTCTTACCGACTGCGAAATGGTTAACGACGCGGTCGAACCCATCATCGACGAGGCGGATCCCATCGAGGGCAGCTATTGCCTCGAGATCTCGTCGCCCGGACTTGAACGCGATCTCAAAAACCACGAGCACATCGAAGCTTTTCTGGGCACAGAGGTTGCAGTGCGTCTTTATACTGCCATCGACGGCACCAAAAGCTTTAACGCCATCCTTGCTTCGCACGACGAAGAAAAAGACACCGTGACTTTTGCCATGGCAGACGAAAAAGAGCTTACCCTCGAGCGTAAGGCCATTGCAAAGCTTTCGACGGTGGCGGAATTCTAAACAGTTGAAAAAATAATTTATATATTACTAAACGGAGGAAACCAAAAATGGCAAACGAACAGAAAGAGTTTTTCAGAGCTCTTGATTTGCTTGAAAAAGAAAAAGGCATTCCGAAGGACTACATGATCGAAAAGATCGAAGCAGCTCTTCTCACCGCCTTCAAGAAGGAAACAGGCAGCTCCAACATGAAGGTCGAGCTCAACCCCGAAAAGCAGCAGATCAAGGTCTACAAGCTTCTTGAAGTTGTCGATCCCGATTCTCTCACCATCGTTCAGGAAGCAGCCGAGGACGATGACGATGTGGATTTTGATTTTTATGACGACGGCGACGAGCCCTTTGACACCTTCAACCCCGAAACTCAGATCAAGCTTGAAGACGCACGCAACATAAAGAAGTCCTACAAGGTAGGCGATTTCGTTCAGATCGAGATCAAGCCCAAGAGCTTCAAGAGAATCCCTGCACAGACCGCAAAGCAGGTCATCATCCAGGGTATCCGCGAAGCCGAGCGCAAAAACATGATCAGCGAATACGAAAACAAGAAAGAAGATGTTGTTACAGCAGAGGTTTCGAGAGTCGATCCCGACACAGGAAACGTCCGCCTTGTTATCGGCAAGAACGAAGTTACACTTAAAAAGAGCGAGCAAATCCCCGGCGAAGTTCTTTCTGTCGGCGATCTTATCAAGGTTTACGTCCTCGAAGTAAAGAACGAGACCACAGGACCTGCGGTTCTTCTTTCGAGAACACATCCCGGCCTTGTAAAAAGACTTTTCGAGCTTGAAGTTCCCGAGATCCAGGACGGCACAGTGCTTATCCGCAGCATCGCCCGTGAGGCAGGCTCGCGCACAAAGATTGCCGTATTCTCCCGCGATCCCGACGTCGAGGCCATCGGCGCTCTCATCGGTGCAAAGAACACGAGAAAGAACAACATCATAAAAGAAATCAACGGTGAAAAGATCGACATCATCAAGTACAGCGATGATATCGAAGAATACATCAAGTCAGCCCTCTCCCCCGCCGACGTTATCGCGGTTGAGCAGGTTGCCGAGCGTTCGTGCAGAGTTGTCGTTGCAGACGACCAGCTCTCGCTTGCCATCGGCATGAAGGGTCAGAACGCACGTCTTGCCGCAAAGCTCACAGGCTTCAAGATCGATATCAAGAGCGCTTCCGAGCAGAAAAAAGCAGCGTTTGAAGCTGTTATGAGCGGAAAAGAAGAGCCTTCCACAGCATTTGGTGAAAAACTCGCCCAGGCACTTAAGAACGCCGAAAACGGACAGAACTGATCTTAAGCTTTGGCATTTTACGGAAGAAAGGAATCGGCTTTTTGGCCGAACAGGATATGAACAAGAAGATACCCGAAAGAAAGTGTCTCGGCTGCAATATCCGCAGACCGAAGAATGAGCTGATAAGAGTCGTAAGACTTCAGGACGGAACCGTCACCCTTGACAAAATCGGAAAAGTCTCGGGCAGGGGCGCATATATCTGTCCCGACATCAAGTGCTACAACAAAGCAAGAAAAGCAAAGAGATTTGAAACAAATCTTGAAATCGAAATTCCTGCCGAAATATACGAAGCACTTGCCGCACAGTTCGAACAGAGCGAGGAGGGCGAAAAGTGAAAAAGGAAAAAAGAATCCTTCCGCCCGACGAAAACAGGCTCTATCCCGACAGGCGCGACGATCTTTGCACAAACCTCGAAAAGATCTTCGGAGCTTTGGGCCTTGCTATGAAGGCAGGCGGACTTGCCGTGGGAACAGAAGCCGTTACTCTTGCGGTGTCAAAAGGAAAAGCACGCATCGTTTTTCTGACCGAAGACATTTCGGACAATTCAAAGGATAAGCTTATATCAAAGCTTTACGCCTTCGAAACAAAGTACATCATCCTGCCATGCAGCATGGCACAGCTTGCTTCCCGACTGGGAAAATCGGGCTTTACAACCTCGGCGGCTCTGACAAGACCGGGGTTTGAAAAGATCATCTTCAAATGCATGGAAGAGATCTCTGCCGTAAAATCACACGATAACACTACGGAGGTGCAGTAACATATATGGCACAGACAACTACTAAAGTAAAAATCAGCGCCCTTGCAAAGGATCTCGGCGTAAAGGGCAAGGAGATCGTAGATTATCTTTCCTCCAAGGGTGTCGCTGAAAAGACCACCTCGGCCACTCTTGAGGACAAGGAGATAAATCTCATACTCAACCACTATACAAAGAAATACGAAGTGACCGATGTTTCGGCATATTTTGCCCTTGCCTCAAAGCCTGCAAAGGAAGAACCTGTAGCAGAAGAAAAGGTTGAAAAGAAGGTTGAAAACCCGAAACCTGCCGCAAAGAGCGAAAAGAAGCCCGAAGAAAAAGCTCCTGCCGCAAAAACAGAGGAGAAAAAGGAAGAAAAAGCTCCCGAGGTCAAGAAAGAAGCTCCCGTTGCCAAGGCAGAAGAAAAGGTTGAAAAGAAACCCGAGCCCGCAAAGGAACCGACAAAAGAACCTGCAAAGGAAGCTCCCAAAAAGCCTGCCATCAATCAGAACGCCATCAATTCCGCGGCATCCATCGCAAAGCGTGCCGCAGAGCTTGCAGGCAGAAACAATAATAACAACAACGATCAGCGCAAGCCTTTTGTCAAAGACGAAAGAAAGCCTTTCGAGCCTCGTAACAACCAGGGCGAAAGACCGCAGAACAACCGCTTTGACAGATTTGCCGACAGACGACCCGAACAGTCACAGCAGAAAACCGAAATTTTCGGCAAGGACGGCTTTGTTAAGGTCGAGGGTGCAAAGCCCAACCAAAACCAGAAACCCAAAAATGCTTTTGACAAAAACCGCCAGGGCAACAAATTCGGCAAAAACGGCCCCGGAGCTGACAAGGACGACGATTACGGTCAGTCTGTTCGTCAGCCCAGCATCCGTCCCATTTACGACAAGGACGGAAGAGCACGCAGCCGCTATGCTTCGACCAACACAAATGTGGGCGAGGCAGAGGTCAAGCGTCCCGATGGAGGCGTAAGAAACGACTCGAACGTTCGCCTTGTGGACATCAGATCCCACGAGGTAGACCTTTCCAAATACGATGAAAAGCTTGACAACCTTGCGGCAGACGCAGTTAAGGACGAGGGCGGAAAGAAAAAGCAGAAAAAGGGCGGAATGCAGCAGCAGGCCAAGGGTGCAGGTGGACGCATCACCAGAAACGAATCTGCTGCCCGCGGTTTTGCAGTTCAGCCCAAGGGCAAGGCAGGCAAAAAGGGCAAGGGTGCTCCTGCTCCCGCAGTTGAGGTGAAAAAGTTCACAGGTCCCATCACCCTCCCCGAAGAAATCATGATCTCCGACCTTGCTGCAAAGCTGAAAATCACCACAGGTGAAGTTGTGAAGAAGCTTCTTATGATGGGTCTTGGCATGGACGCAGTTGGCGCAAACAAGTACGTCGACTACGACACAGCATATCTTCTTGCAGACGAAATGGGCGTTGTTGCAGAAAAGGAAGTTGTTATCTCAATCGAAGAAAAGCTCTTCTCCGACGTTGAGGATCAGCCCGAAGATCTTGTCAACAGAAGCCCTGTCGTATGCGTTATGGGTCACGTTGACCACGGCAAGACTTCTCTTCTCGACGCTATCCGTCATTCCAACGTCACTGCAGGCGAAGCAGGTGGTATCACTCAGGCGATCGGTGCTTACAGAGTCAAGGTTAACGGCCGCGACATCACCTTCCTTGACACTCCCGGTCACGAAGCGTTTACCGCAATGCGTGCAAGAGGCGCAAAGGCGACCGACGTTGCTATCCTTGTTGTTGCCGCAGACGACGGCATCATGCCCCAGACAATCGAAGCTATCAACCACGCAAAGGCAGCCGGCATTTCGATCATCGTTGCCATCAACAAGATGGATAAGGTCGGTGCCAACCCCGATGCCATAAAGCAAAATCTTACAGCTCACGACCTTGTGCCCGAAGAATGGGGCGGCGACACCATTTGTGTTCCTGTTTCCGCTCTCAAGCGTCAGGGTATCGACGAGCTTCTCGAAATGGTTCTTCTTGTTGCCGATATGCAGGATCTCAAGGCCAACCCCAACCGCGAGGCCAAGGGTATCGTTATCGAAGCAAAGCTTGACCGCGGACGCGGCCCTGTGGCAACAGTTCTCGTTCAGAACGGTACTCTCCGTCAGGGCGACGTTGTTATCGCAGGCACAGCCATCGGTCACGTTCGTTCGATGTGCGACGAAAACGGCAGAACCATGAAGGCAGCAGGCCCCTCTGTTCCCGTTGAGATCACAGGTCTTTCTGAAGTTCCCGAGGCAGGCGACGAATTCCGCGCCGTTGAGGACGAAAGAATGGCTCGTGAGCTTGTTGAAAAGAGAAAGAACGACGCCAAGGAAGAAGAATTTAAGGCCAACGCCAAGGTTTCTCTCGACACTCTCTTTGATCAGATCAACGAGGGAACAAAAGAGCTTGCCATCATCGTCAAGGCAGACGTTCAGGGCTCGGCAGAAGCAGTTAAGGCTTCGCTCGAAAAGCTTTCGAACGAAGAAGTCAAGGTTCGCGTTATCCACTCTGCCGTCGGCGGCATCAAGGAAAGCGACGTTATGCTTGCAGATGCTTCCAATGCCATCATCGTCGGCTTTAACGTCCGTCCCGACAAGGGCGCCACAGACTCTGCCGATCAGAAGAAGGTCGACATCCGCACCTACCGCATCATCTACGAATGTATCGAAGAGATCACAGCCGCCATCAACGGTATGCTTGCCCCCGAATTCAGAGAAAACGTTATCGGTCATGCCGAAGTTCGTCAGACCATCCACGTTCCCAACATCGGATTTATCGCAGGTTCGTACGTTCAGGACGGTAAGATCACAAGAAATGCCCAGATCCGCGTTGTGCGCGACGGCATAGTTATCTATGAAGACAAGATCGCATCTCTCCGCCGTTTCAAGGACGACGTAAAGGAAGTTGCCCAGGGATATGAATGCGGTATCGCGCTCGAACGTTTCAACGACATCAAGGAGCACGATATTCTCGAAGCTTTCATTATGGAAGAAATCAAGAGAGATATCAAAAACGAGCTCTGATATATTAAGATCGTTTCAGTTTCACCCCGCGTCTTTTTGGTATAAATCGGCGTGGGGTGTGCCATCATAATTGATGATAAAACTTTAAAACAATAGTTGCAAAAACCCTGTATTGATTTTGCAACACCACGGAAGGACAACAAAATGCCATCAAGAAACAGAGGCTCTGCCTCCTTCAAAACTGCACGCATAAACGAAGAGATCGCAAGAGAGCTCAACGAGATCCTGCGCTCGGTAAAAGACCCAAGAATCTCGGGTGCTTTTATCAGCATCGTAAACGTTGACACCACCCCCGATCTCAAATACTGCAAGGTGCGCTTCAGCGTTTACAACGGCGATTCGGCACAGGCGGCAAAGGGACTGAAAAGTGCGTCGGGATTTATCCGCCGCGAGCTTGCCCAGCGCCTTGATCTGCGCCTCACCCCCGAGCTCACCTTCATTCCCGACAACAGCATCGAACACGGTGCTCATATATCCGCCATCATTGAAAGTCTGAAAAACGAAAAGGAAAATAACTGATTCATGAAAAACGACCGAAGAAAAAATGCGGCAACAGTCATCGAACTTTCGCTGATAATACTGCTGTGCACGGTTTTGGGCGTGCTTTTTGCGCAGTATTGTCTTTTGAAAAACACGGCGTCTGTTTCCACCGCCATCCATCCGGATCACAGCTTTTTGCAGAATAACGACACTTCCTCCGAGGATGACCTTTCATCCCCGGGTATTGTTGTGCCGGAATTTATCGGCTTTGTATCCGATTCAAAACAGTTGACTCCGGTTTCTTCGGATGCAAGGCGCAGATTTATTTCTGAAACAAAACCATATATCCTCAGCGTTTTTTCGGACATCAGCACTGTCATGGAGTTTTCGTCCGAATCGGCAAAAAACGAATATATCGAAGATCTTATTCTTGAAAATGGCAGTTATCTTTATTTCAGATTTGCCCATGATCTTCCTGCAGGCTGCTTTGTGCCGGCGATGGGCGGATATACTCTTGACAACATCTTCCACGCCTTCAACGTCAAGGATCTTTTCGTTTTCTGCAGTGAAACGGGTGAGATCTCGGGCATTGCCCTTGACAGCGATGGAAATCTTGCTTTCCTTTCGGTCAGAGACAGAAGCTCTCTTTCTTTCGGAAATTTCAGCACCACTGATCTGTCCGACGGCATGGCAAGATTTGAATTCGTTTCTTTTGCTGACAAAAAATATCCCGTTCTTACCTCAACTGTAGCTTTTCGGAATATTGCGGCATATACTGATACCGAGGACTTCACAGCCAACGACGACGTGATATCCTCTGTTCTCGACACCTTTGGCTTCAACCCCAACAGCACAAGCTTTTACCGCACCGAAGGCAATATAACCTACGTTGAGCAGGCAGGCGAGCTTTCGATCTCGTCCGAAGGAGATATTCTTTATTCCTCCTCGGGAGAGGGCATTCCTCTTTCCGAATTTTTGTCGGAGCAGAAAGATACGTTCTCTTTCGAAGACAAAATAATCGCTGCGCGCTCGATAATCGACCGTCTTGACAAGAACTTTTTCGGCGGTAATGCATCAATCTGCTTAAGCTCGGTCACCTACAACGACAGTCTTCTCACCCTTGTTTTTTCATACATGTCAGATGGAATACTGATTGAAGATGCAAAAAACTGCGCCACCCTTGTTTTTGACGATTCCACCCTTACTTTTGCCACTGCCGATGCAAAAAGCTTTGCAAGGCTGGACAGTACCCACGCCGATGTTCCGCAAAAGCTTCTTTTTGCCTTTGCTTCAACCCAATTTGATGAAAAGGCTCCTCCCAAGGGCTTTCCGATTATATATTCCGAAAGTGAAAACGCGGTGTATGTGGCACGCAGTGCCATGCTTTACATCGAAGAAAACACCGAAAAGGAGGGGGCAAGATGAACTGGCACAAAACGAATATTGCACTCATAATCATCCTCATACTTATAGACACCTTTCTTGCCTTTACGGTTTTGGACACCTACAAGGACACAAAGATATTGCCCGACAGATTGCTTGTTGAAGCAAAGGAAAACCTTGCCGCATCGGGAATAACCTTTGAAGACAACATCATCGACAAGGAATACAGCACAAAAACCGTATACAAATATTCTTCGAGCATGATATTTGCCGAGGAAATGAAAGAAAACGCAAAATACACCCACCCTTGCCTGCTCTCTGCCATTTCTTTTCTCTCGTCTCAGAGCATGCAGAACATTGAAAATCGGATCAAATACTTCGATGTTCCCGACGGAACCTCTATTTCTGTTTCGGGAGATGACGACACAGTGAAAGCCTCTGCCATCATTACGGGACAAACGGGTTTTGAATATTCAGATGCCCGTTTCAACAGCCTCGTCGTTTTGACCGAAATCAAAAACTCGCTTTCAAAACTGCCCGAGACTTCCGAAAAGCTTGATCTGCACAAGAAAATCAACGACTTTTTCAAGGAAGTGTACGGATCAAAGATAAAGGCGCGCTGTCTTGAAAAGCAAGAGCTTGACGGCGGCGAGCTTTTTACCTGTATACTTACCATCGACGGAGATGATATAAACGGAATGCCCGTTTGTTTTTACATCAGAGACGAAAAAATACTTCACGTCAGCGGAAATCTGTTTTTTGTTTCCCCCGACGCCGAATACTCGGCAAAGCTTATTGATGGCATAAACATTCTTTACAGCATTCCGCGCTTTCACAGCGGGGACGTTTCGGTATTGTCGCAAAAGCACGAGTATTCCACCGTCAGCCTTGAAAACGACGGAGTTTATATTTTCCCCGTGTGGAGGATCGAATGCGAGACCGAAAACGGTATTAAAAAGCCTCTTTTCAACGCCCTTACCGGAGAATACATCGAACACAAATGACGGAAATCAATTTTTTGTCTTATTTTTCACAAAAAATATTAAATATTTTTGATAAACCTATTCCATTTTTGGAATAATAGTGTTATACTATATATGTATATCTGTGCAAGTGTAGTTTTGTACCGATATACTGTGTCACACACACTATCTGCCATCGGCAGATAACAAGCAAGTCAGGAGATAATTTGGATGGAAAAGGAAAAGTTAGTCATTAACGGCGGAAAGCCGCTAACCGGAGAGATCGAAGTCAGCGGAATGAAAAACTCTGCAGTCGCGATCATTTTCGGCACGATTCTTACCGAAGACAAATGCGTCATCGAAAATCTCCCCAACATCAGTGATGTAACCCATTCGCTCGCTATTCTTCAAAGCATCGGAGCGAAGGTTAAGCGCATAAACAAGACTACCTACGAAATAGATACAAGAAAGATCAAGCCCGGCGCTTCCCCGTATGACCTTGTGCGCAAGATGCGCGCATCTTATTACATTCTGGGTGCTGAGCTTGGCAGATTTGGCAAGGCACACGCGGCATATCCCGGCGGTTGCGATTTTGGCACACGCCCCATAGACCAGCACATCAAGGGTTTTGAAGCTTTGGGTGCAAAGATCGACGTGGAAAGCGCGTACATCGACGCAGACGCCACCGCAAACGGCGGACTTGTGGGTGCAAACATCTACATGGATTGCGTAACTGTCGGCGCCACCATCAACATTATGCTCGCCGCCTGCAAAGCAAACGGCACGACTGTTATTGACAATGCCGCACGCGAGCCCCACGTTGTTGACCTTGCAAACTTTCTTAACGCTTCGGGCGCAAACATCACAGGTGCGGGAACAGACGTTATCAAGATAAAGGGCGTGCAGAAGCTCCACGGAGTAAACTACGCCGTAATCCCCGATATGATCGAGGCAGGCACTTTTATGGTTGCCGCTGCCGCCACAGGCGGAGATCTTCTTATCACCAACCTCATCCCCAAGCACGTCGAATCTATATCGGCAAAGCTTATTGAGATGGGCGTTAATGTTGAAGAATTTGACGATTCGATCAGAATTTCAAGATCGGGTCCCCTTAACAAAATATCTGTTAAAACTCTGCCCTACCCGGGTTTCCCCACAGATATGAATCCGCAGATGTGCGTTCTCATGTGTCTTGCAGACGGCGTGAGTATGCTATCGGAAGGTGTCTGGGACAACCGTTTCCGCTATGTGGAAGAGCTGATACTTATGGGTGCAGACATAAAGGTGGACGGAAAGCTTGCCGTCATTCAGGGACCGACGGAATTTTCCGCCGCCCCCGTCAAGGCAGTTGACCTGCGCGCCGGCGCCGCCATGATAATCGCAGGACTTGTGGCATCGGGCAAAACCGAGATTGAAAACATCCATCACATCCAGCGCGGATACGAGGACATAGTCGGAAAGCTTTCGGGCGCAGGCGCAGACATAAAGCTTGTCACCGTCATCGACAACACCGACGCAATGCCTATTGCAAACTGAACGACAAAAAGCTGTTTTCACAAAGAAAACAGCTTTTTTTGTTTTATATATTCCTTTGGCGTCATTTTGAATATTTCGCGGAATACGCGGTTGAAGCTTCGGATACTTCCAAATCCCACGGCAAGAGCGATTTCGGAAATGTTGAGCTCGGGATATCGGTGAACAAGCATCTGTGCGGCATACGAGCATTTGAGCGAATTGAGCCAATAGGTGTAGTCGTGTCCGCTGTTTTGCTTGAAAACACGGCTGAGATATGCGCTATTTACACAAAGAGCCCTTGCAACATCGGAAATTCCCGATATTTCAGAAAAATGCTCGGCGGTGTAATCCGCCGCCTTAAGAAACGCATTGTCGCGGTGGTGCACTGTTGCAAAAAAACTGCATTTTTCATATATTTCTTTGCACAGCGGAATAAGTATCGACTGCGCGACAAGACGGTCGATATTCTCGTCCTCGGAAAAAATTTCGTTCACATAGCAAAGGGTGTTTTGCCCCAGCTCACAGACGGGTTTTTCGGGCACACTGTCCCCCACTTTATCACAAAAGCTTTCGGCAAAGTTTTCTGTGAAAACACATACCATACATTCCGAATCGGCGCCCTCCTCGAACGAATGGGCCTGCAGTGGCAGTATTATCGTTGCCTGACCCTCTTGTATATTTCTCTCTTTTCCGTCAACAGTCATTTTTACGCAACCTTTTGTTACACAAACTATCTCGAACATCGGATGCAGATGAGAAATGCAACGCACGTTTTTGTGTCTGGCAAAAGAAACGTAATTGGCTCCATACTCTTTTAATATCGGCATGGTATTCCTCCATGGTAAAAATATGGCTATAATTATATCATATTTGACTTGAATTTCAAGAGGTAATGTGTTAAAATTCAGCTATACCCTACATGGAGGCGGAACAGTTGTTTTATTACGGTCTTGTTTTTTTATTTGGCTTTTTCGGAAAATATTGCCAAGTAAAATTCGGAAGATCGGTCAAGAGCGTTTTTGATCTTCTTCTGTACGTTCTGATAACCGGAAGCATAGCATCGGTGTTTTTCTTTATAATGTCGGGCTTTAATATCAAAACAAATATTCCAACCACGATCTATTCCGTAATATACGCCGCCATAGTGGTATTGGTTCACTTTTCATCGCTCCTGCTTTACCGCGAGCTTGACGTTTCGTCGGCAACCGTGCTGTCAAGCACCCTGACGCTTGTTATGACCTTTGTCGCAGGGGTTCTGTTTTTGAAAGAGTCGGTGGGAACATTCGATATTCTGCGGTGCGCCATAATGATAATGGCATCGGTACTTTTGCATTTTCCCCAATCAAAAAACAACAAGACGGGTTTGCATATCAACATCAAAGGACTTTTTCTGGTTCTTGTCTATACAATGATCTCGGTTTCGGCATCTGTCGTCGCAAACCTGTATTCAAAGGACGAAAGAGTGTTTGATTCAAACTCTTTCTTCTTTCTGACAAACGTTTTTGTTGTCATATTTATGCTGGCGGCAATAGTTATCGTAACAAAAGGAAATTTTTCGTTGATTGCACACGAGCTTAAGGCTTTTTCTGCAAAAGGATACATCCTGACGTCGGTGTCAACAGTATCGTCAAACCTCGGATCGCTTGTGCAGATATTGATATTTGCAAGCGGAGACGGAATCACCCTTTACACCCCCATAGCAGGTGCCCTGGGTCTTATTTCCACAGGCCTTGTTGCTGTGCTTTTGAAGGAAAGACCAAAGATAATTCCCCTGCTTCTTGCCTGCGCATCCCTTTTTATCGGACTTTTATGATCGGATTATTTGAAAGGAGATCTCCTTATGTACAACTACAACAACTGCTCTACAATTTTTGTTTCGCAAAAAAACGGTTGCGACGACCTTTCGGGTCTGACGCCTGCGGTCAATGGGCACGACGGCCCGTTAAAAACCGTTGAAAAAGCCATTGAAACCGCGGCAGAACTGCGCGTCGGAAACAATATGCGACCGCTTACCATCGCTTTTTGTGACGATTATTTTCTCTCGCAGGCCATAGAGATCGACCCGCTCAAAATCACCGGAAGATACGGCCCGTCATACGGGATTGACGGCATCACCTTCCGATCGTTTGGAAAGCGCAGAAAAATCGTAGGCGGAATAAAGCTTGAAGACTGGCAAAAGGATGTTTTCAACGGCAAGGAATGCATCAGCTGCAGCCTTTCAAAGAATAAAAACGGGGAATATCCTACTTTCACAGACCTCATAATCAACGGCAAACGCGCTCAGTTCACACGATATCCCAAAAACGGGACGCTTACGGGTGTTGCTGTCGAAAATCCTCATCCCGTGCTTTGGGAGATCCATCATCCGTCAAAATGGTTTGATGCTCACACCGAAGATCTTGCCAACATCAAGGGCATCGAAGATGCCATCGTTTCGTTTTATCATTATTGGATAGACGAGCACTCGCCTGTTGAAAGCTACGACAAAAAAAGCGGCAGAATGGTGCTGAAATATCCCTCAAGATTCACTATTTCCACGCAATATGATCCGCCGATCACTTCTGACCTCCACTATTATCTTGAAAACCTGCCCGATTTCTTTGAAACCGAGAACGAATGGTATCTCGATAAAAGCAGCGGAAAGGTATATTATATGCCATCTCCCGATCTTGATATCGAAAGCATCGAAGCATATGCTCCTACCTGCAAAAGTCTTTTTGAGATCGAAGGAACGCAAGACAAACCGATATCTGATATCAGAATTTCCGATCTCGACCTTTTGTGCACACGGGGAGATTATGCCAGCCGCGGCTTCACCTCGGTGTCAGATGAAGAATCGGAAGTGTTCGCCTCCGATGCCCAGTCGGTATGCCTTGCACACGGTGCTGTCAATTTCAGATTCGCACAGCGCTGTGCAATATCAGACTGCCACCTCTACGGTCTTGGCGTTCATTCTGTCAACATAACCGAAGGATGCCGCAAAATACGCATTGAAAACAACATCATCGAAGAATCGGCGGCAGGCGGCGTGCGAATTTTTGGCAAAGAGCACGGATGCGAACCGTCTTGCGAAACAAGTGATATCATCATCCGCAGAAACACCATCAAAAACATCGGTCTTCGATATGAAGCCGCCTGCGGAATACTGATCTGCCACGCCCACGACAACGAAATATCCGAAAACGAAATATGCTACACCGGCTATTCGGGCATTTCCTGCGGTTGGGTTTGGGGATACAAAGACAGTATTACCTACGGAAACATTTTGCGCGACAACCACATTCATCACATCGGACGTGGAAAAATGTCGGATCTCGGTGCTATCTATACCCTCGGAATACAGAAAGGGACTGTCATTTCAGGCAATCACATCCACGATATAACAAGCTTCCACTATGGTGCAAACGGCATATATCTCGACGAAGGCTCAAGCGGCATTCTTGTGGAAAACAACCTTGTTTATGATGCAAAGACGGCGTCTTTCCTTTTGCACTACGGAAAAGACAACGTCATCAGAAACAACATCTTCGCCTTCGGCGAGCTGGGTGTTGAGGTGGGACGCCGCGAAATGCACGAAAACCTTATTTTCGAGCGCAACATCTTTGTAACCGAGGACAAGCCGCTGATTGCAAGATCTGATTTCAGCCCGTACATTGTTGACGGCAACAACAACATCGTTTTTGATACAAAGAACGAAAAGCCCACGATGCACGCTTCGAAGGAAACTTCTGTTTTCCACGCATCGCCCGAGTTTTGCGACGAGCTTGCAAAGACCTTTGGAGCTGTTTTCTGCGACCCGAAATTTGTCGACGTGAAGGCAAGAAACTTTGACCTTTCGGAAGATTCTCCTGTGTTTGAGCTGATCGGTTTTGAAAAGCTGAATATAAGATAGCAAAAAAGCTTCCTGTTTTGGCAGGAAGCTTTTTTGTTATGTGCCAAACACTATGTATTGACAGTATATATTTTTCTGTTTATAATAAAAATATCATCACTCAATCAAAGGAAGGTTTTGAAATGAAAAAACTCTTTTCCGCCATACTCGCCGCGGCTATCCTTGTCGCCGCTTTAGCTTCGTGCTCGCATGATAAGTCAAAGGAAAACAATGGTGAGCAAGATATCGAGAGTGAAAACATTGAAAGCACAGGTGGGACCACAGACAACAAAGACATAATTCTTCCGAAAACTTACACAGAAGAAGAAACCCTTCATATCGACCTTTCAAAAGACATAAAAGAGCAGCTTGAACGCAAAGCCGATGTAAAATGCATCGTTATCTCAAGCGGTGCAGAGTCTATTCCCGACAACGCCTTTGCAGAATGTAAAGGCATCGAAAAGGTTGTTATTCCATCAGGAATAACGCAGATCGGTGTCAACGCATTTACGGGATGCTCGGCACTTTGCGAGGTGATTTTTCCCGACACTCTGACCTTCATCGGGGCAGGGGCTTTTTGCGGTTGTACGGCTCTTTCCGAGATCGCGCTTCCAGACAGCGTAACAACAATCAGGGACTACGCTTTTTCGGCATGCACCGCCCTTGAAAAAGCCGAAATTCCAGAAAGTGTCAAAGAGATTGAAACCAATGCTTTTTCGCACTGCACAAATCTTTCGGACGTTTTGATCCACAAAGGAGTAGAAAGCATCGGTTCAAACGCGTTTTTCGGCTGCACTTCTCTTGAAAGCATCTCAATCCCCGACAGTGTAACGCAGATTGGTGCAGGAAGTTTTCGCGGATGCTCGGCACTTTCCGAAATCTTTATTCCGCACAGCGTAACAAAGATTTACACCGGTGCTTTTTCGGATTGCCGGTCGCTTGAAAAAATCGACGTGGATGAAAACAACGGCATTTACTCTGCAGAGGACGGCGTGCTTTTCAACAAATACAAAACCATGCTCGTCGCGTACCCGGCAGGCAAAAGCGATATGGCATATACAATCCCTGAGAGTGTGACTTTTATCGGCAATGAAGCGTTTTTTGCAAACACCCACGTTGCCGAGATAGTCATTCCCGAAAGCGTGACCGCCATAGACTGGTGGGCTTTTTCGGGATGCACATCCCTTGCAAAAATTGCCGTTCCCTCAAATGTTACAGCTATTGGCACATACGCCTTTGAAAACTGTACGTCACTTTCGGAAGTGACGTGGGGCGACAAGATCTGTACGATCAACGAATATGGAACCCTCAAAGAAAAACAATAAGACAAAAGCTTCCTGTTTTGGCAGGAAGCTTTTTTTATGACGGAATTATTTGTTACCCGAAAGCTCTTTCAGTTTTTCCTTTATCGCCTCAAGGGCGGCTTGGGGTTCATTTATATTCTCGACCGCCGTTTCCATCGGACAAAAGCCTGTGTTCGTGCGATTGCGGATGGCAGGAACGAGGGTGGAAAAGCTGATTTCAACGCCGTATTTTCTGAAAACCTCCAGCGCTTTTTGGCTGATAACATCGGCGTAAACCCACTTTATTCCGAGAAGCACGTAAAGAAACGCCGCCGCCTTGCCGATGACCTTGTCTGCGGCACAAAGATCTTTCGTGTCTATCCCCTCGTCAAGATACGAAAGAAGGGGTTTCACTCCCCTCTCGCGGCTTTTATACACACGGTTCCCATCGGTAAAACAGCAAGTAAGCTCCTCTGCTATGAGGAGCTCTTTTGCTTTTTCAAGATTCTTATTCATGCTTTGCAGCAATACTTTCGACGAAAAAGAGGGTGAGGGGAATCATTGTCCACTGAAGAGCAAGGCCGAAAAGACCTGTCTTTACGCTGTATACGACAGACATGGGCGCAATCTTTGTGGCGTCGAAAAGGTAGAAAGCAACAGCAAGAGCGGCAAGTCTTACAACTCTGCCTGCAAGCTGAGCGACGAGAACTTTTGCAACAGAGGGCATTCTTACACCCGAAACAAGACCTGCAAAAAGACCGTAGGCGCAAAGCTCGAGCATCATAAAGGGAAGGTTTGCGATAAAAGGCATTCCCGTAAGAGCGAAGCTTGCAAGAGGCGAAAGCACGCCTGATACTGCGCCTGCCGCAGGACCTGCAAAAAGTCCGACAAGGATCACCGGCAGATGCATGGGAAGGAATATCTCACCAAGAGAAGTGCCGAGTCCCGATGCCGCACCGAGAATGTGGAATATCTGAGGAATAACCACCGCGCACACAACAGAAATAAGTGTGGCAATAGTTTTGGTTTTTAACGAAAGAGTTTTTTTGTTTTGTAAGACCTTTGTAGACATAAGATCTGCTCCTTTCGGAAATAGATTTTTATGATTTCATTTTAACACCAATGTGTGAATATTTCCACACATTTTAACGGTTATATGTATTATTTTCTCGGAAAATTGTTTACCCTTGTTCTGTATTCTGTCGGAGTCTCGCCCGAAAGCTTGGTGAATATGCGCGAAAAATAGTGCTGATCGTCAAATCCCAGATCCGAGCTTACCGTTTTTATCGAAAGTTCGGGGGAATTGAGAAAGATTTCTTTGGCTCGGTTTATCTTGAATTCTGTGATATATCTGTTGGGAGTGGTGGAAAACTCGCTTTTAAAATATCTTGTCAGCTGGGACTGGGACATATTGCAATAAGCACACAGATCCTCGACGGTTATCTTTTTTGAATAGTTCTGTTTTATATACCACACGGCTTTTTTCAGATGGTGAGTGACCTCAACGATCTGGGTGTCGGCGTCGGCAGAACTAAGCTTTTCGCTGACCGATGTCGAAAGAAGTGCCAAAATCTCACAAAGATAGACGGCTATATAAAGATAGTTGTCTGCCTTATAATTCTTAAGCAGCTTTTCTATCTTTGAACAAACCTCGAGCACCTTGTCCTTTTCAAAGTCGGAGTGTGCCATAAGATATATATCCGTCATTTCGGAAACAAAAAGATTGTTTGAATTGAGAAGCGATTCCTCAAGGCTTCTTTTTTTAAGAACTATCTGTTGGGCAGCATCCGCGAAGCTTTTTTCCTCCACCTTGTGCGCCGTGGAAAAGTGCACATACAAAAGCTTGCACATGCTGTCGTCCACAGAGGTTCTCGTATAGCTCTGCTCGGCAGGTATAAAAATGCTGTCCCCTTTTGAAAGCACATACTCTTTGCCGTCGGTGGCAATATTGCAGCTACCTTCAAGGCTGACCATGAGGATATTGTAAGGATCCGCTGCCTTCCAGGTGTTGTTTCTGACGACGATATAGGAATTTTCTATTTTTGGCAAAGCGGAAATATCAAAGCAAAAAACCAACAAAATCCCCCTTTCTTTTATTCGCATGACGGTTTTGTCCACAAAAACGCATATTATGTCTATGTACAAGTTTAACACATTTTTTTATAATTGTAAATAACAACAATAAATTTTTCGGAGGATTTTTTTATGCAGAAGAAATGGAAAGTAGCCGTTATCGGCAGTGGAACCTTTGCAAACTGGCAGTATTTTCCAAACGTAACAAAAGAAGCAAACGCAGAAATCGTTGCGGCTGTTGACATCATTCCCGAGCGCGCCATCGAGGCTTGCGAAAAATACGGCATTCCCAACTGGTACGAAAACGTGTATGATCTTATCGAAAAATGCGATTTTGACATTGCCATCGACGCCGCCTCCATCCAGGCACATCACGAGATCAACATGGCTGTTCTTTCGGCAGGCAAGCACCTCATCACCCAGAAGCCTGCGGCACCCACCGTTGAACAACTGACAGAACAGATCGAGCTTGCAAAGAAAATGAACGTAAAATTCGTCTGCGTGCCCATCCACCCCATGCGCTATGACCTTAACTTTGCAAAGCAGATGATAAAAGACGGCACAATAGGCGAGCCCTACTATGCAAAGTGCAACCTTTCCCACGGCGGCCCCGAATATTTCCAGTATCGTGATTCCGACCCCTCGTGGTTTTTTGATCCCGGAGCAGGAGCTCTTGTTGACATGGGCGTTCACGGTCTTCAGATCGTAACCTCCATTTTTGGTCCTGCCAAGGCTTTTGCCTGCATGGCAAAAGTAACCACCCCCGTAAGAGAAGTCCGCTCCGGCAGCTTTGACGGCAAAAAGATCAAGACCGACAAGATCCCCGACCACTATGTTATCACCCTTGACTATGGCGAAGGCAAGATGGCTATGGTCGAAACAGGTTTTTCGGAAAAGGCATCCCGTTCGCCCCAGCTCGAGATTTTTGGTGAGCGCGGAACCATCTCTTTCACAAAACCCTATATGACAAACCCCGCACCCGAAGTTTATATCGACTGTCCCGAAAAGGGCATCCGCGGTTGGATGAATCCCGACGAATGGGTTGCTCCTCCCAAAAAGCTTATCAGTCAGTGCTGCTGTCTTGCTGACATCATTGATGCTATTGAAAACGACAAAACGCCTGTCCTCTGCCCCGAACACGCAAGACACGTGCTTGAGATCATGACAAAGATCCCCCAGGCGATCGAAAGCGGATGCACCGTAAAGCTTGAAACAACTTTCTGAGGTAAATGAAAATGAAAAAATACCGTGTTGCCTATATCGGCATGGGACACATACATCTCATAAACCTTTCGCACGATTTTTCCCGTCATCCCGACATGTACGAGCTGGTGGGCGTTGCCGAGATCCCATCGCAAATGCACAACCGCGAAATGCACACAAAGCTGAATAAGCCCACAGACGTCGAGCTTGAAATTTGGGACGACTACAAAGAGCTTCTTGCAGCAGACATCGACATCGCCGTCATCTGCACCGACATCAAGGATCACGTTGAGATCGCCGAAGAAACCCTTGGCATGAACATCCACACCGTCATCGAAAAGCCGATGGCGTGCAATATGGCAGATGCAAAAAGAATCTACAAGGCATACAAGAACAGCACCGCAGAGCTTATTGTAAACTGGCCCATCGCCTGGTTTCCTGCCTACAACAAGGTTAAGGAGCTTGCAGATTCGGGCATCGTGGGAGACATTCTGCGCGTGCAGTACAGAAGCCCCTGCACCATCGGACCTTACAAGTTTTCCGAGCATCCCATCGAAGAGCTTGAAAAGCTTTGGTGGTACAAGCATGACCGCGGCGGCGGATCGATTTGTGACTATGCCGGCTACGGCTGTGTGCTGACCACATGGATCACGGGAAAGACCGCAAAAAGAGTTTCCGGAATGAAGAAAAACTTCACCATGAAAGCTTTCCCCGACATCGAGGACTATTCGGTGTTCTCAATTGATTTCGGCGACAGTGTGGGACTTATCGAAGGCTCGTGGTCAACCATGAGCAACGGCGAGATCAAGACAGGCCCCATCGTTTACGGCTCGAAGGGTGTTATCGTTGCAGACAGATTTGACCCCGAAGTAAAAGTCTACACCGACATCATCCCCTACGTTCCCTCTCCCCCTGCAAATCAGGTTTTCCCCACAGGCGGTCCTCTTGAAATAAAGGACGACGCGGCGGCCAACCTTTACAACCACCTGGAAAACGGCACGCCTATAAACGAGATGATAAGCGCCGATTTCAACATGAAAGTCATGGCGGCGTTTGATGCAGGCATCCGCTCTTGTGAAAGCGGCATGATCGAAAACATAATCGAACCCTTTGAAGATTGAAAGGAGAAGAAAAAATGAGTAAATTAAGAGTTGCGGTCATCGGCACAGGCATGATCGCCAACAGCGCACATTTTCCTGCCCTCAACATTCTGAGAGAAGAAGGACTGGTAGACGTTGTTGCAGTTGCCGACATCCGCGAGGAAGTTGCGGCAGAAACAGCAAAAAGACACGCAGTTCCCAACTATTACAAAGATCCCCAAAAGATGCTTGACGAGCAGAAGCCCGATTTTGTTGCTGTCTGCACTCCCAACGTTCACCACAAGGAATGGACGATCAAAGCTTTGCAGGCAGGCGCACACGTTGCCTGTGAAAAACCGATGGGCCTTTCTGTTGCCGACGTCAAGGAAATGTGGCAGACCGCACGCGATTGCGGCAAAATGCTTTTCCCCTGTCAGTGCATGAGATGGAGAAACTATATGCAGCGCTCGAAGGAGCTTGTTGATTCGGGCGAGCTTGGCGACATATACTTCTCTGACATCGAATTTATCAGAAGAATCGGCATTCCCACCTGGGGCATGTTCCATATGAAAGAGCACAACTTTGGCGGTCCTTTCTGCGATCTCGGCGTTCATCTCATCGACTCTCTGCTTTGGATCGTTGGCGACAAAAAGGTCGAGACCGTTTCGGGCAGCACCTTCACAAAGATTGCAAACCAAGGCGAAGACATTCTTCTGAGCCTTGCCGAAAGCGGCGCATACAGCGGAGCTTTCACTCCCCGTCCCTATGATTACCGCGAATTTAACGTTGAAGAATTCGCCACAGGCTTTATGCGTCTTGAAGGCGGCATGAGCGTAAACTTCAAATTCTCGTGGGCAATCAATCTTCCCACCACCAACCTTAATATGGTTATCTGCGGCGACAAGGGCGGACTTTCTGTGAACAAAGAAAAGCTTTACAAAAACGTTGGCAGATTCCAGAGCGAAAGCGAGCTTAAATGGTTTGACAACGGCGCATACAAGGGCGTTCCCTTTGAGCAGCACAGATATATGTACCGCAACATCATCAACACTCTCGCAGGCAAGGAAGAATTCCTTATCAAAGAGCATCAGAACATCGAAGTTACAAAGGCGATCGAAGCTTTCTACAAATCTGCAGAGCTTCACCGCGAAGTAAGCCTTGTCGACTGACGGCATGATTTCGGCTCCCCTTTTTTGGGGAGCCTTTTTTCTGCCGTTTCAAAGCGGAATATAAAAACACCAAGATTTCTAAAAAAATTCATAAGATATATATATAAATCAGTTCTGTTTTGTGATAGACTTTAGATAAAGACTTTTGCACGAAAAGGAGATTTTGAAAATGAAAATCACATGGCTCGGACAGGCAGGTCTTATGTTTGAAACCGACGGCAAGATCATTATGGTCGACCCGTATCTTTCTGACAGTGTGAAAAAGATCGAACCGCAAAATTATCGCAGAGTGCCTGTTGATGAAAGTTTTTTGAAAATCAAGCCCGATATAATAATACTGACCCACAATCATCTTGACCACACAGATCCCGAAACACTTAAGCACTATCTTGAAAACAAGAGCGGTGTTCTGGTGCTTGCCTCGGGCAATGCGTGGCAGAACGTAAGAAAGCTTTTTCCCTTTGGCCACAACTACGTACAGTTTAACGAGGGCACAAGCTGGACAGAAGGAAATGTGAAATTTTCTGCCATCCACGCCGAGCATTCGGACGACCGCGCCATAGGCGTTGTCATTGAAGCCGAAGGCAAAAAATATTACGTCACAGGCGACACCCTTTACAACGCGAAGATCTTCGATCAGCTCCCCTGCGGCATAGATGCCGTTTTTGTCCCCGTAAACGGTGTGGGCAACAACATGAATTTTGCCGACGGATGCGCTTTTTGCGAAAAAATCGGCGCCGTTGCCGTGCCCATGCACTGCGGACTTTTTGACAGCAAAAAGCTTTCAGATTTCCCTTACAAAAACAAAGTCGTTCCGCAGTTTTTTAAAGAGATCGTTCTTTCGTGACCGATAAGGCAAAAAAAGATCAGACCGCACGGTCTGATCTTTTTTGTTGCCATTTTTCAGCCGAGTCCCACAAGAAGCGCCTGATCGGGCGAAAAATAATCGTCAAGGTTCGAGCTAAATCCTGCCGCTTTCCATGCGCGGTCAAAGGGGATATCCTCGATATTGGAAAGAAAAACGAAGGTGCTGTCACGCACGGCGGCGTGCATTCTGCCGGTTATGACAAGGCGGTATTTATATATTTCTCCGCTTTCGGTCTTGTAGGTTCCGTCGCTCATTTCATAATACTTGGCGGTGTTGACGATCTCGCCATTGTCAAAGGCAGACTCTACCATAGAAGACTCGGTGATCTCGTAGGTTTTTACAATACTTATTTCCTTTTTTGCACATCCGAAAAGAAGAAGCGACAAAAGGGCAAGCATCAAAGCAAGTTTTTTCATTCTTTTTTTCATTCTTTTTTTCCTCCTTTTTTCCCAAAGCCTTCAACGGCGTTTATCAAAAGATAGCACAGAACACCCGAAACGGCGATTATCACAAGATCGCAGAGCGAAAAGGGAAACTTTCCCATACTGTCAAAGAAAAATCCGCGGCCGTACCGATAAAGCTTTCCCGAAAGAAGTATCAATTCGCCCACGTACATCACGATAACTGTGATGACAGATGTCACGCAGGGCAAAATCAGCGAAAAGAGCTTGCGTTTTCCGACGGCAAACGAGGCGTGGAAAATACCTGCGGTAAGTCCGAAAACGACAAAGAACACTGACATCAGAATTGCAGACAAGGGAGACACCACAATCTCGCCGGTGCGCCAAAACGCCGTGAAGCAGGCAAGAATGCAAAGGGCAAGAAACAAAAACGTCGAAACCGACTGGAGCACCAGAGTTTTTGTGCGGCGCTTGCCTTTTCCTGCGGCAAGATCCGAAAAACCGTAGATGCAATTTAGTATTGCCACCACAAGAAGCACCGAAATTATGTAAAAATGAAGCTTGAAGGCAGGCGAATAGTCGCCGATAAGCATTTGTTCTGCGCTATACACCTTTGTGGTATAGCTGGACGGTGCGACCATGCACATATACATCTGCCAGCTTTCAAGTGAGGTTTCCACCGTTTCGGTCACTATCACAAGCTTTTCGAGCAAAAGCTCTGTGGCAAAAAACACGCCGACCGACACAGCCGAAGAAAGAGCAAAAGCCGCTTTTTTAAGATATTTTTGCGATAACGGCATGATAAGGGTGCCAAAGATCACCGCAAGGCTTATGGGGGTGTAGGGGATGATATATTTCGGATAGTTTTCGGCAAGGACCGTGCCGTCGCATATCATATCCGAAAGGACGCACACACCCATGTACAAAGGATAAAAGGATGCCGCAAGAATTATTGCCAAAGCGATAAGATAAGAAAGTGTATGTTTTTTGTTTTTCATGTTTTTTCTCCTTTCACATAGCGTTTGTTAAAAGAAAATAGAATATTGCACACCACAAGATCACAAAACAGATAAGCGAAAAAACCGACATCTTTTTGTACGACAGAATGTTTTCTATCCTTGTTCTCACCTTTGCGCCGCCGAAGGCGGATGCAAACACCGTGGCGTTTTCTTTGAAATCAAGAAGCGCCGATGCGTAAAGCTTCTTTTCGTCTTTGCCGCAGGATTTCAAAACGCTTTCGTCGCAGGCAAGCTCGGTATCGGCAAGAAAAAGCTTTAAAAACACCCACGACAAGGGATTGAACCAATGCACAAACACAGCAAGAAATGCGAGGATGCGAAAAAAATTGTCCCCCCGTCTGATATGCGCTTTTTCGTGCATAAGGACATATTTTGTATCCATATTTTTTGCGCAGATCGGAAGAATGATCTTTGGTTTTAAAATACCGTAAACGGCAGGCACGTCTACCTTTTTTGAAAAATAAATATTGTCCCGAAAGTGCTCGCTTGCCGAAAGCTCGTGCAGGGTGGTAAAATATATGGCAAAAAACGCGATAACAAGTGCCACCACCCCACAAAGCCAGATGAGCGAAGCTGTGTCAAAAAGCTTTTCGAGTACGTTCGACTTGTACTCGATGGGAAAATAGCTTTTTGCCGACTGAAGAAAATTCATGTACGAAATAACAGGTACGTCGCGCAGCTCGTAAACCACCACCGTTTTGGTGGCAAACTTTGAAAAAAGCGACATCAGACTGTATTTACCCGAAATTCCAAAAGGCACTGCCGCTCTTAAAAACGGAATGATCCACAAAAAGTGCACCAACCTTTTGGGAAGCTTTTTTATTCTTCGCAGAACAAGAACAAATGCTCCTGCGATACTTGCGGCGATGCTCATGTTAAAGACCCAATAAAAAATGTTGCCAAGCATGGCGGTCACCTTTTGTCTATCATGCGGCGAAGCTCTTCGATGTCGTCACCCGTCAGCTCCTCGTCGTCAAGAAGGGCGGAAAAGAGAGCTTTTTTCGAGCCGCCAAAGAGCCTTTCCACAAGACCTTTGGTTTCGTTTTTTCTGACGGCATCCCGCGTGACAAGAGAGGTACAGACAAAGCCGGGGTCCTCCCTTTTGATATACCCTTTTTCTTCAAGCTTTTTGATGACGGTGTAGGTGGTGTTTTTGTTCCAGCCGATCTTGTCTGCTGCAACCACACTTATATCCTTTGCCGACACGGGTTCGCTGTCCCATATTATCTCCATCACTTTTATCTCGCTGTCAAAAATTTTTTCTTTCATTTTGATCCTCCTTTGGACTATTTTGATAGTCTGGACTACTTCTGTAGTCTATACTATCACAATAGTCTGCGTTTGTCAAGTATTTTTTGCAAAAAAATACCCGAAAAAGAAATTTTCTTTCTCGGGTATCAGTTTTTTATTTATCAACTCTGTTTCTTTTGCCGCCGGCGTAAAAATCCCTGATATTAAGAATTATCTCATCAAGGCATCTGACACGGGCCTCGTACGCACCCCACGCCATGTGCGGAGTGAGCAGCAGACAGGGGTGGTCTATCACATCATAAAACGGATGGTCGCTCTGCATCGGCTCGACAGAATAAACGTCCGAGCCGAAAGCTCCGATTCTTCCTTCTTTCAGAGCCTTTGCCACCGCCGCCTCGTCTGTCACGGCGCCGCGGGCGGCGTTGACAAGAATAACGTCCGGTTTCATCATTGACAATCTTTCTTCGTTGATAAGATGGCGGGTGTTTTCGTTAAGGGGGGTGTGGACGGTGATGATATCGGAAATTCTGCACAGGGTGTCTATGTCCACACATTCGACTCCGTCAATCGGTTCGCGCTTGCACACCACAAGGCGACAACCGAGAGCTTTTGCAACAGCTCCCACCTCTTTTCCGATGTTGCCATAGCCGACAACTCCCCAGGTTTTGCCAAAAAGCTCGTGATATACAGGAGTGAGGCGGTTTTGTATTCCGCTTTTTGTATATTCGCCGCTCTTGACAAAACGATCGTATTCCACAAGGTTGGTCGAAAGGGCAAGGACAGTGGATGCCGTGACCTGCGCCACGCTGTGGGACGAATAGCCCACCACATTGCAAACGGCAATGCCGTTTTGCGCACAGTATGCCACATCAACATTGTCATATCCTGTGGCGGCAATGCAGATGAGCCGCAGCTTTTTTGCACCGCAAAGATTTGTGCCCGAAAGCTTAACCTTGTTGATAACCGTCACTTCGGCATCTACCAGCCGCTCTGCCACCTTTTCGGGAGGAGTAGAGGAATATATATCACATTCGCCGACTTCTTCAAGGGGGGAAAGCGAAAGATCGTCTCCCAACGTTGCGGCGTCAAGAACTGCAATTTTCATAAAAAAATACCTGCTTTCAATCGTCATACGAATATATTACACTTAAATTGATTGTTTGTCAATAGACTACAGGGACTTGTAATATTCACATTTATATGCTATCATTTATTAAATCTTACTTTGGGAGAATAGATATGAAAACAAAAAAACAAATATTTAGCAAAGCTCTATCGATGCTGATGCTGATATCTTTGATATCGGGAGTGTTTGTTTTTCACGGCGTAAAGGCAATAGCGTCAGACACAATTTATGTAAGCCCCACGGGATCCGACTCTGCCGTGGGTACAAGAGAAGCTCCCCTTGCCACCCTGGAATGTGCTTTCGAAAAGCTTGACGGCGGAGGAACGGTCGTTATTATGGGTGCGCTTTCTGCCGACAAAACGGTGATGAACGCCGCAGTTACCCAAAAATGCTCGGCGACAAAGCCGATAATCATAACAGGCCGTGATCCTTATGATGGCACTTTATTTGAAAACGCCACCCTGCCCTACAATTCGCCCCGACTTTACGGCGAAATGAAATTTGAGCATCTCGTCCTTGCCCCCACAAGGAACTACGCCTTTTTCAACACATACGGCAACCGTATAATCTTTGGTGATGGGCTGAAGAATGCGAATTTTGACGTTTATGTTCACGGCGGAAGCTTTGGAAACACAACGGCAAAAAGCTCGTATATCGAGCTTTGTTCGGGCAGGCTTACGACTGTGTACATGGGCGGCGCCTTTGCCACAAATACATCAAACGGCGTATACGGCGATACAAAATTTGTCATAAACGGCGGAAATGCCACAAACCTTTGTATCGGTTTTGACACAAGTTCGAGCAATCACACACAAGGAACGATAAACGGAAACGTTATCATCCGTCACAACGGCGGACTTATCAACAAGATATATTCGAAAAATCTTGTTGATAACAAGGTGTGCGGATATATCGCCATTATTTCAAAGGGCGGACTTTCTGCCGACATCACATCAATCCCAAATGCGCAGGACGGCACGTATATCGTAACCGTCTCGGGCAAAGGCGAAGTGAACGAAACAGAAACTGCAGGAGTTTTTGAAATAATTCCAGAAAGCGGATATATGGCGTATGTTAACGGGAAACTCGTTACAGACACGCAAGCTACATTCGAAAAGGGCGAAAGTACTGTTAAATTTTTGAAAGACACGGTACCGGTATATTATGAAGGTGTGCTTGTGGATGCAAAGGAAGACGGGTTTGCACCAAACGTGCTTGCCACAAGGCTTGATATTGCAAATGCCGCGGCAAGATGCCTTGAAAACAAAAAAGTTTCATACGATTACGCCACCCTGTGCTCTATTCTCGCCTCAAACAGTGCGCTTCCCCACGGCTGGGAGAACGGAAACGGACAAGAACCGATCACAAAGGCCGAAAGCGTTTTCATTCTGATAAATCTTTTTGATGCCCACACCGACAGCACAAAGCTTTTTGACTTTGCCGACGTGACGGACGATCACATATACGCCGATGCAATAAGAATTGCTGCAGGCAAAGGCAAGCTTTGCGGCTCGTCGGGCGATGTGTTTTTCCCCGACAAGCAGATATCGAGATACGAGCTTTGCGAAATGCTTGCATTTTACCTTGACCGTGCGGCAAAAGATGATGCGGTTTGTCCTTTTTCTGACGTTCTGCAGGAAATGAGATCCGCCGTATGTGCCGCGGCAAGCGACAGAATACAAGGTCTTTGGGACTTTGAAGAAAGAAGGTACATCCTGCCCGACTCGGCCGAAACCCGAGATTATATAGAATCACTTCATTCGCAGTCGGCACATCTTTCGCCGGACGGCATCAAAGAAGCCTCCGACATCATTGCCGAAAAGATGCGTGAAAACATTCTGTTGACCCCCAACACAAGGGAGATTTACGATTTTGACGCACTCGGAATAAAAACCATATACTATGTTTCCGAAAAAAACGGCAACGATTCAAACAACGGATTGTCGCAAAACTCCCCCTTCAAAACTCCTGCCGCCCTTGTGGGCAAGGTGCAGGGAAACAGAAACGTCGCAGTTCTTTTTGAACGCGGTGGAATATACCGCGTCGGAACAACCGGGGCTCTGAACCTTTCGGGATCGAAAAACATTCTGCTCGGAAGCTACGGTACAGGTCAAAAGCCGCTTGTCGTCCAGTCGCGATGGAACTATGCAAAAGACAACTGGACCCAAGTAAACCCCAATGTTTACAGGCTGGAAACTCCACTGCGCAACGTGGGCGTTATGGCGTTTGACCACGAAGTCACAGATTATTCCGACGGCACCTACGACGAGCTTTTCGGCGAGATAGAAAACATAGGAACACAAGGTTTTAACGGCATACATGATCTTAAGAAAGATCTGCAATTCTATTGCGAGCTTCAGCCGACATATACCGAAACCACCACCGAAGAAACTGTGAACGGGCAAAAAATCGTGACAAAAGTCACCACCGAAAGCTACGACAGATTTTCGGAAGGGTATCTGTATTTATATTCGGAACACGGCAACCCCTCAGAACGCTTTTCGTCAATCGAGATCGGCGAAAACTACGATCTTGTGGACGGCGGAGCACACGGATGTATTATTGACAATATCTCGTTCAAATACACAGGTTCCCACGGAATAGGCCTTGGCGTGGGCGAAGATCTCACCGTTTCAAACTGCATCTTCTCGTGGCTTGGCGGCTCGGTGCTGTGGGAGACAGAAAAGGTGACCACCACCGTCACAAACGAAACGACAGGCGAAAGCCAAACTACCGAGACTTTCGAAGAGGCCACCTGCTATGGCAACGCTGTTGAAGTTTACGGTCCGTGCGACGGATATTATGTCAAAAACAACTGGATCTATCAGATATTTGACGACGGCATAACAAATCAGTTCCACGGAGAAACAGACTGTATACAAAAAGATATCGTGTACACCGAGAATCTTCTTGAATATGTGTATCATATGTTCTCGAACAGCAAGTCCAACAAGGAGTATTACGAAAGTACCGATTTTCCCACCGAGGGCAACGGCGCCCCATCATCATACACGGCAAATCTTGAGCTTTCGTACAATGTCTGCCGTATGGCAGGTTACGGCTGGGGCGGTCCGATGAAAAACCGTGTGCACACGGGCATGATGTACCGCACATACGTTGCCGACTACAACAAGGACGAAAATGTACTCTACAACATTTTCGATTCCAACGGCGGATACACCGTTTTTTCGGCATCCAACGCCCATGACAGTTATGACGGCAACATATATATTCAAAGTGCAGGGACAAAACTTCGCTCTAAATTGAAAACAGGCATCACCACATACGATGACAAAGCCCACCGCAACATAAAAACGCTTTTGGGCGATGAAAATGCTATTGTCGTTCTTGACGATCCCAACGAGATATCCGATTGCCGCAAGATAAAAGACAAGCTTACCTTTGTCGGCGCACAGATAAGGGCAGACAGTACCCACGCTCTGCGTTTTCTGTTTTCGATAAGCAGAGATTCTTTCGATAAAATGTCTCCCGATGAGCTTCCGAAAAGCTCGGCAGACACAGGCGCAGGCTTTGGCGCCGTGATCATCCCCGAAAGCTTCTTTGACGGGACAAAGCTTTACAAAAACACAATGTCGATATATAACGGCACACCCATAAGAGCAGGCGTTGTCCCTGCCGTAAGGATATATGCACAAAGCGAGGAGGAAATAATCTTCACCCTGTGCGTAACAGATATCCTGCCGCAAAATTACACGAGGAAATTCATCGCCGTGCCCTATCTTTCATACGAAGACGAAGGGGCGCTGAAGACGGTATACGGCGAGCAGACGTCGGGCATTTCAATGTACGACATTGCACAGTTTGCCTGGCGCGATCCTGCAAACTCACAAAGCATCCGCGATTCGATATACGACAGTATTCTTTCTGTGGTAGATCCACAAAAATATCCGCCAAGATAAAATTCACCCCGAAAACACGTTTTGATGTTTTCGGGGTGAATATTTTTTGCCTTTTAATGAACTATGATCTTTGTGACGTTGCCCTTTGAATATGCAGAGGATGTCATGGTGTACTGAGGAATGAAATCGGTGACGTTGTTAGTTCCCTCCTCGACAGATACGGCAAATTCGGAATAGTAAGGCGAATGGGTGTGACCTGTGAAGAAGCCGTAGATGACATCGCTGTATTCCTTGAAGAGCGAGAAGATTGCCTTGTTTGCTTCATTCGAGCTCATGGCGATACCTTCTTTTGTGAAATCGCGCAGACCTGAGCTGTCGCTGCGTCCCGGAATATAATCTGTCTGATCGACCGCAGTTTCGTTGGGATTATAGGTTCTGATGGGAATGTGGAAGAAAACGAGAACCGCATATCCCTTTTCGCGGGCAAGGGCAAGGTCTGCCTTAAAGGGCTCTACCTGCGAATCCCAGAAGCGCGATGCCGTGCCGTCGTCCATCTGAACAAGAAGCACTCTGTCGCCCACAAGGCTGGACGAATACAAAACATCGTGACCTGTCCAGTTTTCCTGAAGTATGGCGTGGCGCGATTCGATGGTTGTGGGATCGGGAGCTTTTTGTCCCTCGGGCTGCTGGCAGACACGTGTTCCCTCGTGGTTGCCGAGAGCTGCAAGGGCGTAAGGATAAACGTCGAAGATGTGCTTGTTTGCAAGCTCCATGGCGCCACGCGAGAGGAAATCAAGAGTGTCGCCCGTGATCACCATGGCGTCGCCCATGTAGGCGTATCTGAGAACCTTTTGACCGATGGGAACAGTGTTTTTGAAGCCCTGTCTGCCGATATAGGTGGACATGATGGAAGGATTTGCTTCTTCAAAGTCCTGTGCGTTGGTGTAATTGAAATGGATATCCGAAGCCTGCATGATCACAAGGGGTTCTCTGTCGGTCTGTCCCTCCACATAATCATCGGGGTATACGTGCACGTCTCTGACCTGAAGGCCCGTGTCGCCGATCTCGTAGACGTGCTTGAAGCTGTTGGGATCGTCGGGAGATCCTGCAACCGTCGTGATCTTGCCGCTGTATTCGTTTGCAATTGCAGCTTTTACGGTATCTACAACACTTCTGTAATACAAATCCTGCTCTGCCGGAATCTTGATCTTTCCGGCATCGGCAAGGCGGATGATGGTTTCTGCAATGTTGACGTGTCTTGTGGCATAATAATCAGAGTAAAGGACGCGGTCAACGCCGTTATAGTCCTTGAATCTGACATATCCGCGCACTGTGTACATGCGGTCGTAGTATTCTTCTGCCATGTTGGCGATAACTACGGTGTAACGCACGGCATCGCTTGTCTTTTCGTAAATCTTTACCGCCTCCACCTCGGCAGACGAGAACTTTGCGCCGTTGTAATCGTATACTGTGTCAAGCTCAAGCTGATGTTCGGTGAGGTCGGGATAGTCATAAAGCACAGACGAAGGAATGACGGCAGAGCCAAAGCTTTCTACTGTAGGAAGCTTTGTATCTACCGAATCGCTCTTTCTGATCATAAAGCGCAGACCCACAGAACCTCCGGTTCTGATCTGGGCGCCTTCGATATAAAATTCGGTGTCAAGATCTATTTCGGCATAGTTTGCCACAAGGACGTCGCCGTTTTTAAATTCGCCCTTTTCGGGGATGCTTCCGTCCTCGAAAGTCCAGCCGATAAACGTCTTTCCCGCAACCTTTGCGTGGGAAACGGTTGAGAGATCAAGCGGCATGTCGGCATAGAAATCTATTCTTGTGCCGCTGTTGGTGTAATACACCTTGTCGACAAATTCGATGGTGTATTCGCCGGATTCGGGAAGATGCAGGGTTCCGTCTGCCGAAACATACTGGTATCCTGCCTTTTCTGTGGCAAGGGCAGTTTTTCCGCCGACAACCTTGAAGATGCCTGCTGTGGTGTTTGCCGTGAGATAATCGGTGTCGGTAAAGTTTTCGGTGTTTATCTTCCATACGTAGGGAAGCACAAATTCAGTGTAGGCAGAAACCTTTCCGCCGTTCATAAACAGGTTGATGCCTGTGTTTTCGTTATATGTGGCGCGCACTTCTGCTCCGCCGAGCGTTTTGATAAGTCCGCCTTCGTTGAGATAGATATTGACAACTCCGTCATATACCGACGGGAGATTATAATACTGATTGTTTGCCACATTTGACCAGCCATCGGCAGAAACGCTGAACAGCGTAACTTCGGCGTTGATCTCGTAATCTCCGCCGGGGAAAGATCTGGGCACGGTGTTATAATAAGTTCCTGCGTAAATCGTTCCGACGTCGGAATTTATAACCACTTTTTCCCTTCCGCCCTTGGACGAGTTCATTGCACCCGAATGCAGACCAAACTTTGCTTCAAAGCTGCCTTCACGTTCAAAAAGAACGTTTTCGCCGATAACAAGCTTAAAGCCTACCGTGTCGATATGTTTTGAATTTACGGCGTTTACAAATCTGATATTGCTGAACTCTGTGGGGCCGTTTGTGGTGATGGTGTCGAGCTTGCGGATGATGCTGTTATTCGAGCCGTCACCGACAATAGTGACAAGATTTTCATGCTTTGCAAGGTTTCTGATTTCAACGTTGCCCTTGGGGATTTCATAAGTTCCGATGATAACAACAAGCTTGTTTGTTTCCTCGCGCGCATCGGCCTTTGTGATGGCGGCGTTAAGAGTAGCAAGAGCTTTGTCGGCAGAAGTTCCGTCGTTTTCGTCGCTTCCCCCGGCGCTGTCAACATAATAAATAAAGGTGTCGGGGTTGGTGTCGTACTGCGAGGTGAGCGAAACTGTGAGCTGACCTTTTGGGGTCTGATAAACTCCGCTGTAAAGATCCCCCTCGTATCCCCAGCCCACAAAAGTTTTGCCGGGGATCTTGGGAAGCACGGGAAGTGCCACGGCACTGCCTGCGATATATTCGCAATATTTTTCGCCGTCAAGGTACATGGTGCCAACCTGTGGCTCGTCGGCCGAATATGTTACGGCATATCTGCCTGCGGGAACAGAGAGAGTGCCGTCGATCGAAGCATAGGTGGTTCCCTCTTGGTTTTTCGCCCATGCGGTTTTTGCGCCGACAACTGCGAAGGTGCCTGCCGTATCGGTAACGTCAAGTCCGCTTCCTGTTGTATCTTTGGAATCCATATACCAAATACCGTCGGCAGAAACAAGCTCTTCGGGGATGGCGGTATAATTTGCGCCGTTGTTGGAAACTATCTGAAGACCGCCCTTGATCTTTGCAATTTCAGAGCCCTTTATCTTATTGACGTAGCTGCCGTTGTTCACGACAAGCGAAAGTCCGTCTTCAAAGGTAGACGCCGCCTGACCCCAGCTGAGAGAGCCGTTTTCCGACGCGCCGTTCAGATAATACTTTACGTGTCCCGTAAAGCTTGCAGCCTTTGAGGAGGTAACCACAAGGCCGTATCTGGGATCGGAATCGGCAGGAATGGCAGTATTGAAGATCGCGGTAAGTCCGCTCTTTGCCTTGGTGTCGGCGGCAGAGGGACTGAAACGGAAATGTCCTGCTGCAATGCCGTTGTAGCTGCTGTTACCCACAGAGTTGTCGGCAACCTGGTACATAAACGAAACATTGTTGAAGGTGACATCGTGACCGTTGGCATAGATCTCTCGGTCAACGTGTCTTGTGACAACAAGGGTGATGTCCTCGAAAACAGTGGGGCCTCCGAGAGTTATGGTGGTGTTGAGTCCGACTATTTCAGACTGAAAGAGCTTTGCATCGTCGGTATAGCCCTTTACAACAATGGTTGCGGCGTGTTCGCCTGCAGATGCACCCCTTTGTGCCCAGGCAGTCTGTCTGCCCACAATATTTGCGCCCTTTACAACAGGCTTTCCGCCGAGATAATTGCCGTCGGCGTCATACCACCAGGGCTCTGTGTGAGCTTTTCCCGAGGTCATGTCTGCGCTAAGGGTGTCGTCGTTCATCACATAGATCTCGACGGTGTCCCCTTCGCCATAGCCTTTATCGTTGATAAGCGCGATGGCATCGGCAACTGTTGAAACGGGAGAATCGGGAGAGGTGCCTGTGCCGCTGCAATGCCACTTTACATAGTATTTGGGGATAGTATTGTCGGCATTGTCTATTGCAAAAACGTTGAATGCGCACACCGAAAGGATCATGCACAGACAAAGCAAAAGGCTTGTAAGCCTTGAAAAGCTTTTTTTCATTATATTGCTCCTCATTTTTCAAAACAAGGCACATAAGTAAAAACCATGTGCCTTGCCTTTTAATAATTTATTTTGTAATAAGTACAAATACGGGGCTTGTATCCTTAAGATTCTTTTGGATGATCTCTGCCGCATCTTCGGCAGCGTTGGCAGATTTACCCTTGAGCGTACCGAGATGTCCGTTTTTGCGCTGGATGTAGATGTTCGAGTCGAATTCTTCCTTCGAACGCTTGTCAATATCGATCAGATAGCCTGCAGAGCGGTCGAGGATATTGTTCTGAGCTTTGAGGTTGCTGTTTTTGGCATCAACGGTTGTGAAAGAGTAAAGACGAGCCGAGCTGGTACGGTTGGCAACGATAGTACCCCAGCCATATCCGCAATTGCGAAGCACATTGTCTTTTGCAAGATAGTTGTGGGTTTCGGGGGACTTTGTGCTCTTTGAGATCCAGCATTCGATTCCCCAGTGGGTATATTCCATAAGGTTGCCTGCATATTCGATGTTTTTCATCGTGTAGTCAACACCCTGGTGGGTAACGGCGGTATCATAGATCTGATACATCCAGTTGTTTCTGACATAATATCCGTCGCAGCTGCCATAAAGCTGAACAGCATTTCCGTATGCGCCGCTGCCGCTGTCATACGAGCCCATCTGCGAGCCGCCGATCCATGCAAATTCACTGTTTGTTACGGTGAAGTTGCCTGCATAGTTTACATTGATACCGTGAGCGCCTGTGAATCTTACGTTGAGGTTATCGACCACAACGTCTGTGCCGGAACCGGACAGAATATGGACCTTGGGACCGATCTCGATAGACTTGAATCTTTCGCCGGGGTTGCCGCCTTCGCAGTAGAGATAAAGGGTATCATTGGTGGGATAGAATTCGAGGTCTTTTGCAAGGTTTGCATAACCCGAAACGTGCTTGCCGTAGTATCTGGGGATACCGTAAAGAGCGTCATAGTTTCCGTGGTCTGCAAAATCGTGGTCAAACGCCATTACACCGACGTTTGCAATCTTATCGACAAGCTCGTATACGTTGGGAGCGTCTGTTGCCTTCCAAAGAGCGGGATCTGCAAAGTTTTTGGGAGACGCTGTGATAATCGGCTTTTCGCCTTCGCCGTACGAGCCGTAGATACAGCTCTGAAGCATATTAACCGTGCCGCGATATACGCCGCCGCGCTCGAAGAGAATGGCTGTGCCCTTCTTGGGGAATCTGAGCTTCTTTTCGAGAGCTGCAAGGGTCTTCAGAGGCTTGTCGGGGGACTTGCCGTTGTTTTCATCGTTTCCGTTCTTTTCGGAAATGTAATAGGTATTGCCGCTCATAAGATGACCGTAGATGTCTGCAGTGTTCTTTGTGCCGAGGATATCCTTTTTCATCTGTTCGGCAATAACGTCAACGCCTTCGCGGATGGCATCACCCGTGAGTCCCTTTGCCTGGGTGTGAAGGGCTTTAATGTATTCGCCTGCGTTTGTTCCTTCGAGAACATATTTCTTTTCGGCATTATCAACAGTCCATGCACCCTCTGCCTTTGCGGAGGAGGAAGCGATGATCTGTCCCTTTGCCCAGTGGCCTTCGATGTCCGAGAACTTGCTTGTGCCCGATCCGTTGGAAACTCTGCCGATGAGGCGGTTGATAACAGTTACCGTTTCGGCACGGGTGATATTGTTTGCGGCAAGGAAGGTGCCGTCTTCGTATCCTGTGATGATTCCGTTGGACACAGCATACATAACGGCGTCAAAGCATCTGTCCTTTGTGGTAACGTCGGTGATGAGAGAAAGCCTTAAGCTGCCGTAGTTTTTGTCGGCAATGGCATAGATGATCTCAACAAATTCGCCACGGGTAATCTTGGTGTTGGGCTCGAAATTGCCACTCCAGATCGAAAGAGCGCCGAGGTTTTCAAGGGTTGTTACTGCATTGTAGTACCATGCGTCTGCCGTAACATCGGCAAAGGCTGTTGTACCCATGTCCTTGCCTGTGGGGTTGACGAGAGAAGCGATGATCTTGCAGGCTTCGGCACGGGTTACGTTGTTCTGAGGAAGGAATGTGCCGTCGGGATAACCGTTGATGTAGGCTGTCTCAAGAGAAGCAAAATCAAAGACATAGTTGAAGACGGGGATGTAGTTGACATCCTTGCCCGCACGCATCTGAACGGTGGTGCCGGGGGTGTAAGTCTTGTTGTCGAAAGTGCACTTCCAGGTAAGAAACTCCATGTTTTCGGGAGCAGTTCCTGTAAATTCGGGGATTGTATAATAATCGAGGTCCTTTGTGTTCACAACTGTAAGAGCGGCAGAACCTTCGTCACCCGAGAGGAAGTTTGCCTTTCTGTCAAGGATGATATTGCCGACTGCAGGGTCCCAGCTCTGTACAGAAACGTCAGAGATGTAAAGCACGTCGGATTTGCCCATATTGGCTTCGCCGAGCAAAGGATAAAGCTTGATCTGGCGGAGGTAGTAAATATCATCGGTAAGCTTTGCTCTCTTTTCTGCAGAAGCTTCACCCAAGGGAAATACCATCTGATCCCACTTGTTTGCAACCATGCCGTTGCGGGACTTTACCGATACACCAAAGCTTACGCCTTCTGTTATGTCCTTGTCGCCGCAGATATTCACCTGGGTCCAGGTCATCTGATGACCGTTGAGGGCAGGCTCGGCATCGGGAGACTGATAGTAGTAGTCAACTACAATATATTTTGCGCCCGAAAGAGGAATGGGCTCGCCGATATCGTCAAGCAAAGTGCCCCAACGATAGTAGCAAAACCCGTTTTTGGTGGCGTCTGCACCTGTGCGCTTGAGCACGTGGGAGTTTCTGCCATCAAAAACATCCATAGACTTGACGTAGCCGTCATAGTCACCTTCAAACGCCGAAATGTTGGATGCAGGAACCTTCTGCTCGCCGAAGGTGTCAAGGGGGTGGATGACCTTGTCCACCGCAAGAACTGCGGGAACGCAGGAAGCTCCAAGACAAAGAGCAAGAAGGATGGAAAGTAATTTTTTCATCTTTGTTTTCCTTTCTTTCTGTTCTTTTTTAAGGCACAGTATGCCTTGTACAGATACCTTTTCATTATACCATAACAATATAGAAAATGGAACAGTTTTTTTGATATTTATATAAAATTTTAAAGATTTTCTCCACTTTATTTATATAATCAAAACAAAAAGAATCCCTGCTTCCGCGTTTTTTGCGGAGGCAGGGAAAAACATTTCTGTTATGCTTTTATTTCGGCAAAGCCTATGCCAAAAGGTGCAAAAGTCTGCTCAAGCTCGTCGGTGGCAAAAAGATCCTTTTCAAAGAGGAAAGTACCCTGTGCCAAGCCGTCTGTGAAGGTAACGGCAACACCGATGCCTGCATTGAAAACGTAAAGGTAGGTCACAGGCTCTTTTGCCGAAATAGCTTCGTTTTTAACCACTGCGCTGTACAGCGAGCAAAAAGCGATGTATTCCTGTCCCATTGTCGAGTTTATCATATTGGCAACGGTTGAAAAGCCAACACGGTTTTCGATCTGTGTTTTTAAGGTATCGGGAATATTGTCCCAGCCGTATGTGTCGGCAATGCCCATGTTTTTCACAAGCTCTTCCGACGTGGGAAGCGAAAGCTTGTACACGCTTTCGGGCTTTGAAAAATCAAGCTCCTTTACCCTTTCGGTCACGTCTTCAAGCAGATTGGGAACTCCCATCATATCGGCATATTCTTCGCTGTTTACCATTTCGTGCATTATTGATGCCACAGAAAGGCCTTCTTTGTAAAGATCCACATTTTTTGCCGAACAGCCTGCAAAAGGCAGAGCAAGCATAATAATTGCGAGAAAAAGACATATTTTTTTCATCGTTATATCTCCTTTTGTTTTTTGTTTCAGTATATCACAATCAGTTTTGAAAGTCAACCGATATTTGAGATATGCGGTTTTATTCATACTGCGAATTATAAAGCGAGCTGTAAAATCCGCCTTTTTTCAAAAGTTCTTCGTGATTGCCCGATTCGGTGATGACACCGTCGCGGATAACAAGAATGGTGTCGGCGTTCTTTATGGTGGAAAGTCTGTGGGCAATGACAAAGCAGGTGCGACCTTCCATCAGCCTGTTCATCGCCTGCTGAATCTTCATTTCGGTTCTCGAGTCAACGTTTGACGTTGCCTCGTCAAGAATAAGCATGGAAGAGCCCGAAATCATGGCGCGGGCAATGGTGATGAGCTGGCGCTGACCTTTGGAGATGTTTACGCCGTCGTCGGTAAGCACCGTGTCGTATCCGTCGGGCAGAGATTCGATGAATCCGTCGATCTTTGCCGTCTTTGCCGCCTCTTTCACTTCTTCAAGAGTGGCGTTTTCTCTGCCATAGGCGATGTTTTCAAAGATTGTACCTTTGAAAAGCCAGGTATCCTGAAGCACCATGGTGTATGCCTTGCGAAGAGATGCACGGGTTATATCAAGGCAGTCTTTTCCATCCACCGTAATACTGCCGTCATTTATGTCATAAAAGCGCATGAGAAGATTGATGACGGTGGTTTTTCCCGCCCCCGTGGGGCCGACGATGGCAACTGTTTTGCCCGGTTCTGCCACGAAGGATATATTTTTGAGTATGGTCTTTTCGGGAGTATAGCCAAATGTTACGTCTGAAAGCTCCACCCTTCCGATGACATCCGAAAGCTCAAAGGCCTCTGTCTTATCAATCGGTTCGGGCTGCTCATCAATGACGGCAAAAACTCGCTCTGCCGCAGAAAAAGCAGATTGCAGCTCGGTTATGATATTGGCAAACTCGTTTATCGGTCCTGCAAATTTTCGCGAATACTGAACAAACTTTGCAATTCCGCCAAGCGTTATAAAAAATATCGCCCCCTCCTGCACCGTGCCGTTCTGCGAGAACATATATAGTATTCCGCCGACGATCATGATGAGGGATATAGAAAGATTATTGATGAAATTGACCGAAGGGCCTGTGATCGCGCCGTGATAATCCGCCTTGTAATAGGCGTCCATAGCGTCTGTGTTGCGCAGGTTAAAACGGCCGCTTACAGTGTCTTCTCTGTTGTACGCCTGTATCGTGCGGCAGCCTGTCAGCATTTCTTCTGCATATCCGTTCAGCTCGCCGAGTTTGCGCGATCGGGTGGAAAAAAGCGGACGGACAAGCCTTGAACGGTAACGGGTGAAAATTATCGCCGCAGGAACGGTTATGGCAAAAACAAGTATCAGCGGTTTTGATATGTTCCACATAAAAACAAGCGAGCCTATGACTGTATAAATGCTTGTCATTATCTGCACAAGATCGTGGGAAAGAGTGCTGTTTATTGTGTCGATATCGTAGGATATGTGGCTGATTATCTCGCCGGTCTGGTGAGTGTCGAAATAGCCGACGGGAAGACTTGTGAGTTTTTCAAACACCTGCTTTCGCATGGTGTACACTATTCTTTGGCTCATGTTTATCATAATAACCGAAAGAATGTACGAAAGCAATGCCGAAACAAGATAACAGACGAGCATTTTCAAAACGTTTTCTTTTACAATGGCAAAGTTAACGCTTTCGCCTGCCAAAGCATCTATGGCGTCGCCCGAATATTTCGGTCCCATCAGCGACAGCTGGTTTGAAAACAGCGTGAAGATTATGGCAGGAACAAAAAGGTACCAATATTTAAGAACGTAACCACAAAGACGGAAAAAAACTCCTTTTTTTGATCTTTTTTCTTCGGTCGTTCCTTTTTTTCGCTTGTCAGTCAACTATGGCACCTCCCATCTGCGATTCGCTTATCTCGCGGTATTCGGGGCATTTTTCGAGAAGCTCCTCGTGCTTGCCGATGCCGATTATTCTGCCCTCGTCAAGCACCATTATAATGCTGCAATCCTTGACAGAGCTTACCCTTTGCGCCACCGTGACAAGAGTGGTGTCCCCCATATTTTCGGCAAGGGCGCGGCGAAGCGCCGCATCGGTCTTATAGTCAAGAGCAGACGAGCTGTCATCGAGTATCAGAATTTCGGGTTTTGCAGCAAGCGCACGGGAAATGAGAAGTCTTTGCTTCTGACCGCCCGAAATGTTGGCTCCGTGCTGGGTAAGCTTATGTTCAAATCTGTCGGGCAGATCCGAAACAAAACCTTCTGCCTGCGCGATCTTTGCGGCGCGCTCGATATCCTCGATAGGAAGATCGCGACCAAAGCTGATGTTTTCGCGGATGCTATCGGCAAAGAGAAAATCGTGCTGATGCGCCGAGCCAAAGAGCTTATAAAACCTTTCCTTCGAAATGGTACGTATGTTTTCGCCGTTTATGTAGATGCTGCCGCTGTCGGTATCATAAAAGCGCAAAAGAAGCTTGACAAGGGTGGATTTTCCTGAGCCTGTAGCACCGATGATACCCAGCGACTCGCCCTTTTTCAGCGAAAAGCTGATATCCGAAAGGTTATTTCTTTTGCCGTTGTACGAAAAACTGACCTTATCAAAAACGATGTGTGCATTTGTTTTTATATCGGGATACTCCTCTTTGGTGCAAATCTCGATATCTTCGGGTGCCTCCAGCACCTCGGCGATTCTGCCTGCAGATGCGGCACACTTTGTATACATAACAAAAATTCTCGTCACCGCCATAAGCGACATGGATATGAGGGTGAAATACTGCATAAATGCAATCACGTTTTCGGGGTCGGAGGTACCTTTTGAAACAAAATATGCACCGAGTGCAATGACAGCCACACTTCCCACGTTCATAAACATGGTCATCAAGGGATTTACGCTGCCCATAACAACGCCTGCTTTCAACTCCTTGCCCACAAGCTCTTTATTGACCGTGTCATAACGGCGATGCTCGTAATCGACCTTTGAAAGAGCCTTGATGACGCGGATGCCTTGTGAATCCTCACGCACCACACGAACCATGTTGTCAACAGAGCCCTGAACTTTTTGGTAGAGCGGTATGCCCTTCATTCGCACAAAATACACCGTGACAAAAATGATTGGAAGCAGCGCGATCATGACAAGGGCAAGCTTTGCATCCATAAAAAGTGTAACCGCGATGCCGCCAAAAAGGAGAATCGGGGCGCGCACGCCCATGCGCTGGATCATATTGATAAAGCTATGGACGTTGTAGGTGTCGGTGGTTATGCGCGATTCAAGCGACGGAATGGTGAATTTGTCTGTCTGCCGCGCAGAGAGAGCAAGAGTTTTTGCAAAAAGATCCTTGCGCATATTCTCGGCAAAATCGCGCGACACGTGCGCCGCCATGCGGTTTGCCGTTATGTTGCACACAAGCGCTGTGGCAGAAAAAAGCACCATAAGACCGCCCCAAAGAATAATATCCGAAACATGGCTTCCGATAACGTTCTTTAGAATATGACTGAGAATATACGGCAGCATCAGTTCAGAAAGAGTTGCCACCGTTTTTATCGAAAAGCCTACCGCCATGCGGCGATAAAACATTTTCAGATAGGCAAAAACAGTTTTCATTCTTCATCCTCCGCGCCAAAAATGACCTCGCGTGCGGTGAAAGCCATTTTTTCGAGTACCCTTGCAGCAAGCTCTTTTTCTTCATCAGAAAGATCTGCCGTTATTCTTTCGCGCCATTCTTTGCTTATTGCATAGGTCTCGGTATAGGCTTTTTCGAGCTTTTCTGTCGGAAAGACCAGCATTTCACGCTTATCCTCCCCCTGACGGCGTTCGATATAGCCGTGTTCTTCAAGAAAAGCAAGATGCCGCGTGACACTGCTTTTGCTGACGCAGATGTGCCGCGAAAGCTTATCCTGAGAAAAGCCGGGATGGTGGAAGATAGCAATGATGTAGCTGTGGTAAATACCGTCAAGTCCTTCTTTTGAATTTTGTTTTCTGTTTATCGCGCTGCAACGGTAGATGACATTTATATTGCGCATGACGCCTGCCATGACAACACCTCCGAAAAATTAGTTTCAGATGAAACTGTTTCATTTGGAACTATTTTAACACAAGTACGGAAATATGTCAATAACACGCGTCGAAAAACAACAAAATCCCGACAGGTTTTCTGTCGGGATTTTGTGACCGTTAGCGATATTTATATCAAAGATTGTTTCCCACCCATTCAAGAAACTCTTGTTGTTCGGGGTCGAACGAGCCGTCGATGTTTACGTATATGTCTACAGACACGATGCCACCGTGTCCTGTGAAATTACGGATATAGTCGCGCATATATTCCTTTGTGTGCTTGAGTCCGCGACATCCCCAACCGCACCAGTCATACCAATACTCGCCGTGGGGGTTATAGCCAAGGGGCGCAAGGGTGTGAGCAAGAGCACCGTCGATATATTTTTCGGGAGTGGCGTAAATAAAAGAGTTTGACTCGCCTGCCGTGAATTCCTCCAGCGGCCAATATTTTTCAAGGTAGGCAAAAACTCCCTGATTGAAGGTGACAAGCGCATCGGGATTTCCCTTTTTAACGGCATCGCGGTAAAGGCCAAGATACTCTTCGTTGTAGCCAAGATTTTCTCTGTAACAGCCGTCTATCCACCATGCCTTGACTTTATCGCCGTAGCGCACAGCATATTCCTCGAGCACCGCTGTCCAGTTTTTGCAAAAATGCTCGTCAACACTCGAACCGTCGCCTGCATCGCCGGAATAGCCGAATTTTGCACCAATCTCTCTGTCGACGTGGGGTCCGTCGCCCGTATAGTAAAGGCAGAGGTCGATGTTATACTTTGCCAAAGCGTCGGCAAGCTCCATGGGAAGATCGCGGATGGCACACGCCTCTCCCGGTTTTGTGCCGGCGATCGCGTCGTACGTCGCGTTCGGGGCAAGCAGATGCTTTGTGCCCTGCATCAGGGTGATGAAATAATAACCTGCGTTCATCCTGTGCAGGTTATATGCAAGCTTTTCGACGTCAAAATGATTTACTGCAGTGTCCCAGTCTGTTATATTCTTTCCCAAATTTTTGGGGCTTTCGGGATTGCAAACGTCGTTGAACAAATAATGGTTGAAAACTCCCCATTTTTTTTGCGAAAACTTATCGGCAAAAATATTCATATCGCACCTCCGATTATTTTGAACAATTTTAACACAAAAAACACACCGTGTCAATATCAAAATATTTCGTTTTTCTGACACAAAAACACGATCCCTGCGGCGTACTCCGCAGGGATCGTATACAATCATTTAAGATGATGCTTTTCTTTCTTGGACATAATAACCTGGAGAACCGTGATCACCGCAACAACCACAAGACCGATGACGCTTGTGAGATTGTCGGGGTAGATCATGAGAAGACCGCCGATGATGAGGGGAATGATCTCGTAGAACTTCAGTTTTCTGAACATGTAACCCTCAAGAGCCGCAGAAAGAGCGAAAATACCGATAATGGCAGTGAGAATTATTACAACAATCTCAATGCCTGTGGCTTCTATAAAGAGCATCTTGGGATTGAAGGCAAAGATGTATGGAATAATAAAGGCGGTGATGGCAAGTCGCGTTGCCATAACGCCGGTTTTAAGCGGATTGGAATGTGCAATAGCACTGCCTGCGTATGCCGCAAGGGCGACAGGAGGAGTGATATCGGCAACAATACCGAAATAGAATACGAACATATGCGCCGCAAGCACGGGAAGGCCCATTTCTGTAAGAATCGGTGCTGTGATGGTCGCCATGATAAGGTAGTTTGCAGTGGTGGGAACACCCATGCCGAGAATGATGCAGGCGATCATTGTCATAAACAGAGCAAGCAACATATTCTTTTCTGCAATAGGAACAATGATACTGATAAGTGTCGAGCCGAGGCTTGTCATGGTGACAACGCCTGCGACTATACCTGCAAGAGCGCAGGCCAGCGAAACACCCATGGTGTTGCGCATACCTGTTTCGAGTGCTTCAAGGGAGATCTTGCCCGATTCTCTTGTGTTCTTGGTAAGGAAGCTGAGAAGGATATACACAAAACCTGTGAGCAGGCAAGCATTTTCGAGCTTGAAGCCAAAAACAAACATGAAAACTGCAAGAGCGGCCACGGGAACGAGCAGAACCACAAGCTCTTTTGCGCTTTCGGAAGCCGACTGAGTCTTCTTTACAAATCTGACGATGGTTTTGACAAGATCCTCGATAAGCATGATACCAAGGGTGGTGACAATACCCATACAAGCCGACATGGCAGGGGTTTTACCTGCCGACATCATCGAAACAAGAACGATGATGGGAAGGAAGAGATAGCCTTTTCTTATGAAGAGCTTGAAGAAATTGGGTATGCTGTCCTTGGGAAGACCCTTAAGTCCAAGCTTCTTTGCTTCGAAGTGGATCATCATGAAGATACCTGCAAAATAAAGGACTGCAGGAAGAATTGCAGAAACTGCGATGGTGGTATAGGGAAGACCGGTAATCTCGGACATAAGGAAAGCCGCAGCACCCATGATGGGAGGCATGATCTGTCCGCCTGTGGAAGCAGCAGCTTCAACAGCCGCCGCAAATTCGCTCTTATATCCGATGCTTTTCATAACGGGGATGGTAACGCTGCCGCTGCCGACTGTGTTGGCAACGGAACTTCCCGAATACATACCTTCGAGAGCCGAAGAGATAACCGCAACCTTTGCAGGTCCGCCCGATGCATAGCCTGCAATCGAGTTTGCAAGGTCAACAAAGAACGAGCCGATGCCCGTCTTTTCAAGGAAAGCACCGAGAATGATGAAAAATACGATAAAGGTAGAACAAACATTAAGAGGTGTGCCGGGGATACCGTTTGTCGTATAGAAAAGGTTGTAAAGGATAGACTGCAAAGATTTTCCGTAGATAAAAGCGTATACGATAAAACCGCCTGCGACGAAGAGGATGGGAAGACCCACGGCTCTGCGGCAAAGCTCGAAAAGACAGAGTATGCCGACGATCGCCATGATCTTGTCCACGTCGTTGATCATAACCGCGCGGTTTGTGATAGCATAAAAATTTGTGGCGTAGTACATGAAGGGAGTCGCCGCCACGATTGCGAGGATGAAATCATACCACGGGATATAATTCTTTTTCTTGGTCTGCTTCTTGTAAAGTGGGAAGATGAGAAAACCAAGGAACATGATAACTCCGAGGAATGCTACCATTCTTGCCTGTTCGGGAAGTGTTATAAATCTTGTGGCAAAAGTCGCAAGGGCAAAAAGAAGAAACGCCGCCGTCACGATCTTTGATGCAAGACCGGTAAACTGTCTTGTGTTCGATTCGCGGTCGAATTCCGCCATAAGTTCGTCGGCAGATTTGACCGGTTTGTTTTTTACGTTTTCGGACACTTTTGTACCTCCTTAAATATGATAAATAATACAAACAAAGAAAAGAACCGCAGGGGTCATCTGAGCTTGAAAGCAATGTGGGCGTTTTTGCCGCACAGCTCTGTTAAACTTATATATTCCCCTTCAATACGCAGAATGTGGTCGGAAACTGTGCCGACGATGTATTTTACTTCGGGAAAAATAATGTTAAATCCCGAAACAACCATGTTTCCATCCTCGTCGTATTCAAGAGTCTGCCCTTCTTCTATCTCGGTCTGCACACCTGCTCCAAAGGCGGAGTATATGGTGCGGTCGACAACGATGTTGCCGTCTCTTATACAATAGACGTCAATGACGGGGCTTTTGTTTACGGAATGTATAAATTCAACAGAAAACTCTGTCCCTTCGGAAACTTCGAAAGTTCTGTATGTCTTGTTGGTCTGTGTATCGTACACCGCAAGGCGCATTGCGGAGCTGCACGAAGCCAAAAAAATGGTCACAGCCGTAACCGCAAAAGCAATTACGGCTGTGATAAAACGTTTATTCACTGATTATTCAGCTGCGGGAGCTTCTGCTTCCAATACGCCGATTTCTGTGAAGTACTTAGCTGCGCCTGCATGGAAAGGAACTGCTGCGATACCCTCAACAGCCTTTGCGCTGTCAAGTTCTGCGCCCTTAACGTGAGCAGCTGTGATAGCTTCCTTGTTTTCAAAGATTGCCTTTGTGATGTTGTAAACAACGTCTTCGGGAAGATCCTTGTCAACGATGTATGTAGCCATAACCGCAACAGTCTGAACGTCTTCTTCAACGCCTTCGTATGTGCCTGCGGGGATGATCTGCTTTGTGTAGAAGTCGTACTTTTCTGTAAGCTTGTCAAATTCCTTGTCATCAACAGAAAGAACAACGATGTCTGTACCCATAGCAAGGTCTGTGATAGCTGTTGTGGGGATACCTGCTACACAGAAGAAAGCGTCGATCTTTTCATCTCTGAGAGCGTCTGCAGAAGGGCCGAAGCCGAGGTTCTGCTTTTCGATGTCAGCGTTCATGTCGATGCCGTAAGCTTCGAGGATCTGCTTTGCGTTGAATTCAACGCCCGAGCCTGCGTCGCCAACAGAAACTCTCTTGCCCTTAAGGTCAGCGATCGATTCGATGCCGGAATCCTTGGAAGCGATGATCTGGCAGAGTTCGGGGTAAAGAGTACCGATTGCCGCAAAATCCTGAGTCTGAGCGCCCTCGAAGAGGTCTGTACCTGTGTAAGCGTAGTACATAACGTCGTTCTGAACGACAGCCATGTCAACTTCGCCCGACTGGATGAGCTGGATGTTTGCCTTGGAAGCGCCTGTCGACTGAACGTCGAAGGTGAGGCCTGTCTTTTCCTGAAGAACAGGACCCATAGCCATACCGTATGCGTAGTATGTACCTGTTGCGCCGCCTGTAGCGACAGTGATCTTTGTTATAGCTGCGTCCTTGGTGCCTGCGCAGGAAGCGAAAGCAAACATTGCAACCATAACGAGTGCGAGTAAAAGTGCAATTTTCTTCATGATTTTTTCCTCCGAAAAAATTTTCTTATGAATTTTCAAAATACATAAAAATTCAGGTACATTATACCTCAAACTGCATAAAAAGTCAATAGCTACTGCAAAAAAAGGCGCAATATCGTCGATTTTACAAAATATTCAATTTTATAACAGTCAAAAAATGAATAATCGCGGTTCAAATTATTTATTTTCGCACAAAAAAGCACCTCTGAAAGTTGATTTTCAGAGGTGCATCTTTTTTTACTTTGTTCCGAAGAGTCTGTCGCCGGCATCGCCGAGACCGGGAAGAATATATCCGTTTTCGTTCAGGCATCTGTCGAGAGTAGAAACGAAAATGTGAACATCGGGGTGGGTTTCTGCAACGCGGCTTACGCCCTCCGGAGCACCGATGACTGCCATGAACTTGATATTCTTGCAGCCGTGGCTCTTCAGCATCTTAATGGCGTCGCAGGCACTTCCGCCTGTGGCGAGCATCGGGTCGACGAGAAGAACAAGCTTGTCCTCGATGTGCGATGGAAGCTTGCAGTAATATTCCTGGGGTTCAAGAGTTTCTTCATCGCGGTAAAGACCGATATGGCCGACTCTTGCCGACGGGAAAAGCACGTGAATACCATTTACCATACCGAGTCCTGCGCGAAGAATAGGCACGATAACTATGGCGTTGTCTTTAACCACCTGCTGTGTACATACCTCAAGGGGAGTTTTGACTTCCTTTTCGACGGTGGGCACTCCCTCTCGCAGACATTCGAAGGTCATGAGAGTGGTTATTTCCTCAACCAGCTCGCGAAATTCCTTCATGCTGGTGTTTTCGTCACGCAAAATCGCGATCTTGTGACGGATGAGTGGGTGGTCAAATATAGTTACGTTCTTGTAATCTTTCATTATTTATCTTCCTCCGAAGAATTGCCTTTTTCCTGTCCGAGCTTACTCTTTTCAACCTTGGAAAGAATTGTGTTTGTGATGATACCGATGATAAGTGCGGTTGCGATGGGGGTGATCTGAATGAACTTTGCCACTGTGCCTGTTGCATCGAGTGCATAAGGAATCTGGATGGCAAGGCCGCCGATACCCGAGATGAGGATGGATGCAACAACAAAGAGATTCTTGTTGTCATTGAGGTCGAGATCCTTGAACATCTTAAGACCGGATACTGCGATAAAGCCGTAAAGTGTGAGGCACACGCCGCCCATTACGCAGGAAGGAATTGTCTGAAGAATTACCATAACGGGGCTGATGAACGAAAGGATCATGCACATAAATGCTGTAACTGTGATGGTAACAACAGAAGCGTTTCTTGTGATGGCAACACAACCGACAGACTCGCCGTAGGTAGTGTTGGGGCAAACGCCAAATGCAGTACCCATGATAGAGCCGACACCGTCACCGAGAAGTGTTCTCTTAAGACCGGGTTCTTTGATAAGATCTTTGTCGATGATCGAAGAGAGGTTCTTGTGGTCAGCGATATGTTCTGCAAAAACAACGAGGGCAACAGGAAGGAATGCGATAACCACTTCTGCAATACTGCCAAGTCCAAGAAGAGCTGCTTCTCTGCCGTTTGCAGCGTTTGCGGCAACAATCTCTTTCGAGAATACGCCTGTGGTCATTTCCTTAACAGCTTCAACAACCGTGAAATGAGGATAAGCAAAGAATGCTTCGATTCCCTTGAAAGCACCGTTTGCATCAACAAAATTGTCGATAACAGGCTGGAAATTGATGATCATGAGATAGTCAAGATCGCAGAGAGTGCCGATAACCGTAAAAATTGCAGCAACAACATAGCCTGCAACGATGCCGAGAATGAAGGGAACAAGGCGAGCCATCTTGTACTTTTTCTGTGTCGAGCAAATAACGATGACAAGGAAAGCAACAAAACCACAAAGAAGACCGACAAGGTTGTTTGTGGGATAGATAGCCGAAGCGTTTGCCTTGGTGATATCACCCATGGCAGCGCCTGCAAGCGAAAGACCGATGAGCGCAACCGTGGGGCCGATGATGACGGGAGGCATAAGCTTGTCTACCCAGTTTGTACCTGTAAAGTGGATAATGATGGCTATAATGACATAAACGAGACCTGCAACGATAGAGCCGAGAAGGATACCGCAATAGCCGTATGCCACAGCAACTCCCAGCGAGCTGAGGAATGCGAACGAGCTACCGAGGAAAACGGGGCTCTTAAACTTTGTGAAAAGCTGATAAACCAGTGTGCCGACACCTGCGCCGAAGATCGCCGCGGGGATCTGAGTGGGAATACCGATGATCGTCGGGACGGCGATGGTTGCGGCAAGAATTGCCAACAGCTGCTGAAAAGCGAAAATCAAAAGACTTCCGAACTTCGGCTTGTCACCGATGTCATAAATCAGTTTCTTGTTCATGATTAAACATCCTCCAAAATATGTTTCTTTTATGCGAAGATCTGTCTCCGCCACCTTTTATTGTACCACACGTTTCGTGATTTTTCAAACAAATTCTTTCCTATTTTATAAAATTCGGCATAATGCAGAAAATTTCGCCATATAATAGGCATTTTGAACAAAAGAAAAAAGGTGTTCGTTCTTTTCGAGTTTTTTGTCAATGAGTATGTCCGAACAATTCGTCGATCAAATCAAACGGGCGCAAAAAAGCTGCAGCATTAGCTGCAGCTTTTTAAACTTTTTAAAATTGCGGTTTTGTATATCACTTAACCGTGATTCTCAAAGCGTGGCCCTTGTCATACGACGAACCGGTGAGGATATACTGAGGAATAACAACGTCCTTGTTGTCTGTTCCGTCGGCGTTCTTCGACCAGATCTCGGTATAGAAATCACAGTGCCAGTGGCCGCAGAAGTGAGCCTTGACAACATCGGGGTTCATAGCGATAAGATCATAGATCTGCTTGGTTGCACCTGTGCCGGTGTCTGAGATAAAGTTGCCGTCGTTATAGAAGTTTGCGGGGCTACTTGTTGTATCGTTGATACGGATAGCATCCATAGACGCATCGGCAGGGTTTCTTGTGATAAACGGAATGTGAGTGAAGAGAAGGATGGGAAGTCCCTTTGCCTTCGCCTTTTCGATACTTGCTTCCAAGAGAGGAACCTGATGATCCCAGAACTTTCTCTGGCTGTTATCCATCTGGATGATCATTACCTTTTCGGTGCCCTCGTCGTTCTTAAGAATCTTTTCTGTGTAGTAAACGTCGTGCTTCCAGACCTTCTTGAGTTGTTCGTATCTTTCGGCAACTGTTGTTGTTTCGGCAACTGTGCCCTGCATCTTCTTTACGGGCTCGTGGTTTCCGAGAGGAATGAGTGTGTCAGGATAAGGATTCCATACATAGGTATAAAGAAGATCAACACAACCCTGCGAGAGATAGTCGATGGCGTCGCCTGTTACAACTATCTGATCGGAGTAGCTTGCGTATTCGATACTGTTGAGAAGAGCCGTCTGTGTGCCGGGATATCTGAAGGCTCTTCTGTTTGCCCATGTGCTTGCAAGTACGGGGTCCTTGAGGTCTTCTTCGGTACAGTAATTGAAGTGGGTATCAGAAAGCTGAACGATCTCAACGTCAGAACCGGGAATGCCCGAATCAATCTCAACTTCGCGCACCATTACGCCGTCGCCAAGCTGATAGATCCATGTCTTGGGATCTGCACTTGAGCCCTTGATATCTGTTCGTGTCTGATTCATATATTCCTGCTTGAGTGTTTCGTCAACGTAATTTTTGATGGTTGCAAGGTATGCTCTGTCGGAATCGCTGATCGTGGTGTCCTTAAGAGCTTCCTTTGCGACGGTGTAAAGGCTTGTGGCGTAGCTGTTGGTGTAAATAACCTTCTGCGCGCCGTTGGCATCGGTGTACTTGATGTAACCGCGGACTGTGTAGTTTCTTCTGTAGTAATCTTCTGTGATGTCGATAACACAAACTGTGTACTGAATGCCGTCGTCTGTGTCTGCAAAGGTTCTGATGCCCTCGACAGCCTTGGACGAATAGTTCTTACCGTTGAATGTATAGGTTGTGTCGAGCTCGAGCTTTTTGGTTCCGAGAACTTCAGAGGGTATAATAACAGAACCGTATTCGGTAACGTCAAGTGCGTCCTGCAAAGCATCGGTCTTTTCTACGATAAAACGGAGACCTGCAGGCTCGATGGTCCTGATCTGAACGCCCTTGATAAAGAAGTCACCTTCGTCCGAAAAATCGCAGTCAACGTATTTTGCAAAGAGCTTGTCGCCCTTCTTGAAATCTGTGCTTGTAACGCCGTTGCCGTTTTCGTCCACCCAACCGATAAAGAGCTTGCCGTCCTTTTCGAGATGGCGCAGATTGTTAAATGCAATAGAATAATCCTCGAGGAATTCAACCTCTGTACCCGTGTTGGTGTAATATACGACATCGGTATATGTAACGGTATATTTACCGGCTGTGGGAACTGCAAGGATTCCGCTGGCAGAAATATATATTTCGCCGTTATCAGAAGTTGCAACAGCCGTAAGATCGCCGCTTACTTTAAATTCGCCGGCCTTGTCTGTGGTAGAAAGGCTGCTTCCGTCGCGGGCTTCACCCTTCATAAGCCAGAAACCGTCAGCTGCGGAAAATTCGGGGATCGAAACGTCGATACCGTTGTTGAGAATAACCTGAACAGCTCCTCCGAAGGTGGGAGCATAAGTTCCGGAGTGTTCCATAACAGTTTTCACTGTTCCGCCGTTAATGGTAAGATTTACGTCATCGGTAAAGTCAACGCCGTAGGTGGGGCCGCCTGTCCAGCCGTCTGCACCAAAGCGAAGAATGTCAATATCTCCGCCGTTGATAACGATGTCTGCGCCTGCTGTCTTGTGTCTTGAAGCGGTGTTGTAGTATGCGCCGACGTACACTATTCTTGTTTTGCCCGAATTGTGAACAAAGTTTTCTCTGCCGCCGTCTGTGTTATAGGTTCCGATGTGGAAGGATGCGCCGAGGATGTTTGACGCAGTCGTTGTGAAATTAATACCATCACCCATCACAAGCTCGTGACCTGCGGATTCGATAAACTTACTTGCCTTTGTTATATTGAGAGTTATTTTTTCAAAGGTTGTGGGACCGTTCACAGCAACACTTTCATTGTAAATGTTAACTGAGCCACCGGTAATGATGATCATGTTTTCATGCATAGCAAGCGATCCCGTGATCTTTTGTTCGCCGATGATGATAACATATCTTTTGGATGCCTGAGCCGCATCAACTGCTTTTATTGCGGCATCAAGTGTCGCAAAAGGAGCAAGCTCGCTTGCACCGTTGTTGAAATCGGAACCCTTTTCGGCATCAACATACACAATGGCAACATCATCGATTTTGTTCCAAACGGAAACAATATTTACCTCGTCCTCGTCTTCGGGGAGAACAAAAAGGTCACCGCCGTTGTAAGAAACTCCGTTGATTGTCCAGCCAACAAACTCACCCGCGGGGTTGTCGGAAAGTGTGGGGAGAGTGATAGTTGAACCTTTTACGTAATATCCCGTGTCAATAACACCGTCGTATTTCACAAGAATCTGATCGCCCGAAAGTTCCTTGGTCCATGTAACGGTATATTCACCTGCGGGAACTGTAAGAATTCCTTCAGCGGACGTATATGTAACACCCGAAGAAGACAGTGCGACGGCGATTTTTTCGCCAATGACCTCAAAGCTTCCGATGGTGTCGGTAAGTGCAAGCTTCGCACCCGAATCATCTGCAGCTGCCTTGAGCACCCATGCGCCGTCGGTAAGTGTCATGCCTGTTGCGGTGTAAGGAACGGAAAGCCCGTTGTTCATTATGATCTGAAGAGATTTTGCCGTGCAGTTGCCTGCTCCGACATCGGCAATTTTGCCTACGCTTCCGCTGTCTATGACAACAGAAAGATCCTGCATAGACCACGAGCCCGAACCGTTGCGCAGCTTGATGGTCTGTATTGTTGCGCCGTCAACATAAATGCCCTGGTCTCCCGCAAGAGTAACGGTGCCATCCCAACCGCCAAAAGCAACTTCGTTGTAATTTCCGGAAAGAAGCGAAATGGTGCCGGAATTGGACGAGCTGTAACGTCCCGATACATCAATATCAAGATTTCCCGCAGCAGCAATACCTGCATTTGCCGCAGTTCCCGCTCCGGTCTTTCTTGTTCTCAGATATGTGATATTTCCTTCGAACTTTGCGCTATGTCCATATGTAACAAAGTTTTTGCCGGTATTATATCCCTCGATAAGGGTAATATTCTTGAAAACAGACGGGCCCTTAAGCTCGAGATGATTTATACCGAAGCAGAGTACCGAATCGGAAGCATCTCCGACGTAAGTGATAGTTCCCGTATGAGCAGGAACGTTGACATACTGAAGAACGTCCTGTTCGCCGCCGTATGTGTAAGGCGAGCTTGAACTTCTTGTGTAAACGGCATATTCGGCATTGCCGTCCTTGTCCTTACCGTCAAGAACGACGATCGTTCCGTCCTTGGTCGTGCCAATGATTTCGATGGCGCGTGCGATTGTCTTGACAGATGTTTCTTCTGTCAAGCCGTCGTTGGTGTCAGAACCATATTTATTCGAAACATATACCGATCCGATCACAGGAGCTTTCTTTACGGTAAGCACCTCTTGATCGAGAATCTCGGTGTAAGTATCGTTGTCAAAAAGAACGATAGTCCATTCGCCCTCCTGCAGAGGCCATCCGCCGGGGGTATTCTTGGTTCTTGCCAGATAATGATCTTCACTGTTGAAAAATTCGGTGCTGAAAGTAACTGTTCCGCCGCCGACGGGAGCCAACTGCCAGCCGGAATGCTTATTTTCACCGACCGTCTGAGACGAATGATAAACGCAGATCCAGTCCTTGGCGTCTGTGTTTTCGCAAATTACATCGAAAACGGTGTTGCCGGGTTCGATGGTGGTGGGGTTGAGAGTGATCGAAGGTGCTGCGGCAGAGGTCGTGATGATCATCGGGAAAAGTCCCACGAGCATCGCGATGCACAAAAGCACCGACAAAAGCTTTGATCTTCTCATATTTTTCTCCTTTCAATGGTGCAACATTTATAAAAAACGTTGCAAAAATACATTTTTATTATATAACTTCTACTATGTGTATTCATTGTTTAGTTGTGAAATAAATGTTAACAAACTTTTTGAGAACAAAATATTACGGCAGATCTTTCTTTTCTTTCAATACCCTCTCCATGTGCGAAAGATCATAAAAACCGCAGGCATGGGCGATTTCGGTTTTTGAAAAGCCCCCTTGCTCTATCATTTCAAGAGCTTTTTTTGCCCGATACGAGTTAAGATAATTTATGGGCGTACAGCCACAGATGGAAGAAAAATTGCGCAGGAAGGTGGATCGCGAAAGAAAGACCGTTTTACACAGCGAATCGACGGTTATTTTTTCGCCGTAGTGCTGATGGATATATTCAAGCGCCTTGATTATATTGCTTTCGTATTTTTCCGCACAGCCGCCCTTGGTTTCGAGCTGTTTGAAAAGCTGATACGACAGCTGGTAGATTATCTTCCACGCCGTGTGGTTTTTTAAGGGTTCAAGCTCGTCGCGATCAAACTCTCCCCCGTCCCGTATCAGCGAAAGCTCGTCCCGAAGATTGGAAAGCTTTGGTGCCGAAAGGTGCAGAAAGAAGGGGCTTGAAAAGCTTTTTCGCAAGAAAGGCTCGATCTCCACAAGCTGTAAAAAACCCGGCACACCCACCGCTTCTTCCCGGTTTTCCGCCACAAAGGAATTTCTAAAAAGCACGTGAAAAACGTCGAGATCATGGGTGTCGTAATAGGCGTGAACCGTGTTTGGCGGAATAACGAAAACGTCACCCGTACGCACCAAAAAGCGCGAGCCTTCGATGACGTGGGTGCCCTCACCGCGAAACACCACATTCATCTCGTAAAAATCGTGGTCGTGGGGCTCGATCGAATAGTCAGTGTAAACAAACGCGCGTACCGATTGGGCAGAGTTTTTGAAGCATCGATCGGCGTAGCTTCGGAATTTGCCGTCAGATTTCATAAGCACCTCGGTTTTTGAAATTATTATACATGATTTTTGAACTTTTGTACTATTATTGTATCACAATATGTGTCATAATGCAAGTATAAAAGCAAAAAAGGAGAACAGGCATGGAAAGAATCGAAAAACTCCGTCTTGTCGCTCTCGATCACTATCCGAGAAACGACGAGTTTTATTATAATTTTTACAAAAAATACTCGGCCGACACCCGAGAATCGGAATATGAAAAATACGCCGATGCATACTATTATGCGCTTACAAATTTCACCCCCCACATTACCGACGGTGAGCTTATTGTGGGCGAAAGCGAACTTCTGATGAACGAGCGCGACTATGACGAATGGGAAAAGATATATCACCCCATCGCCGACGAAAGAAACGGATTGGCAGGCCCCGGTCAGGATTCGCACATGGCAATAGACTACGAGCTTGTCTTAAAGAGCGGCCTGCGCGGTATAATAGAAAAGATCGACGGCCTTTTGCCCGACAGCTGCGGCGAAAAGAAAGAGTTTTACAACACCTGCAAAAAGTGCCTTGAAGCGGTGATCGTATATTCGGAAAACTATGCAAAAAAAGCACTCGAGCTTGCAGAAAAAGAAGAAAACGAAGAAAGAAAAGCCGAGCTTTACGACATTGCCCGTATATGCAAAAAAGTTCCTGCAGAACCTGCAGAATCTTTCCACGAAGCGGTGCAGGCAGTGCATTTTGTTTCGCATTGCCTTTCGATAAACCCATACCGCCTTGGATTGCAACAATTTCAGCTGGGTCATCCCGACAGGTACCTTTTGCCATATTATCTCGAAGATACAAAAAACGGCATTCTTTCCAAAGAGCGCGCACAGCTTCTGCTTGACCTTTTGGGCATACAAATAAATATGCGTGTTCCCAACGGACTTTCGTCGGGATATATGGTGGGCGGCCGCGACGAAAACGGCAAAGCCGTTGCCAACGACCTTACAGAAATGGGTATGCAGGTAATTGACGACATCCGCCTTGTTTACCCCTCTGTCGGCCTTTGCTACACCACAGACACCGACGACAAATATCTTGAAAAAGCCTGCGAAATTCTTTCGCACGGAAGAAGTCATCCTGCAATTTTCGGCGACGAAACGATTACAAAAGGTCTTCTTTCTTATGGCGTTCCCAAAGAGCAGGCGTGCAATTATATCCACAGCACCTGTGTCGAGATAACCCCCGTTGCGGCATCAAACGTGTGGGTGGCAAGCCCATATACCAATATGCCCCAGCTTCTGCTTGATGTGATGGACAAGGAATACGAAAGCTTTGACAGTCTTATCGATGCCCTATTTGCTCATCTCGATGCAAGGATAAAGGACAATTTTGAATGGCAGGACAGAGCAAGAAGAATACGCAACAAAAATTCGATGAATCCCCTTCTCTCATGCTTTGTCAACGATTGTCTTGAAAGAGGGCTTGACATCGAAAAGGGCGGTGCCGTATACAACTGGATAACCCCGAGTTTTGTGGGGGTTGCAAATCTTGTCGACTCGCTTTATGCGGTGAAAACGGTGGTTTTTGAAAAGAAGCTTTTAAGTATTTGCGAGTTCAAGAAAATAGTCGATGCGGATTTTGAAGGCAACGAAGTTCTTCGCCAGATGATACAAAACACCATTCCAAAATACGGCAACGACGATGACGATATCGACGGATATTTCAGCCTTATCACAGATCACCTCGTATCGGAATGTAAAAAATACCAATCCATCCACTCGAACGCCAACATTATCCCCAGCGTTTTCTGCTGGATAATGCACGAATGGTTCGGAAGAGAAACGGGTGCTACCCCCGACGGCAGATGTGCAGGTTTCCCCCTTGGCGACGGCTCGGGTCCCTGCCAGGGAAGAGAAATGAAAGGTCCGACGGCATCTGTTCTTTCGTCGACAAAGTGGGATCACCACGAGCTTATCGGCGGTGTGGCCGTGAATATGAAATTCTCAAAAAAATCACTGGGCAAGGGTTCGATCGAAACCATGAAAAACATCGTGAAAACATATATTTCCCGTGGCGGATTTGAGATGCAGATAAACGTTATCGACAAAGAAACACTGGAAAAAGCCGTTGAAAATCCCGAGCAGTACAAGGATCTTGTGGTGCGCATCGGCGGCTACAGCGATTATTTCACCCGAATCTCGCCACAGATGCAAAAGGAAGTTATTCTTCGAACGGAGCACGAGATATAATGACAGGCAAGATATTCAATATTCAGCGGTTCAGCACCTCGGACGGGCCGGGCATACGTACCACCGTTTTCTTCAAGGGGTGTCCCCTTTCGTGCGTGTGGTGTCACAATCCCGAATCGCACGCGGCAAAAAGCGAGATTTTTTACGATGCAAAAAAGTGCATCGGCTGTCGCCTTTGTGAAAAGGTCTGCCCGAACATATGCCACAAGTTCGGTGAAAGCGGTCATGTTTTTGTGCGCGAAAACTGCGAAAAATGCGGCGAATGTGCCAAGGTATGCCCTGCGAAATCGCTTGAAATATGCGGCGAGGAAATGAGCGCCGACAAAGTGATGGAAACGGTGATGCGCGATCTGCCCTTTTACGAGCAGTCGGGCGGCGGACTTACCCTTTCGGGAGGCGAGCCTCTGGCACAGTTTGATTTTGCCCTTGAGCTCCTTAAAAAAGCAAAAGAAAACGGGATTTCCACCGCCGTTGAGACCTCGGGCTTTTGCAGACGCGATCTTGCGGACATGGCAAAATACGTTGATCTCTGGCTTTTTGACATAAAGCTTTTTGACAAGGACGAACACGAAAAATACACAGGTGTTTCAAACGAGTTGATTTTTGAGAATCTGCGGTGTCTTGACGGTTTTGGCGCAAAGATCATTCTGCGTTGCCCGATAATTCCCGACATAAACCTCGAAAGAGCGCATTTTGAAAAAATAGCCGAGCTTGCAAACAGCCTTGAAAACGTGATTGCCGTAAATCTTGAGCCATACCATCCTTTGGGAATTTCAAAATCAAATCTTCTCGGCAAAAATCCAAAGTTTGAAAACGAAGATTTTTTGCCCAAAGAAGAGCTTTTGCGTTTTGCAGACATAATATCTGCCACTTCGGATGTGAAAGTGGAAATAGAATAGAAAATGAAAAACTGCGCGATCCGCAGTTTTTTCTTTTCGAAAATTTTTCGTAATCAAAGCTATTGAAAATTTTCAAAGTATATGTACAATATCAGATAAAGCATCCGACAAAACAGATCACGCAAAAGGAGATGTAATAAATGATAAACGTCAACGATCATATCGGCAAAACCGACAGCGAAACTTTTGAAAACGCCATGAAAAACAAAGGGGCAGACGGAATCGTGATCGTTCCTCCCAGAGTGTCCGACATTGAACCCGACCGAAAATTCTGGCTGATCGACCGTGCCATTCTTCTTGAAGAAAACACCACGATCATCATGCAGAACAGCACGATAAAGCTTTCGGACAACTGCCGCGACAACTTTTTCAGAAGCGCAAACTGCGGACTTGGAATCCCCTTTCCCGAAAGAATACACAACATACATATAAAAGGCGAAGGTCTTTGCACTCTTGTCGGCGCAGACCACCCGAGAGCCGTGGGCGACAGCTCGAAAATACTTGCCAACCCCTGTCCTTACGAGGTTGACGACCTGATAGCCCTTGCGGACTGGATCCCCCCTGAAAGAAAAACCCACGAAACCATGGATTTTTGGGACAGACACAACCATTCCTACGGCACCGATGCGGGAAAAGAAGGCGAGTCGCAATATGGCGACTGGCGCGGAATAGGCGTTCTTTTTGCAAACGTCGAGGATTTTTCGATCTCAAACATCCGCATCGTGGAGTCGCACGGTTGGGGAATTTCGCTGGAAGAATGCGCAAAGGGCAGAATAGAAAAGATCGATTTTGATGCCTGCATGTCAAAGGTTATTGACGGGCTTCGCAACAATATGGAAAACCAGGACGGCATCGACCTGCGAAACGGATGCCACGATATCATAATTTCAGATATCACGGGAAAAACAGGTGACGACGTGGTTGCTCTTACCGCCATTGCAGATCCCGATTATCTCCCCGGCGGAAGCCTGCGCACCACCCACGTAATGCACAACGACTGGACAAAGCGCGACAGAAACATACACAACATTATCATCAAAAACGTTATGGCAACGTCTGATCTTTGCTTTATCGTAAGACTTTTGCCCGCAAACGCAAAGATCTGGAACGTGGTCATCGACGGCATTGTCGATACCACCCCCGATGATCGCACCCACGGCGCCACGATACTTTTCGGCGACGACGGATACGGAAAAAATCCCGAGGACGGTCTGCGCTATATCACCCTTTCAAACGTTGTCTGCAAGGCAGAATGCGGCATCGACATCTCCGGTTATCTGAAAGATTCGATCATAACAAACATAATCAACAAAAACCCCAACGCCCCCACCGTCATTGTCCGCAAGGAAAACGGACTTTGCAACGTGAAGTTTGGCGAGGAAATAAAGGTTTTGAACTGAGCTTTATTAAAACAAAAATCCACCTTCCGGTGGATTTTTTGTTATATTTCCGTTTTTTCAGCGCACAAGCAACGTCTTGATGTTTTTGCCGCTTTTGGCATCTGCCACCGCTTCATTTATCTTTTCAATGGGATAATAGCTTGATATCTCGCGTACCATGGGAAAAACATCCTCGTTTTTGCTCATAAATTCCACGTATTTTTCAACGTCACACACGGAATACTGGGAAGAACCGATGATATGAAGCGCCTTGAAGGTAATAAGTTGGGGCGAAAGTTCCACTGTTCCCGAAGCGCTGTATTGACCCGGAACAAGATACACTCCGCGGTTGCGCAGAATATCGATGCCCTGAATAAACGCCTGCGGTGCGCCCGAAGCTTCAAAGCAAAGGTCAACTCCGATACCGCCGTTTTCTGACTGCAAAGCTTTTATAACGTTTTCGGCGCCATCCTTTGAAAGGCTAAAGACCTTGTCTGCACCAATTTTTTTTGCCATTTCATCACGCTTTTCGTTTGCACCGGCAATGATGACATAAACCTTCTTGACACCAAGCTTTTTAAGGTACATGGTGGCAAATGCACCCACGGGGCCAAATCCTTGAACCACGGCACAATCGATCTTTGAAAGGTCAACGCCCGCTTTTGCCGCCAGCGAAAAGGCGTGTATCGCCGTGGGACCGGGGCAGGCAAAAACTGCCGCCGCCGAAGGATCAACGTTTTTCGGCAATTTTATAAGATTTGTAAGCGGAGTAAAATTCACCTGCGTGTATCCGCCGTAAAGATATGGAGGCTCGTCGATGCTTCCGCCGTTTGTTACCGCCATATTCACACAGTTGGCATCATCGCCGTTTTCGCACAGCTTGCATTTTCCGCAAGGAACAGCAATGTCGGCAATAACGGCATCGCCTTTGGAAAGGCCGTATTTTTCCGCCTCTTTTTCGTCAACGTCAATTATACGTCCCACAAATTCATGACCTATTATCGAAGGATATGAAACGCCGAGCTTTCCGTTGTGCATGTGGATATCGGTTCCGCAGATGCCGCTGGCAATGATCTCCATTGCGGCATAGCCCGACGGTGCTTTCACCACGTCAAATTCGCGTATATCAAAATCCTTGTGTGCTCCCATAAATACTGCAGCCTTTGCTTTCATGATATATACTCCTTTTTGTTTTCGATTTTTATTCGTGCTGGGTACGGTTGAGGATATCTTTTTGCACTTCCTTTGAAAGATTCACGTATATTGCCGAGAATCCCGACACTCTCACCACAAGATTTTTGTAATTTTCCGGATGCACCATCGCTTTTTCCAGGGTATCTCTCGATGTGGCATTTATCTGTATCTCCTGACCGCCAAGCTTAAAATACGTCCTCACCATAGCCCGCAGCTTTGCAAGGTTGTTATCCGAAAAGCTCGAGGGGGAATATTTTTGATTGACCACGCTTCCGCAGGCAACCTTGGTATAATCGGGCTTGGAAACACTTTTTATCGCGGCGGTGGCGCCGTTTGAATCCCTTCCGTAGGTGGGAGAAGCGGCATCTGACAAAGGTTCGCCGCGATGTCTTCCGTCGGGGGTCGCGTTTATCGTCTGACCGGCATATATATTACTCACATTTGCCGCCGCGGCTATATATATACCTCCGCCGTCGCGGGTCTTGTATTTTTCAAAAACTCCGGCGAGAAAATCTATGAACCAAACGGCATATTTGTCAACAAAATCATCGTCATTTCCGTATTTGGGTGCCAAAACAAGCTTTCTGCGCAATTCCTCATATCCATCAAAATCCGCATTCAGCGCAGCTTTCAGTTCGGAAAGAGATGCGCTTTTGTCTTCAAACACCACTTTTTCTATGGCGGCAAGAGAGTCAGCGGTGGTTCCGATACCCATGAGTGCCACTCCATGCACCGAAGGATAGACAGAGCCGCCGTCGTTTATATCAAGACCTCTGCCGATGCAGTCATGGCAGAAACAGGACAAAAAGGGCTCGGGGAAATATTTTTGGTTGATCTTGTTGTTGCAATTATTGAAGGACGCCATATATGCCGACGCTGAATATTCAAGCTGTTTTTCAAAAGCAGCCATAAATTCTTCCATCGACTTTATATCTTCCACATTTCCCATATCAAGTCCCATTGATCCGTCGATCTTGCAAACTCCGTTGTTGAAGATATAATCAAAGCAGCGCGGCGGATCAAAACGTCCGTCAGACCACGGCGGCTGCATACCCGTGATGAAATTTTCAATACAACCTACCATTGAGTAATTGTATATATCCTTTTCGGCATAACCGTATTTTTTCAAGGCGGCAATGTTTATATCATCATTCATCATAGCGGGATATCCAAGGCCTGTGCCAATGGTTTTTAAGCATTCGTCAAGAAAATCGTCCGGCAAATTTTCAGTATAGCGCAACGAAAGATTGGGGCCGGGAACATTACAGTTTTTAACAGCTTTCAGAATACAGCAAGACAGCCTGTTTATATCACAGCTTCCGTCGGGACTTTTACCGCCGATACAGATATTCACCACGTCGTTCTGAAGTTTTATAAATACGTTTTCAAGAAGTCCTGTTGCCTGATCTTCTGTTAAAATCCCTTTTTCAATATCGGCGGCAAAAAAAGGATACAAATATTGATCAAGCCTTCCCAGCGCCATGGCATAGCGCTCTTCCATCAAAAAGGCGGTGTGACAGAACCACACGAGTTGGAGCGCCTGAGCAAAGCTTTGTGGGCGTTCCGAAGCAACTGCACGGCAATTACCGATCATATAATCAAGATATTCATCGTTGTATCCGTCTTTGTCCTTACACCTTTCTGCCTCGTCGGCATAACGGGAAATAAGGTGTGAAAAAGCACACATTGTTTTTCGCATTCCCGAAAGGGTTTCGAGCTTTTCAGGATCGTGGGAATACTCCTTCAGCGATGAATCTATCTTTTCAATGATCCCATTTATACCCAGCGTAAGTATTTGATCGTAATTGGGAGCATAATGATCTTTGTTGGTAATAAAATCACGACTGCCAAAGCCATCAACAACCTTTTTTGCCGCGGCAAGTGTTTGATCATCCTTGTCGGTGTAAAGCAGTTTTGTATTTCCTGCGATGATCTCGTTTTTCAAAACCACAGGTGCAGTCTTTTCAAAAAGCGCACATATCCCGTTTGCCCGAAGCTTTGCGGGACACGCCGCAAGATCCTGTGCATAGCCGATGTATCGGAAATAATACGGGGCAAATATGCCACAGGATTCTTCACATAATTCGTTGTTAAGTTTTTCAAAAAGCTTCATGAGAGATCCCTCGTTTCTCATATATTCTTTATTTTCATTTTACCATTTCAAAAAAACTTGTAAATAGACGCAATTAACATTCTTGACAAAATTAATATTATTTGTTAAACTTGATATGAGGTGGTATGATGAAAAAGATCGAGGCTTTAACAATGCCAGAATTACACTTTGCCCATAGATTTGAGGCAGAATCCTACAAGCATTCTTTTGTCAACACAGGTGAGCTTCTTGAAATAACATATATTGCAGAAGGCTCGTTGAACATAAATATCGGCAACGAAACCTTTAAAGCAAACAAGGGCGATATCATCTGCTTTTTTCACGACGAAGGAGCAACAGTCACCTCCGATTCCTTTCATCGGCCCACACGGTCGGAGCATCATTTGACTACTGCTGTTCCGAAAGCCCCGACAGCATACATCTGCCGCTGATAGTTTGCGAAAAAAACGGCACAGACAAGATCTGCCGCATGATCGACGAGATAATAGGTGACAGCGCCGCTATGAAAGCATCTTGCACAAAATTCGCCGCAAGATTTTTCGGTCTGCTTCTGAACATCGATGCGGTTTACAAAAGATGTGTTCTTCTTGTTCCCGGAGAAGAGCTTTACGTCAGAAAAATAAAGGAGTACGTAAACAGCAATATCCATCTGCCCATATCCCAAAAAAACGCCGCAGAGCATCTTGGAATATCCCCCGGATATCTTTGTAATATATTCAAAAAAAATACGGGCATACCATTTATGAAATACGTCAACAGAATAAAGCTTGAAAATATCAAATCAATAATGGACAGAGAAAATATTCCTCTTTACAAAGCCGCCTCACTGTACGGGTATTCCGACGCCAACTATGTCAGCAGGCTTTATTCGCAGATGTTTGGGTATAGTATAACAAAAAAGCTCAATTCTGCAAAGGAGATATGAAACAACCATACACAAGAGCATATGATAAAAAGGAGCTGCAAACTGCAGCTCCTTTTTATTTTTTTATTTATCCAGTTCGGCAAGTATCTCGGCGGCGTTGGTGTCGGGTTTTACCTTGGGCATGATCTTTTCGATATTGCCCTTTTCGTCAATGATAAATGTGGTGCGGACAACGCCAAAGCCCAACTTTCCGCAAAGCTTCTTTTCCTGCCACACATCATATGCCTTGATCGCCAAAAGGTCGGGGTCAGAAAGAAGCACAAAGGGAAGATCGTATTTCTGTGCAAATTTTACGTGGGAGGCAACGCTGTCCTTGCTGATGCCGATGACCTCGACGTTCAAAGTTTTGAATCTCGCATATGCACCTGCAAACGCGCACGCCTGACGGGTGCAACCTGGGGTGTTGTCTTTGGGATAAAAATATAAAACAACCTTTTTGCCAAGAAAGTCCGAAAGCGAAACGCTCTTTCCGTCCTTGTCAAAAAGTGTGAAATCGGGTGCCTTTGCACCAACTGTAAGATTGCTCATGGTTTTTCTCCTTTTCGGGTTTCTTTTATATGTTTATGATATCATAATCGCGGCAGTGTGTCAAGGGGATCCCGCGGTGCGGTCTTTTCGGTTGGGTACCCTTGCCTTTTACCTTTCGGGCAAATAAAGCCTTTTGTATTCAGCGGGCGTTTTGTTAAAACACGCTTTGAAGCATTTTGAAAAATAAGCGGGGTCAGAAAATCCGCACGCTTTTCCTATTTCATTGATAGAAAGATTGGATTGCAACAACATATTCTTGGCATAAAACAATCTTGTTTCGTTAAGGTAGTGATTTGGAGTGGTGGAAAGCTCTTTTTTGAAAAGACGTATCAAATAGCTTTTGTTCAGATGCACTTCTCCCGATATGTCATCAAGGGATATGTTTTTTTGATAATTTTCGTTTATAAAACGGCACGCTCTTTCGATATGGCTTTTTTGCGAGGCTTCTACCACCTTTCTTTTATATCTGTGCACGTCGCTCAAAACCAGAAGCAAAAACTCTGTGATATACTTTTTTTGTTCTTCGGGATTGATTATGCTCGGATATGAACAGCTTATCATTCTTTTATAAATTTCAAGCAATTCTTCCTGATGGTACGGGTAAAAAGTATCGGGGATCTCGTCGAGCAAAGGCATTTCCACCGTCGGCTGCTGCGGAGTATCTCTGTGTCTCAGATATACGTCGGGCGGAATGTTGACGGTGTGGCTGAAATCAAGAGAAAGTGTATAACAGTCGTAATCTCCGTATCCGACAACTATCTGACCCGGCTTTCTGAATACCAGAATACCTTTTGATATTTTATGATATCGGTCATCTATGTACATATCTCTTTCGCCGCTTAAATAAAAATCAAATTCGTAATCTTTAACACGGCGCATGTTTTTTATCGTGCTTTTCAGCTTGAAGTGATTGCATTGCAAAATGGTTGGAATTATGAATTCTGACATTTTCCTCCCCCTTTTTCTCAAGTATAATCCCGCGAAAACCAAATGTCAATATTTTTATATAAAAAGCACATTTTGTTGATTGACTTTTTGCAAATAAAGGTATAAATTTATAGAAAAGAGATCGTGAAAGGTGGACAAAACAAGCTTGGGCAATATATATCTTGCCGCAGATTCCGGCGGCAGCAAAACCGTTTTTTTACTTGTGGACGAAAAAGGAACCGTATTAACCGAAGTAAAAACCGAAGGTATGGGGGCGGTCAGGGCAGGCGTGTTACCCATACGCGATATTATAAAAACAGCAAAAGAAAAAATTGATATTTTCGGCAAGCCGAAGGCGATCTTTTTATCCCTGGGCGGACCAAACACAAAAGAAGTTTATGATGAATTATCGACCGCATGGGAAAATATCCCCGTAGAAGTGGAACGTGAAGCCTGCGGCAACTCCATATTGAGAGCGGCAAAATATCTGGGGTGTTCCTCTTTTGTCATGTGCGGTACGGGAAGTACCGCGGTGGGGTTCAAGAACAACAAAAAAGTTTTTGCAGGAGGCTGGGGCCCCACATACGGCGACGGAGGCTCGGGCGGCGGAATCGGAAGCGAAGCTTTGAAAAAATTTTTGAGGCATCTGGACGGGTTTGATGATATAGGCGAGCTTTCGCAAATCTTTTCGGACGTAACCGACGGGCTTGATATTGAAAAATTTGAAGACCGAATGGAAGCAAAACAAAGAGCCCTTGACATAAGCAGAAGAGAGCTTGCGGCTCTGGCTCCGCAGATCTATCTTTTGGCGTTAAAGGGCAACAAATGCGCAAAAGAGCTGTATGCAAACGCCGCGCAAGAGATTGCCCTTATGGCAGATGCGGTTTGTGACAACGACAAGAAAAGTGCTGTGCTTATTTGCGGCGGTTTTTTTAAAAACAAGCCCGAATTTGTTTCGCAATGTGTAAAAGAATTTTCGCAAAAAAACGCGGCAACCCTTATCTATAACGAATTTTTCAGTCCCATTGCGGCGGCTACGATATCTGTGCTTGTAAACAACACAGACGCGGATGAAAAAGTGATAAGAAAAATTATAAACGGAGGTACTGTATAAAATGGACAATGTAATTGAAAAACTCAAAGGCGGACTTATAGTTTCGTGTCAGGCTCGCCCCGGAAACCCATTAAGAGGGGCATCTCACATGGCGGCAATGGCAAAAGCCGCCGCTCTCGGAGGAGCAAAAGCCATTCGTGCAGACGGCCCTGATGATATTGCCGCAATAAAAAGCGTGGTGGATCTTCCGATCATCGGAATATACAAAACACAGCCGTCTCCCGAAATTCCATATATCACGCCTGATTTTGAACACGCAAAAGCGATTGCCGACCTCGGGGTTGAAATTGTTGCCGTTGATGCAACAAAAAGACCTCGCCCTGACGGCACAAATCCATGGGATCTTATCGCAAGAATAAAAAAAGAGCTCGGAGTGTTGGTTATGGCAGACATTGCGACCTACGAGGAAGGAGTTCTTGCAGAAAAAGCAGGTGCCGATATAGTGGCAACTACCCTCAGCGGCTACACCACCTACACAACTCAAACAAAGGGACCCGATCTTGAGCTTGTTAAAAAACTCTCGGACACTCTTCGCGTTCCCGTGATTGCCGAAGGAAGATACGTTTCGCCGCAGGATCTTGCAGACGGGTTTGAAGCGGGAGCGCACGCTGTCGTTATAGGAAAGGCCATCACAAACGTCACCTTCATCACAGAGACATTGATAAAGGAGGCGCGTGAATGCTTACAGAAGAAATAAACGAAAAAAGCGTTGATATTGACAAAAAAAGCACCCTTGAAATGTTGCGCATCATAAACGAAGAAGACAAAACCGTTGCGTATGCGGTTGAAAAAGCCATTCCCCAAATCGAGGTGGCAATTGATGCCGTTTCGGAAAACATGAAAAACGGCGGTCGTCTGATCTATGTTGGCGCCGGAACCAGCGGCAGATTGGCGGTTCAGGATGCCGCAGAATGTACGGTTACTTACGGCGTTGAAAAAGGTACGGTAACGGCGATAATCGCCGGCGGAAAAAACGCCGTCTTCACTTCTTACGAAAACGTGGAGGATGATTTTGAAGCAGGCGCAAACGCCGTAAAAGAGCTTGATGTAACCGACAAGGACAGCATTGTCGGCATAAGCGCATCGGGCACTGCGGCTTTTGTTTGCGGCGCATTGTCAGAAGGAAAAAGAGTCGGTTGTGTCACGATTGCTTTTTTGTGCAACGAGTCGGGCAGAATAACAGAATACGCCGATCATGCTATAAACGTAATAACAGGCCCCGAGGTGATCGGCGGTTCGACAAGAATGAAGGCGGGAACAGCGCAAAAACTGGTCTTGAATATGTTTAGCACGATTGCCATGATAAAACTCGGCAGGGTAACGGGAAATCAGATGACCTACATGAAGCCGAGCAACAAAAAGCTTGTGAAAAGAGCAAGAAGCATTGTCGCTGAGGTTTGCAAAATTTCTTACGAGCAAGCAGACAGGCTTCTTTTGAAGTATGACAACGATATGCAAAAGGCCATCGAAGCTTTTGAAAAAGGAGAATAAAAAAATGCCACTTGATTTTACAAAATTTAACACCGGCACACTTTTTTTGGTCCGCACGCCCGAGGTTTTTCCCGTGGGATATGCCGACAAAAGCTTTGAGGATATGAAACACAATCTTCATTTTGACTATGCGGCTTTGCTGGAAACCTGGAACTGCACAGACGGCGTTTTATGGAAAAGCGATAAGTTTCCGAGAAGCAGCTACTGGAAAGACGAACCGCGCGATCCCATTGAAGAATGTTTTCTTGCCGCTGACAAATACGATATGGCGTTTTTGCCCGAAGCAGGTATGATGGACGAAGCTTTTATGCTTGAACACAAGGACGGAATGGGTACTTTTTTTAACGGAACCACATACCGCTACGGAAGAGTAGGCCTTGCCCCTGCCTGCCCATATACTCTTGACTATCTTGTGGAAAAATACGACGCTTTGTACGAAAAATTCGGTCATCACAAAAGCTTCAAGGGATTTTGTATGCCTGCCGAAAACGGTGCTTCGATATCTTACGACAAATACACAAAAGAGGCGTGGAAAAAGTCTTTTGGATACGAAATGCCCTCTCCCGAGCAGATGTATGCCGACAAGGCGCTTGAAAGAAAGACCTTTGACTTTATTGCAGAGCTTTTTTTGACAATGTACAAAAAGCTTGCAAGACATCTGAAACAAAAATACGGGCTTCCGCTCATGCACTATCCCCTTGCAAAGCTCAGCTCTGACAGCTATTTCCAACCGTCGAGCGTTTACCCTCAGGGAAACATATCCCTTATGGATAAGGTGGAAGACCTTGACATGCTGAATCTGCAGTTGCATCCCCCGCTAAATCCCAACCCCTATTGCTTTAAATTCGAAACCGAATTTCTTATGGGCAACACAAACAATATGCCCTGCATGGCAGACACACATTTTTATCACGAATACGGTGCGGGAAGGCTTCCCGATGCAACGCCAAAGCGTATAGCCGACACCATTTTGTCAACCCTTACCCCGTGGGGAATATCGTTTTTCTGCTATGGATTTATGGCAGAAGAGCTTCCCTTGTGGAAAAAAGAGCTGAATATCGGCGCGCCCGTATACAGCGTATACAGGGAGTCTCACACGGTTGATGCAAGACGCGAATTTGCCATAAAGGCGATGGACTACGTTGAAATATTAAGACCTCTTATGCAGGGAACAAAGCACAGTGCGGACTGTGCTATATATTATCCCGAGCATATGAACAACGAGTATATGTACGGAAGCTATCCCGTCGAGCATATTTTCGGATTGCACGAGGTTTTCAACGCGGCAACAATACCCGTCAAGATCATAAGCAGAATGCCTACTTGCGCATCCGAAGAAAAACTTATAGTGCTTGATTCGGTAAAAAAGATCTCGCACGAGGAAGAAAAAGCTCTTGTAAGCTATATCAAGGACGGAGGAAAGGTTGTTGTCATAGGAAAATGCTGCAAAGAGATCGAAGATGCGGCAGGTGTTGCCACAGTTCTGTCTGATGCGGAATTCATTTCCTCCCCCGATTCGGACGATTACAATCATTGTTACATAAGAATTCCCTCTGCGGGAAGACATTATACCGAAGCAAACGGCACGCCCGTTTTGCTGTATAACGACGGCACCCCCGCAATCACAAGAAGAAACAACATTCTTTATATCGGAGTATCGGATGCGATAGGACGTTTTGGACAATATCGCGACTATTATCTTGCATCATGGTGGAAAAACTATTTTACAAAAGAAAAATTGAACAGTGGTGTTGAGTTCCATAACGTATATGTAAACACACAGGACCGCCATCAGTTTGTCAGCTGTGATATTTTTGAAAACACTGATAAAAAGTTGCTTTTTATCAGAAATTTCGGTGTTGATCAGGATGTTTCAAGCGTAAATTGGGACGTTGGCGACGATTTTAAAATCACAAAAGCTTGGGCCGACGGAAAAAAATTCGTGTTTGAAAAATCGGGAAAACTGCCTGTTTTCGAGCATTTTGCGGCAATTTTTGCAGAAAAACAGAAGGAGGATTGAAATGTACACTAAAAACGATCTGATAAACGACTTAAAAAACATGGGACTTAAACCGACAGACACGGTTTTTGTTCATTCGTCATACAAACACATTGCGGGCGAAATGGGTGTTGAGGGCGGCGCCGATACTGTGGTGGATGCATTCATCGAATATTTCGGCAAAGAAGGTCTTGCGGTGTTTCCCGCAATGAGCTGGAAGCTCGGATATTGGTTAAACGACGATGGAGACATTTGTCCCCCGTGGGAAGAACCGGGCGAAGGGTTCAAGCCTTACGGAAACGAGTTTGACGTCAAAACAACGCCTTGTCACGGTCTGGGAATCATCCCCGAAATATTCAGACAACGTGAAAACGTCGTTCGTTCGCTTTGCCCCACTTCTTCCGTGTGCGCCTACGGCAAAGATGCCAAAAGCTTTTGTGCAGATCATGAAAAGGCAGAAACTCCTTTGAATTGGAATTCACCCTGGGGAAAGCTTTATGACAGAAATGCCAAGATCCTGTTTTTGGGAACGACGATGTGCTGCAATACGTTTTTGCACGTTATTGAGGATCACGCTGAAATACCCGGTCTGCTTGTGCCGTACATATGGAAATACACGGTGGTAGACTATGAAGGAAACAGATTTCCCGTTGAATTCAAGCGCCACGTGCCTGGGCACAATCATTATTATATCAAGGTTCAGCAAGAGCTTATAGATGCGGGAATTGTAACGGTGGAAAAGTTCGGCTCGGCAGAATGTCATCTTGTCGATGCCGTGAAAGAAGCCGATTATATGATGCGCAAGCTGAAAGAGATCCCCGAGCTTTTCACCGATGAATATAATCTGAAATAATGCCCGATAAAAAACTCACCTCTTTGAAAAAGATACCAAAAAGGTCCCAAAGCATAGCTTCGGGACCTTTCGTCTTTTTATAAAACATCTGTCTTAAGGCGTGTTTCGTTGAATAAATATCCACCCGCATAGTGAAGTAGTAAAATAAAAGTAGACAACAAAAAGCCTTGAAACATAACGTTCAAGGCTTTTGTCAAAAGAAGTATTCAGCAATTCTTTGATTAATTTTAATTCCGTAGGAGCTCAGTGAAATCGAATTATTTAATTTTGATTATTGATATTCAAAACCCACCATATTATCATATTCATCCGGGAGTTTGTGATATCTTACATCATCATCTTCTTCATCTAAATACAACCATTCTCCATCTATGCGATAGTAAGTTGTTGTTTCTGTTCCGTCTTTTTGTCTGAAAACAATTTCATCACTTGTTGCCGAAAATTCCTCAAACTCCGTTTGTGAATACCGGCCTCCAACGGTAACCATTGCAATAGCGTTATAATTCCCCGAGTCATCTTTTCTGAAGCAATAGAGCACAAGGGCATCATTTCCATCGGTATATCCCCAAGTTCCAAGCAGAGCCTCCTCGTGCTCATTCGAAGAACATGAAACCAAAGGCTGAATAATAAAAAGCGATACCATAATCATCAGTAATACTTTTTTCATTTTTACAAATCCTTTCTTTTTTAATTGAGTTTTGCCAAATCGGTTGACGACACATCGCCGTAAGACTCTCTACCCTCCTTTAAAATAAAAAATGCGCCTACCGAAGCAGACGCACAAAAAACGCAAACTCCGATAGTCGCCAAACTAAGTCAATATAAGAGCATTTCTGCCATTATGCTGATGGAATTTGCGTTTTTATCAAATTCGTAGCAAATGACAAAAAGGGTACACTCCCCCCTTGGTAATAATGCTCCTGATTGTAATATTAACTTAGTTTGGCATAATCAGTTTACAACATTTTTCGATAAATGTCAATATAAAAATCTGAAAGTAAAACAAAAAAAGCCTTGAAACCATTAGATTTCAAGACCTTTAAGGTGGTGGAGACAAGTGGACTCGAACCACTGACCCCTTGCATGTCAAGCAAGTACTCTAACCAGCTGAGCTATGCCTCCATATTCTGTTGCGCTTTAAGTGAGGTGGCACCCCCGACCGGAGTCGAACCGATGACTAACCCTTAGGAGTATGGCGTACCGTTTCGTACGAT
>SVTM01000048.1 GCA_015063785.1 Oscillospiraceae bacterium
GTATATTCAACGTCGGGAAGTGCGGATGGGTTTATTTGGCCGTATGGAAGATAAACGCATTTTATCCTTAACTTGATATGAACTGCTGATAACTAACATTGGCATCCAGATTATACAGTCTTTATATGTGTATCGAATTACTAAGAAAAATATGGAGAAATAGAAATGAAAAAGTATCTTTTACCGAAAATAGGGCAGTTTTACAAAGCTAATTTACATGCTCACAGCACAGTTTCTGATGGGGCACTTACACCACAGGAGCTTAAAGAACGGTATAAAGCTCAGGGGTATAGTATTCTTGCTTATACCGATCATGAACTTTTGGTAGACCATTCTGATTTGGACGATGAGAATTTTCTCACATTAACCGGAGTGGAATATGCTTTTGTAGAGAAAGATGATTACTTTTCCAGTCGCACTATAGAAATTAATATGTTTGCTAAAAATCAGCATAACACAAAGCAGGTGTGTTACAATCCTTCTTATGTTATTCATGGTGAAAAGTGGAGAGCGGAGAAGGTGCAATATGTGGGCGAGCTGTATAAAAGAGAATATACTGTTGAATCTATTCAGGCAGTTATAGATGCCGCTAATGCAAACGGTTTTCTTGTAAGCTTGAATCATCCGGGGTATTCTATGGAAACACCGGAGTTTTTTGGAAAGCTAAACGGTCTTTTTGCGATGGAAATATATAATCATATATCGTTTGTTGGTAGCGGAGTATATGACTATAATCCTGCTATGTATGATGATATGCTTCGTCGTGATAAAAAGCTGTACTGCATCGCGGCAGATGATTGTCATGGGAAAGAACCGGATGACAGCCCGTTGTGTGACAGATATGGCGGTTTTGTGATGATTTCGGCACCGGAGCTTAAGTATGATGCTGTTATTAAAGCGCTTGAACAAGGGGATTTTTATGCTTCGCAAGGACCTGTGATAGAGGAGCTGTATATAGACGGAGATGAGGTACATTTAAAATGTTCCCCTGCTAAATATGTGGCAATGAATACCTCGCAAAGACCTTTTGGCGGTATTCGGGCAGCGGCAAAAGGTGAATATATAACAGAAGCAATTTTTAAGGTGCCTAAAGGACAAAAATATATGCGATTTGATGTGATTGACGAGAATGGATATCATGCTAATACACGGGCTTATCCGACTGATATATAACAAAGCGGTGGCTTGTCAAAAGGAAGATGTCTGATAAAGTTTTTACCTTACGGCAAGTGGATTTTTGAGAAACAAAAACTTCTCTATGAAAAAAACTTCACAAACTGGGTGGCATCCAGATTATACAGTCTTTATATATGGATATGTCGAAAAATGTTGAAAGGAGAAATGACTATGGAGAATATAGAAAAATTAATTCAAGATACTTTAAATCTTTTTCCTGAAGAAATAGATATTTCGGATGGGGAATTAAGAAATGATAATGGTTTTTTCTCACAAAAACTTTCCAAAGCGTGGGACAGTGCAGAAGATAAGAATGCGATTACAGGCAACGATGTTGATTTTATGATATGGAGTGTATTTGGGTTGTTGCACAAGATGAGTAGAGAAAATTTTTCAAAAGGAATTTATTCTGTTTCGTTAAATGATATTAACCATGAAGAATTGAAACAAGAATATAAAAAGGCGTTGCAAGAAGCTGAATGATTTTTTGCTCTTAACTTGATATGAACTTGACATCAAAGAGGTTTGCATCTAAACCTTATGTGTCGCAATCGTGGTGAAAGTCTGGCATCAAGATTATACAGTCTTTATAAAGCTTGATATACAAGGGACAAAAACTATCTGCGTTGATGTGCTAAGAAACGATTAAAAGGCTTGTATATGGTAGAAACTATATACGAGTCTTTTTTATAAAATTTTCCAAAAACTATTGACAATATCTCGGCCAACCGATATAATATATATTGAAAGAGGGTAGATTACTATGACAATCCAAAGAATAATGGAAGATAAGAATATAACTCGCTATCGTTTGTCGAAGAATAGCGGCATCCCTTATACAACAATAACAGATATATTAAGTGGCAAAGCACAGCTTGAAAAATGTACTGCAGAAACAATATATAAACTTGCAAAAGAACTTGATGTTCCAATGGAAACATTGCTTGAACCTTGCTTTGAAACCAGAAGCAGTTTTGAGTTATATAAGAGTAATGTTTGCCATCAGGTAAAAGAAAAGGGCGATATTCAGTTTATCATAGACACACTTGAGAATAATGAAATTCGCAAATTATATGATAAAGAGTGGTATCCCGAAAGTTTATACTTGCTTGCTATGCTTGATTATATAAGCAGAGAAAACAATGTTCCTGTTTGTGCTGATTATAACGATATACGAAAATGTAAATTGAAGGAAACGGTTTATCCGGTCAGTATCTTAACTGCTTTTGTTGTTTCAAAAAGCGAAGATATAAAAGAAGAGGCTTATCGTGATGCTATTCCCGAATTCAGACGATTTAACATCGTAGAAAACGAGGTGCGAAATGTCATCTGATAACAAAAATGTTTTTACAAAAGAAAATCTTGACACATATCTAAAAGAACTTGCAAAAGAGTTTAGAAAAATCAATGGCAAATCTATGCCTGCAGAAATTATTTTGATTGGCGGTGCAGCAATACTCGTTAATTATGGTTTTAGAGATATGACAACTGATGTGGATGCAATCATACATGCTGCCTCTTCTATGAAGGATGCCATAAACAGAGTTGGAGATAAATACGAACTGCCTAATGGCTGGTTAAATACTGACTTTGTGCGTACCGGCTCTTATTCACCTAAACTGAATGAAGTATCGGTACATTACAAAACATTTTCTAATGTTTTAGAAATTCGTACAATATCATCTGAATACCTGATAGCTATGAAACTTCGTTCCGGCAGAAAATACAAAAATGATTTATCTGATATTATTGGTATTCTTGCTGAACATGAGAAAAAAGGCGAACCAATTTCTTTGGATGCTATCAATGTTGCTGTAAATAATTTATATGGTGGCTGGGATAAATTCCCTGACGATTCAAAGAAGTTCATTGAAGATGCGATCAAGACCGGTAATTTTGAGGAGGTCTATGCTTCTACAAATGCAGAGGAAAAACGTTCAAAAGAGATTTTGATAGACTTTGAACAGGATTATCCTGGCGTTACAAACGAATCAAATATAAATGACATTCTAAAGAATCTGAAGGAACGTCAATAATTTTTTTGTCCCTAACTTGACAAAATCATAGTAAGAGTGTCGAAATTTGGCAAAAGGAGTTGCATGTATGAAAAAATTAATTACTTTTCTTGAAAGGTTAGAAGAAAAGAAAATATATTATAAGTTGAACAAAGTAAGAGATGCTATTATGGTTGAAATTGCAATTCCTGGAGAACGATGGGAAGTAGAATTTTTTGCTGATGGAAATGTTGAAGTTGAAAAGTTTATCAGTAATGCAGAAATTCTTGGTGAGGAAGAACTTGAACAATTGTTTTTAGATTGTGATTGATTTTTTGATCCTAACTTGACAAAATCATATAATGATTTCAAGCCTTGCTTGAAATCAGCGATATAAATTCCTGACGGAATTTACGATATATACTGCGTATGCGATATATCTTGCGGTGCGATATGTCCCTTCGGGACGCGGAAAGTGAATTTATATAATATCGCAAAAAACGGAACGGGGATATATCGCAAAAGCTTGGCATAAAGATTGCACTGCGGCAACAGAAACTAAGGACGGTGGAACAATGATATACACACTCACGCTCAATCCTGCCATAGATTATCGATTGAATACGGGAAGGATCAGTTATGGAGAAACCAACAGAGCCTTATCGGAAGAATTGTCGTTTGGCGGCAAGGGAATAAATGTTTCGAAGGTGCTGAAAAATCTTGGAATCGAGAGCAAAGCTTTGGGCTTTTGCGCAGGTTTTACAGGAAAGGCGCTGATATCGCATCTTGATGAATACGGCATAGAAAACGATTTTGTCGAGCTTTGCGGCGGAAACACCCGTATCAACCTGAAGCTTTGCGACGGGCAAAACTGCGAAACCGAAATAAACGCCTGTGGTCCAAAGGTGACAGAATGCGAAAAGAATATACTCTTTGACAAAATAAAAAATTCCGTCACAGACGGCGACACACTGATTCTTTCGGGCAGCGTGCCAATCGGTATGGACGGCGAAACATATGCTGATGTAATTGAGCTTGTGAAAGAAAAAAACATTCGCATCGTCGTTGATGCGCAGGGAGAGCTGCTTTTGAACACTCTGCGCCACAAGCCGTTTCTTGTAAAGCCAAATCTTTCCGAGTTGTGCGGAATTGTCGGGAAAGATCTTTCAACTCCCGACGAGATTGCCGACGGGGCAAAAAGGTTGCGCGCGCTTGGCGCAAAGAACGTGCTGGTTTCTTTGGGTGCCGACGGCGCGTTGCTTGCCGACGAAAAGGGCAATGTCACGTCAGTTGCCGCCTGCAAGGGCAGGGTAGCAAACACAGTCGGCGCAGGAGACTCTATGGTGGCAGGATTTGTGGCAGGAGCACACAAAGGGTACGAGTATGCACTGCGGCTTGCAAACGCCTGTGGCGGCGCCACAGCCTTTTCGGTGGGGCTTGCAACCAAAGAGGCGGTAGAAAAGCTTATGAATAACCGATCGGTATGACAGATAGCACAAAAAAGGGCACCAAACGGTGCCCTTTTGTTTTTACTTTTGATCCTTATCTTTCTTCGCAGGAAGTTTGATAAGGTTGAGAAGCATTGTCATCACGATGATGATGGCGATAACGCCAAATATGCTGAGCATGCCCATGCCCATATAATAAAGGTTATCAATAAAAGCCATAGGTGTAAAATTCATATCAGTTCACCTCGTTATACGTGATAGAAGAAGTTGAGGATCATACCGCCTGCGATAACAGATGCGATCTGTCCCGAAACGTTGACACCGATCGAATGCATAAGAAGGAAGTTGGAAGAATCTTCTTCAAGTCCCATCTTGTGAACAACACGTCCCGACATGGGGAATGCGGAAATACCTGCCGCACCTATCATGGGGTTGATCTTCTTTTTCGAGAAGAGGTTGATAAACTTTGCCACAAGAACACCGCCGGCTGTATCGAAGATGAAGGCAAAAAGTCCGAGTCCGAGGATAAGAAGAGTGTTGGGATGGAGGAACTTGTCTGCTTCCATCTGGCAGGCGATGGTGATGCCAAGGAAGATGGTGATGAGGTTTGCAAGGGTTTTCTGCGCGGTTTCCGAAAGAGAATCAAGCACGCCGCACTCGCGGATAAGGTTTCCGAACATAAGGAAGCCGACAAGCGATACCGACGAGGGTGCCACAAGACCTGCAACCACCGTGATAACGATGGGGAAGAGGATCTTTGTAAGCTTGGAAACTTCCTTGCCTGCATAATCCATCTTTATTCTGCGTTCCTTCTTTGTGGTAAGAAGCTTGATGACAGGGGGCTGGATGATGGGCACCAGCGCCATATACGAATATGCCGCGACCATTATTGCGCCCGTGATGTCATTTTCTGCACCCAGCAGCTTGTTGGCAACGACGATGGCGGTGGGGCCGTCTGCCGCACCGATGATACCGATGGAGGCGGCTTCATTCTGTGTAAAGAACATAGATGCAAGGCAGAAGGTGAAGAAGATACCAAACTGTGCCGCTGCACCGAATATCATAAGCTTCGGGTTTGTAAGTATCGGGGTGAAGTCGATCATGGCACCGATGCCGATAAAAAGTATAAGGGGAAAAAGCTCGTTGGCAATACCTGCGTTGAAAAGGGTGGTAAGCGCGCCCTCTTCGCCGATCAGCTCACCTGCTTCGGTAAAGCGCGAGATAGCGCCCGACAGGGGGATATTTACAAGGATCGCTCCAAATCCCATGGGAAGCAGAAGGGTGGGTTCCATTTCCTTTTTGATGGCAAGAAAGATCAGCAGACCGCCGATTATCCACATGACAACATATTTAAGAATGCTGTCCCATAATTCCACAAAAGAAGTTGGCATTTTAACATTTTCCTTTCAATATGTAATCAGAGCGTTTTGAGCACTCCAATTAAATATTATACACCTTTTCTGTTTAATAATGGATAGACAAAATGTTAACAATCGAGATTTTTGTTAACAAATCACAGGTTTTGCTGTTCCATCGTTACGTGGACAACTCCCTCTTCAAGATATTCATCGGAAACGACCGAAAAACCCAGCTTTTCATAAAAGCCTGCCGCGTGCTTTTGCGAATGAAGCACAAATATTCTTTTGCCGTACTTTCTTGTAAGATATTCCATGCTTTCGTTCATCAGCCTTTTTCCCAGGCCTTTGCCGCGCTCGCCGCAAAGCACAAGCACGCGGCCAATGACGATCTTTTCATTTTCTCCGTCTTTTTCAAAAGCGCGCAGATATGCCGCGACTCTTTTGTTTTTCATATAGAAAAAGTGGAAGCTTTTGTAGTCGATATCGTCCATGTCCTGACAAATGATGTTTTGCCCGAGCATAAAAACTTCCGAGCGCGATTTCAGTATCTCATAAAGCTCAGCGGTCGAAAGCTCGTCGAATTTTTTTGCAATAAGTTCCATTTTTACCTCACAAGGTTTGAAAAATTGTTTATGACAGATCAAAAAGGTTCTTCGTGAGGAAGAACCTGATTTTTTAATATTTGCACTTTATCTTTTTCACAACGTTTTTGCAATAGGCGCAGGTGTGGCATTTTTTGCCGCAACCGTTTGTGTTTTCAAAAAAATCCTCGGGCACAAGCCTGTTGTCAAGCACCGTTCCGCAAAAAAGGGTGGAATATGACGGCTCGAAAAGATCCAGTAGATTTCCCGAAAAACGGCCCCTTGCATATGCCGAGATCACCCGTCGAGGCGACGAATGCATCCTTGTGGCAAGCTTCATTTCGTCAAAATACGGCTCGTAGTTTTTCACATCCTCGGGGCGTATCCAGTTTGATGCAATAATTTTTGCAAGCGCTTCGTTTTCGTCCAAACCGTGCAGATATTCCCAGCAAGGAGAGGGGAAACGCTCGTCCGATTTTTGCATATATCTGTGGTGCGCCACCAGGTTGTCGTGGTAGGTCTGAAAAGCGCAGAACGAAAGACATCCGCTGTTGGCAAGTATATGCAGCGTTTTTCCGCAGCTTTCGCAGTATTCCTTCATTGCCTTTATTGCACAAAGATCGCGGTTAAGCTCTTTTGCCATATAGAACCCATCAAAATATTCGCTCAACTGGTCAATGGCGTGGGGAGTACCGATGCGCATATTAACCGACGCTTTTATTATTATGTCTTTTCCAAAGGCTTTTTTCAGATTTTTTGCAATAAACGGCGATGTGGTGGTAACCGACGAGATATCTGCTTCTTTTTTCAGATATTCGCAAAGATCCACGTATTTTTGTGCAAGCTTTGTCGAATTTGCATCCTCGCCATAGCAGTTGGCATTGAAAAGAAGGGTCAGCGATATGCCAAGCTTTCGTATTTCGCGCAGCTCTTCAAGCTGAAAAGCACCTGTTTCTTCAGCGCTTTCCTCATCGTCGGAACACAGCGGCATTCTTCCGCCGCGCTCATTTGCCCACGAAAAATATACATCAGAGATATGTTCTCTGTAATCACAGCAGAGAGAATATGTGCTGTCATAGCCGTCGGGCAGCTGATAGCCAATTGAATACTTCATAATCAAAAGAGCTCGTCGTCTTCGCCCTTTTTGGCTTCTCTGTAGCCGTCTTCGTCACGCTTTGTGCGATCGATGACCCAGGGCTTGTTCTTTCTGAATTTATTCTTGAATTTTGTCTTGAGAATACCCTTTTCTTCAAGGTGGATATAGCATTCTCGCATACAGCCGCGTGCACCCTCAAGGGCGTGGTTGTGGCGCATATAAAGGGGCAGACCGAGAAGATCGTGCTGGTTGCCGTACTGGGGACCGGGAAAACCGATACCCTTGACATCAAATGGGTTGTATTCGGGCACGCCGCCGCGATAAGCGTTGGCACAGGCATCAAGATCTATCTTTGCAAACTCGATATCGTGCCCCGCAATGCACATGTGGTCGGCTTCGGTGGTGGATATGGCTTTGCCGGTGCACATTCTTGCGCATCTCATGCATCTGTCGCAGATCTTTCCTTCAAATATCGGGTCGGGCTCACATTCAAAATCGGTGAGAAGTGCCACAAAACGCTGCATCGGACCGAATTCGGGGGTGAGGAAAACCTTGCTCCAGCCGTACTGACCAAGACCTGCGGCAAAAGCTGCGGCTCTCATGTCAATAAGAATGTCGGGGGCAGGCTTGCCGTCGGCAACGGGAATCGATTTAAGGGCGATTCCGTCGCGCTCGTTTACTGCGTTGTCGCGGAAGCCGATGTTGGGCACAGGCACTGCCTCGTATCCCTCGTCCTCGATATAACAGCAAAGCTCGCGAAGCACGATGGGACCGTAAACTTCGTTTATCCCGGCATATCCCATGGCGGTATAGGGGGCAAAATATGTGCCCTCCTCGATGCCTCTGAAATAGCCTCGGGGAATTCTGAAAGCAAGGACGATGCAGGTTTTTGCATCGGGAAAAATATATCTGGGATCCATCTGCTTGGGCGCCCCTTCAAATCTGTCCATTGAAGAAAAGCCCACAAGATCGGCTCCTATCTGTTTTGCATAGTTTCTGATTTTTTCTTTGGTAAGCATTATATGTCGCTCCTTTCGGTATAATTATACTTTCAAAAGACAGATACATCAATGAAATAACCGACACAAATGATACAAAAAATGACACTACTTTCGGTATACCGAGGGATAAAAGCCGAATTTTTTGTAGAAAGCTTCGGAAAAATACGCAGGGTTTGAAAAACCTGCTTTTATCGCCACCTCTTTCACCGTCATGTCGGTGTTGTCAAGAAGATAAAGCGCTCTTTCAAACCGACATTTCAGAATAAGCTGACGTACGCTTGTGCCGTAGTTCTTTTGCATCAGACGGTTGATGTAGGTGGGGTGAAAATGAAAAAGCTCGGAAAGCTGGTCAAGGGTTATGGGAAGCCGGTAGTTTTCGGTGATGTGGCGATAGATGTCGTTTGCCACGCCGTCTTTGTGTCTGTCGTCCCGATTTTTGGTTATGTGATAAAAAAGCTGGGTGAAAAGCCCCGTTATGTACAGATCGTCTTTCTCGTCCGCCTTTTCTTTGTAGGCGTCAAGCAGTGTTCTGCAAAGAGAAAGGGTTTCGCCGTAGGGCTTTTTTGCGACAAAATAGTTCCCCTCAAAAAACGACGAGGTATCGCGTTTTTCGATGATCTTTTGTTCTTCGAAAAAATCGGACAATACCGATATGACGGGGGAGGAGATGTCGCATTTTGCATGGGTCATGTCAAAATTTATGACGACGATCATCTGCCCTGTGCCTGCTTCGACCCGATAGGGCGTGCCGGGGGTGATGATGAAAAAATCGCCTTTTTCGCTGGATATCCTGCATCCGTCGATCTCGATGATTCCCGAGCCTTCGAGAATGGCGATAAGTCTGTGGTCGTATGCCGTGTGGGGAAGCTTTTGATTTATCCTTGACGATGCGCCGACACAGCGCACATAGGGATGAAAAAGGGCAGGGGAAAGCAAGAGATCACCTTCTTTTTTGTAGGTTTGTTGTTTCTGTCAGTTCTCGCTTTTGGGGTCGCGCTGCATCAGCTCAAGCACGGCATCCTTTGGGTTTTTGCCTTCGTAAAGCACCTGATACGCCTTTTCAACAATGGGCATTTCGACCATGTGTTTTTTTGCAAGCTCGTATGCTGCACGGCAGGACTGTACGCCCTCGACAACCATGTGCACCTCGGACAAAGCCTCATCCATGCTTTTTCCGCCACCAATAAGAATGCCTGCGCGGCGGTTTCGTGAATGCATACTGGTGCAGGTGACGATGAGATCGCCTATGCCGCTGAGACCCCAAAAAGTATCAGAGTCTGCGCCCATGGCGGTGCCGAGACGTGCGATCTCCTTGATGCCGCGGGTCATAAGGGCGGCTTTTGTGTTATCGCCAAAGCCTATGCCGTCGGTGATGCCTGCGCATAGGGCGATGATGTTTTTCAGCGCGCCGCCAAGCTCAACGCCAAGTACGTCTGTGCCGGTGTAAACGCGGAAAGTGTCGCTCATAAAGACGGATTGTATATATTCGGCGCATTTTATATCGTCGGATGCTGCGATGTTCGTGGTTGGTATCCCACGGGAAACTTCTTCGGCGTGGGACGGGCCTGACATTACGGCGATTTTGCAATTTTTTATCTCTTGTTCGACGATCTGCGAAAGGGTGCAGAGTGTGCCGTCCTCAATACCTTTTGAGAGGATAACGACCACAGTGCCGTTATTTATATGCTTTGCCATTTCTTTACAGGTGGAGCGGACAGCCTTTGAGGGGGTGACAAGCACTACGAGATCGCAACCTTTAACACACGAAATGTCGGAGGTGAAATTTATTCCTGCAGGAAGTGTCACCCCCGGCAGAAATTCCTTGTTTTCAAGGTCTTTTTCGAGTCTTTTGCTTTCTTCGTCAAGCCACGACCAGAGTGTGACGTCGTGTCCGTTTTTAAAGAGGTGAAGAGCGGCGGCAGTGCCCCAGCCGCCAGAGCCTACAATTGCAATTTTCTGTGACATAATACTCCTGAAAGTTAAAAAATATCGGTCATGCCGTGCATAATCAAAGTTTTGCTCAAGCTTTTTCAAAAGCTTGCGGGTTTCCAAAGGCGGCGCCTTTGGTCGCTCTCCGCAGAGAGCGAAACCCCCTTTTTGCGTTCTCAAAGCGCAGGGGAAGTTGCAAGCAACTTCAGTGGATTGCACGAAGTGCAAGAGGGAAACAGTCGCCGGGGGTTTCCCCTTGAGGGTTGTTTTGATCCGAAAGAATTGCTTTGTTATAAATGAGGACTGACAAATTTTGTCAGTCCTTTTTGAAATCACATTTCAACTCTGCCCTCGATGGCCTTGAAAAGAGTTACGTCGTCGGCGTATTCAAGATCGCCGCCCACGGGGATACCCTTTGCAAGACGGGTCACCTTTACGCCAAGGGGTTTGAGCAGGCGCGAAACATACATTGCCGTCGCCTCGCCCTCAACGTTGGGGTTTGTGGCGGCAATAACTTCGATGCCGCAGTTTTCACCCTGCTCGCTCTGAAGGGCAGAAATGCGCGAAAGTAGTTCTGCAATCTTCAGCTTTTCGGGGCCTTTGCCCTCGAGGGGAGAAATAACTCCGCCAAGAACGTGGTAAACCCCGTCGTATTCGCCCAACTTTTCGATGGCGGCGACGTCACGCGGATCTTCCACAAGGCAGATCAGATTTTTTTTGCGCTTTTCCTGCGAGCAGATGCCGCAAACTTCGCTGTCGCTGATGTTCTGACAAACAGAGCATCGGCAGATCAGCCGCTTGGCATCAAGAATTGCTTCGGAAAAAGCCTGCGCTTCACTTTCGGAATAGTCAAGCACATGGTATGCCAGACGGTAAGCGCTTTTTTTGCCCACACCGGGGAGCTTGCGAAACTGTTCGGCAAGCCGCTCGAGGGGCGCGACAAAGGAATTTTTGTTTTCCATATTTTATCAGAACATTCCGGGAACGTTAAGAGAACCCGTGATCTTGTTCATGGTTTCGGCGTTGGTGTTTTCAACAGTCTTGATGGCTTCGTTCACAGCCGCTGTGATAACGTCAGAAAGGGTTTCGATATCGTCGGGATCAACGATGTCGGGGGATATCTCGATGGCGAGGATCTCTTTTTTTCCGTTGATCTTTACCTTAACGGCTCCGCCGCCTGCCTGAGTTTCGTATTCCTTTTCGTCAAGCTCTGCCTGTGCCTTTTCCATATCTTCCTGCATCTTCTGAGCCTGTCTGATCATAGACTGCATATTCTGGGGGCCGCCGCCCATACCCTTGGGTAATCTTGCTTTCATTTCAAAAAATCCTCCAATATATAAATTTAAAATATTAAACGTTGAATCTGAAAAGAACGACGTCGCCGTCTTTCATAACATATTCCTTGCCTTCAGAACGCATAAGTCCCTTGTCACGGGCGTTTGCCAGCGAACCGCAGGATACCAGATCGTCGTATGCCACAACCTCGGCTCGGATAAAGCCGCGTTCGAAGTCGGTGTGGATCTTGCCTGCCGCCTGGGGCGCACGGGTGCCCTCGGTTATTGTCCAGGCTCTCACTTCCTCGGGGCCTGCCGTCAAGAAGCTGATGAGGCCGAGAAGGCTGTAGCACGCCGTAACCAGCTTGTCAAGGCCGGAACAGGGAAGTCCGAGATCGCGCAGAAATTCGTCCTTTTCGTCGTCCTCAAGGGTGGCGATTTCTGCTTCAAGCTGGGCGCAGATCGAGATGATGCCCGAATTTTCGGCGTCTGCGATCTCCTTGAGCTTTACATAGTATTCGTTGTTCATCGGGTCGTCTGCAATCTCGTTTTCGTCGATGTTTGCGGCGTAGATGATGGGCTTCATGCTGAGAAGCGGAATGTCCTTGAGCATCTCTTTCTGATCGTCCGAAAGCTCGGATGCAAGGGTGCGTGCACTCTTGCCCTCGTTGAGGGTGGAAAGAAGCTTCTGGACAAGTTCGATCTCGGCGGCAATGGATTTGTCGCCCTTCAGGATCTTGTTGTCGCGGTCAAGGCGTCTTTCAAGAATTTCGATGTCCGAATAGATAAGCTCGAGGTTTATTGTTTCGACGTCGCCTGCGGGGTCAACGTGACCGTTGACGTGGACGATATCGTCGTTTTCAAAGCAGCGTACGACGTGAACGATGGCGTCTACCTCGCGGATGTGCGAGAGGAACTTGTTGCCAAGACCTTCGCCCTTGGACGCGCCCTTTACAAGACCTGCGATGTCAACAAATTCGATGACGGCAGGGGTGTATTTTTTGGGGTTGTACATTTCTGCCAGCACGTCAAGACGGCTGTCGGGAACAAGGGCAATGCCCACGTTGGGGTCGATGGTGCAGAAGGGATAGTTTGCCGCATCGGCTCCTGCTTTTGTTATGGCGTTAAAAAGTGTACTTTTTCCGACGTTCGGAAGTCCGACTATACCTAATTTCATATTACTTCATTCTCCTTTAAAAAATCCTTATATATCAAGGTTTTTCGGTGTTTGGGTAGTCTCTACTACACCATTTCTACACCATTTTGTACCGGACAGTTGTTTTGAAACAGTCTTACTGCATTTGAAAGCGAGTCGTCTGTAACATGAACATATCTGTCCATAGTAGTTTTAATACTAGCATGACCAAGTAATTTCTGCAGAACTTTTGGTTGCATTCCACTTTCTATTGCTCTGGTTGCGT
>SVTM01000049.1 GCA_015063785.1 Oscillospiraceae bacterium
CGCTGTGGGCATCGAGCTATTTGAAACAGCCGTCAATCTTGACAGGACGTCGTAGGTGTAGGTCGTTGTCGAAACGTCGTACTGTCCGTCTGCCCAAAGGATGCGTTCACTTTTTCGTCCGCGGTCGTCATAGGAATAGTCGATGATGTGATCGCCCTGGAACTCGGTCATTATTCTGCCGCGGTCGTCGTAGATATAATATATGTCGTCGCCGTCATACTCTATTCTGCCGGCATCGTCATACTGATATTCCTTTGAATAGACGAGAGCGCCGTTTTGATAGTATTTTTCTGTCAAAGGACTGCCGAGGGCGTTGTAGGTGAAGTCAGAGCGCACGCCGTTGCGGTCGGTTGCCGAAACAACCACTTTATTATAATTATAAGTATAAGTTTCGGTATTGTCAAGGGGATCGGTAATGGATATGCAGTTGCCGTCGAGGTCATAGGCATATTCTGTGACGTTGCCTGCCGTCGAGCCCTCTGTGTAGGGTGCCGAAAGGCCTGTTATCATCTTTGTCATCTGACCTGCCACGTCATATTCGTAATGAACGTAATTCTTTTCGGTGGCACTGACGTGGGTGATAACGTCGGTGAGATTGTTCATGCAGTCATAGGCATATTCCACCGTATCAAAGGTGATAGTTGCCGTGTCATCGGCATTGTTTGACTGCATTTCTTTTATGAGGTTTCCTGCCGCGTCATAATACATATGCTTTTGCGAACGGGTGACGGTGTTGAAGGGGGAATCGGTCTTTATCACACGGCCGAGGTCGTCGTAGGTGTAATAAACCACGTTGCCCTTCTTGTCGCTTTCGGAAATTTTTCTGCCGAGGGCGTCATAGGTGATATACGATGTGTTGCCAAAAGCATCGGTGGCAGAGATCAAGCGTCCTGCGTAGTCATAGGTGTAGGTTTCGAGGGTGACGCGCGAGGATGTGTCGGGGTCGAAATACCATGTTTTTATACGGTTTCCGTTGGTGTCGTAGTCATAATGGCTTGCCGATTCGCTAAGGTAGGTTTCTGTGGTGGTGTCCTCCATCACAAGATCGCCGTACATATTATAGTATTTCACGCCCGATTGGAGAACGTATGATCCCGAATCGTCGCACACCCTTGTATATACCGCGTTGTGCGGGGTATACATATCATCGCCGTTGGCAACCGCTCGCGGATCATAAGAATACTGCTCGAAATACTGAACGGTGGTGTTGTCCGAGCCATAGATCTTCATGGTTTCGGGGTCGCCGTAGGCGTTGTTGGTGTACAACTTTTTGTAACCGCCTTCGAGCGACTGATTGTTTATTACATACGACAGATTGCCATAGGAATCGTAGATATAATTTATTATGTAGATATCAAACGAGCCTGTTTCGGGGTTTCCGCGGGAAACGCCGGTGTAATCCCCGTAATGATTCCAATGATATATATGGTCTTCGCGCAGGGGGGTATCTAAAATATAGGCGTTGCCGCTGTAGTAGTAGGTATAGCTATCTGTGCCGACGGGGCTTGTCGCTGTGACGGTATTGCCGAGATAATCATAAGTATAGCTGTATACGTTTCCGCCGGCGTCGGTTTTTTGGGTAACGTTGCCCGAAATGTCATATACATACGTTTCTGTTACATTACCATTAGACGAAGAATTTCCCAAAAAAGTTCCGTCAACATTTTTTACGCCTACAACTGTTTTTGAGGTGAGGTACACGCCGTCAAGTCCCCTGCCCTCAACATTGTCGGTATAGCTATAATTGGTGGTGATGAATTTTTCTGCGCTGGGGGTGAGATCATAGTATGCCTTGGTTTGAACAACGTTGCCGTAGGTATCGTAAAGATATTCTGTTTTTTCGGTCAGAACGTCGTTGACAAAGGTTTCTGTCTTGGCAATCGATTTTTTGTCATCGGTGAGTGTATTGACAACGCGCACGGTGGTTGACGGATCCGACTTGTACGTCTTGACAAGAGGCATTTTGTAGGTTTCGTCATAGGTGATGTGCGTTTTGTATAGCTCGTCGGTGGTGTTTCCGCGGGGGTTGGTGTAGGACGCGGTTTCAAGACCGTCGTAGGTGTATGCAACGTTTGATTCGAATACCGTGTTGTAAGTCTCGAGGTTATAATAGAAATTTGAAACACTCGCCACTTGCGACAATTTGTCGGTATAAACCGTTTTTTCGGTGTCATAGGTGCGGCTGGGACCATAGTTGTATTTGGTCGTTTCATAGTGGAAAACACAGTCTACGCCGTCCTCGGATTCGGTGGTGTGATGAATATAATAATTCTGCAGGGCATACTGATTATAGACATAAACTCCGAATTCGTAGGGCTGTTCAACCGATTCGTTGCCCGAGCTTACAGTTGTGCCAAAGCCTGTGGCGTAATCGTAATTCGGATAACCTGTTGATGAGCCTTCGTATTCGTAATAGTAACGTCTTTTCTTATCTTCCTCATGCCCCTCATATCTTTCGATCACTCTGTATGCGCTTTGGGCGGCAAGAGAGCTTACGTCGTAAATATATTCCTCATAAGCGAAGTGTGTGGTGGTGTTGTCATAGTATGTAACCGACGAGAGTAAATAGAAGTTTTCGCCACGGCGCGGCTCGTCGGCAAGCGCAGTGTCCAATTTGAAAGACGTATACATCGAATCTTCGATGTCATAGGCAAAGGTCTTTTCGATGTGCTCGCTGCTGTTTGCCTGGTAGCTGATCGAATCAAGGGTGGTATAATACCCATTCTTGGTAGTCTTTATCGTTATAACAGAGCTGTCGGGTTTTGTTATCGTTGTTGTGGTTTTGTTTGTGTCATCGGTGTTTTTGACGTAGGAAAAGTCGTATACTCTTCCTGCAGAATCAACAATACAATCTATTGCAGAAAGTTCGTTGACGCGGCTTGTTGAATAATGATAATCAATTTTGTTGCCGTATTTGTCCTGCTGGCGAAGAATTGTGCCGTTTTCCGCAAACCAGTAGGTCATTCCGTTTTCAAGAACTATTTGTTCGTCGCTTTCAACGTTGTTTACATAAATCGTTGTTTTTTGCGATGCTGTCAGGTTTTTCTTGGGAAGATCCGAAAGTGTCATTCCCCCAACGCCGGGAATGTACACAGACTCGCCTTTGATAGAGGGCAGGTCTAGTTTCCACCCTTCTCCGAAAAAGTACGGAATATCTTCCAACGATTTACGTCTTTCGTAAATCTCGCCTGCACTAAGGGTAACAAGGTCGTACGTTTTTGATTCCTTAGAGTTATATACAAGATTAAGCGAAAGATCAAGTCCGCCGGCACCCTGCTCGGAAATAAGCGGCTCGGTATATCTGAGATCTCCGGATTTTATGTCGATATATTCATTTTCCCCGCTGTTATATCCGAAAAACGGAGTAAGCGGCGCTTCAATGATTTCCCCTTCTTCATCATCGCCTGCAGAACGGGTATTGGCAACTGCGGCAAACAAGGCTTCGTAGCTGTCGGCATCATTGTTTCCGTATTCAAAAGCAACCGCCGATCTAAGGGTTGCGATATCTACGGGGTAAAAATACAGAAAGTCTTCTTCGGCATCTGTCAGCGTTGTGGAATATGCAGTTGTTGCCGCATTTTCTGAAACCAGAAGATTTTGGGCATCTATATTCAAGACTTCTGACAGCAGCAGCGCTGCTTCTACTTCTTTAACACTTTTTCCGTCTGCAAGATTTTTTACCGCAAAGGTGTACTCGGACTCTGCAACTGCAGACGTGCTGTTAAGCTGCTGATCTTCGGCAGAAACGGTCTGCCTTTCATGCAGCTGTGACAAAAACTTTGCTTTTGTCTCTTCTGTTTCTATGTTCGATGTGCGATTCTCATCATATTCTCGCCAGGCACTCATCATGGTTGCCGTGCTTTCGCGAGGTTCTGTGTTCGCTTTGGGCTGGAGAATATTGAACGGATCGTCTCTTTCAGCCGTGTTTATCGCTTCTCGATTGGGATATTTTATTTCAGGTTCTATGGGCTTTGGAAGCGAATCTTCACGTATTTTGAGTTGCTCTGCAATATTTTCGGAAGAATATGCAACCGAATCAAGATTTTTATTTTCTGCAAAAACTGCTCCTGTAAAGCAGGTGGTGATAAGAATGGATATCGAAAGTATTATCCCGATGATCCTGTTTGTTTTTTTCATTTTATGCCTCCTTTTTGGTATTAAAAACAGTTTTCTATTATGCTATTACCCATCGGTATCACCTCATATTTCTCCTTCTACTGATATAAACCGATAAAAATCAAAAAATGTTAGCCTGCCTTTTGATTTTTATCAAAAACTCTTTCCCGACAAAAAACACCCCTTCAACTTTTTCAAGTTGAAGGGGTGCCATTTTGCACCATGGAACCCTTTCTCAAAAATTCATGTATACCTTATACATGTATGCGATTTGTGGAATTACAAGGTGCAATCTAAAATCGGAATCTTTCATACCATAATAATCCTAATTGCATACGCTTGTTCAAGTTTTTCACGTAATGCATCAAGAAACTCATTTTGGTTATCGAGTTTTATCAATACCAGTATTACTGTTAGTATACCGCAAGATGAATGTCCGCTTTCAATACTTTCATACGATCTTTCGCTCATAACCAACGCCTCTGCCATCTTTGCCTGGGTTAAACCGTATTCACCCCGCATTTTCAGCACTGTTTCTCGGAAAGCTTCTTTTACAACTGTTTCCATTTCATGTCTCATAATTTTCACCAACCATGGCACAAACAAGTAGATTTTAGCAGTGCAATTAACTTTGCAACACGAGGTATACCTCGGTTTTTGACAAAAAGCGACGGTTTTCGATAAATTATCATAATATTCACGGCAGATTAAGCAAAAAGTGATTACACAATAAGTCACTGTTCAATGGTTGTCACAACCGATTCGGTATAGCCGTTGGCATATACATCGGCTGAAATAACCACCTTGTATTCGAAATCCGAACTTGCACCGAATGTTTCTTGCATACCAAGTATGTTGAAATTTACAGAATATTCCCAATCAACGGGAATTTCCACCCACCTGTTGTTTGAATTCAAATAATACAGCTGTGCGATTGCTGTTATTCTTGTGACTTTAGAATAGCCGGTAATCACTGCATCAAAAGCACCCTCATTTCCGTCAACTTCCAAAACACCGTTGATGCTGGAAACGTTTGTCCATCTCGGAGTAACAACAGGAGAATCTTCTTCAACCGCAAATGCGATACTGTTAAAACTCATTACAAGCACCACCATAAGAAGAATTGATACGATTCTTTTCATTTTTTGATTCCTTTCTTTTTGAAAAATTTGTTTGTCGTGAAAGTATCGAACAGACATTTTACCGCCCGATTCCGATTTTATGCTCTTATAAACCGCAAAAAATTACAAAATGTTAGCCTGTTTTTCAAAAACTTTCAAAAAAATCATTATTTACATTTTGGCAACAATTGCAGAAAAAAGCTCTCCTTTTTTTAAAAAAGGAGAGCTTAATACCTTCAATTTTCAGTTTTGATACACGGTTTCGGCAAGGGCAATCAATTCTTCCTTTGATATTTCAGGTATAAATGTTTCTAACAGATATTCATAAACGTCATCACTCCAACTCAACGAATATGTTCGATCCTCCAATTTAAAAGCGAGCGACGCACTATATTCGCCAATCTTTACTTCCTCCAAAATTATATCTTCATTATCAATCTTGACTTTATTTTTCTTGATTACACTTTGTTGAAATGAGATTACCAGCATACCTTTTTCATAATAACAAGCAGTATATATATTGTTACTATTCAACACGATATCTTGTTCCCAATCCTCATTAAAAGGCTTTATGTCCCTTACTTCTTCAATAACCTCGGGAGCAGTGCCCTCCCTTACATAAGCTACGGTGAGATACTCTTCAAAAAACTTTACTATGGAATCGAAGAACGCCGCTCTGACAGGCGGAATACTCATGGCAATGGCAAAAGAAACCGTGCACACAATAAGGACTGCGGCGGCACATCTTTTGGCAAAAACGTAAAACGATCCGTATTCTTTTCTTCTGTTTTCTTTGTTTATGCTGCGTTGCACTTTTCTGTCAAGCGATTTTGGGCGCACCACGTCTGACGTGTCGGTGTTTTTAAAAAGCTCCAGATTTTTTCTGACAAGGGCATTTCCCGACAACAATATCAAAGCATCGATTTTATCGTTCTTATTCATTGATCATCATCTCCTTGTCTAAAATTTTTCTAAGTTTGTTTCGCGCATTATAAAGCCTTACGCGAACAGCCGAATCGCTTATTCCCAAAAATTCTGCCGCCTCTACGCTTGAATATCCGCACATATACACAAGATTTACCGCATCCTGCATTTCTTCGCTCAGTTCAAGCAACGCTTTTTCTATTATGTCACGTTCTTCTTTTTTAATAATGATTTCTTCAATATCAACGCTCTTGTCGGCAAATTCACGTTCGGTATATTTGCCGGTATCATCATCTTTGACATAATAATCCGATCTGACACCGAAAAGCTTTTTGTTTTTGTTGTAATTATCTATCGCCTTATTCTTGATTATATTCCTGATACATATAATAACCATATTGCAAACGGTTTCGTTAGCACTTTTCTCAAATTTTGCAAGAAATTTTATTATCTTGCACATTGCATCGTTCACGGCGTCTTCTGCGTCTTCCCTGTTTTTCAGAACGTCGTAGGCGGTTTTGTACATATAATTGCCATAATCGGAGTATAATTTTTCAACAAAAGCCCTGTCTTGGTCGGTGAGTGCCGACATCATTATGTAAAAAAGCATTTTTATTTCTCCTTAAAATATCTGACCATATTTTAGCATACTGTATGTGTTTTTTCAACATTTTTCTGTTTTATAATAAAATACCGAGGTACACCTCGTGGTATAACGCTTTTTTGATCGCTAAAATGTCTTGGAATATACTAAAAAAGTCAGATGGGAGAAGATCTTTTGAAATACAAATATATACCCACGCAGACCACGCTTGCCGATGATAAATTTTATCGCACTTCCTGGGGCGTGGCATTGGTCGAAACAAGTGGCGACATTGCTGTTGTAATTGATGAATACAGTGATATATCACAAAACATTGAAGATATCACAAACCTCGTTCGCCTGTGTAACGAAATGGAACTTGACAAAAGTCATTTTGCGGATGTGGTGGAGGATTTTTTGGCAAAATAGGCCGGAGATTACCCGGCAGCAGGATAAGCACACAAAAACAAAAAAGAACACAAAGCAAATAAAACAAGAAAAAGTCCCTTGAATCTAACTTTCAAGGGACTGTGTTTTGGTTGCGGGGCAAAAATTTCCTTGCGTTCCGCGGCTTATGCGCAGTTATGCCGGTTATTTGGATTGTTTAAGATTGATTTGTTGTTTTTTCCTATATTCATTCGGTAACATTTTTGTCTGTTTCATAAAAAACAACTCAAATCCTCTTAATGTTGTATAACCGCATCTTTCGGCAATTTCGTTTACAGATAATTCGTTTGACATTAAATGTTTTTTTGCTGCCTGCAATCTTGTATGCATAAGTTTTTCGATAAAAGACATACCTATATATTTTTTTAATATTCTGTTGGTATGCGTCTTGCTGAAGTGAAGCTCGTCTGCGAGCTGTGCAATTGTTATTTGTTCGGCATAATGATCGGAGAAAAAATTGTCTATCTGCAGACACTTTGCAAGAATATCGCTGTGTTCCTCCTCGTGTGTGAAAAGAGAAAATGAAAACATATGATCAACAATGTGGCTGATAATTATACTTAAATAAGCTTTTATTCTGAACAAATCGGTTTCACTTTTTTTATTTGAAATGTGCAAATGAATACTTTCTATAGCGCTGAATATCTCTTTTTTCAAGCGTTCATCCTGATAAACCAAATACGGGTACTCGCTCTTAGTATTCATATAATTGCAAAGCACAAATCGAAAATTGAATCTTTTCAGATCATTGCTGCAGCTTGAAATATTGTGAATAGTTCCGGGAGCAATAATAAGTATATCTCTTTCTTTAAGCTCTATTCTTTGATCATTGCACACAACAGACATACTTCCGTTTTCAATGAAATATGCTTCATACGCAGCATGCGTGTGTGCCGAAAAAGAAGAGTTCTGTATGTTATAAAATTTGTTGAGATAATCAACCCGCACATCTATGTTTACATTTTCAATCTGTACAGAAAAATCAAGAAAAACCTTATCCATATACCATCACATCCGTCTGAAGTATATATATCATTATAACAAGAAAAACGAAAAAATCAATCATTTGATCCGAAAAATCAAACCATTTATTTTGTGTTTTGGGTTTTCTTATTTGTTTACATAGACAGAAATTTAGTATATAATAAAGAGGAAAAGAGAGGAGGGTTCTATGTTTGAAAGATATATGGCCGAAAAAAACGTAATAGGCAGTACAATAACGGAGTCTTCTGACGGCGGATTGATCCTTGCATATGCTTCTTGCGACGGCGAACATTTTATAAAAAGCTTTGATAAATTCCATACCATATCCGAAAGCTGGATCGTGCCTGTTCAAACTATTACAGCAAACTCAAATATGCTCCGCTTGAAAAACGGAAAGCTTATGATGATAACGCGAAAGATAAGTACGGACGAAAAAATAGCAAAAGTCGGCGGTGCAAATTATTATACAATGATCTCAGAAGATGACGGACATACATTTTCAAGTCCTAAAAGTATAAATAAAGACGAAGAATGCTTTTATTTGATGAATAACAGAATCATACGCACAAGAGGCGGCAGGATCATCATACCGATAAGCTATGTACCGAAAGGGTATATCGGTGATACGTTCTTTGAAAAATACGGCTATTCGGGATGCTTTTACTCGGATGATGAAGGAGAAACATGGAAAAAAAGCGAATGGCTGAAAGGCGAAAGCGTTGATCAGCTTGCGGAACCTATGGTGGCGCAGGGGGATGATGGCACAATTCATATGTATATGCGTACGGGTTTTGGATATCTGTATCAATCAAAATCATATGATAACGGAGAAACGTGGGAGAAAGAACAAAGATCACAGCTGCGTTCACCATGCGCCCCCTTCTGTTTCAACTATGATAAATACAGCAAAAGATTTTTTGCCATATGGGATAACAGTTTTCCCGGCCCCGTACATCAGTATCCACGGTGTCCGATCTGCCTTGCACAAAGCACAGATGCAAAAAATTGGGATATGATCTGCGAGCTTGACAATGATCCGATGAAATCGTATGGTTATCCGATGATATATTTTACAGAAGATGATCTGATCATAACATATTACGAAAACGACAAACGAGAATTCTCTTCAGCCACGCATAAGCTGAAACTAAAGGTAATTCAGAGAAAAGAAATAAATAATTGAAAGGAATTAAAAAAATGGAATTGAAAAACTACAAAGGTGTAATACCCGCATTTATCACCCCGTTTGATAAAAACGGAAACTATTCCGCAAATTGTGCAAAACAGATGATTGATTGGCAGATCAGCACAGGAATCGGCGGATACTATTTTCTCGGAAGCAACGGCTATGGTCCTGCCATGGACACAAAAGAAAGAATGGCTGCACTTGAATCAATGTGTGAAATCGTAGATGGCAGAGTGCCCTGCGTTGCTCATATTGCGGCTGTATCGGGTAAGGATACCGTTGCTTTGGCAAAGCACGCGGCATCTACCGGATGTATTGCGGTTTCGGCAGTTCCGTCGTACTATTATAAGCTTACACCCGATGAAATGTACCGCTATTATTCGGAAATTTCGGATGCAATCGATCTTCCTCTTATCATATATGCAAAAACAGCCGACTATACACCCTCTGTTGCAATGTTCCGCAAGCTTGCAGAAATACCCAACGTAAAAGGCGTGAAATATACAGGCCCCAGTCACTATATGATGGGTAGAATCAAGGAAGCTCTCGGAGAAGATTTCATGGTTTACTCGGGATATGACGAGATGTGCCTTTCCGGAATAATGTCGGGTGCAGATGCGGTTATCGGCGGTACATACAATCTGTACCCAGATCTGTGCATACGCGCCATAAACAAATTGAACAGCGGTGATGTGGCAGGTGCAAAAAAGGATTATCTTGCAAGCAACGCAATTATTGAAGTGATGTTCAAATACGGAAATATCCAGTCTGTAATGAGAGCGGCAATGTCGTTTATGGGAATTGATGCCGGATATAACCCTTCACCGTTTACCGAAATTGATGATGGCAAAAAAGCAGCCTTGAAAGAAGAATTAAAAGCTTTGAAGGATAGACTGCAAATTGAAAGCATCGATCTTTTTGACGCTATCTGATAATAATACGCCGATATAAACGAAAACAAAAAAGACACTCGAATGAGTGTCTTTTCGTTTTTTGGTTGCGGGGGTGGGATCCTCTGCCCCTGTGAAAAACATTGTCGCACTCTGCGGCACAAGGTTTTGTGCCTTGATTGCTCGTGTTTTTCACCTGCTGCGGCTCGCTTTTTCCGCCGTGTGGCGGCGCTCGGAAGCAAAAATGGGACGAAATTGTGAAGTTTTCGTATTATTTCAAAACAGAAATTGCATCCCCAATCGTTTTTTCAAACGCTTCACAGCCGTATTTATCAACCTCTGCTTTGTTTTTTTCGCCGTGTGTCAAACAGCCTGCGCCGCCGATACAACCGCCGACACAAGCCATTCCTTCGATAAAGTTTCCGTCAAGAACGCCTTTGTTTAATTTGAGCAGAGCCATACGGCAGGCTTCGATTCCGTCGCACACCACGGGTTTCATCTCAAAATCGATGTTCTGTTCCTTCATCGCCTGCGCTGCCGCATCGGTAAGTCCGCCGCTTCGTGCAAAGATACGACCGAAATATGATGCATTATCAAGAACGCCTTCTTCAAGCGATGAAAGATCCAGATTCCGGCTGTCAAAAAGTGCCTGAAGTTCCTCGAATGTAAGAACCGTATCAACATACGGCTTAACTTCCTCAAGCTGAGCCTCTGCCTTTTTAGCGGTGCACGGACCTATAAATATCACTTTTGCGTTGGGCGTTGTTTCTTTTATGTACTTTGCAAGCACTGCCATAGGTGACATATTGTGAGAAATATGCATGGCAAGATTCGGGAACTGAGATTTAATATACTGCACAAAAGCAGGACAACACGAGCTCGTCAAAAGTCCTTTTTCAGAAAGCTCACGAGCCTCTGCCATAGCCACCATATCCGCACCAAGTGCTGCCTCGACAACATCGTGGAATCCGAGCTTTTTAAGTCCTGTTACCACCTGACCAAGCTTTGCATACGAGAACTGGCTTGAGATCGACGGAGCAACGACAGCATAAACTTTATAGTTGCCTGTGCGCGTATTACGCTCGCTCTTTTTGAGAATGTCGATGGCATTTACCATAAAAGATTTATCCATAATTGCGCCGAAGGGACACTGATATACGCAAGCTCCGCACTGAATGCATTTGGAATTGTCGATCTTTGCCGCCTTTTCCTCGTTCATCGAGATTGCTTTAACTTTACAGGCGTTTTGACAGGGGCGTTTGCGGCTGACTATTGCAGTATACGGGCAAACCTTTGCACACGCACCGCACTCTTTGCATTTGGATTTGTCTATATGGGCAACGTGATTGTTATCAAAGGTGATAGCGCCGAATTTGCAAACGTCCTCGCAACGGTGAGCCAGACATCCGCGGCAGGCGTTTGTAACCTCAAATCCGCCAACGGGGCATTCGTCACATGCAATTTCGATAACCTCAATGATATTGGGATTATTCTTATCACCGCCCATGGCTATCTTAACACGCTCGCCAAGGATGGCACGCTCCTTATAAACACAGCAACGCATGGTTGCTTCTTTTCCGGGAGCAAGCTTTGCCGGAACATCCATGATATTCTCAAGCAGCTTATCCTCCCATGCAAGGCGTGCGACCTCACGCAACACCTTATATTTCAAATGCTGTACCTTTGTATCAAATTTACGCATTTTACACCTCCTCAGAAATAGCTTACCTTGATGCGTTTACCCATCTTACGGAGGCAAGCAGACAGCTCTTCCACCAGGTTCATTTTGATATTGAAATTGATGGGAAGATCGGGGTTTTGGTGGGCGGGATTAACCGCTCTGCCCACATAAAAGTTAATGTCGGTTGCTTCTTCAAACAGAAGTCGGCTGATAAGAGAAGCTCCGTCTTTTTTAAAGTTCCAGTCTTCGTAAAGCTCGTTTTCACCGAGATAATCTTTGGCATACTGTATGACCTTATTCATTGTAATAACGCCTTCGGTTACAAGATCAACACCATCGATCTTTGCTATCGGCGGAACATCGCTGCGTTCAAAGCTGAGGCTTACCTCAACCTTTTTCCCAAGATACTTTGCTGCAATGGAAGAAGTTGTGCCACCGCAGATAATGTGCTTACCTTCCTTTGAGAAAAACAGCGACATCATACGGTTTGCATCATCACGATTGGATGGCGGACCAAAGAGAATATTCATCGGCTCTCTTTTTCGGATCTTTACAACGCAAGCTGTGGTGTCATCGCCCGGCTTATGCCCGTAAAGGTTGTCGCACTCATCAACCAGCATTGTCGAAAGATTCTTTGCCGTATAGCCACCTGCAACCAGTGCCTGCATATAGTCTGCAATATCCTCGCGCTTCCAGCCAAAGTTATATTTGCCACCCATACCTGCATGGGGGCATCCGTCGCTCATTGCAACAAACACATCATCTTCTTGCAGTTTAATGGTGGATTTATATATTTTTTTGCCGCCGATATTCATTTCGGTCTTGGGATAATCATAAATATCGTAATCTCTTATAACGATCACATGAGGATTGTCGTACTGAATGATCTCGGCTGTTTCGTTGTTCAAAAGATGAATAATCGTAAATGTGGAATATGCCACTCCACGCACCGAGCACACAGGAAGTGTTGCGGCAATGGTTGCCACACACTCCTCGACGGGAAGTCCTGCCGCCATCATTGTGGAAATG
>SVTM01000050.1 GCA_015063785.1 Oscillospiraceae bacterium
ACAGGTCAGCGTGTCATCGACGCTGTCTTCCCCATCGCAAAGGGTGGAACCGCTTGCGTTCCCGGTCCTTTCGGAAGTGGAAAGACCGTCGTTCAACACCAGATTGCAAAATGGGCGGACGTTGATATCGTTATCTACATCGGTTGCGGTGAACGTGGAAATGAAATGACCGACGTTCTTCGCGAGTTCCCCGAACTCAAAGACCCCAAATCGGGATTTTCTCTTATGAAGAGAACAGTGCTCATCGCCAACACCTCGGACATGCCGGTTGCGGCGCGTGAAGCATCCATATACACAGGTATCACCATTGCCGAGTATTTCCGCGACATGGGATATTCGGTTGCGGTTATTGCCGATTCCACATCCCGTTGGGCAGAGGCTCTGCGTGAAATGTCGGGCCGACTCGAGGAAATGCCGGGCGAAGAAGGCTATCCTGCCTATCTTGCATCCCGTCTTGCCCAGTTCTATGAAAGAGCAGGCGAGGTTGTTTGTCTTGGTTCGGACGAGCGTCACGGAACTCTTACCGCCATCGGCGCCGTATCGCCTCAGGGCGGTGACATCTCTGAACCGGTTACTCAGGCAACTCTGCGAATAGTTAAGGTTTTCTGGGGACTTGATTCCTCCCTTGCATACCGCAGACATTTCCCTGCCATCAACTGGCTCAACTCCTATTCGCTTTACAAAGACCGCATGAGCGCATGGTTCTCGGAAAACATCGCCACCGACTGGAACGAGATCACAGCCGAAGCGCTGAAGATACTTCAGGTCGAAAACGAACTTGAAGAGATCGTAAAGCTCGTCGGTATGGACGCACTTTCGGCAGGTGACAGACTTACACTTGAGGTTGCCCGTTCTGTGCGCGAAGACTTCCTTCAGCAGAACGCCTTTAACATCGACGACTCTTATTCTCCTCTGCAGAAGCAGTACAAGCTTCTCAAGGCGATCCTTGCATACAACGAAAAATCAAAGAAGGCTATCGAACAGGGCGCGGACATTGAGCTTCTTTCAAACATTCCCGTTCGTGAGACTATCGGACGACTCAAGTCTGTTCCTTTGGAAGAATTTGACGGAGCGCTGAAAGACGTGCTTTCCGCTCTTGATAATCAGATCGATGAAGTGATAGCTCGCAAGGAGGATTGACGAAAGTGGCAATAACAAAGGAATATAAAACAATACGCGAGGTCGCAGGACCTCTTATGCTTGTCGACAAGGTCGAGGGCGTAAAATATTACGAGCTTGGTGAGATCGAGCTGCCAAACGGCGAAATGCGCCGTTGCCGTGTGCTTGACGTCAACGAAGACAAGGCACTCGTTCAGCTTTTTGAAAGCTCGGCAGGTATCAATCTTGCCGACAGCAAGGTGCGTTTTCTTGGTCACGGCATCGAATTTGGCGTGTCTGACGACATTCTCGGACGAGTTTTTTCGGGCATGGGAACCCCCATCGACGGCGGCCCTGCTATTATCCCCGAACAGAATCTTGATATCAACGGCACACCTATTAACCCTGCCGCACGAAATTATCCGTCGGAATTTATCCAGACGGGCGTTTCGACCATTGACGGTCTTAATACTCTTGTCCGAGGACAGAAGCTCCCCATATTTTCGGGTTCGGGTCTGCCCCATGCAAATCTTGCGGCACAGATCGCACGTCAGGCAAAGGTTTTGGGCTCTGATTCAAAGTTCGCCGTTGTCTTTGCCGCCATCGGTATCACATTTGAGGAAGCAGATTTCTTTATCAGTGACTTCAAGCGTACGGGTGCTATCGACAGAACGGTTCTTTTCATCAACCTTGCTTCCGACCCTGCCATCGAGAGAATTTCCACTCCCCGTATGGCGCTGACCGCGGCGGAATATCTTGCGTTTGAGAAGAATATGCACGTGCTCGTAATCCTTACAGATATCACCAACTACGCAGAAGCTCTGCGTGAGGTCTCGGCTGCAAGAAAGGAAGTTCCCGGAAGACGAGGATATCCCGGTTATCTTTACACCGACCTTGCCACCATGTACGAAAGAGCCGGAAGAAAACTGGGCTGTGACGGTTCGATCACCATGATCCCTATTCTCACCATGCCCGAAGATGACAAGACCCATCCCATCCCCGACCTTACAGGATATATCACCGAAGGTCAGATCATTCTTTCGCGCGAAGTCTACCGCAAGGGCTATCTGCCCCCTGTTGACGTTCTTCCGTCGCTTTCGCGACTAAAGGACAAGGGTATCGGCGACGGCAAAACCCGTGAGGATCACGCACAGCTGATGAACCAGCTTATTGCCTGCTATGCGAGAGGAAAAGAAGCTCTCGAGCTTATGGTCGTACTCGGCGAGGCGGCTCTTACCCCCACCGACAGACTTTATGCAAAATTTTCAGAAGAATTTGAAAAGCAATATATCAACCAGGGCTTTGAAGAAAACCGCACCATCGAGCAAACTCTTGATCTCGGATGGAAGCTTCTTACAATCTTCCCCAAGAGCGAACTGAAGCGTATCAAGCCCGAAACTCTTGAAAAGTATTACAAAGAGGACAAGTGATATGGCACAGAAGCAAGTAATACCGACAAGAATGGAGCTTTCGCGCCTGAAAAAGAGACTTATGACCGCACGCCGCGGACACAAGCTTTTAAAGGACAAGCGCGATGAGCTGATGAAGATATTTCTTGAAACGGTAAGGGAAAACAAGGCTCTGCGCAAAAAAATCGAAGAACGCATGAAAAATCTTCATTCGAGTTTTACGGTGGCGGCGGCGGTATCCTCCCGCGAGACCATTGAGGAAGCTTTGATCTACCCAAAGACCGAGGGAGAGCTTTCAGTGTCCCACAAAAACGTCATGAGTGTTATCGTTCCCGAATATGAATACAAGCTCACAAAGGCGCAAGGGGCAAGCCCTTACGGCTACGGCTTTGCTTTCACCTCGGGCGAGCTTGACAATGCGATTTCCGAACTCGACGATATTCTGCCCGACCTTATGCGCCTTGCAGAGGTTGAAAAACAGTCGCAAATGCTCGCAGACGAGATCGAAAAGACAAGACGAAGAGTAAACGCCCTTGAATATATCATGATCCCCGATCTGCAGGCAGGCATCAAGACCATCGTCATGAAGCTTGACGAAAACGACCGCGGAAATACCACGCGCCTCATGAAGGTCAAGGATATGATGCTTGAACAGCAAAGAGCAAACGGATATTAAAAAAGCAAGAACCGCGTCGGCTGACGCGGTTCTTTTTGTTCGTTTATAACAAAATCGCTTTAAAGGGGTTTTTTAATTATCTGCGCATATCTTCTGGGAAACTCCTTGGGAGTGTTCTTTTCTTTTCTGATTATGATAAGGCAGTGCTTTTTGTCTTCGTCCTCGCCGTCATAAAAATCGCAAAGATCGTAATATATGATATCCTCTACCTTTCCGCCCAGCTGAGAAATACCCCTTTTTGCCATCGAAAGCTCACTTTCGGGGTTTTGTATATCTGCCGCTTTTGCACCCTTGTACGCCACGAAAAGTCCGCCTTTTTTTACAAAGGGCAGACAAAGCTCGCACAGAACCGGCAGGTTTGCCATGGCTCGGGATACGGCAAGGTCAAAGCTTTCGCGCATTTCGGGTTTGTTTGCCGCTTCCTCCGCACGCATGGGAAGCACGGTGCATTCCGCCCCCAGCTTTTCGCAGGCAAGACGGGTAAATTTCAACTTTTTCTCGGTGCTGTCAAGAAAAGAAATGTCAATACCGGGACGTGCGATCTTTAAGGGCAGACCTGGAAAACCTGCGCCGCAGCCCACGTCAATCACCTTTGCGCCGTCACAAAAAAGCTTGCTCGAAAGAAAGGCCAGAGAATCGGCGTGGTGCTTGATAACAACGTCTCTTTCGTCGCGCACAGCTGTGAGGTTTGTGTGAGAATTGTATTCAAGGAGCTCGTCGGTGAGTACCGCCAGATCGTCAATACATTTTTCTTCAACTGTGATATTGTATTTTTCGCAGAAATGCTTTATAATAGAAGAATGAAGACTTTTGTCGGACATTTTTGTCCCTCCTTATCATGTTTGCGTGGGAAAGGTATTTGATGGAACGGTTTATTGCATCATTTTTTGAAAACGAAAAAATCGAATATTTCGCAAGTACGGCGATATCTGCCGAATACGTTGGCATTCCGCGCAAGCTCCCACAGTATGCAAAATTTGTTACGGTGTTTCTGATTCCCTACAAAACAGACGTTTCGGATCGCAACGTTTCTTTTTACGCCGTGCCGAGGGACTACCATTTTTATATAAAAGAACTTCGCGAAAGATTTGCCGAAAAGATGCGGCTTTGCGGCATCGATGAAAAAGCGGATTTTTTTGCCGACAATTCGCCATTTTTCGAAAGAAAGCTTGCCTGCGATCTGGGGCTGGGTTTTGTCGGAAAAAACGGACTTATAATTAACGAAAAATACGGAAGCTACGTTTTTATTGCAGAGATCGTCACCGAAAGAAAGATCGACCTTTCGTGCGGTAAAAAAACAGAGCGCAAAGAATGCCTCGGCTGCGGAAAATGTATTTTTGCCTGCCCGTCACAATGCCTTGGCGGCAAAGACCTGACAGCTTCATGCATGTCCGAGCTTACCCAGAAAAAGAGGCTTTCGCCCGACGAGGCGGAGCTTGTGAAAAACCACTATCTTGTCTGGGGTTGCGATGTTTGCCAAGAGGTTTGTCCGCACAACGCCAATGCAAAAAGTTCTCCCATCGGGTTTTTTAACGAAAAACTCGTTGCACACCTGACAAAAAACGCTGTATCCTCAATGAACGACGAAGCTTTTGCAGAAAGAGCCTTTTCGTGGCGCGGACGGGAAGTTATTTTGCGCAATATTGAACTGTCTGATATATTATAACAAAAACAAAGGAAAAAATCAACAAGAAAGGCCGAGTTTCATAAAATGGACAAAATCGAAAAAATAAAGCTCGGCTGTGCCGTGCTGTGCGAGGGAAAATATGATAAAATAAAGCTTTCGTCGGTCATTGACGGGGTGATACTTACCACCGACGGTTTTTCGGTGTTCAACAATTCCGAAAAACGCGCCCTTTTGCGAAAGCTTTGCGAAGCTCGCGGGCTTGTTATTATAACCGACAGCGACAAAGCCGGTTTTTTTATCCGCTCAAAGCTTAAGGGTATGCTTCCGACCGACAGGGTGAAGCATCTGTATATCCCTCAGATAAAAGGCAGAGAAAAACGCAAAAAGCATGACTCCAAGGACGGGTTACTTGGCGTTGAGGGAATAGATGTCACAACGCTGCGCGACATTATTGAAAAAGCAAATCTTGACGAAGCCTTTGGGAAAAATGGCACTACAGGAGAAGCCCCCGTGACCAAAGCACAGCTTTTTTCGCTGGGACTTTCGGGGGGCGAAAACAGCTCGTATCTTCGCGAGAAGCTTTGTGAAAAGCTTGATCTTCCCAAAAGCCTCACGTCAAACGCTTTGGTTGCGGCTCTTGAAATGCTGGGCACTTCTTTCAAAAAGGTGGAAAAACACGTTTTGGAGATAAAAAACGGCGTAGCTTCTGAAGAATCCACCTTTTTCCCCGACGATGCGGTGGAAATTCTCACGCTTATGAAGAGGGCAGAATACGAATGTTATTTTGTCGGTGGCTGTGTTCGCGATCGCCTTATGGGCTTGGATGCGCACGATTTTGACCTCACCACCGATGCTTCAAGCGACGAGATAATACGTGTTCTCAAAAGCGGCGGATTTGACGCCTTTCTTATCGGCGGCGACTGCGGAACGGTGGGCGCAAAGAAAAGCGGCGGCGAGCTTTTTGAAATAACTCCCTACCGCGCCGAGGGCGAATACAGCGACCACAGACACCCCGACAAGGTAGAGTTTGTGAAGGATCTGAAAAAAGATCTGTCAAGGCGCGATTTCACAATAAACAGTATGGCGCTGACCTTTGATGAAAACAAAGAACATCTCGTTGACGTTTTCGATGGTGCGGGCGACATCAAAAGAAAGCTTATAAAATGCGTAAACGATCCCGAAACCCGATTTGAAGAAGACGCCCTTCGTATACTGCGTGCTTTCAGATTTTCAGCGCGTTTCGGATTTGAAATAGAAGAAAACACCGCAAAAGCCATTGATTCAAAAAGTCACCTGCTTTCGTTTATTTCGGGCGAGAGAAAGCAGGAAGAACTGCGAAAAATGCTTGAAAAAGGCGGAATTGAGGGGATAATGGCTCGATTTTCGTCGGCGTTTTCGGAAGTTGTGGGAAACTTTGTGGAAAACGGAGTCGATTCTGTTGACGGAGGATTTTGCGAAAGGCTTTTTTATATACTGCGTAATAATCCCAAAAACGACATGGAAGCTACCCTTTCACAGCTAAAGACATCGAAGGCTGACAGAGAAAGAATGCTTGAATACAAGGACATCTTCGACACACAAAAAACTGCGTCTTATTGGGAACTTGTTGCTTTGCACGGCAGAGTTTACGAGCAATATCTGAGATCTTTTGGCGGCGACGAGAAGGCGCAGGCCGTGTTCTCTGATCCTGCAATCCCCAAAGAACTGAAAGAGCTTGCTGTTGGTGGAGATGATTTGAAAAAGCAGGGTATTTTGGGACGGGATATCGGGAAGACTCTTTTTGAACTGCTGAAAGCGGCAATTTCGGGAGAGGTTCCCAACAAAAAAGAAGAACTACTGGCGTATGCATTGAAAATAACGGAGGATAAAAAATGAAAATTTTAAAGATCGCGGCAATTCTTGTGGCATCGTCACTTGCTCTTTTGGCATGCACCGAAAAAAAGGCGGATATAATCGACACCACCATCGATTTTCCCGACGAATATGCAAGCTCAAAATATATTGAGGCGCTCGCCAACGAAAGCTATATTCTTGACGTTTCGCTTTTCCATGATGATATGCTTATTTACAACACCGTTGCCCAAAGCGGCGGAGTGATCGAAAGTTATTCGAGCATCAACGGCAGCACTTCCCACACCTTTTCAAAGGGCGGCGAAACCTATTTTATCGATGACGAAAACAAAGTGTATTTTCTTGCAGATACCTCGGAGGACGGCGGTCTTCAGGGGGGCGTTGACTATTCGGCGGCAAAATATATAGGCTCAGGCAGAGAAACACTTATGACCGGCAAAGAGTGCGATTATGATGAATATCTCTGCAAGACGGGGGACGGCGAAGAATGTGGAGTAAAGCTTTATCTCAACGACAAGGGCGAGCTTTCGGCAATAGTAGATTACTACGGTGATCAGTCGATCGAGCGCGATGTGTCGTATTTTTCAACAGAGATCCCCGAAGGGTGGCTTGAAATTCCTGACGATTACACTCTTGTCGATGAGGATACCTATTTCAACGAATATTACGGACGGTAATTTATGAGCACGGGTATTGTTTGTGAATTCAACCCCTTTCACAATGGGCATAAATATCTGATCGACTGTGCAAGAGAAAAAACGGGCGAAAGCATCGTCTGTGCCATGAGCGGAAATTTTGTTCAGCGTGGCGAGTGGGCTTTTGCCGATAAGTTCTTGCGCGCAAAATGGGCGGTCGATTCGGGAGCAGATCTGGTTTTTGAAAACCCTTTTCCTTTCTCCTGCGCCACTGCCGAAGTGTTTGCAAAAAGTGCCGTGTCGATTCTTGCAAAGTCAGGGTGTGACAGCATTGCCTTTGGCATTGAGGACAAAGAGATCACGCCGGCAGATCTTGTTGAGGCGGCAAAGATATTGCTTGACGAAAAGGTGTGCAAAGAGATAATCGGAATACAAAAAGAAAACAAAAATATAGGCTACGCCGTTGCCCGAAGCCTGTGTGTTTCCGAAAAATACGGCGAAAAATATACAAAGCTCCTTGCCGCGCCAAACTCGCTTCTCGCCGTTGAATATGCAAAGGCAATCGTGTTTTTTGGCTATGATATGCAGATGATCACCATTGGCAGAAAGGGCGCTGAGCACGACGGCGCGCCTTGTGGAAAATTTGCTTCGGGCAGTTTTTTGAGAGAAAATTTTTCGAAGGAAAATATCAAAAACTACTGTACCGAAACTGTGGCGGAAAGCCTGAATTTTGCCCGAAGAGTCGACGAGAAAGGCTTTTATTCAGCCCTTTGCGCAAGGATTTTTTCGATGAACGAGGATGAGCTTTCGGATATTGCCGAATTGCCGGGCGAATATGCGCAAAAGCTTGTGCGCAAAGCGTGTGAATATGAAAATTACGGCGAATTTTTTGGCTCGCTGCGTGCAAAGCATATGACAGATGCCAAAATCAGAAGAATGCTGATATATCTTCTTGCCGATGTGAAAAAGCAGGATCTTTTGCATTTTCCCGATGCTGCAAATCTGCTTTCTTTCAGCGATGACGGAGCAAAACTTTTGCGAAAGATAAAAAAAGAAAACATCGATTTTACGGTGCTTTCAAAGGTGTCAGATATGAAAAAGCTTTGCGAAAAGGACAGAGCGGTTTTTGAAAAACAACTGCTTGTCGAAAAGCTTTTTGAGCGAGTGAGTGTATAAATAAAAAACGGATCACAGATCGTGATCCGTTTTTTGATGTCAAAAATTATTTTTCGCCCATAACCAGCTCTTTGAAAAGCTTAAGCTGAGTTTCCGTGGGTGCAAAGTCGTTTACCGAACAGCAGGGAAGATCTGGGGCGCTGCCATCATCCTTCAGGAAAATGGTAAGACGGTCGTTTTCATACTGCTTTCGTGCTTCTTCGGTTCTGAAATCTGGGATAGCATAGGGCTTTCCACCCTCCAGCATCGAGCGGTGGCCAAGGATGGCAACCGACGACATGGCAACGGCAGAATGTATGTCAAAGGGGTGCTCGGGCTGTCTGTTTTCTTCGATCGCTTCGAGAAACATTCGGGCGGTGATATAATCTGCACCGCCGTGACCGCTGGTTTTTATAAATTCTTCGTCCTTGTCGTGCCATTCGGGTGAATATATATCACACTCCTTGGCATTTTCGGGCTTTGTCCAGTTGTTGTAGCGAAGAAGAATACGGCTTGAGTTGTCGCGCAGGTTTTCGATCTGACCTTCTGTTCCGCAGATGCGGTAGGCGTTGTGGTGCGCACCGAAAGCGGCACATCCCGTTACTCTGAATATCGATCCGTCGTCGTTTTGTGTTGTGATGATGGCGGCACGGTCGCCCACACGACTTGCGTTGGGCACGTTGCCCTCAACGGGAGCAAAAGCGCACAGAGCAGAAACCGATTTGGGTGTTGCCCCTGTGGCACGCATAACGGGACCGAGCGAATGGGTGATGTAATATGTTCTGCCGAGATAGTTTCTCCAATGCTCGGGGAAATAGTTGTAGATCTTTTTAAATTCGATATCGCGGGCATCCGCAGGGTGGTTGTATTCTCCCTCGGCGTAAAGTATCTTTCCCAAAGAACCTGTGGCACAGATTCGCTGCATTTCGCGGTTAAATATCATCTGGGGATAGTTTTCTGCCAGCATATAGGTGACGTTTTTTGTTTTTTCAAAGGCTCTTACAAGCTCAACGCCCTCTGCCATCGTACCGTTGGAAATACATTCCGAGAAAACGTGAATTCCGCGTTCAAAGCACTTTATTGCGTAGGGTGCGTGCTCGTGAAAATAGTTTGCAAGGATGCAGGCATCCATTTCGTGGTTGATGAAATCGTCAAAATTGTCATATGCCGCAACGTTGTCCCCCAGCTCTTGCACAGCTTTTGCAAGTCTTCCTTCGTGAAAATCGCACAATGCCACGATATCGCAGTTGAGAAGCATGAAATTGCGCGCAATATCAAGTCCTCGGCCGACGCCGAAAACGCCGATCTTGTATTTTTTCATAATCATTGCCTCCAAAAGAAAGTTTAAGAATATGTTTACCTTATGATTTTAATTATATCACCATATGTGACAGTTTCAATTGATTTTTTCCATATTTTTATGTGAAAAAGTTTGAAAAACTTGATTTTTTGAGAATTGTGTATATAATAAAAGTATAAAGTTTCATCGGAAGGCACAATATGAAATCAAAAAACATCTGCAAATTCATTCCGGCAAAAGATCCAGAAAGGCTCGAAATAAACTGCTTTATTCTCGAATCGAACATCGAAACAATGGAGACAGAAACAAAACTGTCATGCAACATGGCGATCCTTGTAAAGCAGGGCAAGACGGAATTTTACTTTTCTGACGAAAAAATAACTGCCTGCGCAGGCAATCTTTTGTTTGGTTTTGAAGGCGAAACCTTTTACGCAAAGGCGTGCGAGGGCTGTGAATATATGTACATAAAATTTTCGGGCAGCCGATCGGACACCCTTTTTCGCCGCTTTGGCATAAACAGGATAAACAGATGTTTTGCGAATTTCGACGGACTAATACCCCTTTGGCACGATAGCCTCTCGAGAGCATCCGAGGAAAATATTGATCTTGCATCCGAAAGCATACTTCTTTACACCTTCTCGCGCATCATCGCATCGGGTGCCGAAAAAAATAATCTTGTAAACACCATTGTTGATATGACTGAGCGGAACTTTGTGGATTCTTCTCTTTCCATTTCTTCTATTGCTGACGAGCTTTCGTACAATCCAAAATATCTCTCGCATCTTTTCAAAGAAAAAATGGGAATGCGCTATTCGGAATATTTGCGTATGCTAAGAGTGAAATACGCCGTCACCCTTTTTGATCGAGGACTAGATTCGGTAAAAAACATCGCATATCTTTCGGGATTTGACGACCCATTGTATTTTTCCACCGTTTTCAAAAAGGTGGTGGGGGTTTCGCCCAAAGAATATAAGGAAAGAGAAAAAGAACGTTAATATAAAAAGCGCAGGTTATTAAGCTCCTGCGCTTTTTGTGTTCAGTTTTTTACCCATAACAAAGTGCAAATGTCTGCCGCCGATCAGCTGAGTATATTATATCATTTTGGATTTTTAGTGTAAATAACGGAAGTGTTGCAGATAGTGACAAAAACGGCACTTGTTTTTGCCCAAAATAAATGTATTGCAAAACATGTGATAATTTGTTATAATGTTAGAAGAAAATCAATTTGCAAAAAGAGGGAAAGATATGTATCAGAAAGATATTCACAAGGTCTGGCTTGCCACAGGTGAAAAAAGAGTATATCTCGAGCCGTCAATGGCAAATCGTCACGGACTTATTGCAGGTGCCACAGGTACGGGAAAGACCGTAACCTTGAAGGTTCTTGCAGAATCGTTCAGTGACATGGGCGTTCCCGTTTTCGTTGCCGATATCAAGGGCGACCTTTCGGGCATGTGCAAGGAAGGCAGTGAAAACAAGCACATCCGCAGAAGCATCGACACGATGGGTATCACCGATTTCAATTACTGCACATATCCCGTTCAGTTCTGGGATGTTTACGGCAAAAAAGGACTTCCTGTCAGGACCACTATTTCCGAAATGGGCCCCGATCTTCTTTCAAGACTTTTGGGACTCAACGATACCCAGAGCGGTGTATTGAGAATAGTTTTCAGAGTTGCCGACGACAAGCAGCTTTTGCTGGTTGACCTTAAGGATCTCAAGGCAATGCTTCAGTATGTGGGCGACAATGCCAAGGATTTCAAGCTTCAGTACGGCAACGTTTCGGCGCAGACCATCGGCGCGATCCAGCGCTCGCTTCTTACACTTGAGGACGAGGGCGGCGAAATGTTCTTTGGCGAGCCGTCGCTGGAACTTCATGACTGGTTCGAATGGGACGACAAGGGCAGAGGATATATGAATATTCTCGAATGTGCCGAGCTTTTCCAGCGTCCGCTGCTTTACGGCACCTTCCTTCTTTGGATGCTTTCGGAAATATACGATATGCTTCCCGAGGCAGGCGATCTTGAAAAACCAAAGCTTGCGTTCTTCTTTGATGAGGCACATCTCCTTTTTGACGATGCTCCCAAGGCGCTTATTGATAAGGTGGAACAGGTGGTAAGACTTATCCGCTCAAAGGGTGTCAGCGTATGGTTTATCACTCAGAATCCGTCGGATATCCCTGACAGTGTTCTCGGACAGATAGGCAACCGTGTTCAACACGCCCTCAGAGCCTACACCCCCGCCGATCAAAAGGCGCTTAACGCCGCGGCAAGATCTTTCCGCATAAACCCTGCTTTCAGAACTGTTGATGCAATACAGGAGCTCGGAACAGGCGAAGCGCTTGTTTCGGTGCTTGACGAAAAGGGTGTGCCCACCATCGTCGAGCGTGCAAACATTCTTCCTCCCCGAAGCAGTATGGCGGCGGTTGCCGATGCAGAATTGCAGGCGGTGATCGATGCAAGCCTTCTTAAGAGCAAATATGCAAATGAGCAAGACAACGAATCGGCGTACGAAAAGCTTGTGGAATTAAACGCTGAAGAAGAAAAGGCGGAAGCCGAAGCCAAAGAAAAAGAGGAAAAGGAAAAAGAAAAGAAGGAAAAAGAAAAAGCCAAGGCAAAAAAATCCACCGGCAGAAAAAAGCAGAGCGCCTTTGAAAAGGCGGTAAACAGCACCGCCAACACCATTGGCCGCGAGATTGGCAAAAAGGTGGTAAGAGGTATTTTCGGCAGTTTCTTCAAATAAGATGATCTATCAAGCAAAAACCGCTCGGCACTGAAGGTGTCGGGCGGTTTGCTTGTCTACAAGAAAACCACGCGATAGTCGCGTGGTTCAAAAGAGGTTAACCGATGAGAAAAAATCCTCCTAATGTGATATAATATGGAAGACCTGCCAGTCGAACATAAAAACACATTAGGAGGATT
>SVTM01000009.1 GCA_015063785.1 Oscillospiraceae bacterium
GCTACCGATATCAAAGTACCTATCCAAGTAATCATTGATATGGGAATTGGTAATGCCATAAGTATATAATATAATACACACATAGTTTTCTTCATAGTATTTACCTTCCTTTCGCCAAAATTCGACACTCTTACTATAAAGACTGTATAATCTGGATGCCAATGTTTTTGACAACATCTTTATATTAAATTAAGAGCAAAATTTATTCCTTATTGTTAAAAATAAATGTTGCTACTGGAACTATTATTGCAACGGCAATCACAAACCAAGTAGTAAAATTCATAACCGAACTCCTTTCAAAGGCTCGTCAAATTTCGACACTCTTTATAGTCTATTACAAAGTTAGAATCAAAATCTTATACCGGTTCTATTATATCACAATCAGGAACTTTTTTCAACAAAACCCGTCAAATATTATATCGGCGACCGGACTCTTTTCGATTGACAAAACATCCGCCGCGTGCTACAATTATTACAGTATAAACACCATGGAGGATTTGACATGAAAAACAAAAGAACGATATCTTTTTTGGTTTGTGCACTTCTCGCCTTTTCTTTTTGTGTATCCTTTGTTTCTGCCGACACTGCACAGGAGAGCGAAGAAGCTCTGATCTCCGAGGAAATGGCAATTGCCATGGAACTTGAAGCCAAAGCAAAAGCAGAAAAAGAAGCATACAACACCTATCCCGAAGAGGAAGTGTACACCATCGGCGCCGAAGAATATGTTGCCGATTATGGCGAAAACGAAAGCGAAAACGATATTGCAAGCGCGACCACCTCGTTCAATACTCAGGATATGCTTGCCTGGGGCGAAAATATCAGCTGGAAATTCGAGGACGGATATCTTGGCGTTGAGGGAGTGGGTGCTTTTCCCGAGGGAATCTCTCCCTGGGCACAGTATTATTACAACGACATATACGAAGCGATTATTCTCGAGGGCATAACCTATATCGGCGACGAAGCATTTGCAAACTGTCACAACCTTTCTGTTGTACATATGCCCGATTCGGTGGAATACATCAGCGAAAGAGCCTTTGTGGGTGCCGCCGACCAAGGATATCTCGTTTTCGTTTGCTCACCAGACAGTTATGCCTGCAAATTTGCGCTGTCCCACGGCATATTTGTTGAAGCGGATGGCTTATACGATACGCCCTTGTCGCAGGGAAACATAGACGGCGTTTCGTGGGAACTGTGGGCGGACGGCAGTCTTTTTATAACAGGAAACGGTGAGATTCCCGACTTCCTTACAGAATTTGCCCCGTGGCACGAATATTGTGACATGGTTAAAACTGTTGAGATAGGAACAGGTATTGAAAGAATAGGCGAATTTGCTTTTCAGGATTGTGCAAATCTTGGCGAGGTTTATATCCCTGCCTCGGTAAAAGAGATTGCGGTCAGCGCGTTTTTTGACCTTGATTTTGAAAACATGACGGTTTACTGCGACGAAAACACCGCCGCAGAAGAATTTGTAACCGAACATTCTATCCCTGCCGAGATAACACGCATAAGCACAAGCGGAAATATCGGCGACAACATTACATGGGAGCTTTCTGACGGTGTGCTGACGCTTTCGGGCGAAGGCGATATGGAGGATTATGCTTTCTTTGGTTTTACCTACAACAAAGCGCAAAAGATAGTTGTGAACGAAGGAATAACCTCTATCGGCGCAAACTCGTTTGTTGGTTTTGCCTACGTTACAGAAGTTGAGCTTGCCGATAGCATCGAAACCATTGAACACGGCGCATTCAATATGTGCAGATCGATCGAAAAGTTGAAACTTCCAAAATCGTTAAGAGTGATCGACGATCAAGCTTTTTCCGAATGTTGTTCGCTTAAAGAAGTGGATTTTCCCGAAGGACTTGAAAAGATCGGCAAATGCGCTTTTGAATGTTGCGAAGAGCTTGAGACCGTAAACCTTCTTACAAGGATAGAACGCATCGACGATCAGGCTTTTTCGCTATGCACAAAGCTTTCGGGAGTATTCATTCCCTCGTCGGTCCGCCGTCTTGGAGACTATATATTCAATGAGTGCGCGGAAGATCTTGTTATCCACGGACTTGCGGGTACAAAGGTGGAAGAATATGCCGACGAATACGGCATTGATTTTGAAGAGATTCCCGTGATTGATTCTGAAGATCCGTGCCTTACGGTGCCTGCAATTAAAGAAGAAGCACCGAAAAGAGAACTGACAGGTGCCGAAAAGATTGTTGATGCTGTTGCAGACAATATCATTTTTGTTCTTATTGGTCTTTGTGCCATCGTTGCTGTTGTCTTTGCGCTTGTCGTCGTGTTCAAGATAAAGAGCGTTAAAAAAGCAAAGGCTGCAAAAAAGCAAGAAAAAGACGAATAATTTTTAAAAAAGCGCAGCAAAAAACTTTTTAATGACTTTACCCCGATAGATCTTCTGTCGGGGTTTGTTGTTGCCAAACGCCCACTGTAATTAAAGTTTCGGTCGAGCCTTTTCAAAGGCTCGCAGTGTCAAGAGGCGGCGCCTCTTGTCGCTCTCTGCAGAGAGCGAAACTCCCCCCTTTCTTCTGTCCGGTAAAAGCAAAAACGCACCCAAAAGAGGGTGCGTTTTCTTAAAATTCATAAAAAATCAAAGCTCGACATTTGCAACACTTTCAAAGATCAGGTCGGGTTTTTCGGCGTCGGATGCCTTTTGTACCATTTCATCGGTGGTCTCGCCCGACATAACGAGCATGGATAACATTCCGTTTTTCTTGCCCAGAGCAATGTCGGTATACAATCTGTCGCCAACCATAACGGCGTGTTTTCTGTCGATGCCCGAAAGAGTTTCAATCATCTCAACCGTTTCGGCATAGGGCTTTCCGAAATATCTCGGCTCAACGCCTGTCGAAAGAGTGACCGCACCGCAGATGGCGCCGCTGTCGGGAATATATCCGTCCTCGGTGGGGCAGTTGATGTCAGGATGGGTGGAGAAAAACTTTGCGCCGTTTCTGATGAGGGTGCAGGCTTTTTCAAGCTTTTCATATGTCAGAGTAAGGTCGAAGCTTACCACAACGATATCCGACTTGTCAGAAAGGGTTATGCCTGCCTGCGTAAAGCTCTCCTCAAGAGCAGGCGTGCCCACAAGATACACCGGCTTTCCGGGGTAATATTTCTTAAGATACGCAATCGTAACGTCGCCCGAGGTCACGATCATGTCACGCTCGCAAGGGAAACCGAGAGAATTGAGCTTTTTTACGTAATCGTTGGGGTTGCGTGATGCATTGTTGGTAAAATACATAAGCTTTCTGCCCGATTTTATGATGCGTTCGCAAAAATCTATGGCACCGTCAATGGGATTTTTGCCAAGATATATTGTGCCGTCCATGTCGAGAACAAAAAGCTTGGTTTCCGAAAGCTTTTTTAAGTTTTCGGGAGTGTTATTATACAAAGTCATAAACAGCCTCTATTTAAAAATATTGTTTTCGTCATCTGTAATGGGTCATGTTTTTTGTAACGTATGGGCCAACGCCGCGATACAAAAGGTAAAAGACCACTGCCTGCAACGATGCTTTGATAAGATTGAAGGGGACAATCCAGGTCAAGATAAACTCGAATTTGCCAAAAACTTCGGCAAGAGCCGGCATAAATTTTGCATAAAAAGGCAGAACGATGAAAAAGTTTGAAAGTGCCGCAGTGATAATAACGGCAATTACTGCAATGGGAAGCACAAAAAACAGCTTCTTTTTCATCAAAGTTTTCTTAAAAGTGTATCGAGCAAGGATTCCCACCGACAATGCGTATACCGAACCGAGGATGAGGTTTGAAAGTTCACCGACGGCAAAGGTCTTGGTCTGAAGCAGGTGGAAAAGATTTTTGATAAGTACAACTATAACACCTGCCACGGGATTGATGGTAACCGACGCGAGAAGCGCGGGGACGTCTGAAAAATCCACGTCAAGAAAGTCGGCAGGTGCAGGGAATATGGGAAAATGCGGAAAAATCATCAAAACCGAGGCAACCGCAGAGAGAATGCCTACATACACGATGGTTTTTAATCTTAAATTCATAACAAACAGCCCTTTCATAAAAACTATTTTTTGTTTTCATAAGCGTCAGACTTTCTGCCGCTATGGCGTTTGTTTCTTCTTTCATATCTGCATTGAAAGCTTCCGGATAGTAAAAAGCATTCCTACTTTCATAAAAGCTCCCAAAAAACAGAAAAAGCCATGAAAACTCAAGAAAAAGAGATTTCAAGGCAAGAAAACCGTTTCAAATATTTTAAGGTCGAACCGGATTTTTAATTTCGCCGGTAAATGCCTGCAAGCTTTTTGTTAAAGCACATTCGACCTTGCAATCTTTGCGTTTTTCTATCTTCATCCAGACTTTACTGTCGGCTTCGGAATTGCCGCACCGCGCGAAAAAATTCATGCAGCTTTCGGCTCACCGAATCAGCAACTTTCACTTGAAAAGTCGCTCTCGGGCTGTACCGTCGGTGGGGAAACGCTCCCCGCCTCGAAAGAAAAAACATAGCACGAGGTTTTGCTAAAAAAATACCAAAACCTGTTTTTTGCAAAATCGGGATGCACACAAAAGTGCGCATCCCGAAAGAGTATCAAAATTACTTGATAACGTTGATAACAACGCCGGAACCTACTGTTCTGCCGCCTTCACGGATAGCGAAGCGGAGACCGTTTTCCATAGCGATAGGAGCGATGAGCTCAACGTTCATGTCAACGTTGTCGCCGGGGTTGCACATTTCAACGCCGTCGGGAAGAGTGATGATACCGGTAACGTCAGTTGTTCTGAAGTAGAACTGAGGTCTGTAGTTCGAGAAGAAGGGCTTATGACGTCCGCCTTCCTTTTCTGTAAGAACGTAAACCTGGCCTACGAACTGAGTGTGAGGAGTGATGGAACCGGGCTTTGCAAGAACCTGTCCTCTTTCGATTTCGTTCTTTGCGATACCACGGAGAAGAGCACCGATGTTGTCGCCTGCTTCAGCATAGTCCATCATCTTGTGGAACATTTCGATACCTGTGATGGTGGTCTTTCTTGCTTCGTCAGCGAGACCAACGATTTCAACTTCGTCAGCCATCTTTACCTGGCCTCTTTCAACTCTACCTGTAGCAACAGTACCACGACCGGAGATCGAGAATACGTCTTCGACAGGCATAAGGAAGGGCTTATCAGCTGCACGGTCAGGAGTAGGAATGTAGTTATCTACTGCTTCCATGAGCTCAAGGATAGGAGCGTAAGCGGGATCAGAGATATCGTTGCCTGCATCAAGAGCAGCTCTTGCAGAACCACGAATGATCGGAATATCGTCGCCGGGGAAGTCGTAGGAAGAGAGAAGGTCTCTTGTTTCCATTTCAACGAGGTCGAGGAGTTCGTCGTCGTCAACGAGGTCGCACTTGTTGAGGAATACTACGAGAGCGGGGATACCAACCTGACGGCCGAGAAGGATGTGCTCACGAGTCTGAGCCATAGGACCGTCTGTACCGGCAACAACGAGGATAGCGCCGTCCATCTGAGCAGCACCGGTGATCATGTTCTTAACGTAGTCAGCATGGCCGGGGCAGTCAACGTGAGCGTAGTGACGATTAACTGTTTCGTACTCAACGTGACGGGTGTTGATCGTGATACCTCTTGCTCTTTCTTCGGGAGCGTTGTCGATCTGGTCGTATGCCATGAATTCGTTTGCACCGTTCTGGATAGAAAGAGTCTTTGTGATAGCAGCTGTAAGAGTTGTCTTACCGTGGTCAACGTGACCGATAGTACCAATGTTTACATGGGGCTTGCTTCTTTCAAATTTTGCCTTTGCCATTGTTTTGGCCTCCTTATAGTTAAATTTTAATTGTGCGCCGTCGGAAGTCTTTCCACACGGGCACAGACTGCCATTCGGCATAATGCTACTTACAATTATAATGAATACAGAGCTTTCTGTCAATATATAATTGTAATTTTTTTACAAAATGTTAGGAATTATTTACACAATTCGCTGTGCATTCCTCCCACATCCGAGGATTTTGTCGGATGTGGAGAGAAAACTGCGAATTATAAAAATTACTGCTGGGACTTGCCGCGCTTCGAGATGATCTCGTCTGCGATATTCTTGGGCACTTCCATATACTTGCAGGGTTCCATTACATAGGTACCACGTCCCTGAGTCTTCGAACGGAGGTCGGTTGCATAACCGAACATATTCGAAAGAGGAACGAACGAACGAATCTGCTGTCCGCCTGCGATGGGGTCCATACCTTCGATCTGGCCACGGCGAGAGTTGATATCACCGATAACGTCGCCCATGTAGTCATCAGGAACAACTACAACGACCTTCATAATAGGCTCGGTGAGGCAAGAGTTTGCCTTGCGCAGAGCTTCCTTGATAGCCATGGAGCCCGCCATCTTAAACGCCATTTCGGACGAGTCGACTTCGTGGTAGGAACCATCGTAAAGGTTAACCTTAACGTCAACAACAGGGTAGCCTGCGAGTACACCCGACTGGAGTGCGCCCTGGATACCTGCGTCAACTGCGGGGATGTATTCCTTGGGAATAGCACCACCGACAACGGTGTTTTCAAATTCGTATCCCTTGCCTGCCTCGTTGGGTTCAACCTTGATCTTGACGTGACCATACTGACCCTTACCACCGGACTGACGGGCATACTTCATATCAACATCAGCTGTTCCCTTGATGGTTTCTCTGTAAGCAACCTGAGGAGCGCCGACGTTTGCTTCAACCTTGAATTCACGGAGAAGTCTGTCAACGATGATTTCGAGGTGGAGCTCACCCATACCTGCGATGATGGTCTGACCTGTTTCCTCGTCGGAATAGGTACGGAATGTGGGGTCTTCTTCTGCAAGCTTTGCAAGAGCGATACCCATCTTTTCCTGACCTGCCTTGGTCTTGGGTTCGATAGCAACACGGATAACGGGTTCCGGGAATTCCATAGATTCAAGAATGATCTGATGGTTTTCATCACAGAGAGTGTCACCGGTTGTTGTATTCTTGATACCGATTACGCCTGCGATATCGCCGGAGTAAAGGACATCGATGTCTGCTCTTTCGTTGGCGTGCATCATAACGATACGGCCAAATCTTTCACGAGCCTTCTTTACAGGGTTGTAAACGGTCGAACCTGCAGAGATTGTACCCGAGTAAACACGGATAAAGCAGAGACGGCCTACGAAGGGGTCGGTCATGATCTTGAACGCAAGAGCCGAGAAAGGCTCGCTGTCGGAGCTTTCGCGCTTGTCTTCTTCTTCTGTGCCGGGAATGAAACCTGTGATAGCAGGAACATCAACGGGAGAAGGCATGTAGTCAACGATAGCGTCGAGAAGCTTCTGTACGCCCTTGTTCTTGTACGAAGTACCGCAAACAACGGGAACCATTGTGTTGGCAATGGTAGACTTTCTGATTGCAGCCTTCATTTCTTCGATTGTAAATTCTTCGCCGCCGAGGTACTTGTCAAGGAGAGACTCGTCAGATTCAGCGATGTGCTCGATGAGCTCTGCTCTGTACTGCTCTGCCTTTTCCTGCATATCAGCGGGGATATCTGTTTCTTCAATGACCTTTCCGATGTCGTCCTTATAAATATAGGCCTTCATCTGAAGAAGATCGATGATGCCGCAGAACTTTTCTTCTGCGCCGATGGGGAGCTGGATCGGAACCGCATTTGCCTTAAGGCGATCGCGGATCATTCCGACAACTCTGTAAAAGTCCGCACCCATGATGTCCATCTTGTTGACATAGCACATACGCGGTACACCGTACTTGTCAGCCTGACGCCAAACGGTTTCAGACTGGGGCTCAACGCCGCCCTTTGCGCAAAGAACTGTTACAGAACCGTCAAGGACACGAAGCGAACGTTCAACTTCAACTGTGAAGTCAACGTGGCCGGGGGTGTCGATGATGTTGATTCTGTTGTTGTTCCAATAGCAGGTGGTAGCAGCAGAAGTGATGGTGATACCTCTCTCCTGTTCCTGTTCCATCCAGTCCATGGTTGCGCCGCCGTCGTGAGTCTCACCCATTTTGTGAGTCTTACCGGTGTAGTACAGAATTCGCTCGGTTGTTGTTGTTTTACCAGCATCGATATGCGCCATGATACCGATGTTTCTGGTTCTTTCAAGCGGATATTCTCTTCCCATTTGGAACTATTACTCCTTAACTATTTATAAGACAGCACTACGCCGCCAAAGCGACGAAATGCAAATTTTCAGTTTTGGCAACCTTTTTGCCCAAATCAATATCTGTAATGTGCAAAAGCCTTGTTTGCTTCAGCCATCTTGTGAGTATCTTCACGCTTCTTTACGGAAGAACCGAGTCCGTTAACTGCGTCCATGATTTCGTTGGCAAGCTTTTCGGACATCTTTCTTTCGCCTCTTGCGCGAGAATAGGTTGTAAGCCATCTGAGACCGAGTGTCTGTCTTCTTTCAGGTCTTACTTCGATCGGCACCTGATATGTCGAACCGCCTACACGGCGAGCCTTAACTTCAAGAACGGGCATGATGTTTTCCATAGCCTTCTGGAAAGCTTCAAGGGGATCATTACCCTTTTCCTTGATGATATCAAAAGCGTCGTAAACAATTTTCTGAGCTACACCCTTTTTACCGTCGTACATGATGTTGTTGATAAGCTTTGTTACAAGCTTGGAATTGTAGAGCGGATCCGGGAGTACGTCTCTCTTCGGTACAGAACCTCTTCTTGGCACTATACTTCCCTCCTTCATATAATAGATGAATTCATAGGTACTCGAAATTTTTCATTACTGAATGAATACCTTCCGTCAGCACTTTGGAAGTTCCGCGAGTTTATATAAAACAATGTGCGGCTTATCCAAAATACAAACCTTGTCCGCAAAACGCGGAGCGAATCAGCCAACAGGCTATTGGGAAACGCAAAAAGAATTACTTCTTTGCAGCCTTTTCCTTCTTAGCACCGTACTTCGAACGCGACTGATTTCTCTTTGCGACGCCCTGTGTATCGAGTGTACCACGGATAATGTGATAACGTACACCAGGGAGGTCCTTTACTCTTCCGCCGCGGATAAGAACAACAGAGTGTTCCTGGAGATTGTGTCCGATACCGGGAATGTAGGATGTAACTTCGATTCCGTTGGTAAGACGAACTCTCGCGATTTTACGAAGAGCAGAGTTAGGCTTCTTAGGAGTCTTTGTCGAAACCTTTGTGCAAACGCCTCTCTTTTGGGGAGAACTTGCGTCTGTAGCAACCTTCTTAAGGGTGTTGATACCCTTCTGAAGAGCAGGAGACTTAGACTTGTAAGTAGACTGTTCACGTCCTTTTCTGACTAACTGGTTAAATGTTGGCATACCGCACCTCCTCTTTTTAATATAAAAAATTGTATGAAAAGTGAAATTTGTGCCGAAATGTGTTACACTCACACACAAAAAGGCATTTTATTCACACTAATCAACTCATACATTATAGCGCAAACTTTTCCAATTGTCAACACTTTTTTTGACTTTTTGAAAAATTGTCGCGTTGTACTCAAAACACAAATTATCTTTGTGTATTTTGGTCAATCTGCTGAAAAAATATTCCTTTTTCACAGCACCTTTTCCATCAGCAAAAACATCATCGGAATGGTGATGCACGAAAGGGTGTGCGACACCAGCGCCATGCCTGTGGATATCGAGGTATCCTTGCCGTATGCCGACGGAACGACGATGGTGTTAAGCCCCAGCGGCATGCTTGATGCGCAGACTGCACAGATAACCGCCGTTTCGGGAACAAAATCGAGCAGAGAAAACACGAATATGGTAACCACCGGAAAAACCACAAGGCGAAGCACCGACGAAAGATAGATGCCGATATCCGAAAAAGTCTTTTTGAAATCCATCTTCGCCACCGTGATGCCGGTAAGAAGCATGGCAACCGGCGACATGCAGCTTCCGCACACATCAATTACATCTGCGGCAAAAGACGGAAGTGATATAGAAAAGTGATCGAACAGAATTCCGAGCGCCATGCCGACAAAGATCGAAACAAACATGGGATTTACAAAAGCTTTAAGCCTTTCGGCAACCCCCTTCTTCTCCCCTTCCGACGGAATAAGAAGAGTGGGCACGCCCCACATATAGATAAACGCCCACATGGGCAGACAATAAACGAGATATTCGGGGAAAATTGCTGGAAAGACCGCCATTACAACTGCATTGCCCATGAAGCCGAAATTTGAAAAAGTGAAGCCGTAGACGTAATAATTTCTGACATAGCTGTCTTTTGAACAGAGCTTTGAAAAAAGCATCGCTACAGGGATCATCACAACGGTTATCACAAGAGACACAGCCAGCGACGGGAGATAGCTTTTTATCTTATCCACCGTGAAATTGCCAATAAATGTGCCCAGCACAAGCGCGGGGATGAAAAGATTGTTTTCAAGCTTGGCAAGCACCGTTGATGAATTTTCGGGGATAGCTTTAAGCTTTGCAAGCAAAAAGCCCAATGCTATGAGTGAGAAAAGATATCCCATCTGGGAAAGTGTAGTAAAGAAAATTTCCATTTTTATGCCTTTCGTTCACAAACAAGAGATCTGCCTTCCCATTCGCGGCATTTTTCAATACCGAGAATGTCGGCAACAGTGGGCGCAATATCGAGAATGCTTACGTTTTCAAGCTTTTTGCCGCACTCAAATTCTTTCCCGATAAAAAACATGGGGATAATCATATCACAATCCGCATCACTTCCGTGGGCGCGGTCATGACCGCCGTGGTCGGCGGTGACGATGATGGTGTAATCCTTTCCCGCCTCGGCAATCACTCTTTTGACGTTGTTGATAGCACAGCTTATATACGAAAGATAGGTTTCACTCATCCATCCGCAGTCGTGACCACCCTTTTCATCAGTCTCGACCATGTAAAGAAATACAAAATCGGGAGTGTACTTTTTTATGTGGCAAAGAGCCTTGTCGGTAAGTATTCCGTCGGTATGCTCGTCGCCGTAAGAATTGATATATTCCGCGGCAAAAAGCGAACCCGATCTTGAAATATCCCGCAGGGGATGCCAGCCATAGAACATGGAAGACTTTCCGCCTGCCGCTTTTATTTGTTCAAAAATTCCGTTCACCGGACGCACGGGCGGAGTATACGTATTGGTTGTGATACCGTGTCTTTCGGGAGGAACACTGTGGAACATGGACATATGGCACGGCAAGGTCACAGATGGATAGACGGTTTTGGCATCAAGAACGTACGAACCGATCTTCATCATCTCATCGCAAAAAGTGTTTTTGCACAACAAAAATCCGTCAGGGCGCATACCATCGATCGACACAAGAATTACTTTGTTATCCACACCAACAACTCCTTTATAAATCATTTGTATTCGCAAATATATTCATTATAAATATATCACCAACGGCACATTTTGTCAAGAAGAGTTTTTATTTCTAAAACGATGCGCCCGCCAAACTCCATTGGTTTGTGTATTTTTTCGATACTATTATACAACTTATAAAACTATTGTCTATTGCAAAAAAATCGGCTTCGTGATATAATATCAAAAAACGACGGAGGCTTTTGAAAATGGCTTTTTATATAAGACCTGCAGGCTTGCACTATGACCGCGGAAGATGCGATGGCGGTGTTTATGAATACACCAAAACCGTAACCCTCGAAAAGGACGAAATCTTCACCATCAACGCTTTTGCCGCAGGAAGATACAAGCTTTTTATCAACGAAAAATATATCTGCGAAGGTCCCTGCAGATCTGCGCAGGATATCCGATTTTTTGATAAAGTCACGGTGGCTCTTCACAAGGGTGAAAACGTGATCCGCGCCGTGGTGTTTCACGTTGTAGAAACCACAGCTTTCACGACCGGCTTTGTTTTTTCAAAGCCCGAGTTTATCTTTGAAGCACGCTCGGAAAGCACAGTTTTTGGCACCGACGAGAGCTGGAAATGCGAGTTTATAAACAATCATCTTCTTATAGATCTTGATAGTTTTATTTTTCCTCGTGAAGACGTCTGTGGCGACAGAGTGACCACCGCTTTGCCTATAGAGCGCGGCGACAGCTTTGATTTTGTAACACCGCGCACTCTCCCCTACGGCTGGGCGCCCTTCAGACTGCGCGAGCGCGAGATTGCAATGATCGCACCGGCAGAGGAGATCACCTTTACCGAAGTACGCCGTGGCAAAAACTTTATTGAATACGACGCAGGCAAGTACGTGACGGCAAACGTTTCTTTCTCGTTCAAATCAGGATGCGACGCAAAGATAACCTACGCCGAATGTTATGTTTTTGATGACGGAAAGCGTAATCGCGGCGACACAAGCGGCAGGATCGAGGGTATTTACGACAAGGTTTCGTCAGGATCGCACGATTTCACCTTCAACACCTTTTGGTACCGTGCTTTCAGATATATAAGAGTAGAAACAGAAACCCCTGAAAAGGTGGTTTCGGCAAAAGGCTATATATATCACTATCCTGTGACATACGACGGATCTTTCACCTGCTCTGACGAAAATTTCAACAAGATGCAGGAGATCAGCATAAACACCCTGCTTTGCTGCACCACCGAGCTTTTTGTCGACTGTCCGTATTACGAGCAGCAGCAATATGACATGGACAGCGCAATCGAAGCCGCTGTTTATATGCGATTAACCTCCGACCGCAAGCTTGTGAAAAAGTGCATTTATGATTTTGCGGCATCCCAGCAGCCCTGCGGACTTTTGTGCGCAAACTATCCCTGCACAATGACTCAGATAATTCCCGGCTTTTCGCTTTTCTGGATCTGGCTTTTGCATGATTATCTTGAGGCGACGGCAGATTCAGAGTATGTGCGTTCGCACATTGGCACGGTTGACAAAATACTCAACTATTTCGATACACACCTCACGCAGGACGGACTTGTCACCACCTCGAGAGAATGGGATTTTGTCGATTGGGTACCCGGATGGGAGCGCGGAAACGCGCCTGTTTGTGACGGCAAGCCCCACACGATATACAGCCTGTATCTTGCCTGCGCGCTGAAAAACGCGGCTCATATTGCATCGGTCTGCGCACGTCCCCATCTTGCGGCAGAATATACCGAAAGATACAACGCCCTTTGCTCTGCCATAAACGAAAAACTTTTTGACAAAGAAAAAGGAATGTACCATGACGGTGAGGGCACTTTCAGTATGCACACAATTATGTGGGCAATCCTTTCGGGTATTGTAACCGGTGAAAAAGCCAAAGAAATGGCACAAAAGCTTGACCTTTCGGATATTTACAAAAGCTCATACTCGATGAATTTTTTCCTGTTCCGCGCCCTTGAAAAGGCAGGTTGTTATGAAAAGGCGGCAAACTATTTCGGCGGCTGGCAAAAAATGATAGATATGGGTTGCACCACCTGGTGCGAAAACCCCGACGATCCGAGAAGCGAATGCCACGCCTGGAGCTGTGCTCCCCTTTATGAATTTTCGGCAAACGTTCTTGGTGTGAAATACAGCCTTAATGACGAAATAGTTATTGCCCCCAACAGGATGGGCCTTGAATTTGCACGCGGCAAGGTACCGACACGCTTTGGTATTGTGGAAGTTGATTGGAAGACAGACGGTAAAAAATTTGCCATCAACATTTCCTCACCCGAGGGTGTTGCCAAAAAGCTCGTTTTGCCGAACGGAGAAACGATCGTTTTTACAGAGGCCGAAAAGAGTTGTACTTTCGATATATAGCGTTTTAATACAGATGCAGACATAAATAAAGGACGAAGAACATTAACGATTCTTCGTCCTTTTTATAATCATGGTATTATTAGTTTATAATTACTGTCTTGATCGCATCAACCCACGAAACTTCACAGCCAAAATTTTCAGACCCTTTCGAGAGTACAAAATACAAACAGCTCTCCACGCCGGAGAGCTGCTTGCATACTGTTTTTATTCTATAAAACCGATTTCGATTAACTTTCTGCAAAGTGATTCTGCATAGGTGAAAAATCCGAGATCATTCGGATGAAGCTTTTTATCAGAAAAAAGCTCTTCACATCTGCCGACAAAATTCATGCCGTCCACAACTGTGACATTTTCAAAATCAGCACAGATATCGCAGATGGTATCGTGAATGCCAAAGAAATCACCCGTCGGTCTTTCAATGTCGTTATCCTTGCGCCAGACGGGAGAAATGGCAACTATGGGCGTTGTGGGATAGATAGACGTCAGCTTTTCATAAAAGCCCTTTATATTCGAAACAAAAGATTCACGGGTCGGCATTCCGTTCCAATCGTTTGTGCCATATGCCACAAAGATAAGCTCGGGATCGAAAGAATCTTTGAAAAGTACGCGAGAATTGTGCACGTCTCCGCCGATGCCTTTGTTTACAAACTCGTAGCCGTTGCGTCTTGCAGTTATGGCGGCATAGTCATACGACGGATGCTCGGCATCATACCCTTGGGTTATCGAGTCGCCAAAAAACAGAACTCTTTTGCCGTTTTTTTCAACGGGACGCCATTTTTCGCCACAAAGGTCACTGACAGATATTCCGTCAAAGAGAAAATCCTTAACCGATGCGCAGGCAAGCTGGGGAAAATATATCTCGACAAGCTTTTTACCGTCCGCAAGTTCAATGTTAAGATTAAAATCTGTCTCTGTACCTTTTTCGAACTGTCCGCCCGAATGGTCGCACAACACACCGTTTACATAAGTGTCAAAATAGAAAAAGCTTCGGCTCGAGCCCTGCTCGATAGCGGTTTTGGCGCATATGCTTTTCGCTTTGGTTTCAAAAGCGATTATAATGCCCGAGGTGGCAAAAGTCTTCGTGTAAAAATCCGGTTTGTAAAGATATGCTTCTCTTTGCTCGTGCGAAAAACGTGCGAGATATACCCTGCCCTTTTCTTCGTATATTTCAACTGCACCGGTTGAAGTCTTTTTTAGAAATTCAATCATATTTTTCATTCTTTTTACCTTTTCCGCGTCTGCTAACAGCCAATTAACAATACAGTTTAAAAATATGGCACCCCCAAAACTGAGGGTGCCATAAAATTGTGCTTTAGTTAAATCGATTAACCTCTTGCAACGATCATGAGAGTTACGAATTCGAATTCTTCATCATCTCTTTCTTCGGAAACAACGTATACTGTGAGAGCGTCTTCGCCTTCGTTGTAATACTTGTTTTCTGTATCGTCTTCAGCAGTTACAGAAAGCATTTCAACATCTTCGATTGTAAGAGTACCTGTGCTTCTGTCATAGAGAGCATAGATTGTGTTTTCATCGGTGAGGAGAGCGGAGTCGCCGGCACCTTCGAGGATGAGGATGTTTTCTGTTTCTTCATAAGATTCGATCTTAACGAGATCTGCACTGTCCTTAGCAAGGCTTGCAACCTTACCGCCGGTTGTGTTCTTGATGAAGCCTTCTTCTGTTACAAGATAGAGCGAGTGAGCTGCGAGTTCTGTGGAGGAAGCCTTTGCAGTTTCCTTCTGAGGAGCAACTTCGCCTGTCTTGGGATCAACAGTCTTATAAACGATTGTTGTCTTGCCTTCTTCGTCAACTGTTTCGATGGACGAAAGGATGATAGCATAGTTTTCATCAACCTTGCTGTCATTAACGATTTCGCCGCCGATTTCAGCGTATACGAATGCGAGGTTTTCGTTTGTTACGGAATCAGGGTTGTTCGAAAGAACGATGATTGCCTTTGTGAATACGTTTGCCGCATCATCAGCATCAAAGTTGGGAAGGTTAGCCGAGTCGTAGATTACGTAGTTGGATTCGCCTTCTTCGTCAACATAGTTAACAACGATCTTTGTGCTGTCTGTGATTGTAACGTACTTCATGCCGTTGGGCTTGAGGGAAGCAGGAACACTGCCGCCTGCGGGAGCAACGAACTGATAAAGCTTGTTCTGAACCTTCTTAAGAGTTACACCGTCAACTTCAACGCTGTAAGTCTTGGATTCCATTTCCTTGTCTGTAAGGTCAGCTGCCTTTGCGGAAGGAACGTAGGGATTGAATGTGTATTCGCCGGACTTACCTACTGTGTAAGAGCAGATGTTGTTAACAAGGCCCTTATCTACGAAGTAGTTATCGTCATGGTAACCGGATGCAGAGTTTTCGTTTTCCTTTGTAACGGGAACGAGCTTGAACTCGCCGTCGATGAATGCGCGAACGTAGTTTTCTGTTACGAGGCTACCGTTAACATCGATACCGCCTGCCTTGAACACTACCTTGAGTTCGTCTTCGTTGATGTACTGGATAACTGCATATTGTTCTGCGAGGTTAACTTCTTCCTGAAGGATCTTTGCAAGATATACACGGCCGCCGTTTACAACGAATTCCCATGTTGTATCGATACCGTACTTCTTAACGGAGGATCTCCAAGGAGAAGCAAAGCCGTTAGCCGCACTTTCAGCTGCACTTGCTGCTGTATCGCGGTCGAGACCGAGAAGACCTGTTACCTTGTCGTTTGCCCAAGAAATATGACCAACGATCTGGTTGTCAGAGTTCCAAGCAGCTGTGCCTGTACCGTCGGACCATGTTGTGGAGTTAGCGTCGGATGCGTCGTACTTGACGGGATGAGCGATTACAGTTCTGAAGCCTGCGTTTGCATCGTCGGGAGCGATTCTGATGTAGTTACCGGGAGCGCAAACGTATGCGTAAACGTACTTGCCGTTTTCATAAGAACCGCCGACTACCTTAGCGTCGCCAACGTAGATTTCGGGCATTGTCTTATCAGCATTGTAGTATGCTCTGTAAGAGGAGTCGCCTGTGTGCTTAGCCTTAAGTGTGAAAGCATCGCCCTTCTTGTCAACGATCTTACCGAAGGTGTAGGGCTGTACCCAGAAGTAATCGACGATACCGTCAGAGTTGGAATCGTAGTACTGAGTGTTGTAGCGTCCGCCGCTGGTGGAGATTACAGAAACAACAGAAACGAGATTTTCATGGTTTCTCATGTTCTGAGCCTTCCAAGCATCCTTGTTAGCTTCGGTGTAAACACCGGGCTCGGGGAATGCAGGCTGAGCCTTGTTTGCCCATGTGCGGCCTGCAGTGAAGATCATTCTGCCTTCGTCGTCAGACCATGTGGGAACGATGGACCAAGAATAGTTGGGAACATCGTTGGGCTTGTTCCAGAAGTAAGCCTTGTCAGCGAGGAAGTTTACAACGCCGGAACGAAGCTTTCTGTTATCTCTGGAAGAGTTGTAGTGATAGTAATCCTTGAAGTGATCTTCGCCGGACTTTGTGGCGATGGAAGCTGTGGATTCTGCTACCATCTTACCGTTTGCAAAAGCTGCAAGAACGGTACCGTCCTTCTTGACATACATTGTGATATCGCGGAGGAAGTAGTCGTCTGCGTTACCTGTAAGACCAAGATCGGAGAAGAGAAGAACAGATTCTTCATCCTGAAGTCTTGCAGAATTTTCGTAAGGAACGATAGCAGCTGTCTGGATAAGAACTTCATCCATTGTTTCGCCGCCGAGGGGCTTGTATGCCTTGTAGTCTGCGCCTTGGCCTATTTCGGAGAGGTCGATAGCGTAGTTAGGAGTAGCAACTACACGACGAACGATCTCTTCGATGCCGTAGATCTTGTGGCAAACTGTTTCAGCTGTAGGAATGTATACGAACTGGTTAGCTGCGCCAACGTTTTCTCTTTCGAATGCAGGAATGTAGAGTTCTTCATAAGTCTCGTTCATTTCTGCATAGAAAGCGTTATGAAGGATGATAGCAACCTGACCACGGTTGAGGTTGTCTGTGTATTCAACCTTCTTGTAGTCGATGTTCTTGTCAAGACCGATTCTTTCAGCCACGTCTATGTATTCGTGAGGATAAGCAAGAGCTTCGTCCTTTTCATAGCCGAGAGCACGGACGATCATTACGTAGCAGTCCTGAAGGCTGATCTTGCCGGAGGGGTCAAATTCGGTAGCCGAACGGCCCTTGATAACGCCGGAATCAGAAGCCCAGGAGATCATTCCGAAGAATGTGGGATCCTTAAGGTCTGTGAAACCGGAAAGGTTTTCGCCGCCCTCAAGCGATCTGCCGCCCTTCATAAGACGGTAGATGAAAGCAGCCATCTGTTCACGAGTAACAGGTTTGTTTGCGCCATAGGTTGTTTCGCTCTGGCCCTTTGCAATTCCGAGGGAATTGAGAAGCTGCACTGCATCATAGAGAGCCTCGTCTTTTGCAGAAACGTCTTTGAAGTTAGCTGCAGAAGAAGCGAAGGTGCAAAGTGTTGCAAGTGTTGCGACAACAAGAACCATAGACAAAATTTTGGCAAATTTTCTCATAAATTTTTGTCCTCCTGTAAAATATATTGCCACGCTTGCGCGGGCATAAACAGATCGACGCATATAATGATAATTGCGCCTATACTCCATTTATCACATATATTATATCAGCTTACTCGCAAAATATCAACACCAAATTCGGAAATGTAACACTTTTGTAACAAAGCGCAAAAACGGCAAGGCGATTTAGTGCAGTTTTACCAATGATTTTGGTGGATTTTTAAGAGATATGACGATAGTTGCAGCTTTTCCTTGCTTGCGAACCGCATATCACGCAACTTGAGCGGTGAAAAAAGAGTTTACCTTAAGATGCAACCGATCAATAGTCTACACTTCTTGGTATATGTGCAGGTTATTTCTCGACCGGATTCGATGTTGTTCTGTTGCATGTTTGGTACTCAGGACACGGTTTGATTCACTCATGTTTGAGCACAAGCATCTTTATTGTGATGCTTGATCTTTTGTCAGAAAGGGAAACAAAAAGCTCCCGGCATTTCTGCCGGGAGCCAAACTTTACTGAAGTTTAATTACTTTGTAACAACGATGGACTTAACAGTCTTGATGGAGTCATCAGTGTTCTTGTCGTCGATTTCGTCAGCTACGATGTAGAGAGTGAAGCTTGCAGCTTCTTCAAGACCTTCGTAGGAGTTGTCTTCAACAGTGAGGATGTCATCATCAGCTGTCTGGTAAACAGATGTGGATGTGTAGTAGAGGAATGTTGTGTCATCAGTGATAACGTAGGTGTTACCGTCGCCGATTTCGAGGAACTTGTTAGCTTCTTCGTAACCGCCGTTGAAGGTAGCCTTGAACATCTTGTCTTCTACATAAGTGTTGCCGATTGTAGCTGTTTCAGCGATCTTGCCTTCTTCATTCATAAGAACGAATGTGCCGCCTGCGGGAGCTCCAAGGCCCTTAACAGTTTCGATATCGCCTGCAGTTGCTGCGTCGGTGATGTTGAGAACTGTGTAGATGTTCTTTTCCTTACCGTCTTCATCTGCGATTGTCTTAGCGGAAAGAACGATTCTGTAGTCGTATGTTACATCAGACTTGAACTCATCGATTTCAGCATAGAGGATGCCGAGGTTTTCGTAAGAGGAAGCTGTGTTGTTAACAAATACGGACATTACGTTTGTGAATGTTGTTTCTGCGAAGTCAGGAAGTGTCTTGGATGTGTAAACTGTGTAAACATCTTCGCCTTCATCGTCAACAGTCTTGATGATGAGCTTGGAGTAGTCCTTAAGAGTGAACTTGGAGATGCCTTCGATACCTGTTACGTTATAGATGGAACCTGTGAAGTTCTTGATGCTTGCGGAAGCTGCTGCGAGGTAAACTGCGCCTTCTTCGTCCTTATCAGCGAAGATTGTAGCTGCTTCATCAGCGCCTGCAAAGTCGATTGCTGTGAATGTGTAAGCACCGTCAGAATCAACTGTGTATGTGCTGAACTTGTTGAGGAAGTCGTTGTACATAACTGTTTCAGCTACTTCCTTGTCAGTGATCTTCTGGTTGTCGATTTCTTCGAGGAGCTCGTAAGCGCCGTCGTAGGAAACGAATGTGTTAGCGTAGTCAGCGAGCTGAACAGCCTTAACTGCACCGTCGATAACTGCGTTTACATAGAAGTATGTTACGAATTCGCCGTCAACAACGCCTGTAGCGGAGTAAACGATTCTTTCGTCAGTGATCTTTTCAGCGCCTTCGCCGGATACAACGTACTTAGTTACGGGATCTTCGTCATAGTTGAGAACGATCGCGTAGTTAGCGTCTGCGTCGAAATCGCCGGAGGAAACGCCATCCTTGTGGAGGAGAACGTCGCCCTTGATGTATGCCTTGTATGTCTTACCAGCCTTGAAGTCTGCGTAAGAAGGAACGTTGATGTAGTTGATGTACTTGTCTTCTGCGCCTACGAATTCAACTGTTTCACCGGACTTGAAGGTAACAGTCTTGGAATCGTCGGAGCTGGATCTTGCGGAAACCATAGCTTCGATGGGAGCGATTGTTTCAGCAACCTTAACGTACTTAGCGCCTTCGTTTACGTATGCGAGAACGAAGTCACCGGACTTGTAGTCGCCTTCAACTGTAGCGTCTTCAGTGTAGATGGAGTAGTAGTCTGCGCTGTTGAAGTTCTGGAGACCCTTGAAGTCCTTGTTCTTCTTGTCAACGATTTCAACAAATGTGTAATCCTTGATGAAGAGGTAGTCAACGTAACCGTCTCCGTTGGAGTCGTATACATCAGCTTCGTAGAGACCTTCGTTATAAACGATGGGGAATACTTCTTCGAATTCAACTGTGAGGTTGTCGTAAGAACCGTTAGCGGACTGTACGTATGCACCATTGAAGTTGATTTCTGTGTTAGTGAATGCGAATGTAGCATTGTCTTCATCGTAAGAACCTGTTTCGAGGTCGATGAACTTGATGCCGTCTTCAGCGTCGTAATCCTTCTTGTAGGAGTAAGGAGCCTGATCGTAGTCGAGGTAAGCAGAGATGCCGCCGAATTCAACGATACCTGTCATAACCTTGTCGCCGTCAGCCTTCTTAACGCCGCCAACATAGTATTCCTTGTCGGTCTTTGTGGAAGTAGCGATCTTAACATCAGCTGCAGTGATTGTCTTCTTAACGAGGTTGGACTTAGCAGCGATAACTTCGTCGTCAGCAACGTCCTTAGCATCCTTCTTAACGAAGAGTGTGAGTTCTGCGAGGAAGTATTCGTCAGCGTCACCGTCGAGGCCGAGTTCTTCGAGTTCGAAGTCAACGCCTGTAGCGATTACGTTGCCGTCGTTGTCGTATCTTGTACCTGTGATGAGCTCAACGTCGTTGAGTTCGTCGTAAGTAGCAGTTACGCTGTCGATACCGTAGTGAGTTGTACCAAGAACTACGAATGTTTCTTCTTCAACACCGAAGATCTTGTGAGCGATTGTTTCTGTTGTTTCAACAGGAACGTAAGCGTCGGTTGTACCGTTTGTAACCCACTCGTATTCAACAGTTGTTTCGTTCATGTCAGCGTAGAATGCGTTGGCAAGAAGGATAGCAACCTGGCCACGGTTAAGGGTTGTTGTGTAGTCAACATCAGAAGCGATGTTTTCGTCGAGACCGAGCTCTTCAGCCTTGTCGGTGTAACCGAAAGGATAGGAGAGAGGACCGTCATTCTCGTAACCGAGAGCACGAACGAGCATTACATATGCGTCCTGGAGAGTGATGCCACCCTTAGGATTGAATGTTGTAGCGGATGTGCCCTTGATAACTCCGGCGTTGGAAGCCCAAGAAATCATGTTGAAGAATGTGGAATCTTCGAGGTCGGTGAAGGGAGTTGTGTTAACGCCGCCTTCAGACGATCTACCTGCCTTCATGAGTCTGTAAACGAAAGCAGCCATCTGCTGACGTGTTACATTCTCTTCGGGGCTGAACTTTGTTTCAGATGTACCCTTAGCTACGCCGAGAGTGGAGAGGAGCTCAACTGCTTCGTAGAGAGCTTCGTCATCATAAGAAACATCTTCGAATGCTGCGCTTGCTGCGAAGGGGATCATACCGATGATCATCATAGCCGCAAGAGCGAGTGTGAGAAGTTTTGTGATCTTTCTCATTTGGAAATCCTCCTGTAATAAAATTTTTGGAAGCGGAAAACGACGAATGATCGGCCTTTTCCTACTTACAGACTTATGATAATACACAATCGATTTTTTTGCAATACCTTTTGATAGTTTGTAACACAACTGTAACACGAGGCCACCGTGTGCAAAACTGAAAAGATCTCGCAACTGATTGTACTTTTATAATACAACATGCTTTTTGTTTTTGCAATAGGTTTTGCGATATTGTAACACGACTGTAACACTACCCCTCCCCCGCGCCGCACAAAAGCCGCTGCATACGTATAAGACGCAAAAAAACCGGATTTGTTCCGGTTTTTTCGTTTTGTCGTTTTGTTTTTTAAATTTTGGTTTATCTTCTGTATCTTCTCTGTCTTTTACGCGCCTTATAATATAAGAAGCAATAAAGCACAAACAGCACGACCGCAGAAATTGCCGCCGTGATAAACCATCGGCTTGTAAAGAACGCCGTGAGAATACTGAGAACATAAAGCAGATTGCTGCGCTCGACCGATATGCCCGAAACGAGGCTTGTGGTACCCAGCGTTACGCTGCCCTTGTATTTCACAACAAGCTCACCGAAGGTCTGACCCTTTTCGATGGGAGCCTTGGCGTCGCTGAGCACACGGTTGTCGAGTTGGATATCCTTTTCAAAATCAAGGTTGTTGGGCAAAAGCGCCGAAATGTCCTGTGCCGCGTGCAAGGTCACGTGGTCGACCTTTGCCGCAAGCTCAACAGGGATCTCACATTGAATAACGCCGGCGCCCGCCACCTTTTGCACCGAAAAATTTTCAAAGCATGCGTTCATAAGCAAAAGGGTGTCGTCAAAGGCGTAGTTTTCTTTTTCGGTGCCGCCTGCGTTCATAACCACCGTAAGATACGAAAGCCCGTCACGCGAAACGGCGGCGACAACACAGTTTCCGCCCTCGGGGGTGGATCCCGAGCTTAAACCGAGCGTTCCCTTGTAAAAATAGTTCTTTTCGTTCTCGACCCGTCTTATCATACGGTTGCGGTTGTAAAGATATCTGCGCTCGGATGTGAGGTTTGTCGCCTCGATGGTATAGTTTGTCGAGCTTGCCATTTTTACAAGCTCGTTGATGTAAAAGGCGTGGCATGAAATAATGGCAAGATCTCGCACCGTCGTTTTCATTTCCGGATCGTGCAGTCCCGTGGGATTTTTGAAAGTGGTATTCTTTGCTCCCAACTGCGCGGCACGCTTGTTCATCATTTCGCAAAAGCCGTCAACAGAACCACCCACGTGCTCGGCAAGAACGTTGGCACAGTCGTTGGCACCGTTGACAAGCAGTCCGTAAAGTAGCTCGCGCACCGTGAAACCCTCGCCTGCCTTTATGGGACGGGTGGGGTTGATTCGCGTACCCGACGTGATCTTCACTGCGTTTTCCGACGCGTATATCATGGTATCGAGATCGGTAACGTTTTCAAAAACCACCACAGCCGTCATCAGCTTTACCGCCGAGGCAGGAAAAAGCAGCACGTCGGGATTTTTTTCGTACATAACGCTTCCGGTGTCAAGATTTACCGCCATGGCATATACCGAATCAAGCGCAGGCTGTTCGACCGAGGCAAAATCAAAAAATGTTTTGTTGTCGAGATACGAAAGAGGCTTTGCCGAAAGCTGCACCTCTTCGACCTCGTCCGCAAGAACCACGGGGGCAAACAGCGGAACGAGCATCTGCAGGCATAATAGCATGCAAATTGCCCTTCTTATAATAGGAAGATTTTTTTTGTTCATAGCAACTTCTCCCTTTCAAAATATTCCTGCGCCTGGGAAATATTCTGCAGGATCTCTTTTTTCAGCTCGTCGAGCGAGGAAAACTTTTTTTCATCACGCAGATGGCGGCAAAATTCGATTCTGACTTCTTTTCCGTAAAGATCACCGTCAAAACCGATGATGTGGGTCTCGCAAAGGACGGGGGTGTTTTCGCCGTCGTTCACCGTTGGGTTTGTCCCCACGTTCGTAACGCCGGCATATTTTTTGCCGTCAAAAACGCAAAGGCTTATATACACCCCGTTTTTCGGGCGCAGCTTTTTTTCGGGGAAAAACTGATTTACGGTGGGCGAGCCGAGGATGCGTCCCAGCTTTTTGCCGTGGACTACCTCTGAACAGAAAGAATATCTTCTGCCAAGAAGCTCTGCCGCCTCCTCCATTTTTCCCTCGCAGATCAGCTCACGCACACGGGTGGAATTGATACATTCGCCGTGCTTTAAAACGCAATCGAGAACCACGACCTTTTTGCCCAAAGCCTCCATTTCGCGCTTCAGGGTATCGGCGTTTCCGCTTCTTCCTGCGCCAAAGCTGTAGTTGTCTCCGCAGATCGCGATCTCGCAGCCGAGAGCTTTTACAAGAATTTCTTCGCAGAACTGCCTGCACGAAAGATTTTTTACTTCGTCAAAATCGTCAAGACAAAGAAGGTCGGCGCAAAGATCCGAAAGTATCTGTGCCTTTTCCGAATTGTCTGTGATTATTCTGTTTATGCCGTTTTTGAAATTGGACGGATGATCCGAAAAGGTATAGACGCAGGACAAAAGGCCGCTTTCGTTGGCAAGAGCGACTGCTTTGTTTATGAGAGCCGCGTGGCCAAGGTGTATTCCGTCGAAATTTCCCAGCGCCACCACACTCTTTTTTTGAGGTATATGATTTTTGCGGTCGATGATCTGCATTGTAGTTCCTTTTCGTAATAGTATTGGTTGTTTTTTGCCTATATATATGATACCCTTTTTAGACGGTTATGTCAAGGCACTTTTCGTAATACAAAAAAACAAAAACATACCTGTTTTGCGCCCAAATACTTCGGATTGTGCCAAGGTAAGGCAAAATAGTGAAAATTATTTTTGATTTTTTTCAAAAATCCAAAAGAATTGCTTCGAACGCTTTTTGTTGTGGAAGAAAGCAAAAACGGGTATAATTTTAATTGCACGGCAGAACGCTGTATGCAAAAAACTGTTTTACTTATTATATAAATGAATGAAAGGAATGATCTTATGACCGATATGCCGGTTTTCGGCATACTCTGCTGCGGAAAAGATATTACCGAGCTTTCGGAATCGGTGAGAGCCTGCTCGTATATCACCTCTGTTATGAAAGACAGCGGTTTTGTTTTGGGTGGTTATCACACCCAGCTTTTAGCAAAAAACAACGAAAAGCTGACAAAGATGTGTGAAAACAAGCTTTTGCACATCTGCCGCACCTGCGACGTTGTTTTCACTGTGGGGTGCGACGGCTTTGCCGCCGACGATGTGATGCCGGAGATAACAGCAAAGCTTTGCGACGGTGATGCGGCTTTTTTCACCTCGCATCTCTGCGGACTTGCAAATATTTCAAACTACGACACGGCAGGAACCAAAAAGAAAAAGGCGGTGTTCCCTCCCTCGCGGAGCGTGGCCGGAATCAAAGATGCCGTTCTTATCATGAACATCAGGAACGATCTTTCTTTTATACGCTCGCTGCTGCCTCCGCTTTTGCCCTCGGTTGCCTTTGCCGCCGCCTGTCTTTCGGGCAAAGATGCACAAGACTGCAAGAAGATAAACGAAGCTCTTGAAAGACTGTGTGATACAAAATCAAAGGTGGGTGGAAAAATATTTTTTGAAAACATTCAAAAACTCGACACAAAAAATCGCTGATTTGATAAAATTTATAATTTATATCACATTTGTTAAAAATGTATTCATCAATGTCGTTGACGAAAAGTATACAATATTAGTGTTGATAAAATTAATAAATTGTGTAATTTATCAACATCCAATAATTGTATGAAAAGATTGTTAAACGTTCGGGAAATTTTTCGCCGACATGGAGGAACACATGGGACTAAAAATACTGATTGCAGATGATGACACAAACACTTGTGACCTGCTGAAGATCTGTCTTGAAAACGAAGATTACGAGATCGTTGTTGCAAACAACGGTGTAAAGGCGGTTTCTGCCTTCAAGATCTACGAACCCGATCTTGTACTTCTCGACATTATGATGCCCGGCAAGGACGGTTGGCAAGTCTGCCGCGAGATCCGCGAGATCTCCTCGAAGCCCATCATCATGCTCACCGCCAAAAACGAAGTTTTTGACAAAGTTTTGGGTCTTGAGCTCGGCGCAGATGATTTTGTCACCAAGCCCTTTGATACAAAAGAAGTTGTGGCTCGCATAAAGGCTGTTTTCCGCCGTTGCGCAGGTCACGAGAGCGACGATTCCGAAGTTGTAAAGTTTGACAACCTCGAAATCTCCCTTCAGAAATACGAGCTTAAGCTCTGCGGAAAGTCGGTGGATATCCCCCCCAAGGAACTCGAGCTTCTCTATTTTCTCACATCCAACTACAACAGAGTTTTCACCCGTGACCAGCTGCTCGATAAAGTTTGGGGATTTGACTATCTCGGCGACTCGAGAACTGTTGACGTACATATCAAGAGACTCCGCGAAAAGCTTACAGACATCTCCGAAAAATGGCAGATCAAAACAGTTTGGGGCGTAGGCTACAAGTTCGAGCTTCTCCAGCAGTAATTTTTTGGATATAAAAACCGCATCGTACGATGCGGTTTTTTGTTTAATCGATATTTGTTATTCGGAGACAACAAGCCCCCTGTCCCCTGCCATAACGCTTCCGTCCATAAGCGAAATATAGGGTGAAAATCTTGTAACCACGCTGCTTTCGCGCAATTCCACCGTAACGTCGGGAAAAATATCGCTGATATTACAGCACACAATAAAAGGCTTTGATACGCCCAAAACACCGCGTTGTCTGTATTGTTACTGATAATAACAGTAAACCACATAAACTGTATACAGCTATATTGATTTAACTATTATCAAAATTATATTTCAAACAAATGCAATTCTTCAAACAAAGCCCTTTGTTTTTTTGCTGTGCCAACCACTTTGGTCAGAGATTTCCTTGGTCGAAGCCCTAAAACACTGCGAACAAAATACCGAATCGGAAGATATACCCAAAATATGGGCAACAAAAGTTTAACCCGTTTAACAAATGGAAAACTTCTATAAACCCGTCTGTTTATCTTGCGAACAAATGAAATTGCCGAAGACTTATTGTCTCCCATAGATTTTTCATCTGTAAATAAACTTCCCATTGCCGCAGTGTTAGCGCTCCCCATATTTCCGCCGCTAAAAACTGAATCCATGAATAACTCACAAGTGTGTTCGTCAACACTATTGCACCAAAGACAACAAGCAGGATCCAATCCCAAATATTGCACACAGGTTTTAGCGGAAACTTCGGCAAACGTTAATAGTCCGCATTGCTTCAAGACAGGACACACATCGTCTGCAAAACGAGATCCTTCTGTTGCCACAAAAACCATCCAGTCACATAACTGACGCAGTCCAATTCCACCTTCGAACATATGCCTTACCATATGCAGAAGAAGCGAGAGCGCTTGATTCGATCTGTTCAGAACAGGAAATTCATACCCACACATTGTGCCTGTTTCAATATGATCAAGGAATTTTTCGGTGGCTTCTTTGGCAAGCTTTCCGCCCGGGGTATCCGGAAAGCTTGTTACCTGTTCATGGAGTTCGATCAAAACTCCGGATTTTGTAAAGCCGCTGTGGAAATCGTGATTGTCGTCAGACATTGCATAGCCTTCCTGCAAAAGAAGTGCTTTGGCAGCATTCATATCGGAATTTCTGACAAGAAGATCTATATCCCCAAGCGCCCGAAGCTCCGGTTGCGGATAATATCGGGCAGAGCTGCTACCTTTTAAGACAGCAACGGGGATGTTGGCTTGCTTAAATATACGAACCACATCTCTCTGAGCAATCAATAGGCGCTCGTTTTGAAACATGCTGGCTGTCACGTGGTTTTTCCACTGTTGACATATTTCACCCGGTATGGATATTTCCGCCCGTCTTGCACCGTCGTATACAAAGCTTGCTACACCTTGTTCTTTGGCGATTTTTGCGATTTGATGCCAATCAAACGATGTGTCTGTTGTACAGGATGTATTCCACAATGCAGTTTGTAAAAAAAACAGTATCTTATCGTTTGTTTCAACATTCATGGTTTATCTCCGCCATCATACTAATGTCGTCATCAGGATTTAAAAATTTTACTACCCGTGCTGGATTACCTGCCACAACCGAATATGGTGGAACATCTTTAGTAACAACCGAACACTTTGCCACAATAGATCCCTTACCTATAGTTATTCCTTTCAAAATAGACGAATACTGTCCAATCCAAACATTGTCCTCAATGATAATAGGATCCCTTTTAGCCCATTTCCAACTCCAATTATCGTTATCAAAGCCATTTCTGCTCATACGCTCTCTTGCTTTTGGTTCTGTGGGGTGATTATTATTGTCATAAATAACGACATCATTTGAAATTATTACACAGTCGCCTATGACAATGCTTTCAGCCGCTCCAATAACAGATTTTTCCCCAAGATAAAAATGTTCACCAATATGTATCATACCGTTAACGTCAACCAAAAGTGTCCCATAAATATTGGCATTTGAACCAATCACGATTCTGTTTTTTTCTTTAGTCCTATTAAGACATCGGGCAGAAGAAAAAACCACAACATTTTGTCCTATTATAGCGTTTCGTGAAAATAAATATTTGGCTCGTATACGTTTCATTAATCTTGTAAAAATCAAAAAAACAACCTCCTGAATTATACTGTCAAAGCAACACAATTGGCATCTTTCAACATAATGTTGAATTGATACGTAATATTATTTGTTACAGTTTCGGAATATGCTTTTTGTAATAACATTCCTGATTTTTCCTAACAAACGCTTTGATTCTTGCCGATATATTAATGAAAGCACAAGAATCCCACTCAATCCTGCCAAGAAGGCGGTAAATACCGCAAATATTATCCATGTAAAATATGTATCGATGATAATATGCTTTTGAATAATCCCCAAAAGCATACTTATTCCCACAACTACGCACGATGATCCGAAAATGCCTTTATAGGTAAAATGCGAATCAAACTGTAGAATGTGACGATGGTTGAAGTGTATGAAATCAATCATTCTATATATTGTAGCAATAATTCGCCCAAGAATCAACCCTTCCATTCCGCCGAAATACATACCAACCACAGATAAAGCAACAGTAAACAACGCTTCGATTATGCTAGCTTTTTGTATTTCTTTGAATTTGCCAGCAGCAACAATAATAATTGACTGCTGTATTCTTATCGTCCAAACAGCTCCAAGAACAGTAAACAAATGACACAGTGTGGGTTTCGCATACTGAATCCCTTCGAACACGCCGGAATAGATTGTCATGAACGGCATATACAACACTGACACACATGAGAATATTATTGTCCAAAAGACTTGAAACAGGAACTCGAACTCACGATAAACGCAACGAAGATGATCCTTATCCTGTCTGACAATCAAATCTCCAAAGCTAGCAGAAACTCCATTGCAGACGGTGTTCGAAATCATGATAACCGCATTAAGTACTAGATTATAAGTTGTGAACACACTGATTTCAGTCATTTCCGTCTTGGAAAATGTCAGTATAAATATCCCAGAATTCATAATTACCATCGAAAGTATTTGTTGAATAAAAACCTCTCGCTGATTGTGGAATTCATACACAGAATACTTTATATTATAACGAAAAAATGGAAATTTTTTTCTTGTAATATAATAATATCCAAGCGCTCGAAACAAATAGGCAGAGGTGGCCAATAATACTGTTATCAAAATATGAAGTCTGAAATATGAACATATTATGATAGTCAAAGAAAACAAACAAGTGCTTATAGAATTGATTAACACAATATATCGGTTATTTTGCGTAGCACTCAGCAGTACCTTGTACTTTCCAATAAACAACAACTGCGTTGCCCCATTCAAACCGATCAAACAAAACAGGATAGATACCATCCAATGCGGATATTGAACTTCTGCGGTTAGGCTAGGATAAATCACAGATACAGCCAAAACAAGCAGAACAAACGCAATGCCCATTTTGAAATATAATCGCTTGGCTGAATACAGTATTCTGTTAACACAATCGATGTTATTTTCAGCCAGCGGTTGGTACAATGCAAAAATTGCGGCGCCTGACAACCCTGCTTCAATCAAAGTAAAATATTGAATCAACTGTTGTAGTGACGTAATCAAGCCGTTAGCTTCTGAGCCATAGTTGACAATAATAGCGTTCGGCAAAAAAAATCCGACCAAGGCTACAACTATTTCAGAAAACAATGCAATCGCTGTATTGTTCAAACTGTTCTTTCGTCTACTCATCCTTTAATTTGCTCCAAATCACCATTAAGAGTAACTCCTAACCAATTCAAATCACTGTCAGCAATGCTGCGCAAAACCACAAATAGCTATATGTTACATTATCCACCGATATTAAAGATATCATTATAGTCAACAATCCAAGCGCAAGACTCAAAGTCAATTCTTTCTCGTTCTTACCGCTCAAATGCTTTGATTTATTAATACCTGAAATAGCAGCAACAACAAAGAGCAAACACAACGCGCCTCCGACAATCAACCCATTTTCGCATACAATAGATAACCAGTTGTTGTGGCAATCCCGAGCAGTACTGGTATAGTATCTTGTTTGACCCATACCAATGCCTAACAACGGATTATGATCAAAAAAAATTGTTATTACATCTTTCCAAATAGAAAATCGACCGTATTCATCTGTCAACCCGGAACGATTATCATACGATGTCAACAAGCTGTTTATCGCATCATGCACAAAATCTGTTACGATAAGCAAAAATATAAGGATAAATACCAATACAAGATTGACAAGCTTCATGTAATTGCGAACCCGGATATTGGCAATACGATATCCGGCAACAAGTGTCATTATAAATAGAATTGCAAAACACAAGAGGCCCATTCGTGAACCGGTTAGCAAAATACAAATTGCTGAAACGCCAATTCCGCACCACTCTTTAACAGTACCATTTCTGTTTATTATTCTTAGAAAACATATGATTGAACATAAGGCAAACACACCTATAACTGAATTTGGATCAATCATCGTCCCTCTAAGACGATATATCTGCACGAGCGCGCCATCATAAAAGTTAGAGGTTAATAGGAAAAGACCGGACGACATTCTGTTCGCAGTTGCTACTCCGGGAATTAACATTCCGGCTTTCAGAAGAATATACGATATAATAAAAACGCTACCATACCCAATTCCTGTTGCTACGCAAACATTCGGGACATCTTTCCAAGTTTCCTTGCCGCAACAGTTACAATAAACAAAACAGCACCCCCAAACAATGGTCAACAAAAGTGCCGCTTTAAGAGCACTATTAGAAGCATTGTTTGCAATATTCACCACAACAACAGCTCCAGACAATACACCGGCCGCCATAAGCCATTTAGTTGCATGCAACTGATAGCCGCCACGAATAAACATTCTGACAAGCAGTATCAAACAAAAAATCATATACGGTTTAATCGTTGCTCCGGCCACGGATATGCCGTACATATCCACCGGCATAAGTATCCAGATCAGATGCTCAAAGCTAACTTTTTTCTTTCCGAGCGCAAGGTACGACAACACCCAGGCTAAAATAATCCATATCCAAATTGCCATATTGCACTCCTTTAGTTATCTCTACAGTTTTCCTTCGCACGATTTTGAGCAGCCGACAGTGTAAAACGGCAACAAACAGTCTCGTATGCCGCTGATGCGATTGTTTCATATTTATTGTTATCGGACACTGCTCGGCTTAATCCTTCCAGTATTCCGTCTGTTGTTGTGTTCTGTAAAAACCATCCGTTTTCGCCGTGACAAATCAAATCCCGAAGTCCGCCAACAGGCGAAGCAAGAACAGGGATACCGCAGCCCATCGATTCCAAAACGCTATTCGGCATTCCTTCGGTGTCTGTCGGAAACAACAGGTACTTCCAGCTCTTAATCGTATCGGGAATGCGGTTATGTTCAACCCATCCCAACAAATGAATATATGAATCGGCGTTAAGCTCTGCGATTCTTTCTCGGCACAACAATTCTTGCTTTCCCGAACCGATGATCTCCATGGAATAATCCTGATGAGTCTTGTGAAATTCATAAAAAGCATCTATGCTTTCCATCACATGTTTTCCTGCGGTGAGTCGGCATATCATACCGATTGTCGGTTTTCGGTTTTCAAAAGCAATTTTGTCAGACGGATCGGTATATAAATGAATAATCCGACTATGTTTGTTTCGGATCAATCCTGCCCATTCGCTCAGCACACCCGGACTTTCCACGCACACGCTGTTGGCACGGTTTGCCATTCGGGAAATCAGTTTTCCGGATAGCCTTGTTCCTGTACTCGATCTTCCCTCTTTCATCACGTTTCCGTAAAGGAAGTAGTTTACATCCGCTCTCTTGCACTTTGCAGCTAAAAAAGGAAACAGCATTTTGTCTCCGATCCAAAAAAACACCGGAACGTCGCGAGAGACAGTGCGAAGAATATGCCAGGACATCTTCAATTGCAGAAGCAATATATCCAGCAAACGCTTTGCTTTGTTCTTTGCCCGCAAAATATGCCATGTGTGCAGGGTCGCTTTAACATCCGACTCAATCATAAGATTTCCGCCCACAACGTGTATTTCGTCATAAACGGCAGAAATAACCCGCAGAAATTTACTCAAGGTAACTTCTGCCGACCGATTGGCAGCAATCATTGGATTGGTTATCACATAACACACGTTGTTTTTCATAGTTTACTCCGATTGGTTCATTTATAAGACGTCAAATACCGATCTCAATTTTTGGTTATATTCAGTAACTGAAGATTGAGCTGCAAAAATGCGCCCGTTTTCCTGAAATACATCTGACCTGTTTATTGTTGACAATACAGCATCAATCGCACTTTGTATATCATTTTCTTTAAAAACAATACCTGCTCGGCTCACTTCAACAAACTCTTTTGCACCGGCAACGTCACAAGCCACCACCGGAATACCTGCCGCGGCAGCCTCCACACCTGCGAGTGGAAATCCTTCAAACGACGGTATCATCAACACAGACACAGCTTTTAGCATATCCGGAATATCCTCACGTCTTCCCAAAAGCACTGTCGCGTCTTCAAGTCCGCATTCTTTGATTTGTTGATTCAATTCATCTCTATATTCCTGTTCTCTGACTTCACCGGCAAACAGCCCAACTGCATCTATGCCAAGCTCACGGAGTTTTCGGATCACCGCCAAAACAAATGACTGCTGTTTTGAACGTTGAATCAACGCAACATGACCTATTAAAACACGGTTTTCAAGATGCAAACCGTATTGCATCCGGACAGAGTCCAAAAAGCGCTGTCCGTTTCCCCCTGCATATCGGCTGTTATCCACAGGATTGTACAATACCTCTAACTTGGTGACAGCGGATGATGCGGCGATTTGCCCTCCAACGCAGTTAGATACTGCCATTACACGTTTCACGGCACGCCATTTGCTGCATACATTCAGCAGTTTTTTTGTCGGACCATCCAAGAATATATGGTGCAGATGCCATACAACAGGTTTGTGTTTCAGCGTCCCACATACTGCGCTCCATGGCAAAGCAGCAGGTCCGGGTGCATACAGGATGTCGGGCTTGTGTTTTCCGATCGCACGCAGAGACCGCATGATACATTTTGCTGACATCCAGGCATAGAGCAAATATGCTTTAATTCCTTTAACACCTGTCGGCAAATTCATATTGCCAAGCAGTATATAAGGTATTTGTCTTTTATCAAGTTCATCGGACAAAAGCCCTTTTTCGGGGATAAGGCACAGAAAGTCATATCGGTCTTGAAGCAGATCCATAACCATCAGCGTCATCTTCTGACCGCCGGAAACTGTTGAGAGTGTCTCCCAAACAAGTATTTTCTTTTTAGGCACCTATTTCACTCCCTACAAGTTGAAGAATCAAATCAAATATATCCGTCATTTCATATTGCTCTTTCACTAACTGAATGTTGGCACCGGAAATAATAGCAGTACGCCATCTATGACCACCGGAAGACACCATGTGCATGGTACCGGACTTATCGAAGATTTTTTCTCCAAGCTCCCACTCGCCGCCATATCGTTCGTCCATCTGAAAGATGATCTCAGGATATTTGTCCAAATGCTTTCCGTGATAGAATGTATTTGTGCGGACGATCCATTCAAACAGGGGTTTGTCCTCGCCATCAACAAGTATAGGACGTAAATATTCAATAATTTTGTCCGCTAAAGCATCCTTATCTTCAACACTGTCATTGATTCGGATTCCTCCATAACTGTAATTTTTGACAGCAGAGAGATCACTCATATATGCCTGTGTGTGATCCCAATCAAAGTCTTTACCTGATGCAAAAACACTTTTCCATACAGGAAAACGCTTTGCCATTCTGACCGCCCATGAAGGCAAGCCTATGGTTTTTATGGTTTTCATTGCTGCTGACTTGATCAATCGTTTAGCTGTTTTTTTGACAGAGGTTTTCTTGGCGTTTCCTTCTTTCGGTGTCAAAAATCCGCCGCGGCGAAGCAGCTCGTTGATTCGAACCGTACATACGGGACGGGCTCCGTGACCGTGGTCGCTGACAATCAGCAAAGGAGTATTGGGGAATCGTTCTCTGACAGAACCAATATACCTGTCCATACGGATATACATATCCCGAATCGTATTCTCAAACGGATTAGAACCGGGATATAACGGATGTGTGGGATCGCAGTATTTCCAAAACTCATGTTGTATACCATCAGTTGTGGAAAAATAAGCAAAGAGAACATCTGCATCTTCGTTTTTCAACGCAAGGTCGGTCAGTCGGATTTCCTCCTCCGCTTTGGCAAAAAACTCATCACGAAGCGTGCCCAACGATTGTTCTGCTGTAAACTTGCTTTCTGTTCCAAGGATATCAATATTCGGAGAATATAAATCCTTTTTTTCTTCCGGATATACATAAATTTGACCGTCCAAAGGTCTTGTGATCATCAAACCGTTGATTTGCCAACCACGCTTGATATTCATCGGAAGAAGGACTGCACATGTAAGTCCACGACTGTTCAGCACATCCCAAAATGTTTTTCCGTGAAATACCGAATCATCAAACGTAAGCGGTTTATATGTGTTTTCCTTAGCTCCGAGATTGACAAAATTCAGAATACCATGCTCAGACGGGTCTTGACCTGTATAAATTGTTGACCAGGCAGGAGTGGTGTCTGCAGGAAAAACAGATCTGAGTTTAGGAAAACCGGATTCCTGCATCATTCCGTAAAGATTTGGCAGACTTTCTTTATATTTCAGAACAACATCCCGATCCATGCCGTCTATACCAAGGATAATCAATTTACCTACCATTCTGTATTCCTCAATCACTGCTTACATTCTTTAACACAGTTCATAACTGCATCTACCACTTCGCGAGTCATATTCTCCAATTCCTGATTACCGGATATGATAGTTGCGCCGTACAAGTCCGCAACTTTATCATAAAGAGGTTCGCGGATTTCGAGATACAGCGGATCCGGAATATCATCCTTTCTGGAACAGCAGACATCCACAGGAGTCTTGATGTAAACAAGAAGATCCGGCTTTGGTGCCCGTTTCCACTTATGTTCCATCGTATCTTTTATATAATCCTCGCCAAGACCAAGGTTTGTCGCATAAGTCACAACGTTGTCATATACATAACGATCCACAAGAAGTGTAGTGCCAAAAAGGCGTTTTAATGTGATGGAAAAGAATATCTGCAATTTGAATTCCATTGTTGTCAGTGCAGAAAAAACCCGATACACACCTTTTTTCTTCGATTGCTTCCGCATTTTTTCCAGATAGGCTTTATAATCGCCTCCGTACGGATCACTTTCGTGTTTCATCAGCAACTTTTTGCCCAGGTGTATTATCGGGCGCAGATACTTGATAACATAAGCTGCTCTGACAACTTCTACACGATACCCGGCGTCTTTAAGATGCTGATATGCATATTCAATACTTGTTGATTTTCCGGATCCGTCAAGACCCATAAAACAAATCATTTTTGGTTTCATTTCAAATTTTCCCTTATAGCTGTCAAGGCCTCAGCTGAGCAGATACTCCACGATATCGGTTCGGAAAGCAAGCCTTTATCGGATTTCAGGCTGCTTAACATATGCATTTCGCTATTCATGTCAGCTTCGTCTGAGAGGATGCGAACTGCGCTGTCAACAGCATGAATATGTTTCAATCCGGGCAGGTCGCTGCAAGCAGCAACCGGTGTGCCGCACGCTAAGGCCTCCATAACCGAAAGAGGTATGCTGATCACATATTCAATCGATTTTGTCGGAAACAGGTATACATCTGCCATCTGATAGATTTTTTCTACGTTCTGTAAATATCCGGACAGGATCCTGACATTTGACTTCAGCAGCATATCTTTGGTTTGCTTATCTTCAAACATTCCGCTTACCACGACAAGCTTTTCAAAGTCATTTTCCGACAGTTTTGTAAATTGCTCCAACCCTCGCCCGGAAGAGCAATGCCCTACATGAACCACTAGCTTTTTGTCCGGAGAAAATCCGTATTCTTGCTTGATCTTATATACCTCATCGGCGGACACAGGAACAAACTTATCTTTGTTTATTCCGACGCGCAGAAACACAGCTTTACATCCGTTCTTTATCTTTACGCCTGATAAATCTTCCGGTATCAAAGCAAAGTAATGATTTCCGGGCGCTTTTCTTTCACAAAGCGCTTTATATGATCTATCCGGTTCCTGGACGCATACTAACCATACATTTTTACAGAGTAGGCAAAGGACTCTGATTAAATAATAGAGTGCCTTGCCGGCTCTTGCAAAAACAACTGTGACATCGCTGCTAAGCGTTTTTTTTACCAGTCCTGGGATGTCCTTAAGTCTGGAATAAAGAACTGTACATTCTTTCTCCCATTCACGCGAATAATGTGTCGCAATGTTACGCATTCCTTCGTTTTCCTGACCATTGATGTTACTGATTACGTGAATTGTCATTGCGACACCCCTTTATCATTATCTGAACAATGTTTTCTTTAGTTTAGAAAAAGCTTTTAGTGAGCGTTTCAAATCTTCAAAATCACGCAAGCCACGCCACATTCTGTGTACAATATACCAAGGACGCAGATAATATTTTTTTCTCGCATAGGAACAAAACGAAACCAGCTCATCAGCAGATAGTTCCGGCGTTTGAATAATACAGTTCAAGGTTCCATCCTCACGAAGATACTCTTGGTAATCGCCGTTTATATATCCGTTTTCCATAGCCCACTGATATGCACGCGTCCCGGGATATGGAATCAGCGGGAAAAATTGTGCCGTATCAGTTTTATAACGCAACGCAGCTTTGAGAGTATTCTCCATTGTTTGTCGTGTTTCGCCCGGATTGCCCACCATATAACAGGCGTGTACCATCAATCCTGCTCTACGAGCATCTTTTATGTAGTTTTCGATCTGTGCTACTGTTGTTCCTTTCTGAATGTTATTGAGGATATTTTGATCTACACTCTCAATTCCCGGAATAATAAGATGGCAGCCTGCTTTCTTCATCTGAACCATGGTCTCATAATCCAAGTTCACACGAGCATTACACAGCCAACGGATTTTTTTGTGCAACCCTCGTTCAATCATCATTTTACACAGAGTTGCAACCCTATCTTTATTGATCGTAAAAGTATCGTCTTCGAATACAATTTCTTTTACATTGGGAAAGTTTTCAACGATATATTCTATTTCGCCAATAACATGTTCTGGCGATCTTAAGCGATACTTGTGTCCATGAAGTGTTTGCGGATATACACAAAAGTTACAGCGCGCAGGACATCCGCGTCCGGTAAACATTTGAATTACAGGAAAAGCTGCAGCCGGAAATACATAGTCTGTAACACACAGATATTCTTTTATAAACTCCGCTGCATATGGAATTTGATCCAAGTCTGTAATCAGTTCCGCATCCGGATTATGTACGATACTTTTGTTGTCTCTGTATGTCAAGCCACGGACTGTATTTAGCTTTTCACTATTCTTCAAGGCAAATGCCAGATCGAGAACGATCTGGTCAAACTCTCGGCGCGCAATGCCATCAATTCCTGCGTTGATGTTCATTGTTTCTTCCGGCACAGCTGACGGATGAGTGCCCACGAGAAGGGTAAATGAAGAGGGGTATCTTTGTTTTATCTGCAAAGCAAACTCTGCATCAGAATAAATTGACGGGGTACTTGTATCTAAAACAAATAACCTAGCGTCAGCTGCTTCATTCTTTATTCGCTCTAATGTTTGATCTTTAGTGAGTTGTTTTGCCGGAGCATCAATAAATACGATTTCAAAGCCATGTTTGCGACAATAAGCAGCAGCGTAAATCAGCCATAACGGGTAGTATAACACACCGCTATGGCCAATCGATGGGCTTCTGGATTCTCTGGAAAACTTTCCATATTCAGCCTTAAACGGCGGATTGATAAAACATATTTTCATAGGATCTTGTCCTTTATTTTAGATTTCGATACTTTTTTATTCCTCGTATGCAATACCAGATCATGTAATATGCGGACTCAAAAGCGGAAAGACCGACGCTACGATATGTATTCCAATTCATTTTCGCAGCCTTGATTTTATTTCCTGATTTTGATGTGGCAGACACCCGATATATTAGTAGTGGTTGATTGATTCCTTGAACTACGGCTCCGTCACGAAGGCAACCGAGCCAACAGGCAAAATCCTCATGCATATGGTCCCCCTCGACCATGTGCTTCTGCAACAGTTCTTTTCGTACCAAAACAGAAGAGTTTGAAATGATGTTTTGCTTTAGTAACTGACGATATGTGATTCGGTTTGGTATCTGCATAATCCACGAGTACGGTGTACCGTCAGCCTTAATAAACGAAGATCCGGTAAAAAACAAATCAGCCTCATCATTTTTAAGAAGTTCCATCTGTTTTTCAAGCTTGTCTGCTGTCCATAAATCGTCACTATCCAAAAAAGCAATCCAGTTGCCCGATGCCGAATCCACACCTCGTTTACGGCTGTATGAAACACCACTGTTAATCGGATTGGTTAATACCACTATCCGCGAATCCATTTTTTTATATCTACAAACTAAATCAGCCGTGCAATCAGTTGACGCATCATTAATAATTATCAATTCCCAACAATCGCATGTTTGAGACAAAACGGATTGTATAGACTCTTCAATTGTCTTTTCGGCATTATAAGCCGGCATAACAATGGATATCAAAGGAGGCTTATGTTTTATCATAACGATACTTCTTCCTTGGATTATAAATCTCCACGAATTTTATATAAAGACTTTGTGTCTTGTTGCAAAACAACAATTCAAAAGGATTATTTAACCTCGCAGTTTATCAACCTTTTTTTATATTCGCAAGATTACTGCGAAGGCGTATAACAAAATGCCTGAACGGTCTAATTGCACACCAAAAGCGGCAATACAGCCTATAGCCGGGATTTGACACCTCTATACGCTTGCCATCTCTTGTGAATGCCGATACTACAGCAACCAGTTGGTCGGGATATATTTTTTCCATCTGCACAAGGTTATCTCCGTTGCAAACATAGTAATCGTCTTTTACCGCAACAACTCTGTGCATTACGTATTTTCCGCTGGGATACTGATATACAGGCAGATCATATTTCTTTAATTTTTCAGGTAATGGAGACAGTTCAACACTGTCTTTTCCTTCTCGCAGCATGGGCAACATACTTCTTCCACGAAAAGGCAAATACCTGATCACTTGTCCCGATAAAACCTGTTCACGGACAAGCTGCATAAGTTCTTCGCCCTCTATGAATCCTTCATTACGCAAGGAAATCAAGCTCCTTCAGACGAGCTATAAAAGTGTCCACACTCTTTTCAGCTCTTTCGCGATCCACATCATACTCTGCAAGCAGTGCTTCCACCAGATCAGCTTTTTCTGCGTCAACCGTCAACTTTTCCCACAAAAACTTTCCTGTGTCATTCAGCGTGATCATCATATCAAGATTAGTCACACCTTCGGAAGGTAGGGCAACTGTTTGACCGGCTACGGTACGCAGAATAAAACCTTCTTTTAACTTCATGATTGTTTTCCTCCGAATCTCTTAATTGCTTCTTTACTCATTGCCGCCTGAGAAATCAGTGCGGCTTCTTTTGTGGGCGTACAGCGGAGTTTCCACATCGGGACAGATAGCATCAGGTCATCCAGCAATTCCAACAGACGAGTTCTTACATTCGCCATTTTGGGTCTAACAGTCTGATCCAACAGTGAAAAAATTGCTTTTGCACCATAATAAGGTTCTATCTCGTTGATTTCACCGCGTGACAGAACACAAATACCGCCAATCGGTACTCGCATGTTGATGTTTTGATCGGTTTTTCCGCTCCATGGAGTGCCATACGCATACCAACAGTCATCCTCCTTGCGCAGTGCAGGCTTGTCATCATTAAGCATAACAACTGCTTCGCCAAACGCAGCTCTCCACATATTTGTATGAGTAGATTTTCCTGTTCCGCATGGAGCTGAAAACAGGTATGCATATCCATCCATCACAACAGCAGATGAGTGAAGCAACATTCCATCGAAATCCAGCAGCTGACGATAAAAACTGCCGCCGGTACAAAGATACTCACAATCATCAAGACTGAGATGAGGCTGTCGGTCTTTCAGGCTTTGCGGATTACTTGTAATGGTAATATCCGCTTGGCCAACAGTTTCGGTTAAGTATGGTTCTGCCTGACTAAGTGTTCGGCCGAATGAATCCATTCTAACACGCAACCCGGCTATTAAATAATCATGTTCCATAAACTCCTCGATTCCTTGTTCCGCCGAAAGCATTTGGGCAAGATGGACCTATGTTTTCCTCACTTTGCGTCGCGATGATGCAATACAATTCCCACTGTTTTCAGCATAATTTTGAAATCCATCCACAAAGAACGCTTCTTTATGTACTCAATATCATACAGAATCTTTTCTTCCGGGCGAATGCTATATCCGCCATTGACTTGCGCCAATCCTGTAATACCGGGCTTTACTGCCAATCGCTGTGAAAAGCCATGAATATATGTTTCAAACGCTTCATAAAAACAAGGGCGCTCAGGTCTTGGTCCGACAAGAGTCATAGATCCTGCAAGCACATTGAAAAATTGCGGAAGCTCGTCCAAACGATACTGTCTTAGGGCGGCGCCGAGCTTGGTGATACGGGAATCCTGAGCCCCCTCTGACCACTGTGCTCCGCCGGCTTCGGCATCCATTGTCATTGTTCGGAACTTGATGATCTTGAAAGGTTTGCCGTTTATTCCCAATCGAGTCTGACGGTAGAATACCGTTCCTCCCATATTAGCTTTTATCATTATTGCAATGATAAGCATAGGGAGAGCTGTAACAATGATTCCAATAACCGCGAAAATAATATCCGCCATGCGCTTGATAAAATTGTATATATTCTTTTTTTTCAGTTGTGGCAGCTGCTCAACATAGAATTCATCCGTGACTTCGTATGGCAAAATTACCGTATTACTGCTGCCGGGTAATTCTGTCCGGACAATAGTAGCTTCGTGTTGCATGGCTGAACTTTCTCATTTCTTTCTTTTTTATTACCTGCATTTACTTCATAAGACTATGAGCAAACGCTCTTGATACAAGGAACGCTCCCGAACAAACTTCGGGAGTATACCTCAAACCAAGGGATGAGGGAAAGAATCGGATATAAATATATCCCCCTAACTATTTACCCCCAACCAGTTCCATTATCCCCTTCATCGGGAAGTCCCTCATCGGTCTCGGGTATTTCATTTTCGGGTGTATCGGTTCCGGGTGTATCAGTTCCGGGTGTGTCGGTTCCGGGTGTATCGGTACCGGGTGTGTCGGTACCGGGTGTATCGGTACCGGGTGTATCGGTACCGGGTGTATCGGTACCGGGTGTATCGGTTCCGGGTGTATCGGTTCCAGGGGTGTCGGTTCCCGGGGTGTCGGTTCCGGGAGTGTCGGTTCCCGGGGTGTCGGTTCCGGGAGTGTCGGTACCGGGTGTGTCTGTACCGGGTGTGTCTGTACCGGGTGTATCGGTACCGGGAGTGCTGGTTCCGGAACTACCGGTTCCGGGTCTTATTGTGCCGGAACTGCCTCCGGTGGAACTGCCGGTTCCGGGTCTTGTTGTGCCGGAACTGCCTCCGGCGGAACTGCCGGCTCCGGGAGTCGGAACTACAGGAATGCCAACGTTTTTCTCACGACCGTTTTTCTGAATTTTTCTGGCTTCAGAAAGCTGACGGTCTGTAAAGACATTTTGTTCTACCAAACGCTTTGCCAAAGTGATTTCGGAGCCGTTCAGTTTTGCATCCAGTGCATTCCAAAATATACCAATTGCATCTGCTCTGGTAAAATCAGCATCCGCTTCAGCGGTTTGTATCAGTCTGAGCTCATGCGCCAATTTGTATGGGTCATTCCAAACAAAGAGGGGTTCCTCTCCTTGGTCTGAATAATTCAAAGCTCGGAGAACCAGTGTGAGGAACATATAGTCAGTCATTTTATCGTTAGGAGAAAAGGTGGTTACAGCTGTTCCGTTGGTGATACCGTTTTCAAAGGCATAACCTACATAACCTGCCGCCCACTCGGGGACATCGGTAAATTCATTATTGTATACGCCATTCTGTGCTGTTTTTTCCATGCCGATCATACGAACCAAAAGAGTTACACCTTCGGCTCGAGTCAAACCCTTTTCAAGCTCGTATCCATTGTCGGTGCCGAGAAAAAGCCCAAGCTCGTTAAGAGCATCGGCTGTGTTGACGTCGGATTTATCAACAGCAAAAACGGTGACAGACAAAATGCCCACCAATATCGCAAGGATCAGTACTGTAATTATTTTTTTCATCAAAATATACCTTTCCGCAAAATATTCTTTAGAGTTGTCATTCTCAGGGAGAACCGTTGATTTCTCAACGGTCCTCGCTCAAAATGACAAACCAAAAACCGGAGTTGAGTCAGGATATATTTCTATATCCTGACTCGCCAGTTTTTAAGTGATGTTAATCGATAAGAATCACACACCACTATCGGTTACTAATTAACCCCAACCGGTTCCGTTATCGCCTTCTGCGGGATCCGAAGCTGTGATAACATCTTCAACGTTGAACGGAAGAATTTCAACAACAGGTTCTTCAAATAACTTTTTCATATAGATTCTCCTTCCCTTAGATTAGTGCAGAGATGCGTAAGCCGCATCAGAGAACTTCATAATTTCGTAGAGCCAAGGATTATTAGTTGCGTTTCTTGCAACATAGCTTTCAAGACTATCCACTACTGTCACTATTTCTTCACCAGCAGCATTCTTGAACACACAAGTAACGTCACAACGACCATCTGCTACAACAATTTTGTCGATAGTGAATACAGTATAAGAACCACTTGTTGTACAATCTGCAGCGTTAATAGTTACAGTTTGAGTCACACCATAATGATCGACGAAGCTGATATCTGCAGAGCCACCGGAAATTGCAGAAGTCTTAATTGCAATCTGCATAGAGATTTTGCTTTCAAGTACAAACTGTGTTCCATAGTAAGCATCTGCGTTATTACCAGTAATGCTACGTCCATCTACGCATGTCGGGGTTGTCTGAGTTGCGTATGCCTTTTGTGTTTCCGTCAATGTGCTATTTGCAAGATCTGCAGTATTGTAATTAAACTTAACCTGTGCAGCTGCTCCATAGTTCAGCATGTCGATCAGAAGAGTTCTTGTTTCTTCCGCTGTACGTGTAGAACTTGTAGCAATGTCTTCTTTGTCAACGTTACGCAGGATGTAATCGCGAATACTATCAGTCTTGGTTACACTGATCTGCTTATCATTAGCATCATAGATAGTAACATTAACTTTATCACACATTTCTTTTGCCGCGATACCTGCATACTTAATTACATAGTAATTACCACTCTTAGTACAATCACTCAAATTAATGGTAATTGTCTCATCAGCTCTGTCATCTGCATATTCTCTAACAATTACAGCATATCCGGTATTATCAACATAGCTTGTGTTGAATGCAAAGTTGATATCCAGTTCATTGCCGAGAGTGAGGTTTGTACCGAAGAATTCCTTCAGTTCAACCTTCGCCAATGTATACTTACCTTCCGCATAAGCTACTTCATAGTCATCAACGGTAGTAGTAACGTTGCCACATTCGTTAGCAGTAACTACAGAAGCAACATCTGTCAGAACGACAGAACCGTTGTTAACGAGAGTAGCAATTCCATCAGCCTTGCGGCATGCAACTGTGAGGTTGCCGCCTACATTGACTGTACCGTCTGCACCGATGTTAGCGGTTTCGCCGTCTGCCATGTAGATTTCAACCTTTGCGCCATTCTTGATGTCAAGAACAGCAGCCTTGCCTGCAATTGTACCGATGTTGATACCATGGCTGGAGTTGTAGCTGTAATCTGCACCACCGTCGGAGAATGCCTTACCAACGATAAGTGTAGCACCGTCTACAGTGATCTGTGCGGGCTTGCCAACGCGGTCAGAATCTGTGTTGTCACGGCCGCTGTAATCCTTACCGGTCAGCTGCATTGCTGCAGTATTGAACTCTGCAGTATCTTCAACAGTAATCATACCGTTGCCGTAAACGTTGGTCTGCCATGTTGCGATAAGCTTAGCAGTGTCAGATACTGTGATGTAACCCATTGTTGTAACCTGCATTGCGTAAACAGTGGAAGTGCCGGAGATATTGATTGCACCGTTGTAGTAAGACTTAACGATAGAGTTGCCACCTGCATCGTGAACGATAGAGTCGATCACGTTGATTGTAGCGTTCTGACGTGCGTCAAGTTCGGGGATCAAGATCTCTGCATCCTTGATGTTTACTGTTGCGTTCTGGAATGTAACAACAGGAAGTTCATACTTAGGTGCAGTACCTGTGATAGTGAATTCGATATCCTTTTTGAAGTCGATTTCTGTGCTGATTTCGCTGCCTTCAACATCAAGAACGGTGATTGTCTCGCCATTCTGAACTGCGTCGAGTGCTTCAGCGAATGTCTCATAGCCAACTTCGTCGATCTTAGCAACAGCGGGAACAACCACGTACTTGCCGTCGGCATACTTAACCACGCTGCCTTCAACAGTGGTGGTTACAGTAGCTCCTGCGGGAGCTGTGAGAGTTGCATCAGCTGCAGTGAGAACGTACTTAGCGTACTGGCTGTTAGTAAGAGTTCCAACAGTGTTTGCGCCTTCAAACTTGAATGTCTGAACGCCGGAGTAACCGGTGCGTTCCCAAATGCCGATGCTGGAAATATTACAATTCTTCAAAGTAACAGTCTTTCCAGCGTAGTTCTGAATGTAGAGACCGTATGTAACGCCAGTCATCTTTACGTTTTCGAGGGTTGCGCTAGTGCCGTATACCCAATGGAAACCGTAGTTGCCGCCGTTAACAGTTACATTCTTAACCACAACTGTGGGAGTGGACTTGTTTGCATACAAGAAGCCATAACCGTAGTTGGAAACAGTACAGTTTTCAACTGTGATGCTCTTGATACGGTTTGTAGTAACGGCATAGCCGGTACCATCCACAAAGTTCACGTTCTTAACAACAGCAGCTGTGCTAGTACCCGAAACGCTGATGTTGCCGGTGTACTTGAAGTTTGCACCGTCGATTGTGAGGCTCTTGTTAACAGTTACGTCTTCGGTAATGTCAGCAAGAAGAACGATTGTGTCCTTTGCCTGTGCTGCGCCAATTGCTTCTTCGAGAGATTCGTACTTAGTACCGTTTACTTCAGCAACATAGTTAGCTACTCTTACGCCCCATGTGCCGTTATTCTCTTCAAGAATATAACCTGCGGGAAGACCTGCGTTTCCGGTTACTACAGTAGAACCGTTCTTAAGAGCGGCTGCAGCAAGGGAAAGTGTTACAGGATATTCTGTAGCAGCTGCTTCAGCAGACAGGAGAACGTCGCCAATCAGAGATGCCTCTGCCTTTACTGTAAGTGCACCGGGGTTAGCATTAGCGTTAGCCTGCTGCATCCAGATAGACTTGTTAGCACCCTCGATTGTACCGCCATTGACGGTGAGGATGTTCTGTGCTTCAGTACCGTTGAGGAACTGACGGATTGCACGGTAGGTAGACTTAACAGTGCCGCCCTTGATAACGGTTTCTGCATAAGTACCCTTGCCGTTTGTGAGGTTGTCGATACCGTAAGCCATATCGGTGCCACCGAGGTGTTCGATAGTAACACCGTCAACTGTAAGCTTACCGCGCTGGTTGGAGATTACAGAGGAGTAAGCGTTAAAGAAGCGGTTGTTGGTAGCAGTAAGAGCGATCGTACCTGTGCCGCTAATGGTCAAGTCTGCGCCGGGATTGATGTTGATCAGACCGAAGCTGCCGGTAGCATTGTCAGTACCGGTGATGTTGAAGCTGCCCAAACCAATCTCAACTCTCTTGCCTTCGGGGATGTTGACGGAACCGGTCAGAACGATGTCGCTTCTGACAGTGATGTAACCACCTTCTATCACTTCGTCGATCGCTTTCTGAAGAGAATCGAAGTACTTAGAACCGTTTGCGGTATAAGCGGAAGCTACATAGGTAATCTTATTGCCGTTCAGGGTAACATTGCCGTTGGCAACGTAGTAGGGATCCTTGAACATAGCCTTAGCTTCTTCAACAGTCATATTATCATCTGTGATAGCAACGTTGGAGCCGGAAGCCCTCAGATCGATCTGGAAGCCCTCAGCAAAGTCACAGTCAATGAAGCTGACGTTCTTGTTGTAGTAGCGGTGGCCAGCGTAGTTGCCCTGGTCGATGGAGCAGTTGGTGTAGCTTACATTGCCAAATGTGCTTGCATAGCTGCACCAGCCGGTGATATCACAGTTTTCAAACGCGATATTGCCGCCTGTGGATCCATCGAAGTGGACAGCAAAGTTGGAGCCATTGATGGTGGAATTCTTAATTGTAATATCGCCTTTAGCGTAGCAATATCTCATGCCGTTGTAGCCGGTGAGTTTTACGCCTTCGATAGCGATATCCTTACCGTTTACGCAAAGTGCGCAGTCGTAATTGCCGGTCTTTTCGTTATGAACGTTGAGATTCTTAACTGTTGCGCCGGAAGAAACGACTACTCTGCCGGTGATGTTAACAAGGTTACCAGTAGCATCGGTTTCACCGACAACTATGATTGCCTTGTTTACAGCAATGTCTGTGGTGTAATCGCCTGCAAGGATTGTAACGGTTTCGCCGGGCTGTGCAGCGTCGATTGCTTCCTTGATAGTTTCGTAGAAGATATCGCCGATCTGTGCCACGTAGTTCTTAGGAGCAAGAACGGTTTCGCCGTTTACTACAACAGTGATGTCGTTGTTAGCGCCGAAGCTGCCCTTCTTGTTGTTCCACAGGCTGTTGCCGGAAACATTACCGTTACCAAATCCTGTAACAGTGGTAGCTGCATCAACAGTGATTCTAGCACCTGTGGAGAAGCTGGTATCGATTTCGATTGCTGCCTTGCCGTCAACCGGTGCGGAAGCATTGAATGTAGTCTTTGCCACAGTGAGATCAGTGAAAGCACTTGTGCTTTCGGTGTAAACAAGCACGGACTTACCTACAGAATTGAAGGTACATTCGTTGAATGCAACTGCACCTGCACCGTATGTCCATACGTTGTATGCATCGGCACTGTTCTGGTTGAATGTACACTTATTAAAGGTTTCGGATGTTCCATAGAGGAATACCTGACCGTTAATTGTACAGTTGTTGTAAACCAGATTGCCCGAATGCTGGAGACCTGTGTAGTTTACGTTAGGATAGTAGTCGAAGGTTACGTTGTTGAAGGTAACATTCGCGCTACCCATGTTGAACGCGCCGATGTTGTCAAATACAACGCCGTCAACCGCACCTGTAATGGTGATATCCTTGCCGGAAATACCAACGAGAGAATATGTGCCGGCAGCGTAAATCTTGACTTCGTCGCCATCCTTTGCTGCTGCGAAAGCATCAGCGAGCTTGAGGTAAGCTGTGTCACCGATCATTGCCTCTACAACTACGGGTGTGCCGTTTACAACAACATCGACACCCATTTCAGCAATGTCGGGGAGATAGATAACATCTGTAAGAGCAGAACCGTCGGTAACAGAGCAACCGTCGAAGGTAGCAATTACATCATTCTTACCGAAGTCAATATTCATGTTGGGATTGAACTCAACGTTATTAAGGTCTGCATCCTGATAGAATCTGAGCTGGTTGTAATAACCCTCTGCAAATTCAGTATCAGAAATCGTAACCTTGTTGATAGTAGAAGCAAAGCTGGTCCAACCTGTAATCACACAGTTTTCGATTACGATATTGCCGCCGGCAGAGCCGTCAAAGTGAATACCGTAAGTAGCACCTGTAATAACGCTGTTCTTGAATGTTACAGTGCCGGTAGTGTAGCAACTACGGAAGCCGTTTCCACCGGTAATGTTACAATTTTCAACAAGGACATCCTTTGCGTTGATATAACCAGCACTGCTGGAACCATTATTTACGTTAAGGTTCTTCACGGTCGCGCCGTCAGCAGTGATGTTCAGCTTGCCGGTGATGTTAACAAGGTTGTTACCATCAGCATCGGTTTCGCCGACAACTGTGATTGCCTTGTTGATGTTAAGATTCTGAGTATAAGCGCCTGCAAAGATTGTTACGGTTTCGCCGGGCTGTGCAGCTGCGATTGCTTCATTGATGGATGCGTAGCAAACATCGCCGATCTTAGCAGTAGCGCGAACTACCTTGTAAGCGCCGTCGGCATACTTAACCACGCTGTCTTCAACAGGTGTGGTTACAGTAAATCCTTCGGGAGCTGTGAGAGTTGCATCAGCTGCAGCGAGAACGTACTTAGCGTACTGGCTGTTAGAAAGAGCTACAACAGTGTTTGCGCCTTCAAACTTGAATGTCTGAACGCCGGAAGAACCGGTGCGTTCCCAAATGTTGATACTTGTAATATTGCAATTCTTGAGTTCAATTGTCTTTCCAGCGTAGTTCTGAATGAGAAGACCGTTTGTAACGCCAGTCATTGTTACGTCTTCGAGGGTTGCGGTAGTGCCGTATACCCAATGAATACCGTAAATACCACCATTCATAGTTACCTTGTTAACAACGACTGTGGGAGTGGACTTGTTTGCATACAGGAATCCATCATAACCATTGAGCGTACAGTTTTCAACTGTGATGCTCTTGATGCGGTTAGTAGTAATAGCATAAGTCTCTGTATAATCCACAAAGTTCACATTCTTAACAACAGCCTCTGTGGTATTACCCGAAACGCTGATGTTGCCGGTGTACTTGTGGCTTGCACCGTCGATTGTGAGGCTCTTGTCAACAGTTACGTTTTCGGTAATGTCAGCAAGAAGAACGATTGTGTCCTTTGCCTGTGCTGCTGTGATTGCCTTAGCGAGGGTTTCATACTTCGCTTCGCCGATCTGTGCAACATAGTTAGCTACTCTTACGCCCCATGTGCCGTCGCCGTTATCCTGAGGAACATATCCTTCTGCGCAGTACGCATCTGCAATACGAGTATTGAACGTACCGCCGGAGATAAATCCAACAATCTGCTTGTCGGGTGTTTCGCCTTTAACGCTTGCATATGAGCCTACTGCATCTGTCTTAGCAGAATTAAATGTACCGCCGGTAATGCTTACAGTCGGTGTTTCATTTGTCGGCTCATTATTTGCACGGTTCACGATCTGGAGAGCATGGCCGGTGCATGCTGCAAAGTTGTTGTCCCAATAGCCATCGTCTTCAAATGCGGTTTCGGGTGCGGTACCGTTAATTGTACCGTCTGTAATCAGCAGAGTACCACTTCTGAAGCTGATACCGTCCATACCTTCGATGATACCGCCGTTTACAGTCAGCTTACCATTCATAGGATGCTCGATACCGGCAGTAGAATAACTATTGCTGATAGCAGTTGTGATATAACCACCATTGATGGTGATCTCGGTATTATCACGGTTTCTGTTACCTGCGATAGCAGCGAAGAAGCCCTTGAGTGTACCGCCATTGACGGTCAGCTTAGCTGTGCCGTTTTCAGCGTTATCGCCGGATGCAGTCATCATAACCGCACCATAGACGTCATACTTGCTGTTGCCCCAGCCTGCTTCGCTGTAGCTTGCATCAAGAGTACCGTTCTTTGCGTCAGAGCTGTCTGCGATTGTGAGGTCACCGCCGAAGTCAACTGTAATAAGAGCTGTACCGCTCTCTGCAGCGCCATATTCCCAAACAGCGGGATCATAGTTTACAGTCTTACCGTTGAGGTCCAAAGTAACAACCTTACCTGCTGCGATGTGAACAGTCTCGGTAAGAGTAACGTCACTAACCAGTGTAACGGTTTCGTTAGCCTGCGCTGCGTTAATTGCATCAGCGATAGATCTGTAGTATGTATCACCGATCTTAGCAACGTTACGAATGATTTTGCCGTCGAGATTAACAGTGGAAGTACCACTAATGTTAACAAGATCGATCATCTTGCCATTAGCATTAGTACAATTTGTAACTGTTACTACTGCGCCGCTAACAGAATGGATACCATCCTGATATACATCAGAGGTATTGGCGCCGTCAACATCAAATTTACAATTCTTGATTGTAGCATCAAAGTAGGTTCTGATTACACCGTAAGTGCCGTTGTCCATGATGGTACAGCCATCAAATACACAGCTTGCGGGAGAACCGCTCATTGCTACCCAACCGATAATTGTACAATCCTTATAAGTAAGGTTTGCACCTTCAGTAATGCCGTCGAAGTGAATTGCGTAAACGCTTGTAGCTTCGAAGGTTACATTTTCAAATACGAGGTCGCCCTTCGCATATGCCCATCTCTGAGCGTTGCCGCCCTTGATGTGCAGATTCTTAAGTGTAAGGTTTTCAAGAGTACCGCCGAGTGTACCTTCGAGGATGACAGCAGGTGTGCCGTCATCATTTGTTTCGCCGACAACAGTAATGCCTGCCTTCATGGAAGGAAGTGTATATGTGCCTGCAAGGATTGTTACGGTTTCGCCGGGCTGTGCAGCTGCGATTGCATCAGCAAGGGTTGCATAGCCGGTCTTTCTGGTATATCCGTCAAGATCACGTCCGATATAAGCCACAGCGTCAACTACTGTCCAAGTACCGTCGCCATTATTCTTAATCGCGCTCTTATTTTCGGGATACTGAACTTCCCAAGTATAATGCTGATGGAAAACATCCGCATTGTAGGTACCGCCGGTAACCACTACATGACGCTCGCCCTGTCCTTTTGCGTTGAAGATCCAAGGAGAACCGTTATCACCGGTGCCAACATTACCAAGAGTGAAGGTACCGCCATTGATAATTATGCCTTCGTTTCCGCCGGTGTAAGCCAGAGAATCTTTTGCCTTATCAAGCTTGTAAGTACCGTTTTCAACAGTAATGGTGCAACCGTCTTCATAGTTTGCAAGGAGAGAGTAAACCGTATTGGTTGCAGCAACATCTACAGTACCGTTACCGGTAAGAGTCAGGTGACCGTTATTATCTGTGGAGAACACACCAACCAGCATAATGTTGGTTCCTGTGTATTCGCCGGAGATAGTCTTGCCGTTAAGATCGATAGTTACAGTCTTGCCATCTACGAGGAAGTAAGTGTCGTGGCTACCGTCAAGAAGCTGAAGTTCGGTCTTTGCAAGATCGATGTTTTCGAGAAGAACGATTGTGTCGTTTGGCTGTGCTTCGTTGATAGCTTCCTGCAGGCTGGTGTACTTGGTTCCGTTGAGTTCTGCAACGTCAATTACATCCTCAACTACTGTGTAACCACCATCTGCAGCTACTGCCTTGTAGCCGTCAGCTACATATGCAGTAGGATCCTGATCGAAAGTACCGCCGGTGATCGACATTGTGCCGCTTACACCGAGAGTAGCATTCTTACCGCCGGAGAAGTCACCGCCGGTGATGGTAGCCTTTGCACCTGCCTGAACACATACTGCGGAACCGCTGTCCATAGTAGTGCCCTTGGGGCCTACGAATGTACCGTCCATGATAGTAACATCTGCCCCGCCGGAGATATTTACTGCATGACGTGTACCGCTTGTTGCGTCAATCTTGTATGTACCGCCGTTGATGGTTGCGGTAACCGCGCCATCAATGCGCACGCCGTGACGTGTGGAGGTTACGTTAACATTTTCAAGTTCAAAGATACCTGCATTGATTTCGATTGCGCTGAATCCGCCGTTATCGTTGTCAATTGTACCGTTGGAAATCTTAAGAGATTTAGGAGTGCAAGGAGCGATGTAGCCGTTCAGCGTCTTACCATTCAGGTCAAGAACTACAGTTGCGCCGTCGGGAATGGTCAGCGCGTTAGTAGTTACACTACGAAGAACCTTGATCTGATTGTCAGCCTGTGCAGCATTGACTGCAGACTGGAGATCGAAGTAAATTGCTTCGTCGATAGAAGCGACTGCGTCCACGATGGTAGGAGTTTCTCCGGTGGAAGTCTCAACCGTAACATTCTCAACGGTATTTGTACCCGTCAGAATGCTGGGTTCACCACCATAGAGATAACCAAGCCCGTTGTTCGCATAGCCGTCGCCATAAGCGCCTGTATAGGTCTTAATCGCTACATTCTTAGCAGACAGGTTTTCACCGGTACAGGGCTGTGTGCCATCATTGCTCGATGACATACCAACAATGGAGCCCAGGCCGCCCGCTGCGGACTTGATGGTCAGACCCTCAACCACAGCGTTCTTGATCGTGCTGCCCTCGCCCAGGTAACCGATCACACCGCCAGCGCACCAGAAAGTGGAGGAGATAGTGCCGTTAGTAGCCCTAACGGAAACATTGTTGAAATCGGAGTAGCCATGGCCGACAATGCCGCCGATGTAGCCGCGTCCGGAAATCTCCACGGTACCGGTCACATGGATGTTTTCAAAGTCAGTGGTAGTTGCATTACCGACCAGGCCGCCCACATAGTTGGAATTATTGGTGGACTTGACAGTAACGTTATGCAGGGTCAGATTCTTGATCACAGCCTGCTCGGATTCAATGAAGGATCCGGTATAAGCAAACAGGCCAAGGTATTCGCCTGCCTGTTCAACATACAGGTTGGAGATGGTGTGGTCACCACCGTCGAAAATGCCCATAAAGGAACCGTGGTCCTTCTTTTCGCCGATGGGGTTCCAGTTAATGCTGGCCAGATCAATGTCAGCAGTCAGCTTGACATACTTGCCAAGGAACTGGTTGGAGCGATCAGACTGGACATTGTCCACAGTATCACGGAAATAAATCAGTTCTTCCAGATTGTTGATCAAATAGGGATCTTCAGCAGTACCGGAACCGGTGAGACCGGTAACGATCTTCTTTACACCGCCGAGTTCTGCCCATACAACAGGGTTGATGCCATCAGCGTCGTTCATCTGTGCATCTGTTGTTGCAACAAGAGTATCGTCGATGTAAAGTTCAACATGTGTGGGCTGAGCACCTGCGTTGGGATGTCCTTCTACCCATGTTGTTGTCCAATACTCATCGTTGGATGCGGGGTAGAAGAAGTTCCAAGTTATGGAATCCTGAGCACCGTCGATGATATTGCCAACGTTGTTAAGTTCAGTTGTCGCAATAAGAGTTTCGCCGGAATACAGCTTGAGATAATAGCTTTCAGCTGCATTTGTGCTTTCAGACTGACCCCATACACGAACATAGCCGTCAACTTCCTTTGTATAAGCAAGGGAGTTGCTGCCGGTAGGAGCTGCAGGAGCAGGAGTATATACTGTTGCATTAACTGTAGCAGTATCCGCCTTAGTGTAGGAAGCAGAAGCATCAGTCACATTGATACCGTAACGACCATCATCGCTATTCAGAGTAATAGCCACAACGGAATTGCCCTCAATGGAAAGGCTCTGGTTGGCTCTGAGATAGAAGCCTTCCTTTACACCTTCAGCGGTGATTTCCGAGTTGGTAACAGTGTAGGAACCGCCCAAAGCAAGGCGACCTTCAATGTTCTTTACATTGATGACAGAATTTTCAATGACAAACTCATCGTATGTACTGTTGCCGGCCAATACGGCGGTCAAAACAGTAGTTGCGTCATTTGCGATTGTGATTGTAGTGCCGTTTATCAGCTCGATATTTGCGCCGGTACCGCCGTTTGTACCGATAAGATAGTTGCCTTTGAAGCCTGTTGCAACAAGGTCAACATCATCAAGTACAAGTGTTTGACCCTGGAACATCCAAAGTACTGCGGTTCCGGAATCCTTAGTCTCATTGGGAGCAACCACGATAGTACCATTCTTAAATGTTGTGGTACCAAAGTACAGATCGTACTCACTCAGTGTAAGAGTTTTGCCGTTAAGATTAATAACAGAAGCGTCAGTAATTGCACTCTGTCTGCTCAAAACGGGAGCTGCATCACTAAGAAGAACAATTTCATCGTCTTCTGTAGCTGCTGCGAATGCTTCTTCGAGTGTCGCGAACTCAACTTCGCCGATCTTGGCAATGTTAGTTACTGCAGGAGCTTTCTCTACTACAGTTTCTGTGCTAACATCCCACGCATATCCGTCAGCGATCCATTCTGCAGGAACTTCGCTGGGATATGTACCGCCGGAAATGCTGACAGTCTTACCGTCACCGGTATCCATGGGGAATGTCTTGAATTCACCATTCGTGATGGTAATGTTTGCTGAGTTAGGTGTGCTGATCATAGAGGTGGCGCCATTGGATTCAAACACGCCTCCATTGATCACCATATCGCCGTATACGACAGCGATAGCACCGTTACTGGTCTGCGGGAAGGTGAAATTGCCGCTGTTGACAGTCAGCTTTCCGCCGTCAGCTACATAGATTGCAGAACCCATGCTCATCGGCGAGGTGCTGACATTGACAACAGCATTGCCGTCGCCAATAAAGGTCAGCTCACCATTCACGGTGAAGGCATACGTAGGTGACCATGCAAAACCAGTAACAGACAGGGTCATAGTTTTACTATTCAAGTCGATGGTAATATTCTTACCAGCTTCAACAGTTGCACCTGTTACAGTGACATCTGTCAGAAGCTTGATGGTTTTGCCATCAGCATTAGCCAGAGCATCATAGAAGGACTCGTAGCCGGTGCCGTCAACCTCTGCGACATGGGTTTCAGTCTGTGTCTCAACGGCATCTTCAGCAAACACCATCGTCGGCATCATGCCAACAATCATCATAATGCTGAGAAGCACCGCCATGAGACGCTTAAAATTGAATTTCATGTGCATTGAAACTCCTTTCAAAAAATTTTGCTTTTGGGTTTGGAATAAAAGGGTGTTTGGGGGGCTCTCGGATGTTTTTCATAATGTAGCAACTCCTTTCTGTCCATACAAGAAATGTGTGGTTTTTGTTTTCTAATATTACATCACAGTGTGAGTAACTTATAAATAAATAGGAAGATATTGTTTGATGAAAGGGCGATTTATTCACACACAGCTTACGGAAGCCTGAAAAATCTGCAACACCTTCGCTTTTCAAAATCGCTTTTGCTGCGACGCCGATTACCACCGGAAAAACTCGTCGGCATATTGCAAAGCATCCTCTGCATTGCCGCCAAGCTTTTTCTTCAGCACACAGGCTGCCTCGTCCAAATTTGGCGGACGAGTGTCCATGTTGTGACAATCAGACACAAGAACAGCTCTGTATTCGGTTATAAGCCTGATCGCACGGTTTCTTCCGCAAAGTTGCATCAAAGCTGCTGTGCTTACCTGGATGGGAAAGCCTGTTTCCAGCAATTGCTCGATGCGCGCCTTGGACTGAAATCTGATATATCGATCCAAATGAGCGATCATCGGTGTGATTCCGCGCCGTCCTTCGATGGCATACAGCTGACGGAACATTTCGTCGTTCCACAAAGTCATGGGCGGCTCTACAAGCAGAAGCTTTGTCCCTGCATAACACAGCTGTTCAAGCTCTGCCCAATCTGCCATCCCCGGCACATATGCAACCTCTGCCGCAAGTATCAGCTGCGGATGTTTTTTGTTTTCAAGATTTTCCTTTAGCTTGTCCCAGGATCTGTTACGACGTGCCAAAAAGTCAGATATATGCTCGCGGTTTCTATAAAAATGCGGAGTAAGCGCCACTGTGTTGACACCTTGCTTTTCCTCTGCATCAAGCATTGCCAGCGCGGTTTCTATATCCGGTGCACCGTCATCCATCCCGGGCAATATATGGGTGTGAAAATCATTCATCGGTTTCATGATTACTGTTATCAGGCGCCGACTCGCTGGGATCGGATTTTGTATGATGACCATAACCATAACCATAGCCGTATCTGCCGTACTTGCTATAGCGATACTTGCCATAGCCACTGCCGGATTCGGAATTCATGCCATTGAAAACATAACCAAGAACCTTGGCCTTGGCATATTCCATCTGTTCCATGGCATGCATAACCGCTCCACGCTCGGACTGATCTGCCTTTACAACAAACAAAACGCCGTCTGTCAGAGGAGCCAAAACCACAGAATCGATAACCAGATTTACCGGAGGAGTATCGATGATGATATAATCAAAATTTGATCTGAGCGCTGTTATCAACGTCTGCATTCTTCCGGATGCAAGAAGCTCGGAAGGATTGGGCGGGATATCGCCTGACAAAAGAACACTGATTCCCAGCGATTCGATCTTGTTTATGGTTACATTCAGATTTTTAAGATCCATCAGCAGATTGCTGAGGCCAACATTGGTGCTGGCACCCAAAAGTCGATGTAACTTTGGACGGCGGAGGTCGCAGTCGATAATCAGCACCTTCGCTTCGGTTTGAGCAATTGAAATTGCCAGATTCAACGCAGTAAGGCTTTTGCCCTCGCTCTGCATGGCAGACATAACAATGATCACCTTGCAACCTTCGGTATCCGCAAGGGCAAAATTTACATTGGTACGAAGTGTCTTGTATGCTTCACGCAGATAAAAACCGCTTTTGGATGTCAGAATATGCTTTCTGTCCTCTGCGATGGTTGCGCGTTTCTTTGCATCGGATCTTTTTTTATTTGATTTTGTATGTTTACCAAACAGGCCGCTCATTTATTCGACTCCTCCTCTCTTGTTGTGGTGTAATAGCCATAGCTGTTTTCAGAAGAAGTTATATCAAAATTCGGAATTCTGCCAAGAACAGGCAACGGATATAACATGGTCAGATCATTTTCGTTCTTGATGCGAGTGTCGCTTAGATAATGAAGTGTGAGAAGTATCACAGCAAGAAAAACTCCAAGAGCACCGCCAAGCAGGGTCATACGCTCGTAGCTGGGAGAATAACGCCCGGTGGGAACCTTGGCTGTGTCAACAACCTCTGCTGATGTTCCGTCGATGATTTGAGAGATTTCGCCGGGAGCCACGTCAGCCGCTGCGTTGGCAATACGAGCTGCTTCTTTTGGATCCTCGTGAAGTACGTAGATACAGAATATTTCTGTATCGTTAAGCTGCGAGGCTTTGATGGCTTTGTTGAGCTGGCCAACCGAATACTCGCCATTCAGATTTTTCGAAATTTTTTCAAGCACGCGCTCGCTCTTTGCAATGCTGATGTAGGTATTAACCAAGCTTTTGGAGGCAGACAAGTCAGAGCTTGAAAGATATTCTTTGGTTTCGTCGCCTTTGTTATTGTTAACATAAATTGATATCTTGGCCTGATACATTGGCGTTACAAACCGATATGTAATGCCGAGCGCTATCGAAGCGCCGAGAATCATACATATCAGGATTACCCACCATCTGCGCAGATAAGCACGTAGCAACCCTTGCAAATCAATATCAATTCCACTGTTTCTTTCATTCAATGTTTCTTGCATAATACGCCTTCCTTACTTCCAATCGGTGTCTGTTGTTTTTGCTATGTATTGCATCCATTTGCTCGTTGCAAAAAAGGTTTTATGGTGTGTTGCGACGAAAGTGAAATAAGGTCTTTTTTCGCAGCGTTTATCCCCTCGTGTCAACAAAGTGGTCACAATATATTTATTTTATCATAACACAGAATCACAAAAAAATCAATACGCTCAAAGCGATTTGTTGAAAAAATAAGGCTCAATTCATTCAATTTTAACAATTTATTCATGTATCGTTTGTCAAGCGCTTTTCTCTTGCAATTGTTGTAACGAAGATGCTTAAAAAACGCCCCTATGTGTGACATTTTTCGCCGTGTGTACCTGCATTTCTGCCCTTAAGTCCATTTTTGATTCACCTTCTTTCCAAGATCAGCTTTCTCTATATAACAACGACGTAAATACATATAAAATGGTCTTGGTTTTAAATTTGTCTTATCAATTATTAAGACGGTTGTTAATATACAAAAAAGCCCATCACTTTGCGTAGTGACAGGCTTTTTTTCAGCACATGAACCGTTATATGAAGCGTATATCGCTTGAATATACACAATTTTTGTTTGCTAAACGTTCACCGTTTTTCATATTTGTCTATAAATGATTCACATTCCGGTTTCGAAATCTGTCAAACTTCGCACAGTATTCTTTGCAGTAATTGCTTCCTGTTTTCTGTGTTGTATCAATTGGTATGAAAATAATGTCTTTTGAAAAATCAAAGTCATCCTTTTTCACAAGGAAATACATGAACTTTTCATCCAAAATAACAAAAAGAAAGACGCTTCGGACGTCTTTCTTTTTGTTGGTCTGAGTGGCGGGACACAGCTTGCTCCGCAATCTGCCTTGCTCGGCGCAAGCGCCTTCGCACCTTTTTGCTAAAAACAGCCATTCAGGCTGTTTTCTTCACGCAAAAAGCCCTCTTAGGGTTCAAGTCCCTGCAAAATAACAAAAAGAAAGACGCCCTTCGGACGTCTTTCTTTTTGTTGGTCTGAGTGGCGGGACTTGAACCCACGGCCTCTACCACCCCAAGGTAGCGCTCTACCACCTGAGCCACACCCAGATCTATTCAACGAATGATATTATATCATCTTGAAACCGATTTGTCAAGCCTTTTTTTGCTTTTTGTCAAAAAAATGTTTTATGCCCAAAAATCAAATGATTTACAGGGGAAAACTGTGCATTTTCCCCTGTAAAGACTTGTATTTTATTCTTTCGCTTCCGAAAGCTTGCGTCCCATGATTGCACCCATAACAGACGCCATCATAAGTCCACGGGTCCATCCGCTGGAATCGCCCAGACAATGGAGACCATCGATGCTGGTGTTGAAATCCTCGTCCATGCGCACGCGGTTGCTGTAAAATTTAAGCTCAGGCGAATAAAGCAGGGTTTCCGTCGAAGCAAAGCCGGGAACCACCTCGTCAACCGCCTGGATAAAGTTGATTATGTTTGTCATGGCGCGATAAGGCATTGCCGCCGTGATATCACCTGCCACAGCATCCACAAGAGTGGGACGAAGGTTTGACTGACTGAGTTCCTTGGGCCATGTGCGCTTGCCGTCGAGAATATCGCCAAAGCGCTGGCACAGAATGTGTCCGTTGGCAAGCATATTCGTCAGCTCGCCCACCTTCTGCGCATACGAGATAGGCTGATTGAAGGGGGTGCTGAAATTATGCGAGCAAAGGATGGCAAGATTGGTGTTGGACGATTTGAGTTCTTTATACGAATGGCCGTTGACCACAGCAAGATCGTTGTCGTAATTTTCCTGGCTGACAAAACCGCCGGGGTTCTGGCAGAAGGTACGCACCTTGTTTTTGAAAGGACGGGGATAGCCGATCAGCTTGGATTCATAAAGCACTTCGTTGACCTGCTCCATAACCTCGTTGCGCACCTCGACGCGCACGCCGATGTCAACAGTTCCGGGGTCGTGGGCAATTCCGTGCTCGGCACACAGGCGCTCAAGCCAATCTGCGCCGCGGCGACCGGTGGCAACGACGGTGTGTTTTGCCTCAACGTCATATTCCACCTTTCCGTCGGTTATGTGCGCTCCCATGCAGACCTTGTCCTTAAGTATGAGGTTTGTGCATTCAAAGCCAAACATGATCTCGACGCCGTTGTTGAGAAGATACTGCTCAATGGCGTAATAGATGTCCTGCGCCTTTTCGGTTCCGAGATGGCGGATGGGACAATCGACAAGCTTAAGACCTGCCTTGATGGCTCTTTTTCTGATCTCTTTTACAGCCTCGGGGTTGCTGATTCCCTCAACGTGGGTATCGGCGCCGAAATCAAGATAGATACTGTCGACGTAATCTATCATGTCCTGCGCCTTCTGCTCGCCGATGAGGTTTGGCAGATCGCCTCCCACGTCAGAGCTTAACGAAAGCTTGCCGTCCGAAAAAGCACCTGCACCCGAAAAGCCCGTAGTGATATGACAGAACGGCTTGCAGTTTGCACAGCTTTTCAATTTATTCTTGGGGCACGAGCGGTTTTCAATGGCTCTTCCCTTTTCTACGATAAGTATTTTTTCTTTGCTTCCGCACCGTAACATTTCGAGCGCGGTAAATATGCCGGCAGGACCTGCGCCGACGATGAGAATATCCTTTTTCATATCGAACTGTTTCCCTCCGATAGAATTATTTTGTCACATAGACCTTTAATAATATATCATGTCAAAAGCCGTTGTTTGTTAAAGAATTTGAAACTTTTATGCCGATATATGAAAAATTGCATTTTTTCTCTTGACAAAAGGCTTTTTTTGTCATATAATCTGTTCCAAGCTGTAAAAAGCGCGACAATCGAATATATCAGGGGTGCTGTTGCACAAGGCGTCGGACGCGGCGCGTGATGACAACGGCTGAGATGGGATCTCTCCCGAACCCTTTTAACCTGTTCGGATAATACCGGCGTAGGAAGATATTTCACAACACACATATATTTGTTGAAATCACCGCACCGATGTATTCTGTGCGGTTTTTGTTTTTCCCGGGGACAGACCGCAGTCGCAAAAAGCTTTTTCGCTAAATTTTGAAAGGAAAAACAAAAAATGAACAACAAAAGAAAATCTAATCTGTACGCTCTTGTAGAATGTGCAATCCTCGTGGCATTAAGTTTTGTTTTGAGTCTTATCAAAATATTCGAAATGCCTTTCGGAGGCTCTGTCACCTTGCTCAGCATGCTGCCCGTTTGCGTTGCGGCATTGCGCAACGGCCCGAAATGGGGCTTGGGCGCGGCGTTTGTTTACTCGATAACCCAGGCGATGGTGTCTGGTGCTGCAGGATGGGGTCTTTCGGTGGGAGTGCTCATCACCTGCTATCTTCTTGACTACATCGTTGCTTTCACTGTTTTGGGCCTTTGCGGATTTTTCTGCAAAAAAAGCGCACTTGTTCAATCGATCAGCGTTGTGGGCGTGTGCATTCTGAGATTTTTGTGCCACTATGCTTCGGGCGTTACCATCTGGAAATCCTCTGCCTTTGACGCAGGTTACACAAATCCATATCTTTATTCGCTTCTTTACAACGGCGCGTACATGCTTCCCGAAGCAATATTCACCGCCATCGGTGCTTTTATCATCATCAAAGCTTTCAAATCAAGAAAGTTGCTCTGACAAAAGCTCCGAATCGCAAAATGGCGGACATTCAATCTTCATTTCCTGCCTTGTGACAGGATGGAGAAAGCTCACCTCGGTGCAATGGAGAAACAGGGTCTTGCCTGCGATCTCCTTGCCATAGAGATAATCATATTTCAAAGGGCAGCCTATGTGTGCCATATGCACCCGTATCTGATGAGTTCTGCCGGTTATGGGGCGGACGAGAGCAACAGCGCTTTCGTCTGCCCTTTTTTCTATTATTTCGTATTCGGTAACAGCTTCTTTTCCGCCCTCGTCCACCATTCTTTTTATAACGCTGTCGGGGCATCTTGCAATGGGAGCCTCCACCCTTCCCTTGTCCTTTTCGGGACATCGAGACAAAAGGGCAAGATATCTCTTTTTTATTCTTCCCTCTTTTATATCCTCCGACATAACGGTGGCGGAAAGTTTGTTTTTTGCCACAAGGACAATACCCGTGGTATCGCGGTCGAGGCGCGTTATGGGACGGAAAACAAAGTTTTCGCCGCGATAATAATACATAACGGCGTTGCCGAGGGTGTTGTCGTAATTATATGCACTTGGATGGATCGGCATATCCTTGGGTTTTGACACAGCAAGGATATCTTCGTCCTCGTATATAACATGTATGGGAAGATCGACGGGCACGACATTTTCTGACGGTTTTTCCTCGGCAATCACAATAACAAGGCTCTGCCCTACGGCAACCCTTTCGCGCACCGTCACGTTTTTTCCGTCCAGCAATATTCCGCCCTGACGTTTGAGCTCGGGCAGGAGTCGGGAGGAAACGCAAAGCTTCCTTTTCAAAAGCTCGAGAACACTTTTTCCGTCATCCGACGCATCAATAAGGTGTCTTATCTCTCTTATCATTTTTTACTTTTCAACAAATCCCTTTTCTTCATCAAATTCATAAAGAGCAATGTCGGTTCCCCAGCCGTTTTCATCCCGGAAATCGCGCGAGAAAAGAAAACTTCCATCCGAAAGAGATGCCATTCCCGTGGTACCATAGGGGAAATCTATGCCGAAAACGCCGCTTTTTTCATCGTACTTTCCTATCTCGGCAAGAAAAAGCTTTTCACCCTTTTCGTCGATACCGCAAAGAGAGCCGTATTCAGAACTTTTTTTCATGTCTATGGCAAACATGGGATAGTTGGGAAAATTATTCTTTTGACCCGGATAAACGGCGGCAAAAATAAGCCCCGTTTTCTCATCATATTCAAGATTCTGCACGCCGAAATTTGTGTTTCCGGTATAAACAAAATACTTGCCGTCGCATTTTGACGGACCACATCTGTGCATATCGGTCTGAACAAGGGGCCGCTCGTACTTTTTCAATTCATCAACGTCATATCTCAACAACACCTGATGGTCGTTGTCGCACCTTGCGGTATCTGAATACACACCGTAGGCAACGTAAAGATGCTTTTTGGAAGAAAGGTCGCCCGCCATCGGTGCAAAGGTCATGCCGTCTATACCACTGCATCCGTATCTGTGACCGCAAGCTTCGTAATCACGCAAAACCTCATCAAGAAACACCGCTGTCATAATGCCGTCTTTTTCGGCATCCATGTCCCGGCGGTCGATCTTTTCGACATCAAAGATCGCAACGTAAAAACCATCCTTGACGTCAATGAGGTTTCCAAGTCCTTTCAGTATTCCCGCACCGATTTTGTCGTGTTTGAATTCCAACGAGCCATACACCCTGCCGTCATCGTAGTTATATGCAATACATCCAAGATGTCCTGCAAGCCCTTTTACACTTCCGATGATATTTCCGTAAAGGTCGGTCTTTATAAGGCATGTGGTAAAAGAGTAATAGATATATTCCCGTTTCTTATCTATGGCAATCCCTTGGATGTGCCCTGTATTTATACCGCAAAGCTTCACGTTTGGCTTTTTCATATCATACGCCTTTCTTGTTTTTTTCGAAATATTTTCTCATATAAAGAATGATAAAAAATCCGGCAAGAGGAAACAACGATGCGCCAAGCACAGCACAACGCATTCCGAACTGTTCTGCCGTCATGCCAAGGCTTTGCGATATATTTGCCGCAAAACCGCTTGCTCCCACTGTATCGGCAACGATGCCCACAAGCTGGGGTGCAAGGGATGCGCCGGCGTCTCCTCCTGCCGCCATAAGAGCATACACCGCAACCCCTGCCGCGGGAAATTTTTCACCCACAAAAGCGATCGTTCCGGGCCAGAGCATCGAGGTGCAAAGTCCTGTCAGCACGCACGCCGCAAGGCTGAAAACAGGCAACATGCTGACGCTTGCGACAAGATAGCACAAAAAAGCGCCTGCCATACCGAAAAGCATTACTTTAAGGATGTTTCTGCCGTATTTTGCATAAAGGGTACGGCCGATACCGAGAAAAACGGCAAACAAAGCCATGCCGAATATATCTCCCCAAACCTTGGGCACACCTGCCGCCATTTCCATAAAGCTTGATACCCACTGGGTCATGGTGCATTCCGACGCGCCGCCGAGAAAAATGCATATCATACACAAAACAACGCCTTTTGAAAAAAGCTTGTTTTCGGTCTTTTTTTCGCTCTCTTTGCCATCCATGTCAGGCAAATCTGCGACAAGAAACATAACCGCCGCAACAAGGGGCACAACTGCCCAGAAAAGGGCAAGATACATCCAGTTTTGCGCACCGAAAACTTTAAGATAAACAGAGTTAAGAATAACCGCGCCCACAACGCCCCAGGCGTAGATCGAATGGAGCTTGCTCATATCGCGCTCGGGATTTTTTGACGGCATTGCCGCCACCATCGGGCTCATCAGCACCTCGGCAAGCCCTGCCGAGACCGAATAGATGACGATTCCGATGCAAAGCCAAAGATATGCATGCGATGGGAAAAGATGCGGCATGACCGCATAGCACAAAAGGCCTGCCGCCGTTATAAAGGGCATGGCACGAACGGTGGCATGAATATTGAATTTTTTTGAGAAAAACGAAAAAACAAGGTCAACCAACAGCTGGGTGAAGGCACAGAGCACCGAAAGAAATCCGAGAAGAGTATAGGAAAGCCCGTACATCTCGCGGAAGGTGAGAAAAAGCATTGGCGTCAGCGCCACTATCGCCGCCATGACAACGTTTGTGCCATAGCAAGCGTATCTTGCAAGGTTGTATTTTTTATTGTTCATTTTTTTGTTCCTCATAATGTACGTGTGTGAAAAGGCCTACATCGGAGTATTATAGCACGCTTTTTGCCTTTTTGCAACAGCATGCCGCTTTTTTGTTTTGGGACAAATCATTATGTTTTTTCATTTTTGAGTAAAAGCATCTTTACACAAGTTTCTTTTTGTGTTATAATAACGGCGTACGCGGCAAATATGTCCGCAAACGGTTCAAAACTTACCAAAAAGGAGATTTTTTATGAAAAAAAGACTTCTCGCGATCATTCTTTCGATAATGCTCGTGGTCTGTGCTCTGCCCTTCACCTTCTCACAGGTTTCGGCGGCATCCCCCACAGTCGAGATTATCGACGGCCAGAGAACCGTCTTCCTCTCGGGCTTCGGAAGAATGAACTATCAAGGCGAAACAAAAACAGCATTCCGCACCTTTGACGAAGCACTTGCAGCTCTCGGCGCAGAGGGGGGAAGAATCTGCTTCTCGGGCACACTTAACCTTGCCGAGTGGCAGGATACTCCCGGCCGCGGACCAATCACCTTTGAGGGTGTTGGCAACAAGGTTTCGGGAAGCAAGCTCGATTTCGGCGCAAAGACCGAAGTCTCTTTTCTCGGTGACACCTACGTTTCAAACCTCATGCTCGTAACACAAGCAGACGTTCCGATTATCACAAACGGACACGTTTTTGCTTCTGTCGGCAATATTGAATGTAACTACACCGAAAAATTCATTGAAGGCGGAACCAACACCATCACCTACAACGCTCCCTTTATCTTCGCTGTGGGTAATTACAGCGGCGAAAGTTCAGGCGAAGTTACCCTTTCTGCAGGTCATTACGCAACTGTTGCTGCAGGAGCTTTTGGCGCATACAACGTAAATGGCTCAACAAACTTCAACATTGCGGGCGGCGAGCACACCGAAGCGTTTGCAGGAAACTACTATTCCTCGGGCACATTTTCGGGTACCTCCAACCTCACCGTTTCAGGCGGCAAGGTGGCAAAGCTTGTTGCAGGCTCTGAAAGCGGCACTACAAATGCAAATCTCAACGTCACAATTTCGGGCGGTGAGGTCACAAAATTCTTCATCGGTTCCGAAAACGGATCGGCTATCGGAGGCAACGTTTTTATTGCGCTTTACGACGGAGTTGTAAAGGGATTTGTAAACGCCAAAAACAACATTGCAGGCAAGGTTATCATCGTTGACGGAACCAAAAACAAGAGAATCATCGAAGGTTCTTACGATTACCTTATCACAGCCGACGGAGTAAAGATTGCACCTGTTTACACAGGTCTTACCCTTTCGGGCTTTGCAATTTATGACGAAAACGGCTTTATTCCCTCCAAGGTATACGCCAACGGCACAGAGATTGCAGGCGTAAACGGAGTTTATTCGCTCCCCGAAGGAAAGGTTACCGTATCCTGCGAATCGGCAGGCTCCGTCACCCCCAACAAAGAAGCTTCTTACGTTGCAGGTTACGAGGACGGCACCTTTAAGCCTCAGAACAACATCACAAGAGCAGAAGCAATGACCATGCTTGCAAGAATCATCTGCTCGGACATTTCGGCTCTTTCTGCCATCGTCCGCTGTGATTACACAGACGTTGCCGCAACAGACTGGTATATGCCGGTTATCGGATATTTCCAGAGCCTCGGTTATCTTGAAAAGCTCGAGGGCACAGGCAACACCATTTCGCCCAAGCAGAATATAACCCGCGGCGAATTTGCAGAGCTTTCAAGACACATCATAACCGCGCTTTACAGCGGCAAGGAATTCGGCATCAAGCTCTTCCCCGACGTTACCGATACGAACCCCTACTATGACTCGATCGGTCAGCTCGGTTATCTCGGCGTTATCGGCGGATACGAGGACGGCACATTTAAGCCCGATGCAAATATCACCCGTGCAGAAGCAGTTACCATGGTCAACCGTTTCCTCGGCAGAGTGCCCACAGGAAACGTCGGCGCAACCGTTTTCTTTGACATCGATTCTCACTGGGCAAAGCCCCAGATCATTGCCGCCTGCAACCCTGCAGAGAGCGCAGGCAACACGATCTGGACACTTACAGGCGATATCACAGTCGGTTCTTTCGAGCTTCTTTCGGGAGACGTGACGGTTGGCGATCAGATCAAAAACCTTTATAACAAGATCCCCACAATCTCCGAAAAGGATGCCATTGCAGGTATCGACGCCATTTCCAAATGGCAGATCAACAACATCATCAATTCCGAAAGCGAATATCCCGAAACGGGCAAGAAATTCTATGTTTCGCCCAACGGAAACGATGCAAACGACGGTCTTTCGCCCGAAACCGCATGGAAAACCATGGAACCCATGAGCGGCATCAAGGGAATGAAGCTGATTAAAGCAGGAGACACCGTTCTGTTTGAGCGCGGCGGAGAATGGAGAGGTGTTCTTACGTGTATTGCAGGCGTAACCTATTCTGCATACGGCGAAGGCGCAAAGCCTGTATTTAACGCTTCCAAGAAGAACTACGCAGACCCTGCTCTTTGGACTCCCACCGAATATCCCAACATCTATAAGCTTTCTGACAAGCTTGTCAACTGCGGTCTTGCAGTATTCAACTTTACAGGAGAGCTCGGAAACTACAACGAGCTGGTCGGTACCCTCAGACTCAAGGGACTCAACGGAGTTGAAGGCTATGCAGACCTCAAGGAAGACCTTGAATTCTACAACGACCTTTCGACAAACGATTTCTACCTTTACAGTACCGAGGGCAACCCCGGCGAAAGATTCGATTCCATCGAGATCGCCCACGGCACAAACTCCACCAGCATTCCCCATCCCGGCAATGTCACCCTTGACAACCTCAACTTCCGCTTCTGCGGTCAGCACGGTGTCGGTGTCGGCGGACACAAGAACATCACCGTCAGAAACTGTATCTTCGATTACCTCGGCGGTTCGGTTCTGCGCGGTTTCCACGGTGTAAACACCACACGTTACGGCAACGCGCTTCAGGTATACGGCAGCTGCGACGGCTGGTATCTCTATGACAACTGGATCTATCAGATCTATGACACAGGTGTGACACACCAGTACAACACCCCCTACGATCCCGGAAACGCAACGATGGACCATGTTGACTATATCGGAAACGTTATCGAATACTGCCACTGGTCGATCGAATATTACAACCCCGATTACGGAAACACACACCACACCTTCCACAACACCCACATTGCGGACAACATCTGCCGTATGAACGGTTATGGTTGGGGCACACGAATAAGAGGCGCCGTTGCTCTCTTCCAGAGTGCCGGCATCACCGAAAATACCGAAAACTTCGTTGCAGAAAACAACATCTTCGACCGCGGAAAGTCGATACTCTTCAACTGCAACTCGGTGGGCGACCGCGAGCTTCAGCTTCGCAACAACATCTACGTTCAGAATCTCGGCGGAAAGTTTGCAACCTTCTTTGGTGCAACCTTCAATGCAGACGAAAACACCAAGACAAAGCTGAAGAACCACGCGAACGACACCACTTCCCACGTTCTCTTCAACAACGACACCACAATTACAAATTATCCCGGATAAAAGCACACAAAAAATATCCACCCTTCACGGGTGGATATTTTTTGTCACAGAAATGTTGATTATGCTCTGTACTGACCGGGAGTGATTCCCAAGGAAGCAAAAAAATTTCTGTTGAAGCTTCTGAGCGATTTGTATCCGCTTTCCAGCGCACATCTGAGTATGGAATAGTCGGTGTTGCGCAAAAGGTAACAGGCGTTGCTGATTTTGTACTGATTGACGTAGGAATTGAAGGATATACCGGTGGATTTTTTGAAGCAGCGCGACAGATAAGAATAGCTGTATCCCGTTTTTGCAGAAAGCTCTGAAAGAGAGCAGTCTTTCGCGTGGTTTTGCTCTACAAATTCGAATATTCTGTACAAAAGATCATCTTCAAACTTGTTTCTTTCTCTGTATTGCACATTCTTTTCGAACTGTGCACACAAAAAGTACAAAACGCCTTTTTTCTCGGTAACAGATGCAGAGGGTAAAAGATTGTCCAGCGCTTTTATAAGATAATCATCGACCGAAAAGGAGTTTTTTTCGGGGACTCTGCTTCTGATTTTTGATGAATACGCCTTGACAAGCTCGGGGGAAAAAATACAAAGCATGTGCTTGCTGCTCCTGCTTTGCAAAGAATGCAGCTGATTTGGAAAAACAAGCACGGATTCTCCGCAATTCAGCGTGTATTCGCAATCATCCACCGTGACGGTCATTTCCCCCGACATCACGGTGATCAGCTCAAACGAATTATGTAAATGCATGGGAAAACTGAAGTTTTCTCCGTATTCCTTCCGAAAATATTCTGCCGTTCCGAAGTGGTTGTATTGATAAAACACTCAAGACCCCCAATGACAAATTTTGTCTATATATTGTATTCTATTTGGCGAGAAATGTCAAGCCGTATGTGATAAATTCTTTTTAAGGAGATGAATGTATGAATTACTATATAGGAGCAGATCTCGGGACCTCAGCATTGAAACTACTTCTTGCCGATCAAAACGGAAACACGGTTAAAACCGTCACTCGTTTTTATGACGTTTGCTATCCCAAAGCGGGTTGGAGCGAACAACAACCGCAGGATTGGTGGGACGCTTTTTGCGACGGCATAAAAGAGCTTGCGGCAGTAGTTTTGCCGGAAGAAATAAAGGGCATGGCAGTTGCGGGGCAAATGCACGGACTTGTTATACTCGATAAAAACGACAAGGTCATCCGCCCCGCCATTCTTTGGAACGACGGAAGAAGCTCTTACGAAACTGCATTTCTCAACGAGGTCATCGGAAAAGAAAAACTTTCGGAACTGACAGCGAATATTGCATATGCCGGCTTTACGGCTCCGAAAATTTTGTGGCTGAAAAAACATGAACCCGAAAATTACGGCAAGATCTCAAAAATCATGCTGCCGAAGGATTACATAAATTACCGTCTTACCGGAATACACGCCACAGACTTTTCTGACGCCTCGGGCCTTCTTTTGCTCGATGTCAAAAACAAGTGCTGGTCGGCGCAAATGCTTGATATTTGCGGAATAAAAGAAGAACAGATGCCAAAGCTTTTTGAAAGCTATCAGAATATCGGAAATATTCTTCCCAACATTGCAAAAAATCTCGGACTGTCGGAAAGTGTGACGGTTGCAGCAGGAGCCGGCGACAATGCCGGCGCTGCCATAGGCACCGCAACGGTGGGTGAAGGAAAATGCAACATTTCGCTCGGGACAAGCGGAACAATTTTTATATCATCTGAAAATTTTGCCGTGGACAAGCATAATTCTCTTCATTCGTTCTGCCACGCCGACGGAAAATTTCACCTCATGGGCTGTATGCTATCGGCGGCATCCTGCAACAAATGGTTTTGTGACGAAATACTTCAGCTTCGTAACTATTCAGCCGTTCAGACGGAAATAACAGATGATATGCTCGGAAACAACGAAGTGTTCTTTCTTCCGTATCTCATGGGAGAAAGAAGTCCTATAAACGACACCGACGCAACAGGTACTTTTATAGGATTAAGGCCAAACACAAAACGCTCACATATGCTGCTGGCGGTGCTTGAGGGAGTTGCCTTTGCCATCAGAGACAATCTGGAGGTGGCAAAAAAACTCGGCATCGTCATAGAGAGCAGCACGGTTTGCGGAGGCGGAGCAAAATCACATCTGTGGATGAAAATACTTGCCAACATATTGGACATCCACCTTGACCTTCCCGAGATCGAAGAGGGTCCCGGCTATGGTGCGGCAAAGCTTGCAATGATTGCGGCAGGCGCATACTCTGACATACACAGCTGTGTTGATGTCAAAATCAAAAAAAGAATATCCCCACAAGAAGATCTGGTGCTTGCCTACGAGAAAAAATATCAGAAATTCAGCAAGATATATCCGAACCTGAAAAATTTATTTAAAGAAATAAAGGAGTAAGCAATATGTATTTTGACAATATTCCCGTAATAAAATTTGAAGGAAAAAACAGCAAAAATCCTTTTTCATTCAAATATTACGACGCAGAAAAGATAATACTCGGCAAAAAAATGAAGGAACATCTCCCCTTTGCCATGGCTTGGTGGCACAATCTTTGTGCGGCAGGCACAGATATGTTTGGCAGAGACACCGCCGACAAATCTTTTGGTGCAGAAAAAGGTACAATGGCACACGCAAGAGCAAAGGTCGACGCAGGCTTTGAATTTATGCAAAAGCTTGGAATTGAATATTTTTGCTTTCATGATGTGGATCTTGTTCCGGAAGCTGCGGACATAAAAGAAACAAACAGAAGACTTGATGAGATCACAGACTATATGCTCGAAAAAATGAAAGAAACGGGCATAAAATGCTTGTGGGGAACGGCAAATATGTTTTCCAATCCCCGTTTTATGAACGGTGCAGGCAGTACAAACTCGGCAGAAGTGTTCTGTTTTGCGGCAGCACAGGTCAAAAAAGCTCTTGAGCTTACAGTAAAGCTTGGCGGAAAGGGTTATGTTTTCTGGGGCGGCAGAGAAGGATATGAAACACTCCTCAACACCGACGTAAAATTCGAGCAGGACAATATTGCCCGTCTTATGAAAATGGCGGTGGAATACGGCAGAAAAATCGGATTTGAAGGAGATTTCTATATCGAGCCCAAACCGAAAGAGCCGATGAAGCATCAGTATGACTTCGATGCAGCAACGGCCATCGGATTTTTAAGACAATACGGTCTTGACAAGGATTTCAAGCTGAATATCGAAGCAAACCATGCAACCCTTGCGGGACATACCTTCCAACACGAGCTGCGCATTTCGGCCATCAACGGAATGCTCGGTTCGATCGATGCCAATCAGGGTGATCTGCTGCTCGGATGGGACACCGATGAATTCCCGTCGGATGTATACAGCGCAACTCTTTGTATGTATGAGGTGCTCAAAGCAGGCGGACTCTCGGGAGGCTTCAACTTTGATGCGAAAAACAGACGTCCGAGCTATACTGCCGAAGACATGTTCCACGGCTTTATTCTTGGCATGGACACCTTTGCTCTCGGACTCATCAAGGCGGCAGAGATAATTGAAGACGGCAGAATCGATGAATTTGTAAAAGCAAGATATTCAAGCTTTGACAACGATATAGGACAAAAAATACTGAATGACGAAACAAGCCTTGAGGAGCTGGCAAGCCATGCAGAAAAACTCGGCAATGCAAAGCTGCCACAGAGCGGAAGTCAGGAATACCTTGAAAGCGTTCTGAATTCAATAATGTTTAAATGATTCCGATCGCCATGTTTTTGGTACACAACAACCAATTTACCTTTGTTTTGTTGACAACAAAACAATAACGTTCTATAATGTATCCATAGGGATTTTTTGTTCCGAAAGGAGAAACAATTATGGCAGAAGTCAAAATCACCCGTCCTCAGTTTCCGATACTGTTCGGGGGATTGGGTTTTCATAACAGCGAAGCGCTTTTTTACAGACTGATGGAAAAAGAGCATTTTGATCAAAAAATAGCAAAATGTTACCGCGAAATCCAGCCCGGCTTCATGCGCACCTTTGCAGGCTATGACGATTGGACACGCGACTCCATGGATACCTTCGCCGACTATTACGAGAAAATGCAGAAGGCCACCGACACCCCAATCTATCTTGCCGCAGCCATGGGAAAAATCCACTTTTCCGACGAGGAAAGATGGCAATATGCCAAGGATGTTGCCGAAAAGCTTGATTATCTCATCAACGTGCGCAACGTCAAACAGATCAGATACTACTGCTACTCCAACGAGTTTTCCTGCGGCACCCACGGTGTGCTCAAAAACGATCTGCCCCTTTTCAAAAAATATCACGAATATCTTTTCAGAGCCTTCCAGCAAAGAAAGCTCAATATTGGACTTCTTGCCACCGACGCCACAGGTGTTGAATGGTGGCACACCCTTGATTATGCCATCAAGGAGATGGCACCCATAACAGAAGATATGTGCGTTCATCTTTATGTTTCGCAATTCGGCATTTACGATCTTGATTTTTATGACTGGTTCTTGAAGATCTGCCGTGAATATGTGATGAAGTGCATCCGCTGCAACGGCGCAGCAGGCAAACGCCTGATACTGGGCGAATTCGGCGTGAAGAGCGGAGAGGGGCTGAACGACCCAAAAGAATCCTCCTATTACTTCTTTCCCGGCGTTATCAAGGATGTAACCAATTTCAACTATACCGGCGAGGGCGCATACGCCGCTCTCATGTATGCCGAAAGTGCCATTGCTGCCATCAATGCAGGGGTTCTTTCGCTGGTTTACTGGACCTTCTCGGACTATCCCGACCCGTACGTCTGCCATTATGCCGAAAACGACGAATATGCCGCCGAATGGGGTAAATGCGAAAAGTTTATTTCGGGAACTCAAGATACAAAATACAACAAATGCGGCCTTATAAAATGGGAGGATGACGGAGACTATTCTGTTCGTGATATGTACTGGTGCATCGGTCTTCTCACAAGATACATGAAAAGAAACTCCAAGGTTCTTGATATTGAAAACAACGATCCAATGCTGAGAATGACAGCGCTTCTGCACAAGGACGGCAGCGTTTCGATAGCAGTTGTAAACCGTGCCAAAGAGAAAAAACAGCTGAATCTCAATCTCAGCTTCAAGCACGCCGAAGACCTTGCTCCCTTCAGGGTCTATGAATACGACAGCCGTAATGTGCCGTCCAACGAATTCGGCGATCTTCAGGATCATACCGGCACAGTATCTCTTGATGAAAACCTCGCTCTTACATACGAGCTTCTTCCCGAATCGCTGACTATCCTCACCACCGACTATGTTGACCGTCCCGATATCTATGCCGAAAAAGTGAAGCTGTCTTCCGACAAAAAGACTCTTTCGTGGGCTCCCGTCACCGACAAGCTTCATTGCTATTACAGAGTTTATCGCGGAACAACGGCGGACTTTGTTCCCTCAAAGGAAAACCAGATCGCATCTACCGTGGCAACAGATCTTAAGCTCGATGCAAGATATCTCAAGGAATCCGCCATCAGAAATGTCAAGGGGAATTATTATAAGGTTATTTCCATAAATAAAAGAAGGTAAGGAAAAAACAAATGACGTTTGAAGAAAGAGCAAAAGAACTTGTTTCAAAAATGACGATTGCCGAGAAGGTGTCGCAGATGAAATATGACGCCCCTGCCATAGAGCGGCTGGGCATTCCTGCCTATAACTGGTGGAACGAATGTCTTCACGGGGTGGCGCGCGCAGGCACAGCCACCGTTTTTCCCCAGGCGATCGGAATGGCGGCAAGCTTCAACGATACACTTTTGCACGATGTGGCGTGTGCCATTTCGGACGAAGCACGAGCGCAGTACAACGAATACAAAAAGTTTGGCGAAACCGATATATACCAAGGTCTCACCTACTGGTCGCCTAACATAAATATCTTCCGCGATCCCCGCTGGGGCAGAGGCCACGAAACCTACGGCGAAGACCCGTATCTTACGGGACGCATGGGGTGTGCCTTTATAAAAGGGCTTCAGGGAAACGGAAAGTACCGAAAGCTTGATGCAACAATAAAGCATTATGCCGTCCACAGCGGCCCCGAATCGCTTCGCCATTCGTTTGATGCAAGAGTCGGCGAAAAAGATCTTTACGAAACGTATCTGTGGGCCTTCAAATACTGCATAGAAAACGCCGATCCGTCGGCAGTCATGGGCGCCTACAACAGAACCAACGGCGAGGCATGCTGTGCAAGTAAAACTCTGCTTTCGGATATTCTTCGCGGACAGTTTGGATTCAAAGGCTATGTGGTTTCCGACTGCGGAGCAATATGCGACATCAACCGCAATCACAAGATCACCGAAAACGAAGCCGAAAGTGCAGCCCTTGCCGTAAACTGCGGCTGCGAGCTTAACTGCGGTTCGGCATATCAATGGCTGAAAACCGCATATCTCGAGGGCATGATCTCGGAGGAAACTATAACTCACGCTGTCGAAAAGCTATTTACTGCAAGAATACGCTTGGGAATGTTTGACGACGACTGCGAATATGACAAAATCCCCTTTGAAGTCATCGAGTGTGAAAAGCATAAGGAGATCAATCGCCGTATGGCTCAGGAGAGCATCGTTCTTCTGAAAAACAACGGCATTCTTCCGCTGAAGCCCGAAACAAAGATCGCTCTTATCGGGCCGAATGCCGATTCAAAGCAGGTGCTTTTGGGCAATTACAACGGAACACCGTCCGATTACTACACCATTCTTCGCGGACTGCGCGAATATTCTCCCGTGCTGTATGCCAAAGGATGCGCACTTCACGACAGGGAAAATTCAAAGATACATTACAGATGCACCAGCGAAAAGGAAGCCATAGTTTCGGCAAATCACGCCGACGTTATCGTCATGTGCATGGGTATCGATCCGACTATGGAGGGTGAGCAGGGAGATTATTACAACACAGATGCCAGCGGAGACAGATTGACTCTTGATGTTCCCGAATGTCAAAACAGCCTTTATGACACCATAATAAATCTTGGAAAGCCTGTAATCTACATAAACGTCAGCGGAAGCTGTGTCAATCTTAAAAGACAGAAGGATGAATGCGACGCCATCATCCAGCTTTTCTATCCCGGTGCCATGGGTGGCCTTGCCTTGGCAGACGTGATATTTGGCGCGGTTTCGCCGTCGGGACGTCTTCCCGTCACATTTTATGAATCGGTGGACGATCTTCCTGATTTCGAGGATTATTCGATGAAAAACAGAACCTACAAATTTTTTGAAGGCACCCCTGTTTTTGAATTCGGCCACGGTCTTACTTATTCTGACATATCCGAAAAATGGCTTGACGAAAAAAACGTCGAGCTGACAAACAATGGCGAATATGATACGTGGTATGCTGTTCTCAGATACGAATATATTCCGCACAAGAGCCTTTGCGGTATCAAAAAGGTCTTTATTAAAAAAGGTGAAAAACTGACAGTTACATTCTGATAAATAAATATCCACCCGCATAGCGGGTGGTATTTCATTTTCGGGCAAAGCCCTAACTGATACTGGCGACGCACAAGTGCGTTTAAAATTGGCCTGCCAGCCATGCAATTGTTACTTACTACCCATAA
>SVTM01000010.1 GCA_015063785.1 Oscillospiraceae bacterium
TCCCTATCTGTCGTGGGCGCAGGATATTTGAGAGGAGCTGTCCTTAGTACGAGAGGACCGGGATGGACATACCACCGGTGCACCGGTTGTTCCGCCAGGAGCACAGCCGGGTAGCCGCGTATGGAAGTGATAAACGCTGAAAGCATCTAAGCGTGAAACACACCTCAAGATAAGATATCCCATAGCTTAAGCTAGTAAGGTCACTTGAAGACTACGAGTTTGATAGGTCAGAGGTGGAAGTGCAGTAATGCATGTAGCTGACTGATACTAATAGACCGAGGGCTTGAACAAGAGAGCGAAATCTAAAGTCTTATTCAGTTTTGAAGGTACATTGAAGGGATTTTCCGGAGAATGCACCTTTAGCTCAGTTGGTAGAGCAACTGACTCTTAATCAGTGGGTCCCGGGTTCGAGTCCCTGAAGGTGCACCAAAAAGTCAGTGTCTTTAGCGTTGAGGGTCCACCCGTTCCCATTCCGAACACGGAAGTTAAGCTCAACTGTGCCGAAAATACTTGGCTGGCGACGGCCCGGAAAGATAGGTCGATGCTGACACGGTTCAATGAACCGCAGGGTCTTCGATGAAGTATCGTCGGAGGTTTGACCCAATATCGTGTATGTTTTCATACACCGATACTCCTCCTTAGCTCAGTCGGTAGAGCACATGACTGTTAATCATGGGGTCGTTGGTTCGAGCCCAACAGGGGGAGCCACTTTGGGCCATTAGCTCAGTTGGTTAGAGCAACCGGCTCATAACCGGTCGGTCCGGGGTTCGAGTCCCTGATGGCCCACCAAGTTAGTCACAGGGGTATAGCTCAGTTGGTAGAGCAGCGGTCTCCAAAACCGCGTGCCCAGGGTTCAAGTCCTTGTGCCCCTGCCATTATTTGGCTCGGTAGTTCAGTTGGTTAGAACGCCAGCCTGTCACGCTGGAGGTCGTGGGTTCGAGCCCCATCCGAGTCGCCATTATGCCTCTGTAGCTCAGTTGGTAGAGCAGGGGACTGAAAATCCCCGTGTCGTTGGTTCGATTCCGACCGGAGGCACCATTTATACAAACAACCAAACACCGAAAAAGATGCCATGCGGATTTAGCTCATTTGGTAGAGCGCGACCTTGCCAAGGTCGAGGTGGCGGGTTCGAGCCCCGTAATCCGCTCCATCCTTTGGCGCCATAGCCAAGCGGTAAGGCAGAGGTCTGCAACACCTTTATCCCCAGTTCGATTCTGGGTGGCGCCTCCAATGCCTCTGTAGCTCAGTTGGTAGAGCAGGGGACTGAAAATCCCCGTGTCGTTGGTTCGATTCCGACCGGAGGCACCATTTAAAATTTAATACAAGTGTTGGTCACCATGCGGATTTAGCTCATTTGGTAGAGCGCGACCTTGCCAAGGTCGAGGTGGCGGGTTCGAGCCCCGTAATCCGCTCCACATGGGAGTTTAGCTCAGCTGGGAGAGCGTCTGCCTTACAAGCAGGATGTCAGCGGTTCGATCCCGTTAACTCCCACCAATACTTGGCTCGGTAGTTCAGTTGGTTAGAACGCCAGCCTGTCACGCTGGAGGTCGTGGGTTCGAGCCCCATCCGAGTCGCCAAAATTCGCAGTAATCTTTTGATTGCTGCTTTTTTGTTTCTCTTTTTCAGAAATTTTCCCGATCGTAGTATAAAAAACACTTTTTTGCTTTGTATTTTCAAAAAATGAGCAAGATATATTTCAATCTTGCTCATATGGGATGTATTCTGTCTGTTCAATAAATTAAAATAGACTGTCTTTTATATAGAATTTTGTCACAAATTCTTTCTTTTATTTCATCTTGTCAGCTTCGGTTAATTTACGGATAACCCGGCAGGGATTTCCCACCGCCAAACTATATGGAGGGATACTTCTTGTAACAACACTGCCTGCGCCGATCACACTGCCTTCCCCAATAGTTACACCGCCACAAACGGTAACGTTTGCCGCTAACCAACAGTCTTTTTCTATGGTGATAGGTTTGGCATACTCCAAATTATAATAACTGCCGTCTTCGCGTTGTCTTACGTTTCTCTCTTCGGGCAATAGTGGATGCATAGGCGTTGCCAGGGTGACGTTGGGGCCGATCAACACATTATCTCCAATATATACGGGACATACATCAAGACAAGTGAAATTAAAATTTGTTCCGCAAAACTTACCAAAATATGTGTTGCATCCATAGTCAAAATAAACAGGAGCCTGAAGACTTGGCAGGTGCGGACTGTTTGGAAGGAGTTCGCGAAGAACGGAAATACGTTTTTCTTGTTCATCTTCGTCAATTTGGTTGTATCGTCTGGCCAGTTTTCGCGCTTTCAGCAGTAATTCAGTCAATTCCGAATCAGATGGATCGTACAACATCCCCGCTAACATTTTTTCCTTTTCGGTCATTTTTAAGCCCTCCAACTATTTCTTGCTTGTTTAATAGCTTTCTACCATACACAGACGGATGATCGGCAAAAGCATTTACCGAATACATTATATCACACATTTGCTTTTTTGTCACGATTCATAGATTAAAATATAAATTTTGTTATGAAACTCCTGTATTTCGGAGGTAACGAATGGGCATAATCCTGCTTTGTGGTCTAAACGGTAGCGGAAAAACCACTTTGGGCGAAAAATTGGCAGAAATCCTGAAATACAGATTTCTGAACGATGAAGAATACTATTTTTTACAATCAGAAATCCCGTTTTCACAAAGCCGCACAGAGGCGCAAGCCAAAGAGTATATACTTTCATGTTTAAATAAGTATAAAAACAACGTTATGGTTTCATCTCGCGGAGATATGGGACGTGAAATAAACGTGCATTATGATCATGTTGTGTATCTTTCCGCTCCCGCTGAACTTCGGATGTCAAGGATTGAAAAACGCGATCTTGAAAGATTTGGAAAAAGAGTTTGCCCCGGTGGAGATATGTACGAACAGCAAAAAGCTTTTCACGATTTTGCGGCAAGCCGTACGGAAGAAAAAACCGAAAAATGGCTGAATACCATTTCCTGCCCCGTAACAAGGCTTGACGGGAAATGCGACATCAGCGACAACATAGTATTTTTAACGTCAGTAATAAAACAAACAACTTAATCGAGGTATATTTTATGATCTGTAATAACAAAGCCTGTGTGTTCATTCTTCTCGGTCAGTCAAATGCCGTGGGGCATTCTCTTCCCATGGCAGAAGAAGATAAAATAAGGGTGCCGTTGAAGAATGTTTTTGGCCTTTCAAGAGATCTGAACCAGTCTTTTAATCACAACGAGCTTTTTTGGAGTGGTTACACAAGCTCGGGTATGAATCTTGCTGAAGAACAGGACAACACATATTCTGTGGCAAACTGTCTTGCAAAGGCTTGGCAAAATGAGATAGACTGCGGAAATCCGCATGACCTTCCCGATCTTTATATCATTCATATCGCCATAGGCGCACAGGGTGTTACAGAAAAATTTATGTGGAATCCGAACTATGCGAAAAAGCTTGTCCCCGGACCGCTCGGCACTGTTGATATCGCTCTTTATCAGTTGACTGTGCACGTTTTTTCGATGTTAAAAGAAAGCTTTGACAAGCTTAATAAAACTCCCGAAATAATAGGTATACACTGGCGCGGAGGCGAGCAGGAAACAACAGTTGATGCGGCAATTTTGCAAAATGAACTGAAAAAGACATATGAAACCATCTTTGATGGCTTCTATTCTGCCCTCGGCGAAAAGCCAAAAACCGTTTTGCACAGAATTGTTTGCCACGAGTGTTGCACCGACAACGATCCTACGGGCAAAAAGCTTGAAAAAATGCACTACATCAACGAAGTTTTTGATTCACTTGCCGCACAAAACGAAAATATCCGTGTTTTTGACGTGCGCAAAGCTCCATATTACGTTCCGAACGTTCGCGGAAACGGAATTTTCAAAGGGGATATGGTGCATTTTACGTCTCAGGTAAACGATTGGGTGGCACGAGAAATATTAAACGATTATCTCAATTCAACCGCAGGTTGAAAAACATCAACTTTTGATTTATTGTTTTGATCTTAGTTTTCTGATATAATCAAATCAGAAAAGGAGATGATAATGTGGAAAACACAAACAGTATTATCAGTGAGAACATCCGAATATTCCGTAAAAAAACAGGACTTACCCAAGAGGATCTGGCACAAAAGCTGGGAGTGACTTTTCAGGCGGTATCAAAATGGGAAAACGGTCAGTCTGCCCCTGATATTATGCTTTTGCCCGAGCTTTCTGAGGTTTTTGGCTGTACCATCGACGAAATATTCTCGCGCAAAGTTGAAAAAGAGATAAAATATGATCTTTGCACCCAGTTTCCGTGGCAGGACGATGATGTCCTTCGCGGCGTAGTCTGCGTCGGACGAAAAATCTTGCAGGTTCAAAATGAGATTACCGACAAGATCGTTTTTGAAATTAAAGGCGACACAAAAAGTGTTTAAAGCGTTTGTAGCATCAATGTTTGCGGCAACGTTTCGGGTGGTTGCAATGCCGGCGACAGTATAAATATCGAAGGCTCGCTAGCAGGCGGATGCAACTGCGGCGACGGGATAAGTGTTGGCGGCGATCTTTTTGGCGGATGCAACTGCGGCGACGGCATAAACGTCGGTCGAGATCTCAACGGTGGCATAAACTGCGGCGGAACCGTGAAGGTGGGCGGAAATGTTGATGCTGAAAAGATCAAGGGCGATGTTGAATGCCGCGATCTTCGTTGCGATCTGATAGAGGGCAATGTTGTTTGTTCAAGCGTTGAGTGCAAGCATATCGACGGCAACGTTACTGTCAATAATTAAATAAGATTCAATATACCAAAAGATCCGCAATGATGCGGATTTTTTGTTGTCGCTATATTGAAAATGCTGAGAATGTATGGTAAAATAAATTTATCAAAGATGAAACCAATGAATTGTCCTCGGTATGAATTGACACAGTGGTAGAGAGTTGGGAGGTGCGCATATGAATTATGTATCAAAGGAACCCATAAACAAAGGGTGGTCAAGCGACAAAAAATATTGTGTCACTGATAATGATGGCAAAAAATATCTTTTGCGTGTTTCGGATATTTCTCAGCTTGAAACAAAGAAAAGCGAATTTGAAATGATGAAAAAGGTTGCCGCAAAGGGCGTTCCCATGTGTCTTCCTCTTGAATTCGGCACGAACGACGAAGGAGTTTTCTCGGTTCAAAGTTACATTGACGGAGAGGATGCCGAACAGTTGATGGATTCTTTATCCGAAAAAACACAGTATTCCTACGGTCTTGATGCAGGAAAGTATCTGCGCCTTATCCATTCGATTACGGCACCAAAAAACATAGAGGATTGGGAAACCCGTTTTAACAGAAAAATCGACGTAAAGATCAAAAAATATACCGAATGTCCACTGAAATACGAAAACGGACAGCTTTTTATCGATTATATAAACAAAAACAGGCACCTTTTGAAAAACCGTCCCCAATGTTATCAACATGGTGACTATCATGTGGGGAACATGATGATAGGAAAGGATAAAAAGCTTTACATAATTGATTTCAATCGCAACGACTATGGAGACCCGTGGGAGGAATTCAACCGTATCGTTTGGTGCGCGCAGAGTGCACCGTTTTTTGCCACGGGTATGGTCGACGGATATTTTGATGCTAATGTGCCTCTCGAGTTTTGGCGGTTGCTTGCGCTTTATATCTCAAGCAACACTTTGAGTTCTCTGTATTGGGCAATTCCTTTTGGGCAGGGCGAGATAGACACAATGACAAATCAGGCGAAGGAAGTATTGTCTTGGTATGACGGTATGACAAGAGTTGTTCCAAGATGGTATAAGGAGGAAATATGAAAAAGATCAAAACAAACATCTGCATAATCGGAGACACCGCAACCGAATGTATTGCGGCCGACAGCGAAAGAACCGCCTTTGATGGTTTTTCGTTCGTTTGTTGCCGTATCAACGAGGAAATGACCTTTAATCTTCACGTCGTCGACGAGGGCAATGTTTCGTACGTTGTGATCGAAAAGGATCGGGAAAAGGTGGAGATCAGAGCAAACGCATACGTCGATGCCACCTCCGATGTCCGCTTTGCGCGTAACGCAGGCTGTGAACACAGACTTTTGAAGAACGGGGAAGAAAAGGAATGTTTCAAGCTTTTGAAAGTTTGCGACGCACGTGCAGACAACACCGATCTTCCCGACGGTGCTCGCAGAACCGGCGAGTTTTCAAATCTTTTTGTAATGATGGGAGAATGAAAATGAAAAAGACACTTTTTTTATTGCTTTCCTGCATGGCAATTCTTCTTTTCTCGTGCGGAAAGGTCACAGTCCCGGGTGGCGGTGAAGGCTCTGTCGATACGATAACCGACGGTGCGGCAAGCGAGCCTGTGCTTGAACTGTTGCCCTTTGACGAGCCGATGCTGCTCACCTTTTCAAGCGGCGCAGGTGCATGGAGAACAGAGCTTGTGCTTTTGCCCGACGGAAGCTTTGAAGGACATTTCTTTGACGGCGAGATGGGCGATCGTGACGAGGAAAAATATCCCTATGGCACTCGCTACGTCTGCAATTTTGTCGGAAGCTTTTACAATATAACAAAAATTTCAGACACTTCTTATTCGTTACAGATCAAAAATCTCGAATGCGAAAAAGCCGAGGGTGAGGAATGGATCGAGGAAGGTGTTCGCTTTGTAAGCTCCATACCCTATGGCATGGAGGGCAAAGATTTTGTGTTTTACACTCCTGATGCGCCGTATGCCGAACTTCCCGAATATGTTCAGCTGTGGGATTATAGATACTTTGCCCACGATGAAAGACCTGAAAAACTCGGCCTTTATTCGCTTTACAGCACCACAGGTGCAAACGCTTTCTTTTCACAAGAAGCATCGTAAGGAGGTATTACAATGACAAATATTCAAAAATTCTTCGTCCGCATCGGACTTCCTGCTGACACGAAGATCGAAAAAAACTTTGAGTTTCTTAAAAAACTTCAGCTTGCCTGTGTAAAAACCATAGCCTACGAAAATCTCGACATTCTCGACGGCAAGCCCTTGTCGCTTGATCATAAAGATCTTTTCTTAAAGATAGTCGAGCAGGGCAGAGGCGGTTACTGCTTTGAAGTAAACGGACTTTTGTCGCACGTTTTAAAAGAAATGGGCTTTTACGTCGACGATTATTTCGCGCGTTACCTGCGCGGCGAAACCGAAATCCCCATGCGCCGCCACAGGATCCTTGCTGTGCGGTGTGATGACGGCAGATTTTTCTGTGATATCGGCATCGGTCAGCCGGCGCCCAGATACCCCGTGAAAATAGAGATCGGCATTTCCCAGCCACAGTTTGATGAGGTCTATAAGTTTGAAAAAGACGACGAATTCGGTTGGATTCTTTACGATCTTCACGAGGGTGAATGGAGAAAATTCATTTCGTTCACAGAGGAGATACAATACGAGGTGGATTTTGTGCAGCCCTCCTTCTTCTGCGAGGCACATCCGTCGTCGCCCTTCAACAAAGTCCCAATGATCGCCATCAAGACCGAAAATGGCAGAAAAACTCTTGACGATCGCACCTTCAAGGTGTTCGAGGACGGCAAGCTTTCGCATATTGAAGAGAATATTTCGGACGAGCGTTTTTATAATGTGTTGAACGAAGAATTTTTTATAAAATACAAAAAATAAAGAACAAAAAGGTATGCATTTTGCGTGCCTTTTTGTGTTTTATATTGCTTTTTAAAATGCTATGTGATACAATGAAAATGAATATATCTATGTTTTGGAGGTGCAAAATGAAAGCCTGTATAATCCAGCCGCCCTATTCAAGGGACGTGTCTTTTTCCGACGAATATTTTGATTTTAAAATAAAAAAACTCGATGAGTGTGACGAAAGCATAGACATCATCGTCTTGCCCGAATACAGCGACGTGCCCTGCGCCACAAAGGATCTTGAAGAAACGCTTTACTATCACAAAAAGTATATCGATATTCTTCTTGAAAAGTGCATCGAAACGGCAAAACGCTGCAACAGCCTTGTTTTTGTAAACGCCCTTTATCCCATAAACGGCAACTACAGAAACACCACCTATTGCTATAACAGAAAGGGCGAGCTTGTGGGTAAATATTTCAAAAAACACCTGCCTCCCCTTGAACTTGAAACTTTGGCGCTTGATTCCGACTACACTTTCGAATATTCGCAACCCTACGTTCTTGAGCTCGAAGGTCTGCGCTTCGGTTTTCTCACCTGCTACGATTTTTATTTTTACGAGGCTTTTGCCAACATTGCCCGTCAGAATGTGGATATCATCATCGGCTGTTCTTTGCAAAGATCCGACAGCCACGATGCCATCGAGACCATGTGCCGCCACCTGGCCTATAATACCAACGCTTATGTTATCCGCTCGTCGGTAAGCTTTGATGAAAGCTCCGACATCTGCGGCGCAAGTATGGTGGTTTCTCCCTATGGCAAGGTGCTTTGTAATATGAAGGGGAGATTTGGCAGCGAATGTGTTGAATTTGACCCGAAGGATAAATATCTTAAGCCTGCAGGATTTGGCAATCCCGACGCACCTCATTATGAGTACATCGAATACGGCAGAAAGCCTTGGCAATACAGAAATTCCGGCAGCGCCATTATCCCCGGCGACAAATATCTTGCCTATCCCCGTGTTTGTGCCCACCGCGGTTTTTCCACCGTCGCCCCCGAAAACACCATGCCTGCCTTTGGCGCAGCTATCGCCATGGGCGCGGACGAGATCGAATTTGACCTTTGGCCGACATCCGACGGACACATCGTTTCGTGCCATGATAGAACGCTCGACCGAGTCAGCGACGGCGAAGGGCTTATCACCGACCACACCCTCGAATATCTTGAAACGCTCGATTTCGGTTCAAAGTTTTCCGAGCGTTTCAAGGGGCTTAAGATTGTGAAATTCGAGGATATCTTAAAGAAGTTCTCGGGTCAGACTATCTTTAATATCCACGTCAAGCCTCTTACCTATGATGACACAGAATACCCCCGTGATATCATGGAAAAGATTGTTTCGATGGTCCGCGCCTATGACTGTGCAAAGCATTGCTATTTTATGCTCGAAACCGACGTGCAGATAAAGCAGTTCAAAGAGTATGCCCCCGACATTCCCGTATGCGTAGGCCATCTTTTTGACAGACCCTACGAGATCGTCGACCGCGCAATCGAATTCGGATGCGAAAAGGTACAGCTTTTCAAGCCGTATTTTAATAGAGAAATGATCGACAAAGCCCACGCCCACGGAATAATCTGCAACGTTTTCTGGTCGGATGATCCTTGCGAAACTGCGGATTTTCTTGATATGAAAATAGATACAATCCTTACAAACGACTACAACCTCATCTCGCAAAGCGTGAAATAAAGGAGTTTTTGATATGACATTTGAACAGAGAATAAGAAATATGTCGGTCCCCGAGGGGATGATCGACGTGGTGCTCGACACCGATGCCTATAACGAAATAGACGACCAGTTTGCCATAGCGTACCTTTTGAAAAACAAGCAAAAGCTCAATACAAAGGCAATATATGCCGCGCCATTTCTCAATCCCCGTTCCGAAAGTCCTGCCGACGGCATGGAAAAAAGCTACAACGAAATATTCAAGCTTCTCGATCTGATGAACGAAAAGTTGCCTGTTTTCAAAGGCTCGGAAAAATTTATGGAAGATGAAAACACCCCTGTTGTCTCTGATGCGGCACGAGATCTTGCAAAGCGCGCAGACGATTACAGCCCCGAAAAGCCGCTTTATGTCGTTGCCATCGGCGCCATAACAAACGTTGCCTCGGCTTTTCTTCTCAATCCCAAAATGGCAGAAAACACCGTTGTTGTATGGCTGGGCGGCCACGCACGCCATTTTGCCAACACCCGCGAATTCAATATGTTCCAGGATGTTGCGGCGTCCCGCGTTGTGATGTCAAGCGGCGTTCCCTTTGTCCAGCTTCCTTGCATGGGTGTTGTCAGCGCCTTCACAATCTCAAAGCCCGAGATCGAATATTGGCTTCTCGGCAAAACGCCCCTTTCGGATTATCTCGGCAAAAATTCAATAGATGCCGCCGAAAGATATGCCCGCGGCACTGCCTGGACAAGATGCATCTGGGATGTCACAGCCGTTGCATGGCTTCTTAACGATAAAAACAAGTTTATGAGCTCGCGCCTTGTTCCCACCCATCTTTCAACCTATGATTATTATTACACCGATTCCCCCGATGCGCGCCCGATGCGCTATGTATACGACATTCACCGCGATGCTCTGATGACAGATCTTGTGAAAAAGGTTAGCGAATGAAAGGAAAAACCATGAAGAAATTACCCATAACTCTCATAATTGACGACCCGTCTCCCATCGTGTCGGTTTATTATTCCCACGCAGCAAAGAGAACCACCGCCGATGGACGTCCGCTTATAAAGCATTATCCCACCTCTTTTCTGAAGGATTTTTGCGACGTCATTGAAAAGCGCGGCATCATGGGCAAATTCAGCATTGTTCCTGCCCCGGGAAACTATGGCGACATAGTAAACGGCATTGAGGGCATTTCCATGGACGAAATGCACGAATGGCTCGAAATAGCAAAGAGCCGCGTCGCTCCGCAGTTTGATATCGGCCCCGAAATGCTCACCCACAACAAAGCCGTGGATCTTGCAACAGGCAAAGCTCTCGAAATGAGGGAGTGCGATTGGGCAACCACTCAAAACTTCGAAACCCTCACACCGTATATTTCAAAAGCCCTTTCTATCCTCAAAGAAGCAGGCTTTGAGTGCACAGGCGTCACCTCTCCATGGGACTTTGGAATTCAGGTCGAAGAAGAGTACGTCAGAGCCATATCTCAGGCGATGTTTGACGTTTACGGAAAAAAGAACGCCTGGTATTTTCTGCACGTTCTTCGCAACAATCCCAATATAAAGCCATGGGTGGCGTATGACGACGGTGACAGATGCGTTGTTTCGATTCCTTCCGCAACAGACGACGTTTTCTGGCAGACCATCAACTGTGCAAGCACCGACGACGAGTACGTAAGCTCTGTTGCAGACCAGCTTATCACCGCCGACGGAAAGCGCGGTCAGCTAATCGAAACACTTGAAACCGGTGGATATCCGATGTTTCATACCCATTGGCAGTCGCTTTGCTCCAACGGACTTTTCACAGGACTTCGCGCCCTTGACGAGGTTGGAAAAAGAATAAACGAGCACCTTTCTGACAGGGTAGAATGGATGAAGGTAAGCGATGTTATGCAGCTTGTTCTTTCCGACAAAGCGGCATATCCCAAAAGATAAAAGGTGATAGTATGAGTATAATGTCAGATATTGCACCGTTTAGAATGTACGGAAATCTGTATTTTGTCGGAAGCTCGCGTGTTTCGGTTCACATTCTCAAAACCGAAGAAGGCCTTGTTGTCATCGACACCGGCTATCCCGATATGTACGATCAGATTATAGAAAGCATGCGCATCCTGTCGTTTGATCCTGCCGACATCTGCGCCATTATCCATAGCCACGGCCACATCGACCACACCGGCACCACTCTGCGCCTTAAAGAAATAAGCGGCGCAAAAACCTATATTTCCCGTATCGACAACGATATAATAAACGGCACGCGCGATCTTTCGTGGTGCAGGGAACTTGGGATTGAAAACCCCGGTGATTTTGATGCAGATGTGCTTATCGATGACGGCGACGAATTCACCTTTGGTACAACAAAGATCCGTTTCAAGCTTGCCCCGGGGCACACGCTCGGCACCCTTGCTATATTTATCGACCTTTGCGAAAACGGAGAAAAAATTACTGCCGCCATGCACGGAGGAACGGGACTAAATACCCTGAATGACGCATATATTTCGGCAAACGGTCTTCCGTCCGATATGCGGCAGGTTTTCAGAAAAGGGCTTCACGATCTTGCGAACGAAAGGGTAGACCTTGTTCTCGGCAATCATCCCCAACAGAACGACACGGCAGGAAAACTGCAAAAAGTTCTCTCGGGCGAAAAGATCACCGATCCCAACGAATGGCAGACATTCTTAAAAAACACCGAACTGGGACTTGACCTTCTTGAGGCGCAGGCATGAAAAGCAAATATTTTGAAGAGCTTCTTTCGCTTCTTTCGATAGAATACAACTGCACTCCATCGGATTTTTTGAAAAAAGAAAATGTCATAACAGAGTCGCGTTTTGATATACGTTCGCGCAGATATAGTGACCAAAAGCATTTTTTCCACATGGTGACGACGGGTGGCAATGCCGTGATCACTGCGGATCCCATTCTGCACCCTTTTCTTTCGCACTTTTCAAAGGACAGGTGCGGACACTTCCTTTTTGAATTCAAAAATATTCTTCCCCTGAATGAAGAGTTGAAAAAACACGGATATATGCTGTCCGATACATTTCATATGTTTCTGCCGGAAAAACGGGTGGAAATGCAAAAAGATCTTGATGTCAGATTTTTCTGTGGCAAGGAGATTTTGCCATTTTACGAAATGAAATGCTTCCCCAACGCAATCCTCGAAAGCTTTTCCGAAAAACGTCCCGACAAAATGGTGGTTTGCGCCTATGACGGCGAAAAAATAATGGGCATGGCAGGCTGTTCGGAGGACGCCTGCGGATGGATGCAGATCGGCATTGACGTTTTTCCCGAATATCGCTCTATGGGGGTGGGCAGCTATCTTGTCAATGTTCTCAAAAATAAGATCGAGGATATGGGGGATATTCCGTTTTACGGCACTTCGATATCAAACTACCATTCGTGGAACATCGCTTTGAAGTGCGGATTTTATCCCGCCTGGCTCGAGGTCGGCGCTGTAAAGGTCAAATAAGGAGACTTCAAAATGGACAGAACAAAAATCAAATCAATATGCAGACAAATAAAGTCCCGCATAGATGGTTATCACATCAGAAAATTCGAGGGACACGAAAAGGAGCTTTTTCTGATTTCCGATATATATCCGGGAATCTGGCTTGAGCATGTTTATGATTCTCTCGTTTTTGCAATGCTTGATGAGCGCGGAAAGGCCCTTTGCGAAAACGTAATAGAGCTTTTTATAAAAGGTCAGAAAGAGGACGGACAGTTTCCCTGCTACGTGCTTGACAAGTCGAAATGGCGACGCGATATCAGCCTTGTCGGATATTCCCAGATACAGGAATGTGTGTCGTTTGCCACCCTTTGTCTTGAAACGGTAAGGCTGACGGGCAACACAGAGCTTTTGAAAAAAGCATATTCCGCCTGCCGCGCATACGTCGGCTGGCTGAAAAACAATCGCACAACCCTTGGCACAGGGCTTGTGGAAATGTTTGTCGGTTACGACACGGGACATGATGACAGCTCCCGCCTTGACGGACTTTCCTGCAGAGGAAATTATAAGAAAGACGGCATCTCGCAAAATGCGGGTATTCTTCCTCCCGATGATAATGTAGCGCCGGTCCTTGCGGTTGATATGAACTGCAATTTCTATGCAAACCTCATTTCTCTTTCAGAAATGGCGCAAATGCTTGGCAAAGATGATGAGGCAGAAGAGTGGAAAAATATGGCAAAGCAGGTGAAAGAGCGGATTTTCGAGTGTTGCTTTGACAAAGAGGATGCTTTCTTTTACGACGTTGACAAAAACGGAAACAAAAGAAAGATACGCTCCTGCACTGTATATCACCTTTTTATGGAGCATCTGCTCGATAAAGTCGAGGATGCACAGCTTATCGACGAGATAAAGCGCCGATATCTTAAAAATCCCGACGAATTTTTCACACCATTCCCATATCCTTCAATGTCGATCGCTCAAAGCAGGGACAGACACCATTCTCCCTCAAATTGCTGGGGATATTTCTCCCAGGGGCTTATTGCTCTGCGCTGCATAAGATGGATGGACGATTATGAAATGTCGGAAGAATTGGATATTATCTGTGAAAAATGGCTTTCGGCGTGGACCGAATGCTTTGATACCTTTAAGCTCGGTCAGGAGCTCGATCCCATAACGGGCAAACCGTCCCCCTCGTCCGAATGGTATTCAAGCACCATGCTTTTTTACCTTTACGCCGCAAAAAGATTGGGAATTGATGTGTAATTTATAAATTTCTTGACAATTCGGTTACAATCGTTTATAATCTAACTATATAATTTTTGGAGGAAAAACAATGAGCAAGACAGTTCAGGATATTATCAACATCATAAGAGAAAACGACATCAAGATGGTCGATTTCAAAATGGTGGATATCAACGGTCAGTACCGCCACGTAACAATCCCCGCAGGCAATTTTTCGGAATCCACAATGAAAAACGGCATCGGCTTTGATGCTTCCAACTATGGCTATGCTGTTGTTGAAAAGAGCGACATGGTGTTCATTCCCGACCCCGACACAGCGCAGATCGATCCCTTCTGCCAAATCCCCACTCTTTCGATGACAGGCAACGCCATGATCATTGACAACCCCGAAAACAGACCTCTTCCCCAGTACCCCCGAAACATCGTTCTTGCCGCAGAACAGTATATGAGAGATTGCGGTATTGCCGATGAAATGTATATTCTTCCCGAATTCGAATTTTATCTTTTCGATAACGTTGCGTGGGAGGTTCAGCCAAATTCCGTAGGCTTTTCCATCGACGCCGTACAGGCACACTGGAACAGCGGCGTCGAGGGCTCGGGCAACGTCGTTGCAAAGCAAAAGAATTACCACATCGCCAAGCCCTTTGACGTTTCGTACGAGGCAAGAAGCGAAATGTGCATGCTCATGGAAGAAGCAGGCATAAAGCTCAACTATCACCACCCCGAAGTAGGTGCGGCAGGTCAGTTTGAAATCGAGCCTCACCTCGGCATCATGTCTCAGATGGCAGATGCCACAATGAACATCAAGTACATCATCCACAATGTTGCAAGAAAGTATGGTCTTTCGGCAACCTTTATGCCCAAGCCTGTTGCAGGCGAGGCAGGAAATGGAATGCACGTTCACATGCTTCTGATGAAGGACGGCGAACCCGTTTTCTCGGATGACAACGGATATTCCAACCTTAGCAAAGAAGCACATTATTTCATGGGCGGACTTTTGAAGCACATTGCTTCTCTTTGCGCTCTCACCAATCCCAGCACCAACTCCTTCAAGCGCCTTGTGCCCGGTTTTGAAGCTCCTGTTACAGTAGGTTACGCAACCTCCAACAGAAGTGCCGTAATCAGAATCCCCGCATATGCCAAGGAAAAGAACCTCAGAAGATTCGAGCTTCGCAACCCCGATGCCACATGTAATCCATATTTCTGCTATGCCGCCATCCTTATGGCAGGTATCGACGGCATCAAGAACAAGATCGATCCCCACGAAAACGGCTGGGGCCCGTATGACTTCAACCTTTACAAGCTTTCGGACGAAGAAAAGGCAAAGCTTTCCCATCTTCCCGTTTCGCTTGATGAGGCTCTTGATGCTCTTGAAGCTGATCACGACTACCTCACCGCAGGCGGAGTTTTCCCCGAGCACATGCTCGAAAAATTTATTGCCACAAAGCGTGCAGAATGCCGCGAGCTTGCCGCAATTCCTCACCCTGCAGAGTTTGACAAGTATTACAACCTTTAATACATCTACCGCACGGATTTTCTTCCGTGCGGTATTGTTTTTTTGTCAATACGGTGATATAATGATGTTGGATAAAAACGTGTTTTCAGCGTTTTAAGGAAAGGGCAGATTTATGAAAGACAGAAACTATTTTCTTCAAAAAGCGCAGGAGAATATGCCGCGGCTTTTTTATAAAGATATAAAACCCCAAGCGGAAAAGACGGTTTTTGATATGGGCGAAAGCTTCGTTCTTGACCTTGGCAATCATTATGTGGGGAAGTTTTCTTTTTCGCTGGACATTTTCGACGATTTCATCGATGCTCCCGTTCAGCTTACAATTCGTTTTGGTGAAAACGAGCGTGAGATAAACGACGATTTCACGGTGTATAACGGCACGATCTCACGCACATGGCTTCAGGAAGAAAACCTTTTTGTCGACACCCCCTCGCGGGTCGAAATGCCCCGCAGATACGCTTGCAGATATATAAAAATAACGGTAATAAACGTTCGCCGGCCCATAAGGCTTTTTGATTTTTGTTTCACTTCGTCCACCAGCGCCGATATGTCAAAGCTTCAAGGGGCGGATATTGGTGACAAGCTTCTTGAAAAGATAGACGACGTTTCAATAAATACCCTCAAAGAATGTATGCAGACCTTCTTTGAGGACGGTCCCAAAAGAGACCGACGTATCTGGATAGGTGATTTTCGCCTTGAAGCCCTTGTAAATCATTGCACCTTTGACAACAAGGAGATTGTGAAAAGATGCCTGTATCTTTTTGCCGCAGGTAACTGCGGCGAGCTTGGCTTTTTGCCGTCGTATATCTACGAAACGCCATATTATTTTTCGGGCAGAGACCACCTTTGCGATTATGCCCTTTTGTACGTTGTGACGCTGTGCGATTATTTCGATCACTCGCAGGATATCGAAACGGTAAGTGATCTTCTTCCTATCTGTAAAAAACAGCTCGAAAGCTTTGCCGCCATTCTCGATGACAACAGCATTGTGACACATCAGGACGGCTGGTTTGTTTTCATCGACTGGTGCGAAGGCTTGCGTGCCCTCACATCCCTTCAGGGAGTATATCTTTATACCCTCGAAAGATTTTCAAAGCTTCTTTTTGACATCGGCGACAAAGACTGCGAAAAATACGAAAAACAGCTTTGCAAAATACGAAATCTTTCAAAACAACACCTTTACAATCCCGAAAAAGGTGTTTTCGAAAACGAACTCGACGGGCATCAGCTCAGTGTTCATTCGCAGGTTTGGATGATACTCGGTGGCGTCATCTCGGGCGATGAAGGCAAAAAAGCTCTTCTTGCAACCCTTGATAATCCTGATGCCAAACAGCCCTTCACCCCGTATATGCGTCATTACGTAGTGGAGGCAATGATAAAGCTTGGTATGTACGATGAGGCAAAGGAATATATCAAGCTTATCTGGGGCGGTATGATCGAGCTCGGCGCCGACACCTTCTACGAGGTTTACGTTCCCGACGATCCCGAGTTTTCACCCTATGGCGACAGAAAAATAAACAGTCTCTGTCACGCCTGGAGCTGTACACCATCGTATTTCATCCGCAAGTATTTTATATAAAGCAGCTCAGAGGAGATAAAATGACAAAGCTTTTGATAATTCGCCACGGCTACAGTGTAACCAACAAAGCAAAGATATTCACAGGGCAGAACGACGTTGATCTTGCCCCCGAAGGTTATGATCAGGCAGAGTCTGTCTGCAGGTACGTCGCCGAAAATTTTAAGGTTGACGCCATCTATTCCAGCGATCTCAAAAGAACAGTAAATACCATAGCACCCCTTGCCAAAAAGCTGGGACTTGATATACACACCGAAAAAGGTATCCGCGAGCTCGACGTTGGCGAGTGGCAGGGAAGAGCGGTGGAGGACGTCCGTCGAGAAAATCTTGAAAAGCTGAAAGCTTATAGCTATGATCCTGCAAACCACGGCTGTCCCGGTGGAGAAAATTATACCGATATGTGCAAAAGAGCTCTACCTGTTTTTGAAAGAATAGCAAAAGAAAACGATGGCAAAACGGTTGCTGTTGCCACCCACGGCGGAGTTATCCGCATAATAACCTGCATTTTCCGCGGACTTCCGCTGGTTGAGGTAAAGGACATTCCCCATTGTCCCAACGCGTCTTTGATGATAGTATCCTACGAAGACGGAAAATTCACCATTGAAAAAGAAAGCTTCAATAGCTATCTTGACGATCAGGTAACAGAAAAAGGGCTTAACTGAAAGGAAATAAAATGAAAGTAGTTGTTGCAATAGATTCCTTCAAAGGCAGTCTTTCTTCGCTCGACGCCGCCCGAGCGGCAGCAGAGGGCATAAAAGGCGCAATACCAAGTTGTGTGACAGAATGCTTTGCCATCGCCGACGGCGGCGAGGGGACCTCTGAAGCGCTTGCAAGGGCGCTTCGTGCAGAAACACAAACGGTCACAGTCACAGGTCCACTCGGCGAAAAGGTATTCGCCGAATACTACCTTGATTTAAAAACAGGCACCGCTGTCATGGAGATGTCAAAGGCTGCAGGACTTACCCTTGTTCCCGAGGGAAAAAGAGATCCTCTTTTCACCACCACCTATGGCGTCGGCGAGATGATAAAAGATGCCGTGGAAAAAGGTTGCCGATCTTTTATCATCGGCATCGGCGGCAGCGCCACCAACGACGGGGGAATTGGCATGCTTTCAGCCCTGGGCTTTGAATTTTTTGATGCCGACGGAAACTATGTAGAAAATTGCGGAAAAGGGCTCGAAAAGCTTTCTGACATTTCTTGCAAAAACGTTCTGCCCGAGCTGTATGAATGTAAATTCGAGATTGCTTGCGACGTAACCAATCCACTGTGTGGAAAAAACGGATGCAGTGCCGTTTTTGCACCCCAAAAAGGGGCGGACGAAAATACAGTTTTGCTTATGGACGGCTGGCTTTCGGCTTATGCCTCGCTTACAAGGGAGATTTTCCCAAACGCCGACCCCGATTTTCCGGGCACAGGTGCCGCAGGGGGTATGGGATTTGCTTTTGTGACGTATCTTGATGCAAAACTTATGCGCGGCATCGACCTTGTTATTGAAAAAACAGGCATTGAAAAAGCAATAGAAAACTGCGATATCGTCGTGACGGGCGAGGGAAAAATCGATTCCCAGACCGCCATGGGAAAAGCACCCATGGGGATTGCAAATATCGCAAAAAAGCACAATAAACCCGTCGTCGCTTTCTGCGGCACGGCAAGCTCTGATGCAGATATCTGCAATTCGTTCGGGATTGACGGTGTTTTCCCCGTGCTTCGACGACCATGCAGCCTTGCGCAGGCGATGGACAAGGACATTGCATATTCGAATCTGCGCGACACGGCAAATCAGGTTTTTTCTTTGATAAAATCGATAAAATCACACACATAAGAGGTAAAAATGAAACCAAAAATACTGACCTTTGGCGAAATAATATGGGACGTTTACGAAAACGATTCTTTCATCGGCGGAGCAGGACTTAATTTTGCTGCGCATTGTGCAAGATGCGGAGCGGAAAGTATGCTTTTTTCTGCTGTGGGCCGCGACGAGCTTGGAAAAAGGGCGATTGATTTTGTAAACTGTTTTGGCATGTCCTGTGAGAATATAAAAATTCTTGATAAACCGACGGGGCAGTGCACCGTCAGGCTCGACAATCACGGAACTCCCGACTTTTGCGTTATACAAGATGTGGCGTACGATAATATACCGATCACCGATGACGATGTTTCTTTTATAAACCGAAGCTATGTCGACGCTTTGTATTTCGGAACTCTTATCCAGCGAAGCGCCGTTTCAAGGGCATCTTTGAAAAAACTATTATCGTCCTGCACTTTTAACGAGATAGTCTGTGATATAAATCTTCGCAAAAACTGTTACGATGCCGATTCGGTGCGTCTGTGCCTTGAAAATGCCACGGTGCTCAAGGTGAGCATAGAGGAAGAAGAAAACCTTCGTCAAATGGATATGTACGCACCGTCTTGCGACACCCCCGAGGCTGTCTGCAGGGCAATATGCGAGATGTTTTGCAATATAAAATACCTTCTTCTCACCTTGGGCGGCGACGGTGCGCTTTTGTACTGCTCAAAGAACGGCGAATTCTTCAGAGCCCAGGCAAAAAAATGCGTCGTTGCATCGACGGTGGGGGCAGGCGACAGCTTTGCTGCCGCATGGATATCCTCATATCTGTCGGGAAAAGATGCAAAAGAAGCGACAGAGATCGCCAACACCCTTGCATCGTTTGTCGTTTCCAAAACAGATGCTATTCCGCAGTATGCCTTTTGCGGCGGCAAAATAATCGAAAAGAGACCCATGCTCCAGGCACACCGCGGAGTTTCCACCGATTGCCCCGAAAATACTATGTCGGCGTTTTGCGCCGCGGCAGAGCTTGGATACGAATATATCGAGCTCGATCCAAATTATACCTCTGACAAGGTCATCGTCGTTCTGCACGATAAAAGTATAAACCGAACCGCTCGTCACCCCGACGGCCGCGAAATAGAAGAAAAAATCAATATCGCCGATATCACTTATTCTCAGGCTCTCGCTTATGATTACGGCATCGGCTTTTCAAAGGATTTTTCGGGAGAAAAGCTGCCCACTCTTGACTCTGTGCTTTGCCTTGCAAAAGAAAAGGGTGTCACCGTGAAGATCGACAACAAGATCGAAAAATTTCCCGATGACGTTGCACAGGCGCTTTTTGATCTTGTGGAAAAGTATGGTTCAACTGTTGCTCTAACCTCGGCAAAGGTCGATACGATAAAGAGCTATGCCGCAAGATTTCCATCAGCGTATCTTCATTACGACGGCCCGGTGGACGATGAGGTTTTGCGCGAGCTTTCGCCGTATTCCGACCGTCTGACCGTTTGGCTTCCTCACTTTTCGCCCCTCACGTCGTGGGCAAAGGTGCCTTTTGCAGACGAGAAGCTATGCGCAAAGGTTAAGCAAGTGGCACAGCTTGGCATCTGGCTTATCGGCGATACCGAAAGTTACGCGCAGGTTTGTCAAAAATATTCCCCCGATATAATCGAAACCACAGGCGCCATAAAGCCTTAATCATTGAAAAGAAAGGAAAGATAAAAATGAAAGCTGCTGTATTTTATAAAAAATGTGATCTCCGCATCGAGGATCTTCCGATGCCTGCGATATCGAGTCCCGATGACGTTTTGATAAAAGTGCACGCCTGCGGCATCTGCGGCACCGATATGCATATTTTCGATGGCGATGAGGGCGCGGCTCCCACACCGTCGGGCACAGTGCTTGGACACGAGTTTTCGGGCGAGGTTGTGGAAATCGGCGATGCCGTACGCAGCGTTTCTGTGGGTGATCGCGTGTGTGTCGATCCAAACAAGCTGTGCAACAATTGTGATTATTGCCGCGAGGGAATAGGTCATTTTTGCGAATCCATGATCGGCATCGGAACAACTGTGAACGGCGGATTTGCGCAGTATTGCGTGGTTCCTTCATCGCAGGTTTATAAATTCGACGGTGATATAACTTATGAAATGGCGGCAATGTGCGAGCCTGTGGCCTGCTGTCTTCACGGTATTGATATGTGCAATATAATTCCCGGCGGCACGGTTGCCGTGATCGGCGGTGGAATGATAGGGCTTCTCATGCTACAGCTTGCAAAGCTTAATGGCGCGGCAAAGCTCGTTCTTGTCGAGCCGGTGGCAGAAAAAAGAGAGCTTGCAAATAAACTCGGAGCGGACATAACCGTCGATCCCATCACAGAAGATATCTTCGCAGTCCTTGAGAAAAACGGTATTTCAAGAATAAGCACTGTCATCGAATGTGTCGGAAAGACCGCAACAATGAAACAGGCAATTGCCATTGCAGGAAAAAAATCCACTGTTATGATGTTTGGACTCACAAGACCATCGGACGAGATCGAAATAAAACCCTTCGAGATCTTCAAAAAAGAGATAACACTCAAGGCTTCGTTCATCAATCCCTACACCCAAAAAAGAGCATTGTCTCTCATCGATTCCAAAAAGATTGACGTTTCGTCGATGGTTTACAAGACTATCCCCGTTGACGAGCTTCCCACAGTTCTCGGCGACAAGACAAAAAGATCGCAGGGAAAATATATCGTTACTTTCTGATATACAACGACAGAGCATCTGCGGTTTGTGCCTGTTGACAAAAAATATGCGTTGTTGTATAATGTTTTTCGTAACGAAAAAGAGGTGCCAAAATGCTTGCAAATTACCATACCCATTCAAAATACTGCGACGGAAAAAATACCCCTCGAGAGATGATAGATACTGCCATAGAAAAAGGCTTTGATGTTCTCGGCTTTTCGGGACACGGCTACACCGCCTTCGATTTTTCCTATTGCATGACCGAGACCGATAAGTATCTTGCCGAGCTTGAAAAACTGCGTGATGAATATCGCGGGAAGATAGATATTCTCATCGGTGTCGAGGAGGATATGCGTTATTTTGTCGACAGATCGCGCTACGATTACATAATCGGCTCGTCCCACTATTTTGTTATCGAAGGACGCAATCTTCCGCCGTCCGCCACCCTTATCGGCGGAAAATATCAGCACATCGATTCAAGTTTTCAGTGCATGAAAGAATGTGTCGATATTTTTGACGGCGACACAGTTGCCCTTGCAAAGAGCTATTACGAATCGTTTTGCGACTATATTCTTGCGCGAAAGCCCGATATCGTCGGACATTTTGACCTTATCACAAAGTTTGACGAAATGGAAGCCCCCATTTTCCTCGGCGATCCCAGGTATACTCGTCTTGCCGAAAAATATATGGAAAGGGTTGCAGATGTCGATTGTATTTTCGAGGTAAATACGGGCGCCATCTCCCGCGGATACCGCACTCTTCCGTATCCTGCCCAAAACCTTTTGCACATTCTGAAAAAGCATGGAGCAAAGATAACCCTCACATCCGATTGCCACGCAGCAGAAAATCTTGATTGCTTTTATACCGAGTCAAAAAAGCTCCTATCGGACATCGGATTTGAATATCTCACCCTGCTCACGTCGGACGGCGTGAAAAAAGAATATCTTAAATAACAAAGGAAAAACATACAATGATTTTTGATGCACACATCCATTTTGACGGCGAACTCGGCCTTTCCGACTCTGTCAAATATTTCAACGATTTCTTTGACGAATTTGGTATCAGCAAGGCGATAGCCCTTGCATATTGCAACTGGACCGAAAGCACGGATCAGCTTTCGGCAAATTTCAAGTGCATCTGGCTGAAAAAACAGATGCCAAAAAGAATGTTTGCCTATATGTCGCTGCGCCACAATTTTGAAAAGCCTTTTTCTGCCGACGATTATTACAACCAGCTTTGCGAAGGCATGGCAATGGGTTTTGACGGTGTCAAATTTCTCGACGGCAAACCCGATATCCGCAAGAGAATCGGTTTTAAGCTGTGCGACAGCCGATATGACAAGGTTTTGGAAAAGCTTGAAAAAGACGGCACTCCCATTGTGTATCATGTGGCAGACCCTTTGAAAAACTGGCACGATCCCAAGTCGATCGATTATTACGGCGACGATAGTTTCACAACAAAAGAAGAACTTTATGCCGAGGTCGAGGAATTTATGAAAAAATTCCCCAAGCTTCGCATCTCGTTTGCACATTTCTTCTTTCTCGCCGCAGAGCTTGAAAGAGCGGCGGACTTTCTTGACAGATACGAAAATGTCAGCTTCGATCTCGCTCCCGGCCGCGAAATGTTCCACGAGCTTGCCACAGACATTCCGTCTGCCCGCGAATTTTTCAAAAAGTACAAAAAACGCCTGATCTGGGGCTCGGATATCAGTAACATGATGATACATGACGACTATTGCAGAGATATATATAAGATATACAACAACGTGTTCGGAAACGGCGAAAAGTTTTTTGCGGTCGATGCGGACTTTACTCCTCTGGGAATTGACGAAGAAACGATGGAATATGTAAGATACAAGAACCAGCTTGCAATTTCTGGTGACACACCACTTCCCGTAAACGACCAAGCCGTAAGAGATGCCATTGCAAATTTCAGAAAAGAAAAACTTGTTCTTCCCGAAAAAGAACAGGCAGAATTCGAAGAGATCTGCCGAGATTTCGGAGTATAAAAATAAAAAACGCACCCTCTGGTGCGTTTTTCTTTATCTCGAAAACATTTCTTTAGAAAATTTGTTGATCTCATTCACGTATCTCTCGGTGTTGAAAACATAATTTGCGCAGTGTCCGTTGTTGTGAAAAGCCACCAGATGCTTTTCGGACGCGCAGGCGGCATATACTTTGCGAGTCATGCGGCAGGGAACAAAAAAATCGTCCTCCCCGTGTAGAAATAGCACCGGTTTTTTGCAGTTTTTCACCGCATCCACCGCCGTCGTCTCGTCAAGATCGAATTTGCCAAAAATTTTAGCCCCTGCTTTTGCAAGGGGTGCTACGAGATTTTCGGGATATTTTCTATCCCGGCTTACCTTCAAAACGATATCGCGAGGGGAGGTATAGGTGCTGTCAGAAATGATCCCCACTACGTTTCTTGGCATCTCCATTCCTGACGCCATCAGCACTGTTGCTGCCCCCATCGAAAGTCCGATGAGCATTATTTTTTGCTCTTTGCCAAAGCGTTCGACGGCATAGTTTATCCACGAAAGGCAGTCGTGCCTCTCGCGGATGCCAAAGGTGATTATCCTACCGCCACTCCTGCCGTGGGCTCGTTGATCCACCAACAAAACGTTGTGCCCCTGATCCTTTGAAATCCGAAAAACTCCGCAACAATCACGGCAGGAGGCGCTGCGATACCCGTGAAAAAGAATGTCAAGGGGAGCTCCGTCTGCGTGGTGATAATACTTTGCGCAAAGTTCAAGACCGTCAAACGATCTTATCGTTACAACCTCGTGCGGAGTGTCGAGAATGTCGGAAATAAGAAAGTGTATGCGGTCCTTTCCGATTTTCACATTGGCGTCGGCAGGGGTGAGTATTGATTCGTCAATCTCCCTGTGGTCTGCACGGAATGCAACGAGATAAACGTAAAAAGCCCCGGCAACAAAGACCAAACATAGAATAGCTGATACAAAAACGAAAAGCGAAAAAGCAATTTGCATAATATTTTCCTCTGAATATGTTTTTTTCGCTCTTATTCTTGCCCGAAAAACCAACAAAATACTTTTTTTAAAAAAACTTTTGAAAAAATCAAAAAATCCCTTGACAAAAGGCTTTTTGGGTGCTATAATATAATCCGTTGACAGGAAGTCAACGGTTTGGGAGTTTAGCTCAGCTGGGAGAGCGTCTGCCTTACAAGCAGGATGTCAGCGGTTCGATCCCGTTAACTCCCACCAAAACAAAAGCACTTGCAATTGCAGGTGCTTTTTGTTTTTTGTTTTTCTATTTTCCCGATGCAAAGGAGACCTTTGGCGAGTCTGCTGTGCTTCTTGCGCCGCTTGTCTGCGCAGGTTCCTCACAGCACACAGTGTTGGGACAAGGGGGAAGCGGCAGACAGTTTTCGCCGCCTGTGTCAGAATCAGTGCAACTGCAGGTGGGAAAGCAGCTGCAGTTCAGGTTTCCGTCACAGCAACCGCCTGCGGTGCTGTCACCCGAAACGCAGCTTGAGCATCCGCAGTTTCCGCCGCAATTGCCGCATGTGTTGCCGCACGAGGAACCTTTGCAAAGCTTCTTTATGCAGTTGAAAAGCTTGCACAGTTCTTCCACGTCGCAGTCGTTTCCGGTTGAATCTCCCGATACCGAACTGTCAGGGCAAAGATTAGAGTTGTTGGATGAAACCCCGCAGGTTGTGCAGCCGCATGCGGTATCGCATCTTTTTCCACAGCTTTCGTCAGTGCAATCGCTGTCGTAGGGGCTGTCGGGAATGGGAATGATCTCGCCGCAAATCGTGCCGTTTGAAATAAAAGTGCAGATGGGCGCCACATATGCGTGAAAACTGTTTTTGGTGAAAAAGGCATAAAGATATCCGCCGTAGCAGAAAAAGGATCTGATCCTGTAACCGTAAGGCAGGCGTTGCACTTTTACAGATCCCGTCGAAAGCAATGTGGCACGGATGTAGGTTTGTGCCGATTTCGTGCTTTCAAGCCCTTCATAAAGTATGCCGTTATTTTCTCCGATTGCAGTATATACGTTGTTGCGCCCAGCGCTTGCAAGATTTGCAATCAGCCGTCCGTTGCTGTCGGATGCGTATGCATTAGTGGAGTTTGCAACTGCTAAAAGACAACTATTTCCTTCGCAATCGCCGGAGGGGCCGACAAAAATATTTTCCTGCCTTGCTCCGCAGGTGCCTGCCGTACAGGTACAGCTGCACGAACATGGCGAAAAATCGGGCTCAACAAAGCCGATTTGCGAAAAACATTTGTTTAAAATATATATTCTGCTACAGTTTTCAGCCGTGGCATAAAATCTACCCTGACGGCAATAGTGAAGCCCTGTGTATCTTCGCGGAAGCTTGAAAACACAGATTATTCTGCCGCAGACGTCAAGTTTGTAAACCGTCTTTCTGTCGGGCTGCAGTGCATAAAGGTATTCTCCGTCACTTGTCACCGAGCTTATCTTCAGGCCGCAGGGTGATGGAATTGCAAGAAAAGACGAGCCTTGAACGTTCAATATTATCTCTCCTCATGATGAATGTCGTTTGATGCAGTATATGCAAATGTGCGTCTTTGTGACAAGGTTCAATACAGGGTAAGATGCTGTAAAAAAGCAAAATATCTATTGATTTTTGACTGTTTATATGATAAAATAGTATAAATATACAATAATAAAAAGAAATTGAAAGGAATCCGTGAAAATGGCAAAAAAGAATCTTGCTGAAAACTACCCTTACGACGAAGTGAGGCCCCTTTCTGATTTCAAGCAGATGCTTGATGACAACGCCGAAAGACTCGGCAACAAGCCCGCTTTCAAATTCAAAGAAGACGGCGAAGTAAAAGAAGTATCCTACACAGCTTTCAAAACCGAAACCGATTCTTTCGGAACAGCTCTTTGCTCACTTGGTGTTGCAAGGAGTCACATTGCTATCGTCTGCGAAAACTGCTATAAGTTTATCGTTTCGTACCTCACCGTTCTCAAGAGCGAGGGCGTTTTCGTACCGATCGATAAGGAACTTCCCGCAAATGAGATCGCAAACATCATCATCAATTCCGATTCTGAAGTGGTTATCTATTCCAAAAAATACGAAGAAAAGGTTCGCTCTGTTTCGGGCATGCTTCAGAACGTAAAGTATTTCATCGCACTTGACGATGAAGAAAATTCCGACGACGGCAAGACCTTCTCTTACAAGGAGCTTATGAAGGCAGGCTACGAAGCTCTTCAAAACGGCGACCGCGCTTTCCTTGAAATGGCTCCCAAGCATGAAGACCTTAAGCTTCTCGTTTACACATCCGGCACAACCGGCACTGCAAAGGGCGTTATGCTCTCTTTGCACAATCTCGTTTCGTGTGTTTACTACGGCCTTATGATCGCCAACACCCACGACGTTGCTCTTTCGGTGCTTCCTTATCACCACACATACGAATCTGTCTGCAGCATTCTCGTCAACCTCCACAACGGTTCGACTATCTGCATCAACGAAAGCATCCGTACAGTAAGTGCCAACATGAAGCTTTATAAGCCCCAGATCATCATGCTCGTTCCTCTTTTTGTTGAATCTATCTACAAGAAGATCTGGAGCGAAATCGAAAACAAGGGCAAGACAAAGATTTTCAAAAAGCTTATGAAGACCAGCAACGCTCTTCTTAAGGTCGGCATCGATATGAGAAAGACTTTCTTCAAGTCTATCCACGACGTTTTCGGCGGCGATATCAAAAAGATCGTTTGCGGTGGCGCTCCTGTCAGACAGGAACTCGGCGAATTTTTCGAGACCTGCGGCATCACTCTTACCAACGGCTACGGCATCACAGAGTGTTCGCCTCTTGTATCTGTAAACCGCGACTACTTCTACAATTTTGCATCTGCAGGCGTTGCGCTTCCTTGCGTTGAGCTTCGCATCGACAATCCCAATGAGGACGGCGAGGGCGAGATCTGTGTAAAGGGCGACACTGTTATGATGGGCTATTACAAGATGCCCGAGCTTACCGCCGAGGTGCTTGAACCCGACGGATGGTTCCACACAGGTGACTACGGAAGAATCGACGAAGTAAAGCGCCTTTACATCACAGGCCGCAAGAAGAACCTTATCGTTCTCCGTAACGGAAAGAACATCTATCCCGAAGAGATCGAGGATTATATCATGAACCTTCCTCTTGTCGGCGAAGTAATCGTTTCTGCCGCAAAGAACGACAACGGCGAAGAAGTTGGCCTTTGCGCCGAGATCCTTCCCGATGAAAAGCAGGTTGGCGGCATGACAGACGAAGAAATCTATGACAAGATCAAGCAGTCTGTCACAGAGCTCAACGACAAGCTTCCCCAGTACAAGCACGTTCACAACGTCGTTATCAGAAAGGAAGCTTTTGACAAGACCACCACAGGTAAGATCAAGAGAAACTACAACAAGTAATAAAAAGAAAGGGTGCATCGCGTGATGCACCCTTTTCGCATGAATTTTTGCCAAATATCGGCAAACACTCAAACAATTATCAAAAAACCGTCACATTCCGCAAGTATCATATAATCACAGAACAAATGATACTCGGAGGAAAAAATGACAAACAATATAGCAAAAAAACTTGCGGAAAAATCAACTTTTTGCCACAACAGAGTGTCAAAATACATGAATTGCGAGGAGTTCAGCACCATCCGCGGCGAGCTTTGCGAAAGTGTTGGCTCTGTCTGTGAGATCCATTCGGTCAAGGATGTAATCCTTCGCGGAGCGGGCGAAAAAATCAAAGCAAGCCCGAATATGCTAAACGAAAAATACATTCTTCGCTGGACCTGCGACGACAAGGACGACGTCGTTCTGATCAAAGAATGCACCAAGGGTAGCAAGGTCAAGGCGATTACCGAAAAGATAAATTACGAAACGGCAGCGCGTATAATCGACCGCAGCACAAAATGGTTGTGTACCTCGCTTTCGCCGTTGATAAGAGAACTCGGTGTGAAGATGACGACAGAGCGCCTTCGCCCCGATTCTGTCATGAGCTTTGAAAGAGAAAGCTTTCTCATCGAAAACAGATTAAGGATTACCGCCGATCACGGCATCGTTATGTGCGATTATGACGAAAAAACGGGTATCGATCAGCATTCCCGTCTTGTCGAGCCTGTTGACAACAGCGTTTGCCTTTTACAGATCAACTACGACAGGGTGATCCCCGAGCACATATCGTCGCTTATTGGTATCAAAGCAAATTAAACTGCGGGAGGAACAGGATCCGTTCCTTGCGGAGCATCGGGTTTTTTCGATGCTCTCCCGGGGTTGACAAGAAAATACCGGGTACGTGTACTTTTTCGCGTATCCGTTTTTGTTTTTTTAAGAAAATGCACCAAAATCTTAAAAAATGATAGCTGTGCACCAAAATATTGGAAGTATTTGCCACCAAAAAGCGGTATAATTGTAATGTAGGACAACCTATAAAAGAATAGGAGATTTAAAAATGGAGATCAGAAACACCGCGACACCAAAGACCGCAGTAAAGGCCGTGCTTTTTGATTTTGACGGCACAATTTCAACCCTCAGATGCGGATGGGAAAAGGTGATGGGCCCCTTGTTTGAAGAAATTCTTGACGACGGAAAGTGTGACAAAACACTTCTTCGCCAAAAAATCGAGGAATACATCGACGAGTCTACGGGTATACAAACCATTCTTCAGATGAAATGGCTGAAGGAGCAGGTCGAAAAGTCGGGAAGGCAAGCGCTTGACATCTGGGATTACAAAAAGATGTACAACGACCGCCTTATGCTTGATATAAAGAAAAAACTTTCGGATCTCGAAATCGGCAAGGCTTGTGCCGACGACTATCTTATGAGAGGTTCTGTGGAATTTCTGAAAGCGCTGAAAGATAGGGGAGTCAAGATCTTCGTTGCCAGCGGCACAGATGATCCCGACGTACATAACGAAGCAAAAGCCCTTGGTGTTGATATCTATTTTGATGAAATAAAAGGTGCACCTCTTCACGAAGAAAGCTGCTCTAAGGAAGCGGTTATAAAAAGGCTTCTCGAAAGCGCGGGCTATTCCAACGACGAGCTTGCCGTATGTGGAGACGGAAAAGTGGAGATTGCCCTTGGAAAAGAAAAGGGCGCACGCGCCATCGGCCTTGCAAGCTTTGAAAAAGAGCGCGGAGGCATTGACGAAGCAAAGAGAAAAAGACTTATAAACGCCGATGCCGATATCATCTGCGGCGATTTTCTTGAAAAAGACGAGCTTCTCGCTTTTCTCGGCTTCTGAAAGGAGAAAAAGATGGAATACAAATATCTCGAGTTTGACAATATAAAAACTTATCCTGCGGCAATAAGACACAATCTTGTCCGCATTGACACCCTCAAAACGCCGGGAGTTGATGTAACGCCCGAATGGGACGGCGGCGAGGATTTCGAAACCCTCATCGATCGCATCGTCACTGCACGCAAAAACGGCAGACCCGTAATCTGGTCGCAGGGCGCCCACGTTATCAAAAACAGTCTGTCGCGCTATCTTATCGAACTTATGAAGGCAGGCATCATAACCCACATTTCGGGCAACGGTGCTTGCTCTATCCACGATTTCGAGTTGGCGTATCTTGGCGGCACCAGCGAGGATGTTCCCACCGCCATCGAGGATGGATCTTTCGGTATGTGGGAGGAAACGGGCAGATGGATGAATGAAGCTTTGCAGTATGGTGCAGAGCACGATATGGGCTATGGTGAATCGCTTGCCGTATATATCGATATGCACCCCGAAAAATTCCCCTACAAGGAAGATTGCATCCTTTATCAGGCATACAAGAATAGCGTCTGCGCCACATATCACATCGCCCTCGGTACCGACATAATCCATCAGCATCCGATCGTTGACTTTGCTGCCATCGGCAAGACCTCGGGCATTGATTTCCACAGAATGTGCGCATCGGTCTCCCAACTTGACGGCGGAGTGTATTTGAACTTCGGTTCCAGCGTAATCGGCCCCGAGGTGTTTTTGAAGGCGTTGTCGATTTCACGAAATCTCGGATATGACACTTTTAAGATAACTACGGCAAATTTTGACCTTATCAATCTCGGCAACTACCGTACCAAGATCGGTTATGAAGACCCCAACTATTATTATCGTCCCAGAAAGAATATCGTCAACCGCCCTGTAAGCCGCGGTGGACTCGGCTGGCATTTTGTGGGCGATCATCAGCAAACCATTCCCAATCTGTACGATAAGGTAATGAAAAGGTGGAACGAAAAATGAGCTTTGAAAAGTTAAATTGCGTCAAAGCTGCGGTCATCGGTGATTTTTGCCTTGACACCTATTGGTACGCCGATATGACTAAAAGCGTCCTCTCGCGAGAAACCCCCCATTATCCGCTTCCAATTTGTCGCGAGGTTATGTCGCCGGGTGGTGCAGGAAACGTGGCGGCAAACATTTCTGCCCTTTGCATCGAAAAGGTCTATGCCATAGGCGTTCGCGGAGATGACTGGCGTGGAGATTGCCTTGAAAAGGTACTCATTGAAAATGGTGTTGACACGTCGCTTTTTGTCAAGAGCGAGGGAAGATTTACCAACACATATATAAAACCCATGAAATACGGTTATTCGGGGCAGTGCTTCGAAAGCGCGCGCCTTGATTTTGAAGCGCAGGACGCGCTTGACGAAAAAAGCGAAAACGAGCTGCTCGGGAGGCTGGCTTTTGTAGCAGACAAGGTGGACGTCATCTGCGTTTGCGATCAGATGGCACACGGCTGTATCACCGAAAAAGTTCGCGATATGATATGCGAGCTCGGCAAGAGCGGAAAACGTATCATCGTCGACAGCCGCGACAGAATAGGACTTTATAAATACGTAACCGTAAAGCCCAACGAGATCGAAGCGGCACGCGCCACAGGCTTTGAGAATGAAGAAGAAAGTGTCAAGGCTCTTGAAAAAGAAACCTGCCGTCCGTCAATCGTCACCTGCGGCGATCGCGGATGCTACGTCTGTGAGGATGGATGCGCAACTCTTGTGCCTGCATTTATCCGTGAGGGCGAGATAGATTTTTGCGGTGCAGGCGACACCTTCCTCTCGGCATTTGCGTGTTTTTCTGCTGCAGGATATAAAATGACAGATGCTGCACGCCACGCCAACGCCGCCAGCTGTGTAACGGTTCACAAGGTGGGTACAACAGGTACAGCATCAAGGGAAGAGATAGAAAAAACAATAAGCTGATAAAATACAAAGAGGATGTGAAAAACACATCCTCTTTTTTGTCATATCAAGCCATTGTTTCAAGCATTTTTTCTGTAACTTTCCAGGGGCATTCTTCACCCTTTGCCCAACGGGCGTATTCTTTTGCCATGTATTCGCCCATGCGCGACACTTCGTTTCCGATGGAGCCTGCAATGTGAGGCGAAAGAAAAACGTTCGCAAGTTTGTAAAGTTTGCTGCCATCTTCGGGCGGTTCGGGCATAGTGACGTCAAGCAGAGCAATGCGCGACGGCTCCTTTTCGAGAGCTTCGATCAGGTCGTCCTCCACCACCTGCGCGCCGCGGCCTGTGTTGATAAAAGCGGCGTTGGGGGGCATTTTGTCAAAATATTTTTTATCAAGCATTCCCACAGTCTGCGGATTGTTGGCAAGATGATTTGAAACGACGGTACATTCTGAAAAAATTCTGTCAAGGCTTGTAAGTTCAATGCCAAGCTCGTCCGCCTTTTCCTGCGGCAAAAAAGGATCGTATGCCAAAATTTTGAAATTGTATGCACCGAGCATTTTTGCAACGAGCTTTCCGATCATTCCTACCCCCACAAGGCCTATCTTGTTACCGTAGTTTCCGGGGAAATCTGTCCTTTCGGATCTTCTCGTCCATGTGTCTTCGGTGCATCGGTGGAAGGTTTGGAAAAATCCTTTGTTTGCAAGGATTATCTGTGCCACAGTGTATTCTGCCACGGGAACTGCGTTTGCCGCCCATGCGCTGAAAATTTCAACTCCCGATTTCAGAAAAGGACGGGCAAAATATTGTACCGTGCCTGCTCCGTAAAAGAGAGCTTTGACTTTGCCAAAGTATTTTTTAATCTCATCTTCCGAAAGCTCGGGCATGCCCCAGGTGGAAAAAAGCACCTCCACCTCGCAAAGCTCGTCTTTCCTTTTTTCAGGCTCTGCAATATCAAAAAGCGGATCGATGAAATCCAGCGTCTTTTCAAGCACTGCTCTCGTTTCTTTTGTGTACACCGTTTCATAGTGGTGCTTGTTTTGGGTTATAAACATTGCCTTCATAGCTGGGATCTCCTTGTTGAAAGACATATTCTGAAATAACAATACCAAATTTTTTCTCACATGTCAACGCCTGTTTTTTAAAAAGCAGAATTTTGCCAAAAAAGTTGAAAAAAACTTATGTCTTGTTGCTTTTTCCTGCCTTTAATTCAAAAAAACAGGCCACACAAAAGTGGCCTGTGAAAAATTACATATTGTGGTTGTCGTCAAGATTTGCAAGCATTGTTTTGATCTTTTCAAAGGGATCAATGATGGTGCTGATCGAGCGGTTGATGTTGACGGCTTCGATGTAGTATGCGATGTACTTGAGAAGGTTAACTTCAACAAACCATTCTCTTTCGAGAAGCTCGGGAGCGTTGTAGATGGTGTTTGTGGTGTAAACCTTGTCAAACATACCTTCTTTGTAGTATCTGTCCATGGTCTCAAGACCGTTGCAGAAAAGACCGAAGGTGAAGAAACCAAAGATTCTTCTTGCTCCGCGGGTCTTGAGCTTGTCAAGAATGTGAAGGAAAGATTCGCCGGAGGAAGCGATGTCATCAACAACAATAAGATCCTTGCCGTTTACGTCATCACCGAGATATTCGTGGGATGTAATGGGGTTTCTGCCGTCCTTGATGATAGAATAGTCACGCTTCTTGTAGAACATAGAAAGGGGAGTGCCGAGCACTGTGGAATAGTACATTCCGCGTCCAAGGGCTCCCTCATCGGGAGAAACGATCATAAGATTGTTCTTGTCGATGTTCGATTCGTGACGGAAGAAGGATTTGAGCATCTGATAGGTGGGCATAAGGTTGTCAAATCCCTTAAGGGGAATTGCATTTCTTACTCTTTCGTCGTGGGCATCAAAGGTCATGATGTTGTCAACACCGATTGCTGCAAGATCAGCCAATGACTGTGCACAGTCAAGCGATTCGCGTCCGCCGACTCTGTGCTGACGGCTGGAATAAAGCATGGGCATTACAACCGAAATACGCTTTGCCTTACCGCCGATGGCAGAGATGATTCTCTTGAGATCGCAAAAATGCTCGTCGGGGGTGGTGGGAATGTCCATTCCGCGCATTTTGTAGGTTACGTTGTAGTTGTAGCAGTCTGCCACAATAAAAACGTCCTTGCCGCGGACAGATTCGGAAATAAGGCATTTGCCTTCGCCTGTACCAAAGCGGGGAAAGGATGCCTTGATGATGTAATTACCGTCTTCCTTACGCCATTCGCCGATGTACTTCTGAATTCTTTCAAGCATCGCTTCGGTACCGCGTGTACCGATGATGGCAAGTTCGCCGTAGGGGACTTCTCTTGATAAATCCTGCATATTCATATCCTCCGTAAAATATGTTGGGTTTGTCGCAAATCAATATGTCGACTATATTATATCATTCACCGACAAATAAGTCAATCGGCATAATATATAAAAATCGTAATATGTCGAATTTTTTTGTATGATTTTAAACCAAAAAGTCAAAATGCAAAAAAATTGTGAAAATACCGTTTTTTTCATCTGCAGTACCGTTTTTTACTTGATATATCCGATATTATGTGATAAAATATATTCGAAGGTATATTGCCTTTTCTCCGAGAATGACGATTTTGTCCACAAAAAAGCCTGTTATATCTATGTACAATCGTCCTTTTCGATTTTATAATCTCGTTAAAGAATACAACTTTGCATAAAAAGGAGAAAAAACTATGATCAAGGCAGCAATAATCGGCTTTGCACACATGCACGTAAACGAAGTGGCACTTTACATTTCCGAACAGCCGGATACAGAGCTTGTGGCGGTTGCTGATGCACCCACGGGCGTCGAGCAGATCGCACCCTTGCGCTACACTCCCGCTTGGAACAAGCAGAACGTCTGCGAAAACTATTGCTCTAACTATTACGACAGCTACACAGAAATGCTTGACAAGGAAAAGCCCGAAATGGTATATATCCTCACCGAAAACTGCAAAAAGCCCGAAGTTGTCGAAGAATGTGCAAAAAGACATATAAACGTTTGTATCGAAAAGCCCATTGCCGTAAGCTTTGAAGAAGCACAGCGCATCGAAAAGGCGGTTAAAGAATCGGGCATTACTGCCGTTGTCAACTGGCCTGTCGTATGGCGCCCCTACATCCACAAGATGAAGAAAGCTCTTGATGAAAAGATCGTCGGCGATCCCATCAAGCTCCGCTATATCAACGGCCACACAGGCCCCCTCGGCAAGGGTGCCAAGCACAGAGGTGTTTCTGCCAAGGCAGAAGAAATGACCGACGAGCAAAGAGCAAAGACCTGGTGGCACAATGACGTTTATGGCGGCGGTGTTTTCCTTGATATCTGCTGCTATGGCTGCTTCTTCTCAAAGTGGTTTATGGGCGAGGGCGAAAAGAGCGTTCTTTCCTACGGCGCAAACCTTAATACTCCCTATGGCGATACCGAAGACAACTTTGCAGCCATCGTTAAGTATGACGGCAAAATGTCTGTTATCGAAGGCACCTGGACAACACCCCGTGCCGTTATTCCTTCGGGTCCCATGGTGCTCTGTACAGGTGGTGTCATCAACTGCACAGGCGGCGCCGAAAACGCTCCCGACGTTGAATGCTATGATATCTACGGTAACCTCGTTGAAATGCCTGCTCTTGATGAGCTCGGTGATAAGTATAAGAATATGCCCTGCCATTATGCAAATCACATAAAGACAGGCGAACCCATTCATGAAATGCTTTCTCTTGATGCCAATATGCGCGTTATGGCGATTCTTGACGCAGCAATCAAGAGCTCGCGCGGCGGTTCGGAGGCGAAGATCCTTGACTGATGCAATAGTTGCCGATATCCAGCGTGCATCCACCCACGACGGGCCGGGTATTCGCACCACGGTGTTTTTCAAAGGTTGTACGCTTTCGTGTAAGTGGTGTCACAATCCCGAATGCATCGATCCAAATCCCCAGATACTTTTCTATCCCGAAAAATGCATCGGTTGCAAAATGTGCGATAAGGGTTGCTTCTCGGGAGCGCGCGTTGTCTGCGGCAAAAGCATGACCGCATCGCAGATCGCGGCAGAGGTTGCACAAGACATGGCATATTATGGCACCGAGGGCGGAGTCACCTTTTCGGGCGGCGAGCCTCTGATGCAAAAAGAAGCCTTGTCCGATGCCATTGATGAATGTAAAAAGCTCGGGATAAAATGCGCCGTCGAAACCTCGCTTATCTACTACGATGAACAGATATTCAAAAAGCTCGATCTCGTCATGGCAGATCTTAAGATCTGGAACAGCGAAACGCACAAAAAATACACGGGCGTCGGAAACGAAATAATAATCGAGCATTTCAAAAAGCTCGATACTCTCGGTGTTCCGATAATTGCCCGAACTCCCGTCATTCCCGAGATCGAACAGGGGATAGACAAGATTTCGGAGTTTATGAAAACTCTTAAAAACGTAATTTGTTATGAACTTCTGCCCTATCACCCACTGGGCAATTCAAAAAGACAGGCGCTTGGAATTTTTGAACCCGACGGGTTCAGTGTGCCAAGCACAGAATACATGGAGGAGTTGAAACAATATGCCCACTGTAACAAATAATTACACCTATGCTGACAGACTTGCCGCCATGCGCGAGACAAAGGTCCGTCACACTCTTGAAAAGAGAAAACAGAACGGCTTTACCGACCTTGACGATTTCGGCACAGTTCCGATTTCCGAAGGTTATTCTGTTGAGCCTCTTTATAACAGCACAAACGGAAGCTTCTATGGCTATGACGGCATGTGCGAAAACTTTTGCCGTGTCATTGATGCCCACGAGCCCTATATTGATCCAAACGAAATGCTTTGTGGCAGATGGCGCGATATGCTTGTAAACTATCGTGGCGACCCTCACTATCTGCCCGATTGGCTCAAAAAGAATCCCAAAACCATGGAGCTTATGAAGTCTGCCACAAACCAGTGGAGCAAACGCTGGGACGAGCAAAGATTTCCTTATGATCACCTCAAGCCCCTGCAGGCAAAGTATAACATCGCCACAGGTATCGACGGCGACGCCCATTTTGCCTGCGATTATCGCATTGGCTTCGAACTTGGCTTTGGCGGTTTCCTTGAGAAAATTGAAAAATATCGCAAGATAAACCCCGACAAGAAGGACTTTTACGATGCAGAAGAACGCACTGTCAAGGCGATTATCCGCTTTGTCGAGCGTCATTGCGAAAAGCTTCGCGAGATGATCGCTGCCGAAGAAAACGCCGCTGTAAAAGAAAATCTTGAAACGATGCTTAAAACCTGCGAAAACATCACCTACGATGCTCCCAAGACCTTCCGCGAGGTATGTCAGTGGACAGCCTTCTTCAACTGCGCATCGCGTATTTACACTCGAGATGGCGCGGGCTTCCAGCTTGACGGACTTCTTTGGCCCTACTATCAGAACGATGTTAAGGCAGGCATTCTTGACGATGAAACCGCAAAGTTCCTCATCGCCAACCTCCTTCTCATCGATCCCCACTACTATCAGATCTCGGGTGTTGACGAGAATGATGTGGACAGAACAAACCATCTTTCCTACCTCATCCTCGAGGCTGCCGATTCCATCAACATCGCCTGCAACCTCACCGTCCGCGTTCACAAGAACTGTGACCGCGAATTCCAGCGCAAGTGTGTATATTATCTTATCAAGAACAAGAACGCATGGCCCAGATTCTGCAACGACAAATCTCTTGCAGAGGGCTATATGAGAAACGGCGACATCGACAAAAAGACAGCTCGCGAGAGAATTGCCGTCGGATGTAACTGGATGTGCGTTCCCGGCAAGGAATTCCCGATGAACGACACCGTCAAGATCAATATTGCAAAGGTGCTTGACGAGTCGCTCAAGGATATGAAGAACGAAGAAAATAAGAGCTCCGCACGCCTTTTCGAAATCTATGAATCCCACCTCAAAAAAGCTATTGAGGTAACTGCCGAGGGTATCAACCTCCATATCGACCACGCATGGGAAGTAACCCCCGAGCTTGTTATGAACCTTATGATGCACAACACAATCGAGCGCGGCGAAGATATTTCTCAGTGTGCCGAGCTTTACACCGTCGGCATCGACGGCGCAGGTCTTGCCGTTGTTGCAGACTCGTTTGGCGCCATCGAATCGAGAATTGAGAACGAAGGGCTTGTTTCGTGGGAAACACTTTACGAAAACCTTGAAAACGATTTTGCTGACGAGAGAGTCCGCGCCATTATGTCGTCTGCCCCCAAGTATTGCCAGGGCGGCACAGTTTCGGACGCATGGGCACAGAAGCTCACCGACAGTTGGGTTGCCGCCATCAAGGCGCAGAAGATGCCCGAGGGCAGAAAGCTTATTCCCGGCTGGTTCTCGTGGTCAAGAACTATCGAGTACGGCTCCAAGGTAGGAGCCACCCCCAACGGAAGAAAGGCAACCACCCCCATATCTCACGGTGCAAACCCCAACGCGCATTTCAGAACAGACGGTGCCCCCACGGCACAGTCCAACGGAATCGCATCTGTTCAGTGCGGCTACGGCAACACAGCCCCTCTTCAAATCGAATTTGACCCCATGGTCAAGGCGGATGACGAGGGAATCGATCTCGTACTCAACCTCATCCTTGGTCACTTCGAGCAGGGCGGAACCCTCATCAACATCAACGTCCTCGATAAGGAAAAGATCCTCAAGGCAAACGAAAATCCCGATCTTTACCCCGACCTCGTTGTCAGAGTAACAGGATTTACCGCATATTTTGCCAGCCTTTCTCCTCAGTTCAGACAGCTCGTTGTCGATAGATTCCTCACAGGTATTTGATCAGATATCATAAAAAGAGAACCCTCGGGTTCTCTTTTTTGTCTGTACCCCAACTTGTTATGAAAGTTTTTTGATAAAACTTTTTTACAAAAAAGTTTTCGGTTTCAAAAGGCGGAGCCTTTGTCGCTGTCAGCAGACAGCGAAATATCTGTTGCGTCTGCAAAGCGCAGGAAGGGTGAATTGCACGTAGTGCAAGAGGGAAACCCTCGCCGGGGGTTTCCCTGATTTAGTTAACATAAAAACGAGAACCCTCGCAGGTTCTCGCTTTGTACTTTATAGTTTCTTTTATCTGACAAACAGCTTTTTGTATTCGTCAATAATCGCCTTGTCGGGCACCTCAAATTCTGTGTATGCCATATCAAGCGCATCATATTTGTGCTCGCCCATTTTGTGATAGGGCAGAAGATCAACCGATGTGTATCTGATGTCTTTAAGAAATTCCGCTATCATGCCCATTTCTTTTTTGTCGTCGTTCACACCGTGGATAACGGGAATGCGGATGATAATGTCCTTGTCGGTGGTGTCGGATATCTTTTTCAGATTTTCAAGAATAAGCTTGTTCGAAACGCCGGTATATTCCTTGTGCTTTTGCTCGTCAAAGCACTTTACATCGTAAAGAAACAGGTCGGTATAGGGCATTATCTTTTCAAAATGCTCCCATGATACGCATCCTGCCGTATCAACCGCAGTATGTATTCCGTTTGCTTTGCACAGCTTCAAGATTTCGCAAAGAAAATCCGCCTGCAACATACATTCTCCACCCGAAAAAGTTACGCCACCGTTCGAGGTTTCGTAAAAAGTTTTGTCTTTTATAACTTCTTTCAGAACTTCTTCGGGGGTATATTCTTTTCCGCACAATTTTCGTGCATCGTTCGGACAAAGAATCTCGCATTTTCCGCAAAATTCGCAAGAAGCAAGATGATGCGGACATACTGAAGCACATTTTCCACATCCCGTGCATTTGTTTTTGTATATCATCATCTGCTTTTCAAAATTCTGACTTTCGGGATTGTGGCACCATTTGCATTTCAGATTGCATCCTTTGAAGAATACTGTGGTTCGGATGCCGGGACCGTCAACAAAAGAGTTTCTTTGAATATCAAAAATAACAGCTGTCATATTTCTGCCTTTCTTTCAGTCTTGCGCTTAACGTTTTTGGCGATACAACTCTATTATACAAAATGATTTGAAAAAGTAAATACAAATCGTGACATTTTTATAATTTATGGTGCAAACTATTGCAAAAAAACGCTCTTTGTGTTATCATTTTTTTGGTGATGAAAATGTTTGAATATTGCTCCTGCGAAAGTGCAGGCATAAAAACAGAATACATACTCCGCTTTTTGAAATTTTTTGAAGAATATGGTATTCCTGTCCACAGCATCCTTATGGCAAAGGGAAATTCGATCTTTCTCGAAGTCGATTATCCGCCCTTTTCGTGCGACAAGCTTCACAGAATGTACTCGGTTTCAAAAAGCTTTGTTTCAGCGGCGGTGGGACTGGCTGTTACTGAAGGACTGTTTTCGCTCGACGACAGGATAATCGAATTTTTCCCCGAATACCGAAACGAAAATACCGACGAAATGTACGATGCCGTCACCGTCCGCGATATGCTGACCATGCGCAGCAATATTGCAAGCTTTAATCCTTGGTGGCAGATATACGACGACAGAGTGCGTGCGTACTATGCCCAGCAGACCGCCAAAGCCCCTACAACCCTTTTTTATTATGACAGCATGGGTTCGTACCTTCTCGGTTGTATCGTCGAAAAACTGACGGGAAAGACATTTCTTTCCTATCTCAAAGAAAAAGTGCTTTCAAAGATGGGCTTTTCTGACGAGAGCTATACGATATACGCCCCCGGTAAATACACCCTCGGCGATTCGGGTGTTATGTGTACCCCACGAGATCTTTTGATATTTGCCCGTTTAATAATGGATGGGGGAGTTTTTGACGGCGTAAGGTATATTGACGAGGATTATATGAAAAACGCCGTTTCAAAACAGGTCGATTGTAATGCAGACGGAGTTTTTTCAAAGTATAAATCCCACGGCTACGGATATCTTATCTGGAAAATGCCAAACGACGGTTTTGCCCTTATCGGCATGGGTGGTCAGCTTGCCGTGTGCGACGTGAAACACGATCTCATTTTTGTTATGACTGCCGACTGTCAGGCAAGTGACGCGGTTGCGCGTGAGCTTATTCTCGACCATTTTTATAACGATATAATTGAAAATATTTCAGATGCCGCTCTTTGCGAAAACAAAACTGCGCAGGACGAGCTTTGTGATTATATAAAATCGCAAAAACTCGTGTGCCAAAAAGGAAAACCGGTGTCTGCGCTTTCGCACAAAGTCTCGCTGAAAAAATACCTGATACAAAAAAATCCCCTTGGCATCGAATGTTTTTCGCTTTATTTTGAGGCTGAAAAAGGCGTTCTCGTCTATCAAAAGGACGGAGCAAAAAAACGCATAGAGTTTGGCATTTGCAAAAATGTCTTGTGTGATCTGCCCTGCGATATGAGAAATTCAGACGTTGCCGGCGAGATGGTGCAGGGGAGTTACAGCGCCGCCTGCTCGGGCGCGTGGGTGTCGGACAGCGAATTTGCACTGAAAATACAAATAACAGATACCTATCTCGGAAGCCTTAACGTCAGATTTTCATTCAACGGCGGTATTGTCAGCGTTTGCATGAAAAAAAGCGGACAGTATATACTGTCGGGCTACGAAGGATATTATATTGGAAAAGAGGGAGAATGATATGGCAGAAAGACTGACTGTGGCAATCGTCGGATGTGGCAATTTTGCCCGACATTTTGTCGAGCTGTTCAAAGCTCACCCGAATGTGGACAAGGTTTACGTCTGTGACCTTGTTGCAGAGCGCGCAAAGGAATATTCCGAAAAGTTCGGTGTTGAGATCATCGATACCTACGAGGATATTCTTGCTGACAGTTCTGTAAATTGCATCGCCAATTTCACCCAAAGGCACCTGCACGGCGACATTGTTATCCGCGCTCTTAACGCCGGCAAGCATGTGTACAGCGCAGTGCCCATGGCACCGACTGTTGACGAATGCAAAAGAATTGTTGAGCTTGTAAAAGAAAAAAAGCTTATCTACATGATGGGCGAGACCTGCTATTACTACCCTTGTGCAATGTTTTGCCGCAAGACCTACAAAGAGGGAAAATTTGGCGATTTCACTTATGGTGCCAGCCAGTACTATCACCACATCGATTCGATCAGCTACGGCAAACGCCCCGGCGAGGGAGGAATGCCGCCGTTGCTTTATCCCACCCATTCCACGGGTATGATACTGTCGGCTGTCGATTCGTATGTAAAAAGGGTGGTTTGTTTTGGCTATGAGGACAAAACGGGCGACGGACGCTTTGAGATAGGCAAAAATCCGTGGGACAATGTTTTTTCAAATCAGTACGTGCTGATGCAACTGGCAAACGGCGGTACCGCCCGTGTCACAGAGGCACGCACCTTTGGTTGGATGAAGCCCAGCTCGTATATATCGGCGCTTTACGGCACCCGTGGCGGCTATGAATTCAGCAACGCCCAACACATTCTCGTCGAAAAAGACTTTGACAGCGATGCCGAAAAGGTACGCCTGACCGACGTCAGCGATTACGTCAACACCGACGGAATGGTAAAAAATAAGCATCTGCCCGATTTCAAAAACCGTGTGGCAAATGCACAATGGCAATGGGACAACGTGTCCGAGGTGCAAAAGGAAGAGATAGAAAGGCTTCCTGCCGAATATGAGAATATCGAAAACGGACACATGGCAACTCACAAATTTCTGATAGACGATTTTTGCAAGGCGGTTTTTGAAAATAAGCTCCCGATCCTCAACGCCTGGACAGCGGCACGCTTCACAATTCCCGGACTTGTGGCGATAGAATCTGCAAAACATGGAGGTATGCCCATGGACGTTCCCGATATGGGCGACGCTCCGGCTGAATGGGGGTCTGGACAATAATGCTCGGATATTTACTTATTGTACTTACGGTTTTTTGCAACGTCTCAAAGGGCGGAGTGTCGAAAAAAGCAACTGCAAAGCTCAACGGCATTGCCGAAACATCGATCTTTCGTTCATGCGCAATTTGATTTGCATTATTATCGGCGTTGTGATTGTATCTGCGTCAAAAATGTCTTTTTCCATGCCTGCCCAAGGCTGGTGGATATGCTTTGCCTCGGGCATAAGCATGAGCTTAAACTACATTGTTTGGCTTCTCTGCCTTAAGACCGACGCATATATGCTGGCAACCACGGCAAGCTCGTCAAGCTTTATCATAGCGGCGCTCAGCGGAGTATTGATCTTTGGCGAAAAAATATCGGTTTTCAAGGCAATAGCCTTTGCGCTTATCATTCTTGCCGTCTATTTTATGGTCTGCTATCAGACAAAGACCTGTTGCCGTCTTAAGTTGCACGATTTTGTGATTCTTCTGCTTGTTTTTTTGTCTGCTGGCACAAATTCGCTTTGTCAAAAACTATTTACATTTTGTGTTCCCGGTTATTCGGTCAATCTTTTCACACTTTATACCTTTGTTTTCTCATGCGGCATCCTTCTTGTCATCCGTCCGTTTTTCAGATGCGGGGAAAATGCAAAGATGCATGCCGTGAAATTTGCAAAGCTTTTGCCCATCATCCTGTACATGGGGGTTGCCTTGTACGGTGCAACCTTTTTCCTGTCCGAGGCGACACATCACCTTGACACTTTGGTCATCTATCCGCTCAACAGCGCGCTTACCCTTGTGGGCGGCGTCGTGATGGCGTGGATATGCTTTGGCGAAAAGCCCTCGCGTGACAGTATTATCGGCACGGTGCTTTCGCTCGGCGCACTTATTCTTTCAAGATTTTGATGACAAAAAACAAAATCCCGAAAAGGCAAGCCTTTTCGGGATCTTTTTTGTAAGTTGTTTATGCAAGGTAAGCCTTGAGCGATTCGGGAACTCTTTCGGGTTCGATGGAAGCTGTGACGGTGAGGTTGATATCGTCGAGAAGGGGAAGAACCTTTCTTACGAATTCTTCAAAACCGGAAACAGAATCGCAGCAGATCTTGAAAGCGGAGTCGATGAAGAGATCCGAGATGTCATAGTTGGATGCGAGAATACCGCAAACAAAACCGTAAAGCTTTTCGGCATTGTCGATACTGTATGTGATGGTGTCGATAAGTCTAGCCTTGTTGGAAATTTCGTGAATGAGCTTTGTGCCCTTTTCTATACAAACAACACTGCCGTTTGTCGATTCGACAGCGGCGTTAACCATTTCAATAAGATGCTTGGTCTTGCCCGAACCCTTAAGTCCTACAAAAATCTTGAGCATAATAGTGTACCTCCAGAGAATGATTCGATAGCCGATGATAAAATGTTGCTATCGTCTGTAATTATTGTACAACAAACTATGTGAAAAGTCAATAAATTTGATTAAAAAAACATTATTTTGTGCAAAACGCACAAAAACAGCCTTTGGGGGCTGTTTTTGTTTTGCTATTTAGTTGATTTTGTTCTAAAAAAAGCTTTTTTGCGGCATTTAGCACAAAAACATTTGTCAGAAGCTCTTCATAAGCTTCTCAAGTTCGGCCTTTCTTGCGGCGTTTTCGTCGCCGGGCTTGCCGAGAAGTGCAAACATGTTCTTCTTGTATGCTTCAACGCCGGGCTGGTTAAAGGGGTTTACACCGAGGATATATCCAGAGATCGCGCAGGCAAGCTCAAAGAAATATACCATGTAGCCATAGTCCTTTTCGCTTCTCGAATCAAGCTCGAGGATGATGTTGGGAACGTCGCCGTCAAGGTGAGCAAAAAGTGTGCCCATGTAAGCGTTCTGGTTAACAAAGGTGAGCTCCTTGCCCGAAAGGAAGTTCATGCCGTCGATGTTTTCTGCGTCGTTGGGGATGATAACTGTGTGGTTCGACTTCTTGATGTCAACAACGGTTTCAAAAATGTTTCGCTGACCTTCCTGAACGATCTGACCGAGCGAGTGCAGGTCTGTGGAGTAGATAACAGAACAGGGGAATATGCCCTTGCCGTCCTTGCCTTCGCTTTCACCGTAAAGCTGCTTCCACCATTCATTCATGTACTGGAAAGCGGGCTCGTAGCAAGCCATGATTTCCATTACCTTGCCCTTGTTAAGAAGCACGTTGCGAAGAAGAGCGTATTTGTATGCGTCATTCTTTTCGATATCACAAACCTTAAGCTCGCGTGCTGCGGTCTGTGCGCCTTCCATGATGGCGTCAATGTCAATGCCTGCCACCGCAATGGGAAGAAGTCCACAGGCTGTAAGTACCGAATATCTGCCGCCAACGTCATCGGGGATAACAAAGGTTTCGCAACCGTTGGCATCTGCAAACTTTTTAAGGTTTCCGCGTGCTTTGTCTGTGGTGATGTATATTCTCTTTGCAGCCTCTTCTTTGCCGTATTTCTTTTCAAGAAGCTCGCGGAAAACGCGGAAAGCAACACCCGGTTCTGTTGTTGTACCTGACTTCGAGATAACGTTTACAGAAATGTCCTTGCCTTCGCAGATCTCAAGAAGCTCTGCAAGAGAAGAAGAGCTGATGGTATTGCCGGCAAAGTAGATGTCGGGAGTATCCTTTTTCATGTTGTTGTAGTAAGGAGACTTTATAAATTCGATGGCAGCTCTTGCGCCGAGGTATGATCCGCCGATACCTATGGCGATGAAAATATCGCTGTCGCTCTTGATCTTGTCTGCCGCCTTCTTTATGCGTGCAAACTCTTGCTTGTCATAGTTTTCGGGAAGGTCGTACCAGCCGAGAAAATCATTTCCTGCACCTGTCTTTTCAACAAGATCCTTGTGTGCTTTTTCAAGGGCGGGAATATACGCCTTGATATCAGCATCGCTTACAAAATTTTTGAGATAATCCGATTTACATCTGATAGCCATTGTGAAAAATCCTCCATTGGAAAAATAATGTTACTCACTAACATTTCATTATAGCGTGTAGTTTTGTATATTTCAAGAACTTTTGATGAAATATGTCAAATTTTTTGTATAGTGTTTTTGTTTATCAAAAAAATGGCACACCCGTTTCCATCCGGAATACAGGTGTGCCAAAAAGGGGTAAAAAATGAATCAGCAAGCACCGATCTTGCGGAATTTTGCATATCTTTCGTCAAGAAGCTTGTCGACAGAAAGCTTTTCTTTTGTATCTATTTCGCAAAGTATAAAGCTTTTGAGATCCGAGGTTATCTCATCGCGGCTTCTGTCCTTTTCGTCAATGATCTTTTCGATAACTTCAAATTTGTAAAGATCGTGGGCAGTAAGTTTCAGAACCTCTGCCGCCTCTGCCGCTTTTGTCGAGTCTTTCCAAAGAATAGACGCGCATCCCTCGGGCGAGATTACCGAATACACCGAGTTTTCAAGCATAATTGCCGTGTCGCATACTCCCAGCGCCAGTGCACCTCCGCTTCCGCCTTCGCCGATGATGACCGATATGATCGGAACCTTGATTCCCATCATTTCAAAAAGGTTTTCGGCAATGGCTTCTCCCTGTCCGCGCTCTTCTGCGTCGATGCCGCAGTATGCACCCGAGCTTCCGATAAAGCAAACGATGGGTCGTCCGAATTTTTCTGCCTGCTTCATCAGACGCAGTGCCTTGCGGTAGCCTTCGGGGGTGGGACAGCCAAAGTGCCTTTTCATTCTGTCCTCAATGGTGTCGCCGCGCTCCATGGCAATGACGGTAACAGACTTTCCGCCAATATATCCAACCCCACCGATAATGGCAGAGTCGTCGCCAAATCTTCTGTCGCCATGCAGCTCGATGAAATTGTCGACCAGACGGGAAATAAAGTATCCGCCGGACGGTCTTTTTCCGTCGCGTGCGGCCTGAACTCTGTCATATGCCTTTATTTCACTTGTATTTTCAATGGTTCTCATTTTGACCTCCTCGTTCAGTGCTTTGCGTGGACTGCAAGCAGCTTTGAAAGGGTGTATTTCAATCGCTGTCTTGTTTCGATCATGTCGATAAATCCGTGCTCAAGCATAAATTCTGCACGCTGAAATCCTGCAGGAAGTTTTTTGCCGGTGGTCTGCTCGATAACGCGCTGACCTGCAAAGCCGATAAGTGCCTTGGGCTCTGCGATGATTATATCCCCCTGCATGGCAAAGCTTGCCGTAACGCCGCCTGTGGTGGGGTCGGTGAGCACTGCAATATAAAGTCCGCCGGCGTCGCTGTGGCGTTTTGCCGCACCGCTGACCTTTGCCATCTGCATAAGAGAGATGATACCCTCTTGCATTCTTGCGCCGCCCGAGGTGGTAAATCCCACAACGGGAAGTCCTTCTTCTGTGGCAAGCTCAAATAGACGGGTGATCTTTTCGCCCACAACACTGCCCATGCTTCCCATCATGAAGTTTGAATCCATGACGAAAAGCGCACAATCGTTGCCGCCGATCTTGCCCACGCCGCAGATAACGCCTTCGTCAAGTCCGCTGGCTTTTTTTGATTTTTCAAGCTTGTCGTCGTATTCGGGAAACCCGAGAATGTTTTCGCTTTTAAGTTCAGAAAAATGCTCTGTAAATTCACCTTCGTCCACAACCAGCGAAAGACGTTCTTTTGCACCCATGCGCAGATAAGTTCCGCAATCGGGGCAGACCATATCTGTTTTGTAAAACTCTGATCTTTTTGCTGTTCTTTCGCATTTTTTGCAGGTGATCTCTTCATTTTCGGACTTCTTTTTCAAAAGACCGAACAGATTCATAATTCCCAATATCTTATTCCTCCGAATTATTGTTCTTGGCTGTTATTGCAAAGGAAAATTCTGCGCTGACGCAAAGTTTTCCGTTCACAAAACCTTCGCCCTTTGCAAAGTAAAAAGGCTCGCGTACCTTTGAGATCTCGCATTTTGTTTCAAAGGTGTCGCCGGGGACAACGGGGTTTCTGAACTTAACCTTGTCAAGCCCTGTGAAAAAGGGAAGACATCCTTCTTTTATAACGTCCTTTACGCATACACACACCGACTGGGCAAGTATTTCACAAAGAATAACTCCCGGGACGACGGGGTTTCCGGGGAAATGTCCTCTCAGAAAGAATTCTTCTCCCGTTATCTTCTTTTTTGCATGCGCCACACCGTCACAAAGCTCTGCCTCGTCAATAAGAAGCATATCGTCGCGGTGGGGGAGTATTGTCTTTATTTCTTCGACGTTCATGCCTTATTCCCCGATCTTTTTAAAGCCAATACAGGCGTTGTGACCACCAAAGCCCAAAGAAACCGACATTGCAAGGTCGATCTGTGTCTTCTTTGCGGTGTTGGGGGTGTAGTTGAGGTCGCATTCCTCGTCCTTTTCCTCGTATCCGATGGTGGGGGGAACAAGGTCGTTGCGAAGTGCAAGAATGGCGGCAATGCCCTCTATGGCACCTGCGGCACCTAGAAGGTGACCTGTCATGGATTTTGTTGAGCTGATGTTCAGCTTGTATGCGTCGGCACCAAAGACGTTTTTGAGTGCCTGGGTTTCTGTTTTGTCGTTAAGGGGAGTGCTTGTTCCGTGGGCGTTTACATAGATCTTTTCCGCATCAACGTCTGCGCCTGCTTCCTTGAAGCAATCGGATATTGCCCTTGCAGACGATCTTGCCTCGCCGTCGGGTGCTGTAACGTGGAAAGCATCACAGGTGCTTCCGTAGCCCACAACTTCGGCATATATCTTTGCGCCTCTTGCCTTGGCGTGCTCGTATTCTTCAACGATCAGCGCACCTGCGCCCTCGCCCATAACAAAGCCGCTTCTTCTCTTGTCAAAGGGAACGCAGGCGGTTTTGGGGTCGGTGTTTTCGGTAAGCGCCATGCAGTTGATAAAGCCTGCCACAGCAAGGGGAGAAATGCTCGCTTCAACGCCGCCTGCGATGATGGCATCGGCATATCCGCCCTTTATTGCTCTGTAAGCTTCTCCGATGGCGGTGGTGCCTGTGGCGCAGGCGGTAGAAACAGACATGCAGGGACCTTTTGCCGAAAATCTGATGGCAATGTTGCCTGCGGCCATGTTTGAGATCATCTTGGGGATGAAATGGGGAGATACTCTTGTGGGGCCGCGGTTGATAAGATTGTTGTGCTCGGTAACAAATGTTTCAAATCCGCCGATGCCCGAGCCAAAGTATACTCCAAAGCGTTCGCTGTCAATATTGCCTTCGATTCCGCTGTCGGCAACTGCCTGCGCGGCAGAAGCAAGGGCAAACTGAACGAAACGATCGGTTCTTCTGACCTCGCCCTTTTCCATATAAAGGGTGGGGTCAAAATCGCGAACTTCGCCTGCCAGCTTTGCACGGTAGTCTGTGGTGTCAAAGCTTTTAATAAGGTCGATGCCGCTTTTGCCGTTTTTAAGACTGTCCCAGAAGCTTTCCACATCGCAACCGACTGGAGTTATGGCTCCGAGACCTGTTATAACTACTCTTTTCATACTGTTGTCCTCCGTTTTGGGTGAAATCAGATGGCAAGACCGCCGTCTACGCGGACCGTTTCGCCTGTGATATAATCAGACATTGAAGAAGCAAGAAATGCGGCGAGATTTGCCACGTCCTCGGGCGTGCCGAGCCTTGCTTTCGGTATGGATTTAAGAAATTCTTCCGAAGAATCAAGATCTTTTGTCATGTCTGTGGTGATAAAGCCGGGGGCAATGGCGTTGCAGCATACGTTCTTTCCGCCAAGCTCGCGCGCCGTCACCTTTGTCAGGGCAATAACGCCTGCTTTTGATGCCGAATAGTTGGCCTGACCTGCAAGCCCCATAATACCCGATACCGACGAAATGTTTATGATCTTTCCGTATTTTTTCTTGATAAAATTTCTTGAGCAAGCTTTTATCATGTTAAAGCAGCCCTTAAGGTTTGTGTCGATAACTGCATCAAACTCTTCGTCCTCCATCATAACGAGCAGATTGTCTTTGGTAATGCCTGCGTTGTTGACGAGTATTTCAAATCCGCCAAAATCCGCGACGATATTTTTTACAGTCTGCTTACATTCTTCGGACGATGCCACGTTGCATTTGTATATCTCGCATTTTGTACCAAAAGATTCGACCTTTTGCTTCACTTCGGTGGCTTTTTCCAGGTTTCCGTTGTAGATTATCGCAACGTTTGCACCGTATGCGGCAAATTTTTCGGCAATTCCTGCACCGATTCCGCGTGAACCGCCGGTTATTATAGCTGTTTTTCCTTTAAGATCTGTCATTTTTATTCACCTTTGATTGCCGCAACTGTTGCCGCAAGGCTTTCGGCATCCTGAACCGAATATACCTTCACATCTTTAGATATCTTCTTTATAAGTCCGCAAAGGGTCTTACCGGCACCCACTTCGATAAAGTCGGTAACACCGTCAGCGATCATGTTCTCAATTGTTTCCTGCCATCTGACAGGGCACATCATCTGGTTTTCAAGATATTCGGCAACGTCATCTCCGTATACCTTTGCGGTGTAGTTTGCATAAACCGACTTTTGGGGAGCTTTGATGTTGCGCTCTTTAAGGAATTCTCCAAAAGCCTTCGCAGCGTCTGCCATAAAGGGCGAGTGGAAAGCGGCGCTTACTGCAAGGGGAATTGCTTTGCCGCCCATTTCGGCAGCCTTTTGCGCAAAAGCGTCAACACTTTCTTTAAGGCCGGAAATAACTGTCTGCCCCGGGCAGTTGTAGTTTACCGCATAAAGCTTTTCAAAGCCTTTTACGGCTTCTGTAACGGCGTCGGCGTCGATCTTCACGATCGCGCTCATGGCAGTATCTGCTTTGCCCGCCGCCTCGTGCATAAGTGCGCCCCTTTTTGTTACTATCTCAAAACCCTCTTTGTAAGAGTACGCGCCGGCATAAGAGAGGGCTGCGATCTCGCCGAGCGAAAAGCCTGCCACGTGGCAAGATGTGATGCCCTGTTCTTCCAGAGCAAGACAAGCTGCCATTTCCACAAGATACATGCAGGGCTGTGTGTTGCAGGTCATCTTAAGCTCGTAGTCTGTTCCTTCAAACGATTGCTTCATCGTGCCGGGACGTATGCTTTCTGCTTCTTCATAAAGTTTTTTTGCCGCGTCGCAGTTTTCGTAGAGGGATTTTCCCATACCGCTGTACTGCGCGCCCTGTCCCGAAAAAACAAATGCTATTTTACCCATTGTTTTGCTCCGTTCAAAATAGTTTCTGTTTCGCAAAAGATCTCTTCTATGATCTCTTTTGCCGATTGTTCCTTGTTTACAAGACCCGATATCTGTCCTGCAAGGAAACACCCCTTCTTTTCATCTCCGTCAACCACAGCGGCACGGAGAGTGCCCACGGCAAGCGCTTCGAGCTCGTCGTTGGGGATGTCGGTGTATTCAAGCTTTGCATAGTTTCTTGAAAAGGCCGTTTTGATGCTTCTTACAGGGTGACCAAGCCTTCTTCCGGTAACAACGGTTGCCGTGTCGTTGGCTGTCAGCACCTTTTCCTTGTAAGTGCGGCTGATGCCACATTCAAGCGCCGCAAGAAAACGTGTGCCTATCTGCACACCGCACGCGCCAAGCATAAGAGACGCCGCAACGCCTCTTCCGTCGGCAATACCGCCTGCGGCAATAACGGGAATACTGACGGCATCGCACACCTGGGGAACAAGTGCCATGGTGGTCATTTCGCCCACGTGTCCGCCCGATTCTCCGCCCTCGGCAATAACCGCGTCTGCGCCTGCACGTTCTGCAAGCTTTGCAAAGGCTGCAGAAGGAACGACAGGTATAACTTTTATGCCTGATTCTTTCCACATAGGTATATATTTTCCGGCACTTCCTGCACCTGTGGTCACAACAGCAACCTTTTTGCGTGCAAGAAGAGCGGCTATTTCGTCAATGTTTTCGCCCATGAGCATAACGTTTACGCCAAAGGGCTTATCTGTAAGTGAAAAAGCAAGATCGATCTGTTCTTCGATCTTTTCGACGTTTCCGCTTGCCGCAGAAACGATTCCCAAGCCGCCTGCATTTGATACGGCGGCGGCAAGCACGGCGTCTGAAATGTGCGCCATGCCGCCCTGAAAAATGGGGTATTTGATACCCACAATGTCACAAAGATTTGTGTGGATCATTTTTCTTTACCGTGTTCTTTGGCTTATTCAGCTTTGCTGTCGATGTAAGCAACAACTTCTTTGACAGACTTGCCGACTTCGCCGGGCTTCAGCTCAACACCGAACTCGTCTTCCATCTCCATAAGGATCTCAACTGTGTCAAGCGAGTCAACTCCGAGATCTTCGAAAGTTGTTTCTTCTGTGATTTCAGAAGCGTCGATGTCAAGGTGGTCTGCGAGAAGTGCGATTACTTTTTCGAGTGTCATGATAAAATCCTCCATGATATTAAAAATATTTTTTGGTAAATCTATTTAATGGCAATTACCATTCGATAAGACATGCGGCGCTGGAAAGTCCGCCGCCAAAGGCGCACATAACTATCTTGTCGCCTCTTTCAAGTTTTCCCGAGCGTGCAAGCTCGTCAAGAGCCATCGGCACGCTTGCCGACGAGGTGTTTCCGTATTTGTCAATGTTTACAACAAACTTTTCCATCGGAATTTTAAGGCGTTTTGCTGCGAACTCGATTATTCTGATATTCGCCTGATGGGTGACAACGTGGTCGATATCGTCAAGAATAAGACCTGCGTCGTAGGTGACCTGCTTGATATCTTCAACAATTCTGTTGACGGCAAATTTAAAGGTTTCCTGACCGTCCATGAAAATGTAGGGGTGCTTCGCATCCTTTTCAAAGAAAGGGGACGAACCCGAAAAACTCGGTATTTCAATAACTTCGTTGCCTCCGTAGGTGTTGATCTTTGAGGCAAGATATCCGTCGCCCTTGCCGATCACCGCAGCTCCTGCACCGTCGCCAAAAATAACGCAGGTGCTTCTGTCCGCCCAATCGATCAGCTTGCTCATGCGTTCGGACCCGATGACGAGTATCTTTCCGTAACCCGGACGCGAAAGATAAGAAACCGCAGTTTCAAGAGCAAAAAGAAAGCCGGAGCAAGCTGAGTTTACGTCAAAAGCGGGGCAGGTAGCGCCGATAGCTTTCTGAACGTATCCTGCAACGGTGGGACAGACACATTCAGAAGAAATGGTCGCCGCGATTATAAGGTCGATCTCGTCTGCAAAAATTCCTGCGGAAATGAGAGCACGCTTTGCTGCCTGAGCTGCAAATTCTTCTGCTGTTTCACCTGTGGAAACGTGTCTTTCTTTCACCCCGACACGCTGAACGATCCATTCGTCCGACGTGTCCACAATCTTTGCAAGATCGTTGTTTGTAATAATTTTTTCGGGAACGTAAGAGCCTGTTCCGAGAAACCTTATCGACATTGTGATAGATCCTTTCCTTTCGTCAGCACAGCGTGTGCTGAAAATATTTTTTCGGGATTTCTCCCGATGTTCCAGCACGATGTGTGCTGTATAATTTTTTGGGCTTTCGCCCTGCCCCCAGCACAGTGTGTGCTGGTAATATTATTACGGGAAAAACTCCCGTTTTATTACTTGTTTGAATTCAGCACAGTGTGTGCTGTAATTTTTTTCAACCGTGTAAAACGGTTGAAAAGTCATTTTCTCATTCCTTCCAGCAGGAAAGAGAAGGTGTATCTGTAGTAGTCAAGAGCTTCTTCCTTTGGAATGCCGCGGCTGACGGCGTCGGCGTTGAATCCGCGGATAAAGCACCAGATGGAATAGCTGACCTTGCGCGAATCGACATTTTTGATGAAGCCTTTTTCTTTTGCAATGTCGATCACTTTTTCTATCTGACCCGTCCACCAGTCACAGTTACTCTTGGAGAGCGAATCGTGCTCGAAAATATAGTGGTTGAAGTTCATCTTTGTTTCGTACGAGCGCACGATGGTGTGCAGACAGGCTTTCATAACGTATTCAAAAAACTCGTCTGCCGAACCAAAATCTGCGGTAAGCTCGGTACGGATCTTCAAAATAGAGCGGGTGTAGATGGTTTCAAGAACCTCGTCGATGTTGTGAAAACGGTTGTAGAAAACGCGGTTTGTAATACCCAGAGTGTTTAAAAGCTTGCTGACCGTCACGTTTTTTGCTCCGTGCACAACGGCAAGCTCTTCGGCAGCGCTGATTATGGTTTCAGACATTTCGTCGACGATAAGTTCGTCTTTCTTGGTTGTAGCCATACTGCACCTCCGAAAGTTTCAGCACGCACTGTGCTGAAAGAATTATATCATCGTTTGTGTGTTTTGTCAAGTGTTTTTGCAAAATTTGTGTGATTATATGGCATTTCTTTGCCAAAACCACACAATATATTGGGTTTTTTCTCCAATCCGCTCGGTTTTCCTTGACAAAACCATTTTCATGTTGTATCATTTAATTGTTATTTCTGATATGACAGGAGATATAAATATGAGAATACTATCCGAAAGCAATCCTCGCGTTGTAATCGAAAAAGAAGAACTTTTTGTCGACCATTCTGCAAAAACCCGCAGCGGACACCTCGGTCACGCAATGGTCGAATGCAAGGACGGAAGCATTATCTGTTTCTATTCCAACTGTTCGGGCTACAAGGGTGGCATATACGCAGGTCACACCATGTACGGTTGGGTGGAATATAAGCGTTCTACCGATCGCGGTGTCACCTGGGGCGAGCCTTCTATTCTCCAATACAGCTACGATTCTTTTCTCAACGGTGATCAGTTCATCGGTTGCGAAAAGGCTGTTGTCTGCGACGACGGTACCATCGTGCTCTTCTGCCTGCGCAACACAGGCGGCGATTTCGAACCATACCGTACGCCTATGTGCCTTCTCAGCCACGACAACGGTATAACCTGGTCTGAGCCTATTGAGGTTCACAACGAGCGCGGACGTATATATGACGCCATATACCGCAACGGCAGGATATACGTTCTTGAATTCTGCAATTCCACCGACAAGGGATTCACCTGCAACGAAGAAGGACTTTTCTATAAGATCATCGTCAGCGACGATTGCGGCAAGACCTTCAGCGTGCTTTCCGAGCTTCCCTTCAACACTATGGGACACGCCTACGGCAACCTCATTTTCCGTCCCGACGGCAGCCTTGTTTTCTACGGCTACAATGTCGATGACGAGTATAATCTCACCTGCCTCATCAGCGAGGACGAGGGCAAGACATGGGGCGAGCCTTTTAAATCGCACGTTGCAAAGATCGCAAGAAATCCTCAGATTGGATATCTCAACGGCACGTATATCTTGCACGCCAGAAGCGAAAACGGCGTAAACTTCGTTTTCTATCATTCCAAGGACGGCATCAACTGGGACGAGGGAACTATCGTCAGCGACAAACCTCTCGGAGGTTGCTATTATTCCAACAACATCGTCATCAAAGGCGCAGACGGAGTGGACAGACTCCTTGTTCAGTATTCTGAAAACTACGGCCTTTCCCGCGTAAACATCTGCCATGCATGGGTAAGATGCGAATAATTTTGCAGTATAAAACAGAAAAGCGAACACATCCGTGTTCGCTTTTCTTATTGTTCGCCTTTTTCGTATTTATAGTTGAAACGAGAAGGGGAAACCCCGGTTATCCTTTTAAATTCGGTAGAAAAGTGTTTGTAGTCGCTGTATCCGCACATTTCGGCGATCTCACCGACGGTGTAATAATTAGTCAAAAGCAACGCTTCCGCGTGTTTTATGCGTGTGTCGATTATGTGTTTTTTGGGAGATATGCCGTATTCCTCTTTAAAAAGTTTTCTGAAATACGTTTCGCTCATAAAAGATTGCTTTGCTGCATCTGCCACAGAAAAATCTCGCTTCAGGCAGTTTTTCTGAATATAAAGCACGCCGTCGGCTATTTTTTCGTTCTTGCAGACATCGGTGTTGTCCCTGTAAAACTGTGCAAATATTTTGTTGAATATGGCGGCACAGTCGCTTTTGTAAGAGATCTCTTTGTTTTCCCAACATTCAAGCAGTTGTCTGAACATATCTGCATATTTTTGAGGTTGGTCGGGGATAAAGCATTCAAGATTTTTGGATCTGTAATTGAAAGCCTTAAAGTGAACAACTATCAGCTCGTCCTTTTGCGACACGCGAGTGTACGACAAACCTGACGGAAAATAGCATATCGCATTGTCACACAGTTCGATCTCTTGTTTTCCTGAACTTATTTTCGTTTCGGACTTGAATCTGAAAGATATGGCATCAAAGTTTCTTTCGGTGTCGGTCTTTTTCTTGAACGATTGATCAAGATAAAAAACGTCGAGTATTTCAAAAAGAACGTATTCTTGATCGAAAATCAAAGCTTTCACCTCCGTTTTCGTTATAATGATAGCGTATTTGTTTCGAAAAGTCAACATTTTTACTCATTTTTCGTATGTCTTTTTGTTGAATTGTGTGTTATTATCAGCATAGACAAAAATTTTCTTTTTGGAGGTAAAAATGGATATTAACGTAAATCGATCTTCCGAACCGTCCGCACTTAAGATCACCGATATAAGAGTTGCAAACATCAACGGAGCGCCCAAGCATTGCCCTATCATAAAAATATATACCAATCAGGGCCTTGTCGGTTACGGTGAGGTTAGAGATGCATCAAGCGCCACCTATGCCCTTATGCTCAAATCAAGACTTGTTGGTGAAAACCCCTGCAACGTCGACAAGCTTTTCCGTCGCATCCGCCAGTTTGGCGGACATTCGCGCCAGGGCGGCGGAGTATCGGGCATAGAGATCGCCCTCTGGGATCTTGCAGGCAAGGCGTGGGGAGTTCCTCTCTGGCAGATGCTCGGCGGGAAATTCCGCGACAAGGTCAGAATGTATTGCGACACAGACGTGGACGGCAAGCACACGGGAACAGATATGGGTAACGCCCTCAAAAAGAGAATGGAGCAGGGCTTTACTTTTCTTAAAATGGATTTGGGAATCGAGCTTTTGCTCGACGAGCCGGGTTGCCTGAACGCCCCAATCGGGTTTATTGAGGATATAAAGAAGTATTCCATGAAAGCTATCAACCACCAGAAGGGCTCGGTCGACATGGACATGATGCTCGGCAAAAACTACGAGGTTTTCACCATTCCCCATCACGCAACGGGCATACACCTTACCCAAAAGGGCATGGATTATCTCGAAGATTACGTGCGCCAGATAAGAAACGTCATCGGTTACGAGGTTCCGCTTGCCATCGACCATCTCGGCCATATTGCAATAGATGATTGCATCATGTTTGCAAAGCGGCTTGAAAAATACAATATTGCATGGATCGAAGATGTTGCTCCCTGGCATTTCACAGACCATTACGTCAAGATATCAAACAGCTGCAACGTTCCGATCTGCACGGGTGAGGATATATTCCTTGCTGAAAATTTCGAGCCTTTGATGAGCCGAGGAGGCGTTTCTGTTGTTCACCCTGATATGTTGACAATAGGCGGCGCTATGGAAATGAAAAAGCTCGGCAATATGTGCGAAAAATATGGCGTTGCCATGGCGATCCACATGGCGGAAAGCCCCATCGCCTGCATGGCGGCTATCCACGCTGCGGCGTCGGTTCAAAACGTTCTTGCGGTAGAGTTTCATTCGGTTGATGTTCCGTGGTGGAACGATCTTGCCCTCGGCATCGACAATCCCTTGTTCAAGGATGGCTTTGTAAACGTCCCCGACAAGCCGGGGCTTGGTATTGACGAGCTTAATGAAGAACTTATCGCCGAGCACATTCACGAAAAATACCCCGGCGTTTTCGAGCCCACCGACGAATGGAATAAGGAATGGGCAAACGACAGAGAGTGGAGCTGAATCATGGCTGAATTAAAAATTTGCTGGATAGGTCAAAGCGGATATATCCTATGTGACGGAAAACACGAGATATGTATTGACCCATATCTTTCGGATGTGGTCGACCGTGTTGCACACCGCGGACGAATGGTGAAAGCACCAATTTTGCCAGAAGATCTGAAAAGCGACGTTGTTGTTTGTACCCACAATCATCTTGATCACGTTGATATCGACGCAATCCCTCTGATGAAAAAAGAAAAAATGCTTTTTCTTGCACCGCTGGATGCCAAGGAAACCCTGCTTTCGTGCGGAGTTACAAAATACCATGCTTTTGACGAGGGTGCAACCTTTGAGCTGGGCGATTTTTCGCTTGAAGCGGTGTTTGCCGACCACACAGTTCCTGCTGTCGGAGTCCTTGTGAAACATGGTGGAAAAACGTTGTATTTCACCTCCGACACCGAGTACAACGAAAAGCTCGAAAAAATGGCTGAAAGAAATATCGACCTTCTGTTCGTCTGCATCAACGGAAAGCTCGGAAATATGACTGTTGATGAGGCGGTAAAGCTTACCAAAATAATAAACCCGAAAGTTGGTGTCCCCACTCATTACGGAATGTTTGAAAGCAACACCGAAGATCCAAAACGATATACTTCGCGCGTCTCTGCTTCTTTCGAAATGGAGCATGGCAGAGAATATACGATATCGGAGGTGATGTCAAATGTTTGATCTTACGGGAAAAACCGCCCTTGTTACCGGATCGACCCAGGGGATAGGGTTTGAAATTGCAAAGCTTTTGGCTGATCGCGGAGCAAAGGTTTTTGTTTCGGGTGCATCGAGCGAAAAAAAGTGCATAGATGCAAGCGCAAAGATCCGGAATTCTGTTCCCGTCAGAGCCGATCTGCGCAGCGATGCCGATATAGAGCAGCTTTACGAAAAAACAGGTGACGTTGACATTCTTGTTCTAAACGCTTCGATCCAGTACAAAAGGCATTGGGACGAGTATTCGACAAAAGAACTCGACGATCAGCTAACCTGCAACCTTATGAGCTCGTATTATCTTATCAAAAAGTACACGGATGGAATGAAAAAGAAAAAATGGGGACGCATCGTCACCATCGGCAGCGTAAATCAATACAATCAGCATCCCACTCTTTCGTTCTACGCAATAACAAAAGCGGCTTTGTTCAAGATGGTACAGAATATTGCAGGCGACCTTGCACCCTTTGGAATCACGGTAAACAACGTTGCCCCCGGAGCAATCGCCACACCGCGTAACGACGACGTTTTGAATAACGAAGAGTTAAAAAAACAGGTCGAGCAAAAGATCCCTTGCGGATATGTGGGCATTCCTGCCGACGTGGCACCGTCGGTGCTCTTTTTGTGCTCGGACGAGGCAAGATATGTCACGGGCGCCGAAATACTTGTTGACGGCGGGCTTCATTTGTGATGCAGCGTGGGTTTTGTCAGCAAAACATGATCGAATAGGGTTAAAACTGATCGTTTTTGCCCTTGATTACCTGCAAAATCCATGCTATTATGTCAAATGGTATAATAAAAAGGAGACATGATTATGAATTTTAATAACAGAGAAGAAATAATTGCTCTCACTCCGCAATGGACGGGCGAAAGACTCCCCGACGGCAGACCGAAGGTTGACGAAAAATACCTGAAGGCTTTAAAGACCCTTACTCTTGAAGAAGTGTGGAAGCCGATTTTTGTAAAAGGCTACGAAAGCCAGTTTGAAGGCAGACTTCACACTCTTCACGACGATGGCAGAAAGCTTATCGGCCGCGCTGTCACAGCGATATATTGCCCTTACCGCCCCGATCTTGACGCCGTGGTCAAAGAAATAGGCAAAAACGAGGGCAGAACCGGCACCTATAATCAGTGGGTAATCGACAATCTGCAGGAATATGACGTTCCTGTCATTGATATGTACGATAAGATATACAAGGGCACGTTCCTTGGCGGAAATCTTACAACAGCCCTTAAGAACAAGACAAAAAACGAAAACGGCGGCGCGGTCATCTGGGGCGGCATTCGCGATACCGAGCAGATGAAAAAGATCGAAGACACCCAGGTTTATTACCGTGGCATCGATCCCACCCCCATCAGAGATTTCATCATGACGGGATATAACACGGTAACACGCATCGGAAACGCCGTTTGTCTTCCCGGTGATGTGGTGTTTGGCGCAGGCGGCGGAGTTCTTTTTATCCCCAGCCACCTGGTCGAAGAAGTTGTCGGAGGCGCTGCAAAAACTCAGGTTAAGGACCTTTTCGGCTTTGAAATGATAAGCCTGAACAAATTCACTCCCTCTCAGATCGACAAAAATACCTGGACGAAGGAAATGCTCGATCTTCTGATGGACTTTATCGAAAAAGACGACAGAGCAGCGGCATATCGCGGACTCGATTGGTCACAGGAATACTATTTTGCACTAAACGGAGACCCCAACGACACCCAGTCGGCTCTTTGATAGAGCAATTGTTTCGTTTTTTGAAAGATAGTGCTGTTTTTTCTGATTGATTTTTGCTGCATTGTGTGATATACTGTAACTGGCAAACGTGTTAAGCGTTTTAAAATCAAATATCACACAGAGTGCTCGGTGCATCGCAAAGGATTTTATTCCAGGTGTGTCGGGTGAAAAGGGAACACGGTGCGAACCCGTGACGATACCAGTCGCTGTATGCATCAAAGAACGCGCCCTTTCGTTGAAAAACGGTCATTGGGAAACTGAGAAGGCGTGGGCGCGGGCGTTTTTATTATGTGATGCGAGTCAAAAGACCTGCTCTGATGCTCTTTCCGCACGTGCCACGGCACAGGAAAGGGTGGTTCTGTTCGGCGCTGACGCTTTTTTAAAAAAGTGATATCAGGGCTTTGTTGTCTTATCAAATTGCGTCCGAACGATTGTGTTGAGCGGAAAAACTGCCGCGGAGGATCATTTGTCCTCCGCGGTTTTTATTTTTTGAAAAAGGAGGCGGGAAAATGATAGGCTTCAACTCATATCATCCTTTTGTAAACTTGTTGTATTTTGTTTTTGTCATCGGATTTTCAATGTTTTTCATGAATCCCGTCTGCCTTGGTATTTCATTTTTCTGCTCGTTTGTCTGTTCGGTGTTGTTCGGCGGAAAAAAAGCGATAAGAACAAATCTTTTGTATATGCTGCCGATGATGATTTTTATGTCGGTCACAAATCCGCTTTTCAACCACAACGGAGCAACGATAATAAGATATCTGCCAAGCGGAAATCCGCTGACCGTCGAATCTATCCTCTACGGATTTTTTGCCTCTTTGATGATCATCAGCGTGATTTCATGGTTTTCTTTTTACAACAAGGTGATGACGAGCGACAAGTTTATATATCTTTTCGGCAAGGTCATACCTTCGCTTGCGCTCATCATCTCAATGACTCTGCGCTTTGTTCCACGATTTTTGGCTCAGATGCGCAGCGTTTCAAACGCCCGTCGGTGCATTGGCCGCGACCTTTCAAAGGGAAAGCTTACAAAGCGCATAAGAAACGGGCTTGATATTATTTCTGTCATGGTTACCTGGAGCCTTGAAAACGCAGTGGATACCTCAGACAGTATGCGCTCTCGCGGATACGGGCTTGAGGGAAGATCCTCTTTTTCAATATTCAGATTTGACAAACGAGATGCAGCAGCCCTTGCGTATATTGCACTTTTTGGTGTTTTCACACTGGTGTGCGGAATATCGGGCGGAATGGATTTCAGATTTTTTCCGACGTTCAGGATGTCGCCGCCGTCATTTTTGGGCATCAGCGGCTATATTTCATATTTTTTACTCTGCATTTGCCCCGTGATAATTGAAATTTGGGAGGTGAGAAGATGGAATGCTTCAAGGTCGAAAATCTAAGCTTTACATATCCGACAAGGACACAAAAAACTCTTGACGGCATAGATTTCGAAATAATGCACGGCGAATTTATAACCGTTTGCGGCAAGTCTGGATGCGGAAAAACCACCCTTTTGCGTATGTTAAAGTCTTCTCTGTGTCCCCACGGAACGGTTGAGGGCAGAGTGCTTTTTGGCGGCATGCCGCTGGATCTTGTAAGCGCGCGTGACCAGGCGTCAAAGATCGGATTTGTCATGCAGAGCCCGGAAAATCAGATCGTCACCGACAAAGTATGGCACGAGCTTGCCTTTGGGCTTGAAAGCCTTGGCTTTTCAACCGCCGAGATAAGAACGCGGGTTTCTGAAATGGCATCTTTTTTCGGTATTAGCGATTGGTTTCACAAAAACGTTTCCGAGCTTTCGGGAGGACAAAAACAGCTTCTCAATCTTGCCTCGGTCATGGTTATGCAGCCGCAGGTGCTTGTGCTTGACGAACCCACAAGCCAGCTCGATCCGATAGCCGCAGGTGAATTTTTGAAAACGCTTGAAAAGATAAACCGCGAGCTTGGCACCACCGTTATTCTTTCCGAGCACCGCCTTGAAGAGGCGATTCCCATGTCCGACAGAGTGCTTGTTATCGACGGCGGACGTATTTTTTCGTTTGACACCCCCACAATAGTTTGCGAAAAGCTGAAAAGCACAGACCACGATATGTTCAGGGCACTGCCTACTCCCATGCGCGTTTTTGCGGAACTTGACAATGACGAAGATTGCCCGTTAGGTGTGCGCGATGGCAGAAAGTGGTTAGAAGAATATTCAAAATCTCACACTCCCAAAAATGAGCTTGTGCCCAAAGACCGCGCTTTGAAGTTTGACACCCCTGTTATCGAGCTTTGCGACGTTTGGTTCAGATACGAAAAAAATCTGCCCGATGTCATAAAAGGGCTTTCACTTTCTGTCGGCAAGGGCGAATTTCTGGCCATTGTCGGCGGAAACGGTACGGGAAAAACCACGGCTCTCTCTCTTATATCCGGACTCAACCGCCCATATCGCGGCGAGATATTGATAGAAGGAAGAAAGATCTCGAAGATTTCTCGGCTGTATGAAGGCCTTCTCGGTGTTCTTCCACAAAATCCCCAAACACTTTTTGTCAAAAAAACGGTATTTCTCGATCTTCTTGAAGCGCTTTCGGAAAAGGATCTGACGAGCGAGCAAAAAGAGAAAAAGGTTATAGAAACTGCGTCACTTTGTCGCATTGACGGTCTTCTTTCAAGCCATCCGTACGATCTTTCGGGAGGAGAACAGCAAAGAGCGGCGCTTGCAAAAATTTTGCTTTTTGATCCGCAGATACTTCTGCTTGACGAGCCGACCAAGGGTATGGATGCCCACTTCAAGGAAGAATTTGCCGATATCCTGTCCGAGCTTAAGGCACGAGGAAAAACTGTTGTTATGGTTTCGCATGACGTCGAGTTTTGTGCCGAATACGCCGATAGTTGCGCTTTGTTCTTTGACGGTAGCATCACGTCAAGATCCGCACCTCGTGCTTTTTTTGCAGGAAACAGCTTTTATACCACCACGGCAAACCGCATGGCACGAAACATCATAGAAGAAGCTGTGCTTGCTGACGATATCATAAAAGCTTTTGGCAAGACTCCTGCACCAAAGGCAAAAAAGCGCAGAGTGCAAAGCGACGGCGCCACAGAAGAAAACTCCACTCAGCCTTGTAGCAATACCAAGAAAAAATTCTCGCCCACAAGGCTTATTTTTGCAATACTTTTCTGTCTGCTGTTTGCCACAACGAGTATTCTGGAAATATTCGACGTCGGATTTATAAAAGGACTTGACGATAATGTTGTAAAAATCTCACTTATCACTCTGGCGGCGCTGGCGATGGTTTGTTTTTTCCCGGGCAAGGATCTTTCGGGTGGCCTTTTGCTTGAAGACGCTTCTGACAGAAAACTTGATAAGAGAACTGTTGCCGCGTCTCTTATGATACTTATTGCAATTCCTCTTACCATATGGCTCGGCATTTCGGTTCTTGACGACAGAAAGTATTATTTTATCAGCCTGCTCATTATTTTTGAAACTATAATCCCGTTTCTTATGGTTTTTGAAAAAAGAAGACCCAAGGCACGCGAGCTTGTGGTGATAAGTGTACTGTGTGCCATTGCTGTGACGGGCAGAGCAGCGTTTTTTGCTGTTCCGCAGTTCAAACCGGTAGTTGCCCTAGTCACGATCTCGGGCGTCTGTTTTGGGGGCGAGACTGGCTTCCTGGTGGGTGCTGTCACAGGCTTTGTTTCAAACTTCTTTTTTGGACAGGGGCCTTGGACCCCGTGGCAGATGTTTGCCTTTGGCATAATCGGTTTTCTTGCAGGAGTTTTGTTCAAAAAAGGCGTTTTGCCGCGGACAAGAACAGTCCTTTCGATCTTCGGTTTCGTCGCAACCCTTGTCATATACGGCGGCATTATGAATCCCGCGTCTGTTCTGATGTCTCAAAACGAGCCAACCCTTCAGATGCTTGCGGCGGCTTATGCTGTGGGATTGCCCTTTGATATCATTCATTCGTTTTCCACCGCCTTTTTCTTGTGGTGCATTTCGGGCGAGATGATCGAAAAGCTAATGCGAATAAAGGTAAAATACGGCCTTGTCGAAAAATGATCTGCATTGACAAATCGCGCCTGAGATGATATAATATAAAAAAACAAAAGGAGATTTTTTATGAAAACAAAGATTTTTGCACTTGTTCTTTGCCTTGCGCTTTCTGCTGTTTCGCTTTTCTCGTGCGGCGGCAAATCCGACAATCCCTACGGTTTGTCCGAAAAAGAAATGTCAGAGGTAAGAACTTTTATTGCTTACGAAACCTCCTCTGCCGAAGGGTCTTATTCGATCGTCAAGCAGGACGGCTATGGCAAGATATACGAGTGGACGACTTACAATGCTGACGGCAACATAGACACAACGAGCGAATACGAATACGAGGGCATCCTCGTAACTGACTTAACTATCCGTGATGCTACAGGTGACGAAATCCTTCACCTTGCCGACACCCTCGACGAAGACGGCAAGATCCTTACAAGAAACGTTTCTTTTAACGGCGAGCTTGCACAAACACAGTTTTTCAAGGATGACGAGGGACAGGAGATTCCCGAAGAGGATGTAGGAGTACTCTATGCCAAATATGACGAGCTTGGCAGACTCTGCAACACAAGACAGCTTAACGAAGACGGAACCGAAACACTCGTGGTCACAGAATATGGTCCGCACGGACTTGTCAGCGAGATCACATATAGCGACGGTGAAGAAACATATCGTATCGATCTTGAAGAAAAAGCAGAATAAGGTATAAAAAATAAAAGCAGAAGCGTGCAAGCTTCTGCTTTTTTGCTATGTGACTAAATCACGGAATTTGTCGAAAATAATTTGTATAATACAGGTACAAACTAAAAAATAAAAAACAAAGGAGACGATAATATGTCAGTTATAAAAGTATCAAAAGAAAATTTTAAAGAAGTAAGTAATTCCGAAAAGCTTGTGCTTCTCGATTTCTATGCCGATTGGTGTGGTCCGTGCCGCATGGTTTCTCCCATCGTGGAGGAAATAGCAGACGAAAGGGAAGATGTTCTGGTCGGCAAGGTCAATGTGGACGAAGAGCCTGAACTTTCGGAAAAATTCTCGGTCTTCAGCATCCCGACTCTTGTGGTTATGAAAAACGGCGAGATTCTCGAGCAGTCTGTCGGCGCAAGACCGAAGGCGCAGATACTCGATATGTTAGAGGGTTAAATCGCGCAGACGCTTTTTGTCAAGGATCTTAATTCCCTGACTTCTGGAGGTTTCAACAATACCTTCGGATGCAAAATATTTCAGCATTCTCGAAACAACTTCACGGGCAGACGCCATGTATTTGGCGATCTGCTCGTGCGTCAGTTTAACTGTGTCGGTGCCGTTTTTTGCAATTTCGTCCAAAAGGAAAATGGCAAGACGCTTGTCCATGCTCATAAAAAGTATCTGCTGCATAACCCACATGACGTCCGAAAAACGGCTGAGAGCGGTTTCAAGTGCAAATATTTTTACCTCAGGCAGTTTTCTTGAAATATCCTCAAAGGCGCATCCGCCCACCACAACGCAATCGCTGTTTTCTTCGGCGTCGATAAAAACGTCAAAGGTGATGGTGTCGAGCACGCAGGAGGCAGAAAGAATACATATTTCGCCGGGGAACAGGCGATAAAGGGTTATTTCCTTTCCTTCCTCCGATAAAATATATAGCCTCAGACTTCCCGTTTTTATCAGTATAACCCCTGTGCAGTTGGTGCCGTTGTGAATAGTGGCACCCTTGCCAAAGCTGACCTTTTGGGAAGAGCGGAAAAGGGTGTCTCTGTCTTGCTCTGAAAGTTTTTGCCAAAAAGGAAAAGAATCTTCAAATAGTTGTGCAAGATCCTGCTTGTTCATATAATCCATCTCCGATATCAATGATGATATGTTCTGTATTGAATTATAACACCACAGCAGTTTTCGGTCAATGAATTTTAAGTTAATTCTTTATTATTGGCATAAAATTTCGAAAAAACATATAAAAAATTTACCAAAACGTGACTTAATCACTTTATTTTTTGAAAAAATGGTGTATAATATAATCACAAACAAAAAATACTTTCAGGAGGAAATAAACTATGATGAATTCCAAAGTGCACGAGCTTTTAAATGCTCAGATAAACAAAGAGTTTTATTCGGCGTATCTTTACCTTGATTTTTCAAATTATTTCAAGGCAAAGGGACTTGACGGTTTTGCAAACTGGTATATGGTTCAGGCACAGGAAGAACGCGACCATGCCATGCTCTTCTATCAGTACCTTCAGAACGAAAACCAGGTGGTAACACTTGATGCCATCGCAAAACCCGACAAGGTTTTTACATGCGATATGGATGTGCTTAAGGCGGGTCTTGAACACGAAGAATACGTAACATCGCTCATCAACGACATCTATGCTGCGGCGTATGAAGTAAAAGACTTCCGTACAATGCAGTTCCTTGACTGGTTTGTAAAAGAACAGGGCGAAGAAGAAACAAATGCCAACGATATGATCACCAAAATGGATCTTTTCGGTTCTGATCCCAAAAGCCTTTATATGCTCAACCAGGAGCTCCTTGCAAGAGTTTATACAGCACCTTCTTTGGTACTGTAAAATAATATACAATATAAAACTATACAGAAAGAGGTATTAAATTATGAAAAAGTATGTATGTCCCTGCGGTTATGAATACGATCCCGAGGTTGGCGATCCCGACAACGGTGTTGCTCCCGGCACAGCTTTCGAAGATCTTCCCGAAGATTGGGTATGCCCTGTTTGCGGACTCGATAAGGGTTCTTTTGAAGAAGCATAATCATTTCGCACATTAACAAGGAGGCGTTTTTCGATGAACACCAACGCACTTTTCGGTCTTACTTACGGTCTGTATCTGCTTTCGGCAAAATGCGAAGGCAAGGATAACGGATGTATCATCAACACGGCCATGCAGATCGCAAACAATCCCACCCAGCTTATGATCTCGGTAAACCGCGGCAATTACACCCATTATATGATCGATGAGACCCGCGAGTTCAACATTTCGGTCATCACCCGTGAGGCTGATTTCGAGCTTTTCAAAAGATTTGGTCTTCAGTCTGGCAAAACAGTCGACAAATTTGCTGATTTTACTGCGGTTGCCCGTTCGAAAAACGGACTTCTGTATCTCACCGAGGCGTCAAGTGCTTTTATGTCGGTAAAGGTTACAAAGACCGTGCCACTCAGCACCCACACTATCTTTATTGGTGAAATGACCGACGCTGACGTGCTTTCGGATGTTGCTCCCTGTACTTATGCATATTACCATTCGGACATCAAGCCGAAGCCTGTGCAGAAGGACGAGCCAAAAAAAGGCTGGAAGTGCAACATCTGCGGATACGTTTATGAAGGCGAGGAACTTCCTGCCGATTACGTTTGCCCCCTGTGCAAACACGGCCCCGAAGATTTCACAAAGCTTTGATAGCGTTATAGAATAAAAAAGGAGAACTATATTGTTCTCCTTTTTTCATATCACGAAAAAGAAGTGGACTGTTGCTTTCGCAACAGTCCACATGTGTTTTTGATTACTTAATGGTGATCTTTATTGCGTTTCCTTTGCCGTAAGCGTTTGCGGATACAACGTACTGAGGAATAACAACGTAATCGCCGTTTTCATCTGTCATCAAACTGCCGTCTTCGTTCTGGGCAACGATTTCTGTGTACATATGGTTGTGCCAGTGTCCGCAGAATACGCCCTTAACAACGTCGGGGTTGCGTACGATGAGGTTGTATACCTTCATGGTGTCAGCATAGCTGTGAGCAGGGCTTCCTGCGAAGGTCTTGGTCATATCGCAAGGCATTCCGTATGTGTCACCGGGCTCATAGAACCAGCTGACTGCAGTTTCGTTGGGGTTCTGTGTGCTGATGGGATTGTGCTCGAAGATAAGGATCGGAATACCCTTTTCACGAGCTTTTTCGATGTCAGCAGCAAAAGGAACAGCCTGTTTGTCGCCCCAGTATGCGTCTCTCTGGTTGTCGAGAACCACTATCATAACCTTTTCGGTGCCTTCGTCATTGGTGAGGATTTCAGAGTGATAGTAAATATCGTTTGTCTTCCACATGCTCTGAAGTACCTGATAGGTATGATCAAGGCTGTACTTGTAGCTCAGATCGTTCATATCGGGCTGGCAAAGCTCCGCAGGTTCGTGGTTACCGAGAGCCATAACAACCTTGTTGCTGCGGTCGATGATGGTCTTTGTCATAACTTCCGCGCATCCCCACGAGAGATAGTCCATAACGTCACCTGTGATGACTGTCTTGTCAAAGAAGCTTGCATATTCCATTGCTCTGTTGATGTTGGGAACAGACGAGCCGTCTCTCAGCCAGCTTCTGCCGCGGTATGTCGAAAGGGTGTTTGTCTCGCCAATCTCCATATCCTTCTGGTTGATGTAGTTAAGATGAGTGTCGGCAAAGTGTACGATCTCAACTTCGTCTCCGCCGATACCTGTGTCGATCTCAACTTCTCTTACCTTGAAACCGTTTGCAAGCTGATACATTGCGTGGTTGGGATCCTTGTCTTCGGTTGTGGGATAACCTGTAAGAAGGGTCTTTTTGTCATAGTTTTCTGCCATGTACGCTTCCTTGCGGTCTACTTCAACGTATTCCTTGATGCCTTCAAAGGTTTCCGCCGAAGCTTCGCCTGCATTAAGAGCTGCAAGGGCAATTCTGTAAAGGTTTGTCTGATAGTAGTCGGTGTAAAGTACCTGTTCAAGACCGTTGTAGTCTTTGTAAACTATATATCCCTTTACCGAGTAGAATCTGTAATACTTGTCTTCTGTGATGTTCGTGATACAAAGAGTGTACTGAACAGAGTCGTCTGTTTCCTTGTAGATCTTTTCGCCTACGACTTTTGCAGGAGTATAGCCGTTGTTGGACTTGGGAGTGAATACAAGTCTTGTTTCTGAATCCCATTTCCATTCAGCAACCTGAGGCTGGTCGATAAACATATCACGGCCCCATGTGGCGTCGGTGGGAAGCACGATGGTACCAAATTCCGAAACATCGGGGAGGGCATCGAAGAAGTTGTTCTTCTTTTCAACCACAAATCTCAGACCCTGAACACCTGTTGTTCTGATCTGCGCACCGATGATTGCAAAGTCGCGTGCCGCATTGTAATCAACATACTGTGCAACAAGAACGTCTCCGGGCTTGCCTTCAAATGTGGCGTCACAAGTTGTGCCATCTTCATACGTCCAGCCAAGGAAGAGTTTGTCCTGAGGTTCATTGTGATGGATAGTTGCAAGATCAATGGTGCATTCGTTGTAAACGCGGATCTTTTCGCCGCTGTTTGTGTAGTAAAGCATATCAGTAAATTCAACAGTGTACTGTCCCGAGCTTACTGTGATAAATCCGTCTTCTGATGCAAACTGTGCACCGTTTGCCTTGTTTGTGGCAACTGCGGTCTTTGTTCCGTTCACTTTGAATGTGCCGGGAGTTTCGGTTATTTCGAGGTAAGAGTCTTCCTCTTCTGCAACCGAAAGAACGTATACTCCGTTTGCGGCGGTAATTCCATCGTCAAAGTTTGTTGTGCATCCGTTGTTGAGAACCATTGTAAATGTATCCTTAAATTCTGCGTATTTTGAAGAGCTTTCTGCAGATGTTGTTGCAATAACAGAACCCACCGAACCGCTGTTTACGGTGATGGTAACAGGGCCTGTATAGTCAACACCCATCTGTGTATCAAGCCAGCCGTTCGAATTGAAGCTTAAGGTTGCAATGTTTGCGCCGTCAATAAGAATATCTGCGCTGTCAACAGTGCCGCGTGTGTAGCCCCAGAAGTGACCGACTTCAACCGACGGGAAGTTGCCGCTCAAGAAGGAAGCCTTGACGGGACCGTCAAAGGTTCTGAAGTCGCCGAGCCTCAATCTGAACTTGGAATCGACGGTAAGGCCTTTTCCGAAGTTGAGTTCGTTTATGCCTGCGCACAAAGCCTTGCCGCCTGCCGATGTTGACTGGTCAAGCTTGATGTTTTCGATGGTGAGAGGGCCGTTGACTCTTGCACAGTCGTCGTTGATGTCAAATACGGCCTCTCCCGAATCATCGCCTGTAAGAATGATGTGAGCAGTGTGGGCAGGGAAGCTTTCCTGATCGCCAAAACCATATGTTCCGATGATGGCAACTTTCTTTGTTGTGCAGTCAGACGCAGATGCAAGAGCAAACGCTTTGTTGATGCTCTTTACGGGATCAAAGATCGAACCGGTATTTTCATCGTCACCGCTCTGCTGATCAAGGTAGATAACAACGGTGTCATCATAAGGCTCCCATGCGGAGTAGAAGTACAACTCGGATTCACCCTCGGGAATTTCAAAGGTGGTGCCGCCGTCGTAATGAGTTGTGGAACCATCCATGGTTTCAAGCTCCCAACCTGCGAAATATTCTTCTACGCGGTTGTTGAGAACAGGAAGATGAACGACGTATCCAACGTAGTGTGCGCCTGTTGCGTGCTCATTGTCGAAATAGATGTCGACCTTCACGTCTTCAAGTTCGCTTTCGTGGAACGATTCAACGGTGTATGTGCCTTCGGGAAGGGTGAGAGCGGATTCGTACGAGAAGTAAACAGCACCCGTTTCTTCGTTAACTGCTTTTGCAACGATATCATCGCCCTTTACATAGTAAGTACCTGTTTTGCCGGAGGGCGCAAGGAAGAGTTCGTCGCCCTTAACCTTGATGTTCCAGATGCCACCCGATATTCCAACGTTTGCAGGAAGGGGCATATCAAAGATGGAGTTGTCTTCGTTTGCCACGATCTCAAAGCCGTTGCCGATGGTCACAGAACCGCCTGTTGTATCCATCTGGCGAACTGTGCCGCCGTTCATAAACAGCGAAAGTCCGTCTGCGAAGGAAGAAATGTTAGAGCCCCAGTAGATACCGGTGTTGATATCGGGATCTGCAAGGTCAACTGTTACGTGGTTTGTATATGCTGCCGAGCCCGAGCCTGCAAAGTGCACGCCGTATTGGCCTTCGGTGTCATAGGGAGAGTTGATGGTGAGAACACCGCCGAGTCCTTCGGCACCGCTGAGCATAAATTTGGGATGGTTCGAAACAAGTTCGCCCTTGTAAGCACCTTGGTTGGAATGCTTGTCGGTCTTCAGGTTGTAGAATACGCAATCATTAAAGGTTATGTCATAACCGTTGATAAAGAATTCTCTGTCCCAAAGTCTTGTGTTGATAAAGTTGATGTTGTTAAATGTTGCATCGCCGTGGAAGGTGATGTTTGTGTCCTGACCGTAAATTGGCATAAACATGATGTGTGTGTTTTTGCCTGTCAGTTCATAGTCGTATGCCTTGAAGTTCAGCTGACATTTCCAACCTGCAGTGTCGCCGTAACCGTTGCGCCATGTTGTTGCTCTTGTGTATACATCTTTGTTGTAGAAGCTTACGCCGATAACACTGTTGCCAAACTTGTCGTACTTGTAAGGCTCGTCGCAAGCGTCCATGATAAATACCGTAACTTCATCGTCAGCATCATAGCCTGCAGCGTTGATAACACTGATAACCTCTGCAACAGATCCGACAGGGGAGTTGGGCGAAAGACCGTCGCCTGTACCGCCGTTCATAACGAAGTATGCGGGTTCGCCGTTGCCTTCGTATTCAATGATTGCCGAAAGAACGCCGTCAACCGAGCGGTCCCAGCCGCCAAGCTTGTAAGCATCGGGAATAACGGGTTCTTTTGCGTTTGCGATGATGGCGTCAACATCTGCCGCGGTGTATACGGTGTATACGCCGGGTGTAAGAGAAAGAGAATCTTCGCCATAATAGATCTTTCTGCCGTCTGCCGACTGAACGTATGCCATACCGTCACATTCAACAGCAAATACGCCCTTTTCGCTTGTCAGCGAAACTGTTACTCCGTCACCTGCCGTAATGTCATAAGTGGGGCAGGAAATTGCAGGAGCTGCCGGAAGAGTAGCGCCGTTGTTTCTGATAACAGAAAGAGTACCGGAAATAACAGGAGTGTTGTTGTTAGTGAATTTTTCAACTGTTGTTCCATCAAGAATAATATTCACGTCTCCCTTAAATGTCTGGGGGAAGCCTTCTTTGTTTTTGTCGATGTAGATAGCAGGAAGCGAACCGCCTGTGATCTCAAGAGTGATGCTACCGTTGGCGGTGGTTGTGATCTGGTTGCCGTCGGCATAACCGGAAATACCAAGATCTCCAATATAACCTGTTGCCTTGGCATCAAGTTTGATGGTGCTGTCTATATTCGAGAAGGTACCTGCCGAACGGTTGCCGCCGATATAGAAATGACCGTACCAGGGAGTGAAAACGTGACCCTTAGATGTGGGAATGTAGTAGATGTCGGTGTCCTTGAATTCAACAGAGTGGTAGTTGCAGTTGATGTCCCATGTGTAGTTGTCGCCTCTGTTGTCGATGATATTGATGTTGTCAAATATCGTAGGACCGTTTATCGAAAGATGCGAACCTGCAGGCCATGTGGATGCAAAGTGATTTGTGAAAGTAACGTAGGATTTTTCGTTTTCGTCGATACTTGTGAATCTGATGGTTGCATCGTGGGCAGGAACAGAGTTGAGGGGAAGGAAAACAGAATCAGCCGCGCTGTCCCATTTTCCGTCTGTGGGCTGGTTTGCGTGAGGAATTACCTTAACGGTAACCTCGTCGCCCTTGCCGTAAAGCGAGTTGATCGTCTTGACAAGTGCAACAAGATCGCCGGCAGGCGCATCTTCAAATACGCCGCTTCCGGTTGCGCCGAACTGAGCGTAGAATACGGTGGGAGCTTCCGCGCTGCCGTCACCGTACTGAGCAGTGATCTTGCCCTTGCCGTCGTCGATCCATGCGGTGAACTCATTGCCGAAGATGTCGCTCGCAGGGGGTGTAACCGTTGCCTTTGCAGCCTCAAGGTCAGCTGCAGCATAAACGGTGTATTTGCCCTTGCCGACTGTAAGCTTTCCGTTTACTGAATAATAAATTGTGGTGTTGTCTTCAGATACTGCATAAGCTATTGCATTGCCTGCATCTACAGCAAAAGTACCTGCGGTATCTGTGATGTCAAGGCTGATATCAGAGCTTCCTGCAATAACGTTGTATACGGGAGTCTCCGCATCCTTTGCGGTTGAGGTGTAGCCCTTGATAACGGGCGATTCGGGAAGGGTTGCGCCGTAGTTCTGAACTATCTGGATCGCGCCCTGTACTACGGGTACAGATGCAGTACCAACATTGGATACGGTAACACCTTCACCAAGGATGATGTTCAGGTTTTTGCCAATGGATTCTGTTGCAGAGGCGTTAGAACCTGTAACGTAAAGGTTGGGCAGAGTTCCCGAACCGATCTCAAGAGTAACGCTTCCTGTGGTACCCTGAACTGTTATGTCATCGTTGTAACCCATAACGTTCACGTATCCGCCGATAACGTCGGCGTTGTCAAGGTAAACGTACTGGTCGAGGTCAACAGTTTTTCTGCCTCGGATCATACCCATTGCAAAGTGGGTGGACGAGGGATAGAAAACGTTGCAGCTTGTGTCGAGGTCGCCGAATTTAACGTTTCTGAACTCAACAGGGTAGTGGTTGAGGTAAATATCGGTACCGCCTGCGTTGGCAAATCTCATATCAACGATGTTGATATCTTCGAAAATCGAAGGACCCTTAACAACCAAATGTGTGCTGTAAGAATTCCAGCTAAGGTAACCGGTGTGTCCGATGATAGATATAACTTCGTCGGGCTTGTAGGATGTCCACTTGATGGTTGCCTTGTGCTCGGGGGTTGCGCCCTGACCCTGGGGGTCATAACCGAGAAGAATGTTCGAGTTGATAACTTCCTTCGAAGCTTCTCCGCTGTCAATAACATAAACTGTTACGAGGTCGCCTGTGGTGTGACCATCGTTGTTGATGTTTGTGATGATAGTGGGGATTGAGCCTGCAGGAGCGTTCTCCGAACGTCCGTCACCCGAACCGCCAAACTTGACATAATAGTTCTGTGCAGACTCAACAGCAACTTCTTCTATAATAGCTGTAAGAACACCGTCAACAGAGTCGTCCCAACCCTTGAATTCAAAGCCTTCTGCTACGTCGGGAGTAACAGCTGCTTTTATGGTGTCAAGATCTTCTGCACCTGCAAGAGTATGCACACCTGCTGCAAGAGTGATGGTGTCGTCAGAGTAGTTTATAGTCTTCTTATCTGCCGATACTGTGTATGCGATACCCTTTGTGATCTCAAAAGTACCTGCAGTATCAGTTGTTACAATTGCGATATCCTTGCTTCCTGCGATTACATTATAATAGGGGGCTTTTGTTGTTTTGGATGCATTAGCCCAGGGAGTTGCTGTGTAAGCAGGGATTGTCGCACCATAGTTCTGAACGAGAGTAAAAGCACCTGTTACAATGGGAATAGAACCTGTGCCGATGTTGGTAACTGTAACACCTTCACCGAGAACGATGGAAAGGTTGCCGTCAACCGTTTCGGTAGCACCTGCATTAGAACCACAGATGTTGAGGTTCTTAAGTGTGCCTGCACCGATCTCAAGGGTAACGTTACCCTTAACACCCTGCGAAGCACCCGAATCTGTGTAACCGAGAACGTTTACATATTCGCCGATAACGTCAGCGTTGTCAAGGTAAACGTGCTGATCGCGCTCAACATTCTTGTTGCCGCGGATCATACCCATTGCAAAGTGGGTGGACGAGGGATAGAAAACGTTGCAGCTTGTGTCGAGGTCGCCGAATTTAACGTTTCTGAACTCAACAGGGTAGTGGTTGAGGTAAATATCGGTACCGCCTG
>SVTM01000051.1 GCA_015063785.1 Oscillospiraceae bacterium
GAGAAGGGCTGGGCAAGACGAACCATGGCGTCATAAACCGCGGCGTCGCCGTGGGGGTGGAAGTGACCCAGCACGTTACCAACGGTGGTGGCGGATTTTCTGAAAGGCTTGTTGTAGGTCAGTCCGTCTTCGTGCATGGCAAAAAGAATACGTCTGTGAACGGGTTTCAAACCGTCGCGCACGTCGGGAAGCGCACGGTCGATGATAACCGACATCGCGTATTCGATAAACGAACGCTTCACTTCTTTTTCGATTTCGACGTTCATTATTTTGTCGCGGAAGTTTTGCTGTTCTTCTCTGATTTCATCCATTTTGGTTTTTCCTCCGAATTTATTGGAATATATTGTCTTTTCTTGATTTATGCCGGATATTCAAAATCGGCAGGTGTGAGCTTTTCAATGACGGCAAGGTAGTTTTCGGCAAGCTTCTTTGCGCCGTCAAGGTCGTGGCTTTTGTAGTTTCCGCATTCGCGCTTTTGGGCACCGGGAACGGTTTTTTCGGGATAGTTTGCGATGAAGCTGAAAGCTTCGCACAAAGTTTTCAGCATATCTTTTCCCGAAAGGGTGTCGAAGGTGACAAGGTAAAAGCCCGTCATACAGCCCATGGGGCCGAAATATACTATCTCGTTTTTAAAAGCCGAGTTGCGCAGAAAGGTTGCGCAAAGATGCTCGAGCGTGTGGGATGCGGCAGGGGTCAGATAATCTCCGCCGTTGGGGATCTTCATGCGAAGATCATATGTCACGGTGTTGCGGTCGCACCGCGAGAGATAAACTCCCTCTTTCAAGACGTCGTGGTTTACCGTAAAGCTTTTTATCAGTTCCATGGTTTCTCCTTATTCTGCCTGTGGCGGTGTTTCGGTCGAGGGCTCGGACGGGGTGTCGGCAGGAATTTCTGTATCAACCTCGTCGTTTTCGTCCTGCGCGTTTTCAAGCTCTTCCATTTCGCGCCGCATTTCTTCTTCGTATTCTTTCTGTGCCGCTTCGCGCTCTGCTTCCAGCTTTTCCCGGTGCTTTTCGTAGGCTTTCACATATTCTGCGGCAAGCCTTTTTCCGCGCGAGCTGTTGGTGATATAAAGGGTGGCAACATTCATTTCGGTGTCGACTGCCACGTTGAGATCCTTGTACATATTGATGGTGGCGGTCATTCTTGTAACCATGTCATAGGTGACGTCGCCTGTGGGGTTTTTGTCGTTCATGGTCACGTTTTTGTAGATGCGCGTGCAGGTGGCGGTGGCTTCGTCAAAAATTCCGTCGATGCGCTCGGGGCGGATGATGCCGAGGATTCCAAATCTCTGCTCCAGAGCAAGCACGGCGTCGTTTTGTGCCCCCGGAACAATGTCCACGTAGTTTACGTGGTTAAAATGCGAAAGTCCGGTGGGAAACTCGTATTTTTCCGAAACGTCGGGGACGTATATGTCGGGTTCAAGGCCGATCTCGTTGTAGGACGTCTTGTCAAGCGTCAGAATTTCAAGGGTGGTGACGGTGAAGCTGTCGCCCCCCGAGATCTGATATGCCGTCTGACCCAGCGCTTTGCCAAAGGTGGGCTTGCCAATAAGCTTTGCACCCAGCTGCGAGCGGTATATGTAGGCAAGCAGCTCGGCGGCGCTGGCGGTGTTTTCGTTTACGAGAATAAGAAATTTTTCAAAAACCGCAGGGTCGTATTTGTCGCCGGCGGAAGACAAGGTGGGCACAGGCTCGTTGTCGGCGCGGGTGCGGGTGTAATAAAGCTCCTTGCCCTCGTCAATAAAAAGGCTTGCCATCAAAAGTGCGGCGTCTGCCTGTCCGCCGGGGTTGTCGCGCATATCTATGATCAGGTTTTTGCAGCCTGCGGCATAAATTTCGTCGAGTGCCGCCTTGTACTGGTCGAAGGTTGACATCGAGTTGAAGGCTGCGATCTGAATATTTGCGGTGGAGGATTCTTTGTCTATGGTAAGCGAAACGTCCTTGGTGGCCGAAACGCCCTTTGAAACGCCGATGTCAAGCGTTTGTGTCGTTCCGTCGTCGGATGTGCGTTCCACCGTCATTATCACTTCTTTTTTAAAATCCCAAGATAGCAGGGTGAACTGCATAAACCTTTCGGCGTCGTAATCGGGGGCGGAAAATTCTTTGTAAAGCGCCGAGGCGGTTTCGTCCTTTTTCTGATAGGGCAGGTTGTTCAGAAGATATTTTATGCCCGAAAGGGTCAGTCCCTCGACGTTTATTCCGTCAAGCGCCACAAATCTGTCGCCCGGGCGAATGTCTGCAAAATCAGCGTTCGAGCCTTCGATGACCTCGGAAATGTAGATGCCGGGACGGGATTTTCTTGCGTCGCCCTCCTCAAAGCTTTCGGAATCGGCGATGATGATGCCGTAGGACGAGCTTGTTGCCCTAAGCAGAGGATCCTGCGCCGTGTAGTATGCACTGTACGGATCGTTTGCCGAAAGCAGGGCGTTGGCAAGAGCACCGATCATCAACGGATTTTTCGAAAGATAGTTGAAAAGCATGGTGTTGATAAGGGTCTCTCGGTCGGTTTCGTAAAGGCTTGTTTCAAGATAAATGTCAATTATGTCCTGCAAAAGGTAGTAGTTGGAATAAGCCATGGCCTCCGCTTGGGACATTGCCGACGCCGTAACCGCAGAAGAAGCAAGCATGCAAATACAGATGAGAGCGGCAACGGCTTTTTTGAGAAAGATTTTCATTATTGTTCCTTTCGTTTTGGTGGGGAAGAGGGGGATGAAGGCGATATACTCGCTTCGCTCGTGCGATATATTTTGCTTGCGCAAAATGCGATATAACCTCGCTTTTGCTCGGTTGCGATATATATTCGCGTCCCGAAGGGACATATCGTATTACGAAGTAATATATCGTATCGAAGATATATCGTAAATTCCGCCAGGAATTTATATCGCTGATTTCATCTTTGATGAAATCATTATTGTAGAGCTTTGGCGATATACTCGCTTCGCTCGTGCGATATTATGGGGGGCGTTTTATTCGACGCTTTGGTGTTCGTCATCCCGGACGATCTCGAAGGTCACCTTCGACACCTCGCAGTTTGTCACCCCGACTTCGATGGAATATGCAAGCACGATCTTGCCCGAAAGATCGTCTTTCAGGTCGATCTCCATTTTTTTCGCCGTCACGGCAAAGTCGATGGTGATATCCTCCGGGGGCAAAAAAGGCTCTGTGGGGATGGGATAGTCCACCGTCATAAAGGTGCGCTGACCTTTCAGAAAAGAAAGGTTTGGAAAGGGCGAAAAGGGAAGCACGGCAGACACGGTGTCGTTCCCCGTGATGCACAGGGTGGTGGGCAGCATGGCGCCGTACGAAAGAAGTATTGATTCGTCGGTCTCCTGCGAGATATGCCCGAGATACGAGCATTCGATCACAGATTTCATTTCGCGCTTTTTGGTGGGCTTGGCGATGAATTTTTTGTCGATATTTTGGGTTATGGCGTCTCTTAATTCAAAATTGCCGTTGGCGGCAATGTTTTCGGCAAGGTTGTCAATGGTGAAATATTCGTCAAGAATACCCGGCAATCTTTCACAGGAAGGGGAAATGTGGGGATTGTCGCCATATTCCTGCGCTTCCGAAAAGAAAGCGATGCCGTACATGTTGGAATATAGCTTTTTGTCGGTGAAAAAATGCTCGCCACGTACCTTGACACGGCAGTTTGGCGAAAAAAACTCGCCCATAAGCATTGATCTTATATCTTCTGTCATTTTAAAGTTTGCGTTCCTTTCGGAAAAAAAGTGTGCCGTCAGCCGATGGTGACTTTGGTGACGTTTTGTGCCGCCTCGCCAAGAAAGATCGACGCCACCGCGCTGAAATTTTGGGTTTCGTCGCTGACAAAATATTGCACCGAGCCCTGACCGTCAAGGTCGGTGAGCAGATCTTTTTGCAAAAGCATCTTTTTTGCGGCAAGGGCAGATTCGTAGCCCGAATCGATGATCTCGATGTCTCTGCCAAAAAGCTCTTTTGCACAGGAAGCCACAAGGTCTTTGATGATGGGATAGTGGGTGCAGCCGAGAATCAGCGTGTCGATGTCGGCGTTCTGAAGCTTTTCGAGATATTCGCGTGCAATAAGTCGGGTGACGGGGCAATCGACGTCGATGTATCCTGCCTCGATCAGAGGAACAAACATGGGGCAGGCGACAGAGCTGACCGAAAGGTCGGGGTTTATGCCGCAAAGGGTGGTGGCAAAGGAATTTTTGCCGATGGTGGCAGGGGTGGCAAAAACGGCGATGTTGCCGTTTTTGGTTCTTTGTGCCGCGGCGATGCAGGCAGGCTCGATGGCACCGACGATGGGCAGGGGGAATTTCTTTTGAAGGTTGTCAAGCGCCACGGCGCTGACGGTGCCGCAGGCGATTATTGCCGCCTTGATGTCAAAGCCGAGAAGAAAACGCATATCGTCGTCGGCGTATTGGTTGACGGTTTCAAAAGATCGGGTGCCGTAGGGCACGCGACCCGTGTCGCCGAAATATATAAATTTTTCGTCGGGGAGAATTTTTTTAAGCTGTTTTACGGCGGTGAGTCCGCCGAGACCGGAGTCGAAAACTCCGATGGCGCTTTGTTTGTCTGACATATATCGGATACCGGACTTTCTAACAAAATCTTTCATATTATATTATATCACTTTATTTGAATTATGTCAAATAAAATATTGCAAAAACAGGCGGATATTTCTGTTTTTTTATAAAAAACTTTACAATTTTTTGCTTTTGGATTATACTGTAATAAAACGATCTTTCGGAGGTGCGCCGTGAGCTTTGAAAAACACGAAAAAAACGGAATTTTGTACTTTACGTCAAGCCTTTTTGACGGCTTTGGCATCCCCCATTTTTTTGCCGCCAAAAGAGGTGGGGTGAGCGAAAACGATTTTGCAAGCCTTAATGTTTCGACAAACCGAAAAAACAGAGACGGCAAGACCGACAGCATCGAAAACGTGCGCCAAAATCTTGCCCGTGGGCTTGCCCTTGTCGGCTCTGACGAAAAACGCGCCTGTATGATAAAACAGATCCATTCGGCAAATATCGAAAAAGCGCAGGTGTCGTGTGCCGAATGCTTTGACGGCAGGGGCGATTTTCAGCCCTGCGACGGCGTTTTTGCCCACAAAGGCTTGGCGTACGACACCCTTGCCGTAAAAACCGCCGATTGCGTGCCCGTATTGCTTTATGACACAAAAAATGACGTGGCTTTTGCTCTGCACGCAGGCTGGCGCGGCACGGTGGGCAACATCTGCGGCAGGGCGGTGGAAAAGATGAAAGAGCTTTTTGCCGATGCCGAAATAATCGCCGCCATAGGTCCATGTATAATGGAATGTTGCTATGAGGTGAATAGTGTTGTCTACGATGCGGCGATAAAATGTGGCAAAAGTGTTAACATTTTGTCGAAAGAGGTCGAACGTAGTTTCCCAACCCGTTATATGGCGCAGGGCGAGCAGAAATATCGCGTGTCGCTTTCTGCCCTTAACAGAATTCTTCTTGAAAAAGCCGGCGTGAAAAGCGAAAACATCGACGAGGCGCGCATCTGCACCTGCTGTCACACAGACGGGGACGGCGAGATCTTCTTTTCTCATCGCGCATCGGGCGGTTTTTCGGGCACCCAGATGAGCGTGGTCAGATTGCGCCCCACCACTCCGTAGGGCAGGGGCCCCGTCCTGCCGCTTGGTGTGGAGTTTCATCAACGGCAAAAACAACAAACGAAAAAAAGGTCACGGCACACGCCGTGACCTTTATATTTACCGAGCAAAAATTACTTTGTAAGGTTTGCTTCAAGCTTTGCAAGCTCTTCCTTAAGCTCTGCAGGGATAGTATCGCCGATCTTGGCATAGAATGCCTTGATGCTTTCGAGGTCTTCGATCCAGTGAGCTTTGTCAACCGAAAGAAGCTCGCGGATGGTGTCGATGGAGATATCAAGACCTTCGATGTTGATATCTTCAGCCTTGGGCACATAACCGATGGCTGTTTCAACAGCGTCAACCTTGTTTTCGCAACGAGCGAGGATCCAGAGGAGAACTCTGAGGTTGTCGCCAAATCCCGGCCAGATGAAGTTTCCTTCGTCGTCTGTTCTGAACCAGTTAACGTGGAAGATCTTGGGAGGATTGGAGATCTTCTTGCCCATGGTGAGCCAGTGGCCGAAATATTCGCCCATGTCGTATCCGCAGAAGGGAAGCATAGCCATGGGGTCGCGTCTTACTACGCCGACAGCACCTGCTGCAGCCGCAGTTGTTTCAGAAGCCATGATCGAGCCGACAAATGTACCGTGCTGCCAGTTTCTCGACTGATAAACAAGGGGAGCTGTCTTTGCACGTCTGCCGCCGAATACGATGGCATCAAGCGGAACACCCTCGAGGCTGTTGAATTCGGAGGAGATGCAGGGGCACTGGATTGCAGGCGCTGTGAAACGAGAGTTGGGATGAGCGCCGCAGGTGCTCTTGTCTGCCTTGTCGTACTTTGTATAATCCCACTTTTCGCCCTTCCAGTTGTTGGCGTTTGCAGGGGGATTCTTGTCAAGACCTTCCCACCAAACTGTGTTGTCGTCAAGGTTGTGGACAACGTTGGTGAAGATGGTGTTGCTCTTTGTGGTTGCAAGAGCGTTGGGGTTGGACTTTTCGCTGGTACCGGGAGCAACGCCAAAGAAGCCGTTTTCGGGGTTAACAGCCCAAAGTCTGCCGTCCTTGCCCACACGGATCCATGCAATATCGTCGCCTACGCACCAAACCTTGTAGCCCTTTTCGCGGTAAAGTTCCGGAGGAATGAGCATTGCGAGGTTTGTCTTGCCGCAAGCCGAGGGGAATGCAGCTGCGAGGTACTTGATCTGTCCGTCGGGAAATTCAACGCCGAGGATAAGCATGTGTTCTGCCATCCAGCCTTCTTTTCTTCCAAGGTAGGAAGCGATACGGAGAGCAAAGCACTTCTTGCCGAGCAGAACGTTTCCGCCGTAACCGGAATTTATCGACCAGATGGTGTTGTCTTCGGGGAAGTGGCAGATGTAGCGGTTGTCTTCGTCGATGTCTGCTCTTGCGTGCAGACCCTTGATAAAGTCTGCCGAATCGCCGAGGTTGTCAATAACTTCCTTGCCGGCGCGTGTCATGATGAGCATATTGAGAACGACGTAGATAGAGTCTGTAAGTTCAATACCGATCTTCGAGAAGGAAGAACCGACAACGCCCATCGAGTAGGGGATTACGTACATTGTTCTGCCCTTCATCGAGCCGCGATAGAGCTTTGAGAGCTTTTCGTAGCATTCGCCCGATTCCATCCAGTTGTTTGTTGCGCCGACGTCTTCCTTCTTCTTGGTGCAGATGAAGGTCTTGTTTTCAACGCGTGCAACGTCGTTTACTGCTGTTCTGTGAAGGTAGCAGCCGGGGAGCTTTTCCTGATTGAGTCTGATCATCTCGCCTGTGGAAACAGCCTCTTCGCGAAGAGCGTTTGTCTGTTCTTCGCTGCCGTCGATCCAAACGATCTTGTCGGGGCAGGTCATGGCTGCCATTTCTTCGATCCAGGAGAGAACGTGCTTGTTGTTTGTCATTATTTTGCCTCCTTGTATGGATAAAATTTTACTTGTAAAAGGGTTTGTGTGTGCGAAAAATTTAACACACTCTACAATCCTAAGCCATTTTAATTATACCCCAATATTTTCCGATTTGCAAGAGTTTTTTTCGCTTTTTGCCCCATTTATCGCAAATGATACAGATTGTTAATAATTTGGCAGAGACGGGGGCAAAAGTTGCAAAAGGGCGGGGGACAGGCAATTTATTTTTTGAAAAAAGGCGAAAAAATCGCTTTTTCGTGTTGTCTTTTGCAAAAAAGTATGATATAATATTCTTTACCGTATATTATTATGGAGTATTATATAAAAATGAGGTGAAACAAATGCCTGTTATCGAATACAAGACTCGCGGCACCTGCTCGCGCGCCATCAACGTCGACGTGCAGGACGGCATCGTAAAGAGCGTTCAGTTTGTCGGCGGCTGTGCCGGCAACACCGCAGGCATCTCCAAGCTTGTGGAGGGAATGCCTGTTGACGAGGTGATAAAGCGCCTTTCGGGAATAAGATGCGGTTTCAAATCCACCTCCTGCCCCGATCAGCTGGCAAAGGCTCTTTCGGGACTTGAGGCAGAAGAATAAAAAAGCACAATTTTGTAAAAACATTAGGAAGGAAATATAAAAAATGGCAAACGACAAGAAACTTGTTGAAAAAATTACCTCGCGTGACACCGATTTTGCGCAGTGGTATACCGATATCGTAAAGAACGCTGACCTTGCCGACTATTCAAGCGTCAAGGGCTGCATGATAATCCGTCCCTACGGCTACGCCATCTGGGAAAACATCCAGCGCATCATGGACACAAAGTTCAAGGAAACGGGACACGAAAACGTATATATGCCCATGTTCATCCCCGAGGGACTTTTGAATAAGGAAAAGGATCACGTCGAGGGCTTTGCCCCCGAAGTTGCGTGGGTCACCCACGGCGGCAGCGAAAAGCTGACCGAGCGCCTTTGTGTGCGCCCCACCTCCGAAACACTTTTCTGCGAACACTATGCAAAGATAATCAATTCCTACCGCGACCTGCCCAAGCTCTATAACCAGTGGTGCAGCGTTGTGCGTTGGGAAAAGACCACCCGTCCTTTCCTGAGAACCCGCGAGTTCCTCTGGCAGGAAGGTCACACCATGCACGCCACGGCACAAGAGGCGGTTGAAGAGACCCTTCGTATGCTCAACATCTACGCCGAGGTCTGCGAGCACGATCTTGCCATGCCTGTTGTAAAGGGCCCCAAGACACCTTCTGACAAGTTTGCAGGTGCCGAGGATACCTACGCCATCGAAGCTTTGATGCACGACGGTAAGGCGCTGCAGGCAGGCACATCCCACTATTTCGGCGACGGCTTTGCCAAGGCTTTTGACATCACATTCAAATCCAAGGACAACAAGGACGAATATCCCCATCAGACTTCCTGGGGCACAACCACCCGTCTCATCGGCGCCATCATCATGACCCACGGCGACGACAACGGTCTTGTGCTTCCCCCTGCGGTCGCTCCTATTCAGGTTGTCATCGTTCCCGTTGCTCAGCACAAAGAGGGCGTTCTCGAAAAGGCAAACGAGCTTTACGAAAAGCTTTCTGCCTGCGGAGTGCGCGTAAAGCTTGACGATTCGGACAACAGCCCCGGATGGAAGTTTGCCGAATACGAAATGAAGGGCATCCCCGTTCGTATCGAGATCGGCCCGCGTGATATCGAAAACGGCCAGTGCGTTGCCGTAACCCGTCACAACGGCGAAAAGAGCTTCATCGCTCTTGACGAAATGCTCGAGGGCTTTAAGGATGCAGTTCTTGAAAAGCTTGAAGAGGTTCGCTCGGGTATCTACAAGATAGCCTACGAAAACCGCGAAAAGCATACCTACAACTGCACCACCATCGACGAGATCAACGAGGCGATCGCAAAGAACGGTGACGGCTTTGTTCGTGCTATGTGGTGCGGAGACGAGGAGTGCGAGGACAAGGTCAAGGAGCTCACAGGCGTCGGCTCGCGCTGCATTCCCTTCGAACAGGAGCAGCTTTCGGACAAATGCGTATGCTGCGGAAAGCCTGCAAAGAAGCTGGTTTACTGGGGCAAGGCGTATTGATTTTTCGCAAAAAGAGTTACATTATTATATATAGTGCATACGCGCCTTTTTTGACGGTGTGGGGCAGGGCAAAAACGCCCCACGGTGTGCGCCAAACTCGTTCATAAAATATTTACAAATGGAATTGCAAAAAATGTCAAAAACATATTGCAATTCCATTTATTTTGTGTTATACTAACAAAGCTTGATATGCGATGAAGCGGGAGGTTGCGCACGAACGTGCGGTAATTTCCGTGGAGTATGTCCGATAACCGGGCGACAGCAAATACTGGTCACAGGCAGATGCGCTTTATGCGGCAGAGCTCTTCAAGCGGAGCTCGTTCGACCGCGTACGGCAGATGTCTTCTGCGCGGCTGGTTGCTCTCTTTATATTCACCGTCTGGGAACGGCCCCTGCTTGCAGGTGCACGCCCAAAAGGTGTGCCAAGGTATGCTCTCGTATTGGGTGTACTGCGGTCAAAATGAAGATAGTGACAGCCACCCCGGATATATCCCCGAAGATCTTCCGATTTTCTTGTGGGAAATGATCCGGTTTTATTTTGGGTAAAATACGAAACACCCGGATAAGTGTTCAGAAATTACTGTGCCGCATTTAAAAGCTCCCCTCAATAAATATATACGCACGATTGAGGGACAAAACTTTTTAAAAGGAGGCAAAACAATGGCAGCAAAGGAAAAAATCAGAATCAGACTTAAGTCCTACGACCACACTCTTATCGATCAGGCAGCTGAAAAGATCGTTGACACCGCTAAGAGAAACGGCGCTAAGGTTTCGGGTCCCATACCGCTCCCTACCGACAAGGAGATCGTTACAATTCTCCGCGCGGTACACAAGTATAAGGACGCCAGAGAACAGTTTGAGTTCCGCACACACAAAAGACTTATTGATATCTTGAATCCTTCGCAGAAGGCAATCGAAGCTCTTATGAGCCTTGAACTCCCTGCAGGCGTTGAGATTGAAATAAAATTATAAGCTGCGATTTTTACCGTCGCAGTGGTGCCTTTAAGCATCACAGGTCATGTTGTCCGTTGTCCGAAAGGATAAATTCAAGCGGCCAACCAATAACCTAAGGAGGAAAAGAAAATGAAAAAAGGTATTATCGGTAAGAAACTCGGTATGACTCAGATTTTCGACGAAAACGGAAACGTCATCCCTGTTACTGTCATCGAAGCCGGTCCCTGTGTTGTAACACAGAAGAAGACAGTTGAAAACGACGGCTACGAAGCAGTTCAGCTCGGATTTTCCGACATCGTTGAAAGAAAGCTCACAAAGCCTGCAAAGGGTCATTTCACAAAGGCAGGAGTTGCTTTCAAGAAGCACCTCAAGGAATTCAGACTTGACGATTGCGCATCGCTTAACGTTGGCGACGAGATCAAGGCTGATGTTTTTGAAGCAGGCGAAAAGGTAGACGTAACCGGCATCACAAAGGGCCATGGTTACACAGGCGCTATCAAACGTTGGAATCTCCACAAACTCAGAATGACACACGGCGTAGGCCCTGTACACCGCCAGTCCGGTTCTATGGGCGTTATCGACCCTGCAAGAATCTTCAAGAACAAGAAGATGGCAGGCCAGTGGGGTCATGAACAGGTTACAACACTTAATCTCAGCGTTGTAAAGATCGATGCGGAAAAGAATCTTATCGCTATCAAGGGCGCTGTTCCCGGTGCT
>SVTM01000052.1 GCA_015063785.1 Oscillospiraceae bacterium
AAGTTCCGTGCTTTGGCGGCGCGGTTATGACAAATTTCATATCGTCCCCGTCGGGATCTTGCGCACTGAGAAAGCCCTTGTATGAGATGTCCTTTACCGTGTCAAAGGCAAGCTCTTGCGCCACGGGCGCGCCGTTTTGATCACGCAGAATGTAGACCGTGCAGATGCCGCGCTTTGTGCTGTCGGGGGTGTCGGAAAAAGCAAAGCTTGCGCTTCCGGCAACATCGGGACATGGCTCAAAAACAAGCCCCGACACACCTTTTCTGCTTATCGTCAGCCCTTCTTTTACCTCGTTTCCGCAAAAGACAAGGCGTCCCACGTCCTTGTCGGGAAGCGAAAGAATGGTCAGATGTCCGCCGTTTCCCAGCACCTTTTCAAAATCGCCCTGCGAAAAGACGATCTTTTCGTTCACAACACCGCATTTTTTTGTCTGCGAGCCCGAAATTATCACCGAAAGTCCCGTGGAAAGACGGTAGTTTTCTGCCGAAGCGCAAAAAAACGTGGCAAAGAGCATCATAAGGGCAAGAATTGCCGTAAAAAATCGTTTTTTCATAAAAATTTCCTTTCAAAAAAATCAAGCTTTTGGCAAAATATTTGCCTGTTTTCATATTTTTTCCGCCAAAGTGCGGTATTATTCACAAAGGAGAACGAGCGTGAAAATAGTTCTTGTCGCCCTCAATTCTTCATACACCCACACCAACCTTGCCGTGCGCATTTTTGCCGATATTCTGTCAAAAAAGCACGAGGTGGTTATTTCCGAAACCACCGTAAACGACAGGGGAGGGGTGCTTTCGCTGTGCGAAAAGCTGTATGAGCAGAAGGCGGATATGTATGCCTTTTCGGTCTATATCTGGAACAGAGAAATGCAGCTTTGCGCGGCAAGCACCATGAAAAAATTGCTTCCGCAAAGCATCATCGTGGCAGGCGGCCCCGAGCTTTCTTTCTGTGACGACGCTTTTCTTGCCCAAAACCCGTATATCGACTTTTTGATAAAAGGCGAGGGCGAGGCGGCAATAGTTGATATTGCCGACGGCAAATACAAAAGCCCGTGTGTTGTTGACGGCGGAATTTTTGATGGCTTTTCTGCCTCTGCCGAGCCGTGTTTTTGCGCGCAAAATGCCATCGGCTGCCCCGACGGCAGACTTTTTTACTACGAAAGCTCGCGCGGGTGTCCGTTTGGCTGCTCGTACTGCCTTTCTTCGGTAAAAAGAGCCGGCGAAAAGGTGCGTGCCAAAGACGTGCAGACCGTCAAAAAAGAGCTGTCGGTCATCCTTTTGCACAACGTGAAAACCATAAAGTTTGTCGACCGCACCTTTAATTTTGACAAAGGGCGTGCAAAGGAGATCTTTTCTTATATCATCGACCTTGCCAAATCGGCAAAAACCAAATTTCCAACCTGTCATTTCGAGATCTGCGCCTCTCTGCTTGACGACGAAACGATAGAAATTTTGTCGCAGGCACCGCAGGGGCTTTTTCGCTTCGAAATCGGCGTGCAGACGGCAAACTCCGCCACCCTGTGCGAGATTGGCAGACGGGACGACACCCAAAAAATACTTGAAAATGTGAAAAAACTGCGCGAAAAAACGGCGGTCATCCTGCACCTCGATCTTATCGCAGGGCTGCCGCATGACAGTTACGAGGGCATTGCCGCGGCGTTTGACATGATCTATCCCTTTGCCCATCATCTTCAGCTGGGTATTCTGAAGCTTTTGCCGGGCACAAAAATGCGCCGGAAAGCTGCCGATTACGGCATGAAATATCTCGACACTCCGCCATATACAATCATCGAAAGCCGCGATTTTTCTTTTGCCGACCTGCGAAAGCTTTCGTCGATCGCCGACACCGTCGACGATTTTTGCGACAGCGAGGCTTTTTCGGGCTCGATCGAACTTCTTGCCGCACTTTTTTCGTCCCCCTTTGCGCTTTTTGAGGGGCTGTACGAATATTTTTCGTGCCGCGCACAGCTTTCCCACCGCGAAAAATATGCGGCAATACTTGATTTTGCAAAGACGACGCATACGGTTGACGCCGACGGTCTTTTTGCCCTGTCCGAGAAGCTGAGATATGATTTTCTTGTGTCAAACCAGGGGCGCGCACCCCACGGGATCGAGCGTATATACACCGATTCCGAGCGAGATGAGCTGGAGCTTTTGCGCAAAGGTTTTGTCCGCAAAATGCGCGACGAAGGGAAGGACATCTTTGTCCCTGCCCTCGAGAGCCATTTTTTTGCCTTTGACAGCCAAAAAGTATACTTTATCGACCGAAAAAATCGGCGCGTGTTCACCCAAAAAAGAGGCTGATTTGTGCAAGTTGTACAACTATTTCGCCAAGAATTGTGCAAAAGACAAATTCTGAAAAAACTGCCGTATTTTGCTTGCAGATTTTCGAAAAGAATGATATAATATACTTATCGTGTATCGTTATGTGTATTCGCAAGAGACTGCCCAAACGGTATCAACAAAAAGGGCCGCAAGGCTCTCTTTCCGACGCTTGTTTTTTGTGTCGGCAAGCCTATCCATTTCACAGGGAGGAAACCATGAAAATGAAAACCTTAAAATCCGTTCTTGCCTTGATGCTTGCGCTCATTATGTGCGCTGTCAGCTTCACAGGCTGTTCGACAAAGGACGAAGACGACAAGGGCGCGGAGATCAATATGTACATCGCCAATCTCCCCGTCGATCTCGATCCCACAAGAATCCAGTTTGATTCCGAAAATCTCAAGTTCTACAGCCTTCTTTATGAAAGCCTGTTTAAGATCAACGAAGACGGCAAGCTTGAAAACGCTCTTGTAAAAGATTCCGAATGGGAAGAAGACGAGCGCGACGGCAAGATCAAGCTTGTGCTCAAGCTCAACAAGACTTCCTGGTCTGACGGCGTATCTGTTACTGCAGACGACGTTGTTTTCACCTTCAAGCGCATTCTCGATCCCGACAACAGCAACCCTGCGGCTGCACTTCTTTACCCCATCGAAAACGCAAAGGCGGCAAAGTCGGGTCTTATGACAATTGACGACGTTGGTTTCTCGGCAATCAACCCCAACACCGTCGAAATCATCTTTGAAGAAGGTTTTACCGACGTAGAATACTTCAAGAGATCCCTTGCAAGCCCCGTGTTCACACCCGTGCGTGAGGACATCGTTATGCAGTACGGCGAGGACTGGGCACAGCCTATCTTTGCAAAGTATGCAAGACAGAAGGACGACGCTTTCAGCAGTATCGTAACCAACGGTCCCTTCACCATCAAGGAATGGTCTGAGGATTCGGTGCTTCTCGAACGCTCCATCTACTACAGAAACGTTGATCCCGAAGGCGACCTTGCAAAGCAGGTCACTCCCTACAGAATCGTTGTCAACTATTCTGACGATGCCGATACCCAGCTTGCAAACTACAACATCGGCAAGAACGACGAAAACCATCTCAACCGCAATTTCTTCATCGGCTCGTTCACAAAGGAAGGCTACGAATCTGTAAAGTCCGACGTCGATACCTTTGACAACGGCGCAATGTATACATATTACTTCAACGCTGAAAACAAAGCTCTTTCGGATGCCCGTGTAAGACGCGCTCTTTCGATCGCACTTGACAGAAACGAGATCGCATCCATCGTCGGCCGCGGTGTTCAGCCTGCCACAGGCTTTGTTCCCACAGGCGTTGCCGCTGACAACAAGGGCAAGAAGGACTACAGAGATCAGGCAGACGCAGTGATCACCACATCCGCACAGCTCGACGAAGCAAAGGCTCTTCTTAAGGAAGCAAAGGTCAACAAGGGCAATATCACCATCGCCATCCGCAACGATCTTGACTGGGAAAAGGAAGTTGCAGATTATGTAAAGGGCGTTTGGTCGTCGCTTGGCTTTACCGTCAACGTAAAGCGCTTTGACGCTCAGTCTGACAGCAAGAACGTTATTTCCGAATACGAAAAGATGATCGCCACAGGCGAATTTGACGTTATCGCAGTTAACCAGTGCGCACTTTCCGATGATGCATATTCGTTCCTCGCTCCCTTCGCTCGCGAGTTCAGCGGAAGCATTGTTCCCGTTGATGACGACGCTGTTCCTTCAACTCCTCACGTAACAGGCTTTGACAACGAAGAATACAACACTCTCATCGGTACCTTCGAGCATGATCCCGAAACAGGCGACATCCTCTCGATGACAGGTGTTCTTGTGGCAGAAGATGCAAAGGCAAGACTTGAAATCTACAAGCAGGCAGAAAAGCTTCTTGCAGACAACGCACCCTGTGCACCTCTCTTCTTCGGTACAAACAGCTACCTCGTATCGGGCGAGCTCTCCAAGGTTAAGTATAACAACGTTGGTGCTCCCGTGTTTACAAAGACCAAGCTTAAGGATTACAACCACTATAAGCTTGAGGTTGAAGAAGTAGACGAAGAGGAAGAAGCAGAAGCAGAAACAGAAGCCGAAGGCGAAGAAGCTGCTGAATAATTCTTCGGAATATCATAAGTAATAACAAAAAAGCCCTACCGTAAAAAGTAGGGCTTTATTGAACAAAGGAAAGCATATGTCAGATAACTATTTGCTTGAAAAGCACAATTTTAAAATGCAAAAAAAATACGGCCAGAATTTTCTGACCGACGTGCGCATTCCGTCGCGCATTGCCGACGGCTGCACCGATTTTGACGTGACCGACGGCAAACGTGCCGACAGTTTGATCCTGGAGGTAGGCCCCGGCGCCGGAATTTTGACCAAAGAGCTTGCCAAGCGGTTTACAAAAGTGCTTGCCGTCGAGATCGACGAGGAGCTTATTCCCGTGCTTGCCGACTCGCTTGCGGGCTATGACAACATCACCGTCATCAACAAGGATGTGATGAAGGTGGAGCTGGCGCCCCTTCTTGCCGAGCATCGGAATATTGACGGCAAAAAATTGCCTGTTTCGGTTTGTGCAAATCTTCCTTATTATATCACAACTCCCGTGCTGATGAAGCTGTTGGAGGAGTATGGCGAATTTTCTTTTATCACCGTTATGGTGCAGAAGGAGGTGGCTCGCCGCCTGTGTGCCAAGCCTGCCACCGATGAATATGGCGCCATCACCGCCGCCATTGGACTTTATGGCAAAGCGACCAAGCTGTTTGACGTTTCGGCAGGCAATTTCAATCCCAAGCCAAAGGTCGATTCGAGCGTTGTGAAAATTTCGCTGTACGAGCCTGCAAAATATACCGACGAGCAGATAGAAAAAACGTCAAAGGTCATCAAGTCGGCCTTTTCCATGCGCCGCAAGACGCTTGTCAATACCCTTTTGGGGCTCTGTGCCCCGGGGTTTGATACAAAAGAAAAACTGTCCGACCTTGTCACCGAAATGTTTGGCAAACCCACCGTGCGCGGCGAAGAGCTTTCGACAGAACAGTTCGTGGCGCTGGCGCAAAGGTTGTTTGGATAAAAATTATGGGAACCTCGTTTGGGGTTCCTTTTTTTGTGGCCCCGTTCTGCCGTTTGGTATAGAATTTAACCAATGGTGAAAAACGGGCGAACACAGTTCGCCCCTACGGTTGGAATTTTTAATCATTGATTTGGAAATCCGCACCCCAACAAACGCCTCCCTTGCCTAAAGGGAGGGGGACCGTCGAAGACGGTGGTGGGATTTTGGAATTTAATGATCGGCAAAAACCCAAGAATCCCCCAGTCACCTTCGGTGACAGCCCCCTTTAGGCAATGGGGCCTTTTTCATCGTAGGGCAGGGGCCCCGTCCTGCCGTTAGGTGTCGAATTTCATCAACGGCAAAAAACAAAAAAGTATTGAAAAAACGGTTCTTTTATGTTACAATAAGGTTGCGACACAACTTGATATTTTTACAAACCGCAGGGGAAGTGTTTTTATTTTTGATAAAAACACATTCTCCATTTTCTCGTTCCCTTATGGTTTGTAGAAGTTGTGTCGCAGCAATCGGAGTTATGTGTTTTTTGGGTGCGTAGCTTCTGTTAAATGAACATAAGGAAGATATAAAGAATGGCGATACAATGGGCTTTTGCTCTTTGTATCGCCTCATTGTTTATTGAATAAATTAAGCCAATTCCTGTATATGCTGTGACACATCAATAAGACCGACAGCTGTGTAATAAATGTCAATCTTCTGTACTCTCTGACCGCTTGACTTATCTACTGCGTGGACTTTGATTTTGTCAATTAAATCATTTACCACTCTTGCAGACAGTTCTTTGATTTCGGTGTACTGACGGACAATACTTAGAAAATACTCTACATTGTCAACCTGTTCAGCTTCCTGATTGAGTTCATTTTCAAGTGTCTCTGTGTCTGCTATGAGTTGCTTCTGTTCTCTTTCATAGTCTGCTGATAGCTTTGCAAACCGTTCATCACTTAATTTCCCGCTGATGTTATCCTCGTAAATCCTTTTGAAAATCCCGTCAAGCTCGGATATTCTTATCTTGTTAGCTTCAAGCTTCTTTCTGCGTGAAGCGATTTCCTTTTTCTTGTCCTTTGCAGATTTGTCTACAAGACTTTTCACAAATTCGCTTTCAAAGGATTGCAAGTATCTCAGCATTAACTGAACCTGTTCAAGAACTACATCGTAGAGTACATTTTCACGGATGTAGTGTACTGTGCAAATGCCAGTGTTGCCTTTGTAGTTGGAACAGACAAAATAGTCGTGGTCTTCCTTATGTGCTCTTGAAGTACAGAAATATAGCTTTGCACCGCAGTCTGCACATTCCAAAAGTCCCGCAAAGATGCTCTTTTTACCCGACTTGGTGTAACGGCGTTTATTCTTTCGAAGTTCCTGCACCTTTTCCCATACTGTTGTTTCAATAATGGGCGGATGCGTATTCTCAAATATGAGCCATTTGTCTTTTGGAAGCCTGACTTTCTTATGCGTTTTGTAATTTACGGTAGCAGTCTGAAAGTTCACTGTGTTTCCTATGTAGGTCATATTTTCAAGTATTCCGGCAACGCTTCTGTTACACCATACGTTGCTCATATTGACTTTTGTCCTGCAAGGCATTCCGTGTTCTCTGAAATACATCATCGGGGTTGAAATGCCTTCTTCGGTAAGTTGCTTTGCGATTTTTCCGGGACCCTTACCACACATACAAAGTTCAAAGATGTACTTTACAACTTCTGCCGCTTCTTCATCAATGACAATTTCTTTAGGATTATCGGGATTTGCCTTGTAGCCATACGGAATTGCAGAACCTAATCGTTGTCCCGATTCGCCCTTTGCTTTGAATACCGCATTAATCTTCTTGCTTGCACTTCTTGCATACCATTCGTTAAAGACATTGGTAAAAGGAGCAAACTCATTGCTTCTCTCGTCGGCAGTATCAACATTGTCATTGATTGCGATAAATCTCACATTTTTTGAAGGCAGATACATTTCTGTGTAGTAGCCAACCATAATGTGATCTCTACCAAAACGGGATAAGTCCTTTACAACGATTACAGAGATTATTCCATTTTCGACATCCTCAAGCATTTCTTTAAAGCCGTCACGCTCAAAGGTGGTTCCGCTTACGCCGTCATCCACGTAAATCCTGTACGGAGTCAGCTTATTGTCTTTTGCATACTTTTCAAGAATTGCTTTTTGATTTGTTATACTGTTACTTTCGCCCTCACGCCCATCGTCCTGAGACAATCGGCAATATAGGGCAGTTATTTTATCATCATTTGACTGTCTTATCATTTAATAACTTCTCCTTTCCGACAGCCGGATATGATAAATATTGTAGTGTATACATTATATCATACCCGACCGTCAAATTCAATCACATAAGAGTAAACTTTATTCTTTTGTGATCAGTTTTTTGATTTTAGTGGCAATATCGTCTTTGTGCCTATCATTGAAGTGAGCTGTCACCATATATGTAGTTGAGCCAATCTTTCGCTTGATGTTTACATTCGGGTTGTTATTATTTTCGGGTTTAATGTTTTTCTTCTTGGTCATACATCATCACCGCCCGACAAATAGATTCGTGTCACATCATCACGGTGATGCCCAAGCAGCTCTGACACCTTTTTACGAGCAACAAAATCAGAATATCCTTGTTCAATGAACTTGTTGTACTGTTCGTGGGCAAAGGTGTGTCGAAGTCCGTGAAAGGTTATGGTGTTCTCGGTAAATCTCTTTCGATGATACGCAATAAAGCACTGTAAACGTTTCATTGCGAGATGCGTCTTATCGTAAGGTCGCACAAACAGTTTTTCTCCAATGGGAGTGATTTTCAACATATCACGGAATGTAATTCGGATAGACTCGTTGATAGGTACATATCTCCAAAGTCCGCCCTTGCCCTTGACAAGCAGTTTGCCTGTATCAAGGGCATTTTTCGCATCGTTTGTATCAATGCGGAAGCATTCCTCCAAGCGAAGCCCTGCGTATCTCGCAAGACACAGAATCGCCTGATAATCCTTGTTATCAATTGCGGCAATGAGCATATGGTTAAATTCCGGAGTAGTCCAGGTTCTGTCCACACCACCGAAGGTTCGCTTCTTTAACTGTAAATCCTCGTTTGACGGTAGTTCGCATCTTGTGTACGGCATATTGTCGTGGAAGAAGCGAATGGCGGCAAGCTCGGTCTTGATAGTCGAAGCTGACAAGCCTTTGTTTTGCATATACGAAACGTAAGATAGTATATGCTTCTCAGAAATGTTGCTTAGCTTTTGTAAACGGTACTCGCGTGCAAGAAATACCATAAAGCGTTTGAATGCTTTGCCGTAACGCTCTCTCGTCTTGAAACTTCCAACCTTAAGGTGTCGGAACAACTTGTTGTACTGAACTTCTAAGTTTTTGTATATTGTAGTTTTCATTTTTAACCTTTCTTTCGCAAGGGCATAGCTATGGCACTGAGCTTTTGTATCTGTTACCTCTGTATTTCCTTGTTTGACTTTATGGGAAACCGAGTATTTACGGCACTTTCGAGTGCTTTTCTAATCTCTGTCTCCATAAAGTATGAGGTTTATTACCCGGTTAGTAATATTACCGCAATTATTCGATTTGGACCATAAAAGTCCTGCGGTAGCATCAACCTGCTAAACTCAGGTGCAATATGTGCCGATGCTGAAATATGCCATAAGCGGTGACATATGAATATATTTTCACAGCCGCTACTGTGTCCGGATGTCTGCTCACATCCTGGATTTTTAGGTAACAAAGCAACCGAATACTTGCTTTGTCTGTGCAAGGAAAACCGTTAAAAGCTTGCACATTTCATTTTGTTGTTCCACAAATTTTTGTCCGTACACATTCCTGCCGAGCAGGGCGAGATGCGCCGATAGGATTCTTCAAAGTTTTGGTTTCCACTATGTATTTAGATAAAAAAAGAATGCAGAAATAAGCCATTTAAGGCTAAACCTACATTCTTTTTGTTCCCGTAATATTTAGTTTTAGATAAAGGCTCAGGGCATAAATATTCCGTAGCTTTATCATTCCATAGACTGAAATAAATCAGTCATACCGTTTGTTTACCGAGTGCCCAGAAGAGCACCATCGTATAATTCATCTGTCGAAAAGTTAAGTTACCTTGACTTTCTGAAAGGAATTACAAAACCCCGACGTTTCCGAGTAATATTTGTTACCCTTAAAAACACTTTAACTGCTTACCGTTTTAACTGCTTACCATTTTTACAATGCTATTATAGCATATGTAAATCCTCTTTGGTAGAGGTGGCGCTAAATTAAAACTAAAATTTCAAAAAAATTTTTTGTTGTGCAAAATTGTTTGTTTTAACTGACAATAATTTGTTGTGCCGAACACCTTGAAAAAAGGCATTTGGGCATAGTTCTCCCGTCAGAAAAGTCTCTGTGTACCCTCGTATTCACACAAGGTTTCACAAAAAACCCGACGGTTTTGAGTAAATTTGTTACCCATACAAAACCATCTAAACTGCTTACCAATTCTATTAGGTCAAAGACCGTTCGAACCAAACTGCTTACCATTTTTACAATGCTATTTTAGCATATGTAAATCCTAATTGGTAGGGGTGGAGCTAAAATAAAGGGTATAAATTTTTTTATTTTTTAAAAATAGTTTGTCTTCCGTAAAAAATGACAAAAGCAGGCATAAATGCACACACCTATCCCAAGGACGATACATACAAATACCTGCTTAACTGCTTACCATTTTAACTGCTTACCATTTTTACATTGACATTTTAACATATGTTTTTACTACTTTCAATGGCAGGAGTTAAAAAAGTGGGTGGCAAAATTTTCATCTTCCATTATTTCTTCTCCCAAACATTGTGAGAACACGCACAAGGAAGCGGAGAAAATACACAAGTGATGTAAGAAGCGAAACAAAGTAAGTCATTGCAGCAGCAGATAACACTTCTCTTGCTGCCAGTATTTCATCCTGCATCAGTATACCTTCTTCAAGAAGCATATTTCTTGCACGTCTACTGGCATTCAGTTCTACGGGAAGTGTTATAAGTGCAAACAGTAATGAGCCACCGTACAGAATAACACCGATCATAGCAACCTTGAAACCTATATCGGGATTTGCCGTTGCCGAATACCAATCAAGCAAAAGCCCGATAAGAACAAGCGGCATCGCAAGCTTTGAACCGAAATTAACCACAGGAACAAGAGCAGTCCTGAAACGGTAAAAAGCATATCCGTTCTGTTTCTGCATAACATGTCCCATTTCGTGAGCAGCTACTGCAACAGCAGCAACTGAATTACTACCGTAGGTACTTTCTGAGAGATTCACAATACTTTGCACAGGGCTATAGTGATCTGTCAGATTGCCTTTAACGCAACCAACGGAAATACCATATACATTATTTGCACGCATCAGTCGTGTTGCTGTATCATATCCGGTCATTCCGGAACGGCACCTGACTTTATCGTATTTTACAAATGTTGTGTTTACTTTTCCGCTTGCAAATGCGGACAATAGCATACATACGAGCATTGCGCCCATAAACCACATATAATCATTCCAGTACATTTGAGTTCTCCATTCTTATATACCAATAATCGA
>SVTM01000053.1 GCA_015063785.1 Oscillospiraceae bacterium
TCATTCCTTGGATAATGAAACTTTGCAAAATATTGTTTTATCTATTAACTTGAGACCTAAAAAATGCTTGGGTTGGAAATCTCCTTTTGAAGCATTTTTTGGTGTTGCACTTGCTTGACAATCTGCCGACCGAAACTTTATTATTTGGTGTGGAATTTCACAGGCGGCAAAGACACTGCCCACGGTCAATTTTAGTCGGGCGGCTTTTCCGCAAAATCATCCAGGGTAAATCCATAATAAGGGTCGAGGGCTTCCTCGGCCTTTTTTTGACGTTCTTCGGCAAGCTTTTTTACCACCCACGTTTTGATCGCGTGATAGTCGGATTCATATACCTTGCCGGTCTCGGCTTTGTAGCGCGACAGCATTTTCACAAGCTCGCAGGTATCATCGAACCCATGTTCGGAAGTCAGCAGGCCGTATTGGGCGTCTGTTAAAAAAACATTTCCTGAAAAACACGCTTTCTCCCGGTCGGCAGGTGGGTTTTTTTCTTGCGCGCACGCGCCCTCCTTCTTAGCGTTATTGTTATTATTTATATTATTATTCTTATTTATTTGTTGCCGGTTGTCTGCCGTTTGTCTGCCCTTTGTCTGCCCTTTGTCTGCCCATTCGCTTGCCCAATCGTTGGAAAACGATTGATATTTGTCATAATTTATCACCGTAAATACAGAACATTGCTTGCCCGAACAGTTTGCCTTTTGTGATGCCACTTCGTTAGTAGATTTCAGATGGACAAGTGCCGTGCGAACGCATTTCAGTGACAATCCCGTTTCGTCAGCAAGAGTTTCCAACTTGCATACTCGTTGACCGCGTTTTATCGTCATATTTTGCCACACGGTGTCTTCCCAATTCGCCGTGAGGATCAGATGTTCAAAGACGATTCGCGTGTTTGGGTTGGTGTACCACCGCCATTGCAGGATCGAGCGATGGAGCATTACATACCCGTTTTTAAACATTTTTACACCTGTTGGATAATACAAACATGTACTAAAATCACACCTTTCAAATAATTTTTTTGTATCAGAATTTCCGCGTCGGGGGCGGTTTTTTGCCAGAAGATCACGCCCACGGCACGTGTTTTTTACCGCACAAAAACGGATTTTTGGCGTAGCATAATTATAGCACATTTGTTCGTTTTTGTCAAGAGGAAAATTGGTAAAATGTGTACATTTGTTCGATATAGAAGGGCCCCTGCCCTACGATGTTGTTGGTTTTTGACGTTGATTAAATCCCAAACCGTAGGGGCGAACTGTGTTCGCCCGTTTTTCACCATTGGTTAAATTCCATGCAAAACGGCAGGACGGGGCCCCTGCCCTACGATAAGGGCGGGAGGCGTTTGTTGGGGTGCAATTTTTTTATCATTGATAAAAAATCCAATCGTAGGGGCGAACTGTGTTCGCCCGTTTTTCACCATTGGTTAAATTCCATGCAAAACGGCAGGACGGGGCCCCTGCCCTACAATAAAGGTGGAGGCGTTTGTTGGGGCGAAATGGGATTTACACCTCCCAAAACGAAAAAAAATCCCGTACCGAGGTGGTACGGGATTTCAGCTCTTTGGAAAAAATTACTTGATAGTAACCTTTGCGCCAGCTGCTTCGAGAGAAGCCTTCATAGCGTCAGCATCTTCCTTGGAAACGCCTTCCTTAAGAACCTTAGGTGCGCCTTCAACGAGATCCTTTGCTTCCTTAAGACCAAGACCTGTGATTTCACGAACAGCCTTGATAACGTTGAGCTTGCTGTCGCCAGCGGATGTGAGTTCAACGTCGAATTCTGTCTTTTCTTCTTCAGCTGCAGCTGCGGGAGCAGCAACGCCTGCAACAGCAACGGGTGCTGCGGATACGCCGAATTCTTCTTCAACTGCCTTTACGAGGTCAGCGAGTTCGAGAATAGTGAGAGCTTTGATATCTTCGATAATCTTGAGAGACTTTTCAGATGCCATGGTATAATACCTCCAATAAATAAATATTTTTTTAAGTTGTCAAGTGATTTTGACATTATGTTCCGGCAGAAAAGCCGGGAAAAGCAAAAGAGCAGTAAAATTATTCTGCAGCTTCTGCGGGTGCTCCGCCTTCCTTGTCGATGATCGCCTGGATAGCATAAGCGAAGTTGTACAAGGGGGACTGGATGCTTCCGAGGAACTTTGCGATAAGGCCTTCTCTTCCGGGAATGGCTGCGAGTTCCTTGATCTCGTTTGTATCGATCACGCGACCGTCGATGAAGCCTGCTTTTACCTCGAAACCTTCGTTCGATTCAGCAAACTTGCAAAGAACCTTGGCGGGAGCGATGGGATCTTCGGAAACAGCGATGGCTGTCATACCTTCAAGAGCGGGGTCGAAGCCGTTGATGCCTGCCATTTCGGCAGCTCTCTTGATGTATGTGTTCTTGATAACTTTGTAAGTTACGTTGTTCTTACGAAGCTCAGCTCTGAGGGCTGTGTCCTTTTCTACTGTGATACCGCAGTAGTTAACGAGAACGCCGCTCTGAGCATTTTTGATAGACTCAGCGAGTTCAGCAACGAGTTGCTGTTTCTGTTCAAGAATTTTTGCGCTCGGCATTGTGTTTTCACCTCCAATAAAAAAAGTTCTTTTTGGACCGCAAAAAGCGTAACCGGAAAAGAACATGAAACACAATATAAGCCACACGGGCGTTTAGTGAAATACACATTTCTTTCCTCGGCAGGCGGATCAACCGTTAGCGTGCGTGGGCACGACCTGCTTTCTTAGGTCAGGACTGTATTATACCATCATTGTCCCCGTTTGTCAAGGGGTTTTTGAAATTTTATTTGAAATTTGTGCAAAAATGTGGAGTTTTTGCATGGATCCGCTCTATTGTTGGTTTTTGCCGCCTGTGAAATTCCAAAATCCCTCCACCGTCTTCGACGGTCCCCCTCCCTTTAGGCAAGGGAGGCGTTTGTTGGGGTGCAAATTTTTAACCATTGATGAAAATCCCAAACCGTAGGGGCGAACTGCGTTCGCCCGTTTTTCACCATTGATTGAATTTTACACCAAATAATAAAGTTTCGGTCCACCCTTTTCAAAGGGTGGCGGATTCCAAAGGCGGCGCCTTTGGTCGCTCTCCGCAGAGAGCGAAACTCTCTTTTTCCTTCCCAATGCGCAGGGGAAGTTGCAAGCAACTTCTGAAGTTTGTTGCACAAACTTCGACGGGTGAATTGCACGAAGTGCAAGAGGGAAACCCTCGCCGGGGGTTTCCCTTTTTCAAGCATTGATTAAATTCCAGAATCCCTCCACCGTCTTCGACGGTCCCCATCCCTTTAGGCAAGGGAGGCGTTTGTTGGGGTGCAAATTTCAAATCAATGATAACAAATCCAATCGTAGGGGCGAACTGTGTTCGCCCGTTTTCACCATTGATTAAATTCCATGCAAAACGGCAGGAGCAAGCCCCTGCCCTACAATAAAGGTGGAGGCGTTTGTTGGGGCGAGGGCACAATTCAGCTCTTTTTCGCTCTCACCCACGGCAAAATGTCATATCTGACCATGGCGATAATCAGCGATCCGCCGGAAAGACAATCACAGATCATGGCAGGAACACTGCCCGTCACAAAGTTATAGACAAACCAAAGGGGTATGCCGGCAAAGGTGAGAAGTCGGATATTCCTTTGATTTTTAAGCCACAGTGCCGGATTTTGTATCAGCATGGCAACGGCAGGCAAAGCCGAAACGACACCCACACCCTTGTCATAGGTTATGATGCCGCACACCGCCGTCAGCACCAGAATAAACACCGGCATTATCGGCGAATCATACGGTTTCTTGCCGCGCAGCGACGAAACCGCCGCCGCCACACCGCCGCCGGCATTCTGGATGCCGCCGGCATAGCCGCCCAAAAGGATATAGTGGGTGACAAAAAAAGCTCTGGCAAGAAACGAAAAAAGAATAATGTTTTTTCGCGATTTTTGGGCATACGAGATGATAAAGCACAAAACGCCGATATAACCCAAAGTCTGAACGATAATGTTGAACACGAGAAAAAAAGCTCCTTTGTTATTCGAGAATATTCGAGGTTATGTGGTCAACGCCCCATGCGGCAAGCTCTTCGCCGTCTTTTTTGTTGTCCACCGTCCAGCAGTTGATGGCAATGCCCTTGTCGTGAAGCTTTTTCACAAGCTTTTCATTAAGTGCCTTGTAATGCACGTCAAGATCCATCTTGTGCGCCACAAGGCGGTCGATTATCTCGTCGTCAAGATGCCCCGTCAGATATTGCACCGGCTGGTTGGGGTACATCCCACGGATGCGGACAAGGTTTTCAAAGTCAAAGGCGATAAAGGTGGTGTTTTTCAGCATATCCGCCTGTTCAAACTGGCCCACGATGACAGCAAGGTCTTCCTTTGGCATAAGGCCTTTGATCTCGGCAACGCAATGCTTTCCGTATTTTTTGCAGATATTGATGTAATCAGAAAGACGGGGTATGCGCAGATATCCCCTTTTTTCGGTGGTGGTGCGCTCGTACAGGCAGATATTTTCGAGCTGCGAAAGGGTCATTTCTTCAATAACGGCGTTATCTCCCGAAACTCTTTCGATATTGCTGTCGTGACAGCAGATAAAATGTCCGTCGGCCGTCTTGTGTATGTCGGTCTCGATGCCAAAATAGCTGCGCTGGCCCGCGGCAATAAACGCCGCGGCGGTGTTTTCGGTTTCAAGCCCCGAAACGCCTCGGTGGGCTGTCATTTTTACGCCGCGTTTTTCGATCTTGATTGTATTCAAAATAAAGCACCTCGCTTTGGTTTAAATTTAGTTGTTTTGAGTGATCGGTATATATTTTAACACATAAAAATGTGAAATTCAATAGGCTTTGACACAAAATTGCAGGTGAAAAAAAAGGACAAAAATAACAACTGATTTACATAATTATTTCCGAAACTTGCCGAAAACTTTTCCGAAATTGTGGGAAACTGCGCGGAAAAGTGTGGGGAAAGGACGGTTTTTCCACCGAATTTCCCTCAATTTCGGGAAATTCACGCGTTTTTGCCTTGTGGGTATTTAAAAATAATTTTTCGGGAAACTTGTCCGATGCGGCGAAATTATGTAAACTGTCGGGTGGTGGCTTTGCCGCCTGTGAAATCCCACACCAAATAATAAAGTTTCGGTCCACCCTTTTCAAAGGGTGGCGGATTCCAAAGGCGGCGCCTTTGGTCGCTCTCCGCAGAGAGCGAAACACCCCTTTGCTCACAAGAGCGCAGGATGGGTGAATTGCACGAAGTGCAAGAGGGAAACCCTCGCCGGGGGTTTCCCTTTTTCAAGCATTGATTAAATTCCACATCAAACGGCAGGAGCAAGCCCCTGCCCTACAATAAGGGCGGGAGGCGTTTGTTGGGGTGGGATTTCCAAATCAATGATAAAAATTCTAATCGTAGGGGCGAACTGTGTTCGCCCGTTTTGCCATCGGTAAAGTTTTACACCAATCGGCAGGAGCAAGCCCCTGCCCTACAATAAGGGCGGGAGGCGTTTGTTGGGCGAGGTGTGTTCGCCCGTTTTTCACCATTGATTAAATTCCATGCAAAACCTCAGGAATTTCACAAAAACATCTTGAATATTCTTACAAAATAAGATATAATAACTTAGTTAAGATGGTATAGTTATATAATGCAACAAAATAAAGATCAAGGAACAGGTAAATTATGGCTAAAAAGACAGCAGAATACGGCAACGACAGTATCACGATGCTCAAAGGACCCGACAAGGTCAGAAAACGCCCGGCAGTAATATTCGGTTCGGACGGACTGGAGGGTTGCGAGCACTCGTTTTTTGAGATTCTTTCGAACTCCATCGACGAAGCCCGCGAAGGCTACGGCGAGGTTATAAACGTTACCGTCCGCAAGGATCACACCATCGAGGTCGAAGATTTTGGCCGCGGTGTGCCGCTGGGATGGAACGAAGCAGAACAAAGATACAACTGGGATCTTGTTTTCTGCGAGCTTTATGCAGGCGGAAAATACAACAACGACGACGGCGAAGCATACGAATATTCCCTGGGTCTCAATGGTCTTGGCGCCTGCGCCACCCAGTGCTCGTCGGAATTTATGACAGTAACCAGCTACACAAAGGGACAAAAATCGACAATCAGCTTTGAAAAGGGCAACCCTGCAGGCGATCTTGTGGTGGAAGAATACGGCAAGCGCAGAACAGGCACCGTCATCGTTTGGAAGCCCGACCTTGAAGTTTTTACCGACATCAACATCCCCTACGAATATTTCACCGAGACCATGCGCAAGCAGGCGGTGGTGAACGCCGGTCTTCGCCTTTGTCTGAAATTTGAAAACGAAGACGGCAAATTTGAGCAAAGCGAATATTTTTACAAAGAGGGCATAACAGACTATGTCCGCGAAATGCTGGGCGAAGCGCAGGAAAGAAGCCTTGCACAGAGCGATGACGAAGACACCGACGCCGAGGGCGACGAAGAAACAGACGGCGAGGACGGCGACGAGGAGGCGGCAGACGACGAGCGCGAGCACGTGCTTGCCCTTTCCACTCCCTTTTACAACCGCGCCGAGCGTCAGGGACGCGACCGTCCCGATATGCCCGACTACAAGCTGAAGATGGAGGCGGTTTTCTGCTTTTCCAACAGCATCAACCGCATAGAATATTTCCACAATTCCAGCTTTCTCGAGCATGGCGGATCGCCCGACAAGGCGGCTCGCAGCGCCTTTGTAAAAGCCTTTGACACCTACCTTAAAAACAACGGCAAATATACAAAGAACGAAAGCAAGATCACCTTTGGCGACATTGAGGATTCGCTGATTCTCATCACAAACTCCCATTCCACACGAACCTCCTATGCCAACCAGACCAAAAAGGCGATAACAAACACCTTCATCGCCGAGGCGATGACCGAGTTTTTCATCCACTCGATCGAAATTTTTGCCGCCGAAAAACCCAAAGAGGCAGAGCGCGTGGCAAAGCAGATTCTTGTGAACAAGCGATCACGCGAGAACGCCGAAAAGGCGCGTATCGACATCAAAAAGAAGCTGTCGTCCAACCAGGACGTGACCAACCGAGTTGAAAAATTCGTCAGCTGCCGCTCGAAGGACGTCACCCGTCGCGAGCTTTATATCGTCGAGGGCGATTCGGCGCTCGGTTCTGTAAAGCTTGCGCGCGATGCCGAATATCAGGCGGTCATCCCCGTCCGCGGCAAAACCCTGAACTGCCTGAAGTGCGGATACGACAAGATATTCAAAAATGACATAACCGTCGACCTTCTGAAGGTCATCGGCTGTGGCGTGGAGATAAAAAGCAAGGGCAAGACAAACCTTTCGCAGTTTGACCTTAACGCCCTGAAATGGTCAAAAATCATCATCTGTACCGATGCCGACGAGGACGGATATCAGATCAGAACCCTCATCCTTACCATGCTGTACAGGCTTTTGCCCACCCTGATAAAAGAGGGCAAGATATTTATTGCCGAAACTCCCCTTTACGAGATAACATGGAAAGAGGGCATCGAGTTTGCCTACAACGAAAAGGAAAAGGCAGAGATTCTTTCTCGCATCGGATCGGCAAAATACACCATCCAGCGCTCGAAGGGTCTTGGTGAAAACGACCCCGACATGATGTCCAAAACCACCATGAACCCCGCAACCCGCAGACTGATAAAGATCGTGCCGACAGACGAGTTTGAAACAGAAGTTATGTTCAACACCTTGCTCGGCGACGACGGCCCTGCAAGAAAACGATATATCGCCCAGCACGGCGCGGAATACGTTGACCTTGCAGACGTATAAAAAAAGAAATCGACTACCTTTGACAAAATCGGAGAAATAGAAAAATGTGGAGATCCGACGACTGGAAAGATTATGAGCTTCTTGACGCCTCCGACGGAGAGCGTCTGGAAAGATGGAAAGATATAACCCTTGTCCGCCCCGACCCCCAGGTGATCTGGCGCGGACGAAAAGTGCACAAAATGTGGAAAGACTATTCGGCACGCTATGTCCGTTCGAAATCGGGGGGCGGAAAATGGGATTTTCGCAACATAAAGCAGCAGCTTCTTGACGAGGGATGGAAGATATCCTACAAAAACCTCACCTTTCTCGTGCGCCCCACGGGATTTAAGCACACGGGCGTTTTTCCCGAGCAGGCGGTGAACTGGGATTATGCCATCGAAAAGATACGCGCCGCAAAAGAAAAAGGACGCGACGTTTCGGTGCTGAACCTTTTTGCCTACACCGGCGGCGCAACCATTGCCTGTGCATCGGCAGGTGCATCGGTGTGCCATGTGGATGCCTCAAAGGGCATGGTGGCATGGGCAAAGGAAAACGCAGCCCTTTCGGGACTTTCGCAGGCGCCCATACGATACATCGTTGACGACTGCAAAAAGTTTATCGAACGCGAGATCCGCCGCGGACACAAATATGACGTGCTGATCATGGATCCCCCCTCCTACGGCAGAGGCCCCTCGGGCGAGCTTTGGAGACTGGAGGACGACGTGGACGAGCTGATCGGTCTGTGCGCACAGCTGATTTCCGACGATCCCGTTTTCGTTCTTGTAAATTCCTACACCACGGGACTTTCGGCATCGACCGTCGGCTATCTTCTGGAGCTTCACTTTGCAGCGCGCTTTGGCGGATGTGTGAATGCGCAGGAAATCGGCATCCCCGTGAAGCAGACGGGGGGCACGCTTCCCGCAGGCGCTTCGGCAAGATGGGAAAAATAACCACATATATTCAAAAGGTAAGAATAACAAATGAGCTATATTATCAAGGCACAAGACCTGTGCTTTTCGTACGACGAGGACGGCACAGGCAAAAAAACCGTTGAAAACCTGAACCTTTCGATAGAGCGCGGCAGCTTTGTCGCCATCATCGGCCACAACGGCTCGGGCAAATCCACCATTGCAAAGCTTATGTGCGGAGTGCTTGAACCGACGGGCGGCGAAATATATATCGAAAGCGAAGGGGCACAAAGAACCCTTAAGGTTTCGAACGACGACGACCTTTTTGACATCCGCAAGACTGTCGGCATGGTTTTTCAGAACCCCGACAACCAGCTGGTGGCAACCGTCGTTGAGGAGGACGTGGCCTTTGCCCCCGAAAATCTCGGTTTTCCCTCTGACGTCATCCGCGAAAAGGTGGACAGGGCACTTTCCGACGTGGGACTTTTTGAATACAGGCTTCACGACACCCACAAGCTGTCGGGAGGTCAGAAACAGCGCGTTGCCATTGCAGGCATTCTTGCCATGTCCCCCGAATGTGTTATTTTTGACGAATCGACGGCAATGCTCGACCCCAAGGGTCGGCAGGACGTTCTGCACATCATCTCGGAAATGCGCGACAAGATGGGTATAACCGTCATCCTCATCACCCACTATATGAACGAGGCGGCTCTTGCCGACAGAGTTCTTGTGGTGGACGGCGGCAAAGTGCTGCTTGACGGCACGCCGAGGGAGGTTTTTGCAAAGGACAAGCTTCTTTCGTCCTGCGGACTGGAGGTGCCACAGGCAACAGAGCTTGTGACAAGACTTTTTGACGCAGGGGCAGACACCCCAAAAACCGTTCTTTTTGAGGACGAGGCGGCGGACGCCATTGCCGAGGCGATTATCAAAGCAAAAAACAACCAAACTCACGAAAGATAAAGTGAACAAAAATGATTGAATTTTCTGACGTATCCTATGTTTACGGCAAGCGAACCCCCTTTGAACGGGTTGCCGTGAACAACATTTCATTTAAAATAGAAGACGGGCTTGTCACCGGCATCATCGGCCACACGGGCTCGGGCAAATCCACCGTGGCGCAGATGATGAACGCCCTTTTGTGCCCCACGTCGGGCAAGGTGCTGCTTGACGGGGCTGATATCAACGCCTCGAAGGAAGTGTCTTTTCGCACCCGTTTTGAGGTGGGCATCGTTTTTCAGTATCCCGAATACCAGCTTTTTGAAGAAACGGTGGAAAAGGACATTGCCTATGGCCCTGCCAACATGGGACTTGACGAAGCGCAGATAAAAGAGCGCGTGCAGATGGCGGCGGAGTTTGTTGGGCTGTCAAGCGACATTCTGAAAGCTTCTCCCTTTGACCTTTCGGGCGGACAAAAAAGACGTGTTGCCATTGCAGGCGTTGTTGCCATGAAGCCAAAGACCCTTGTGCTTGACGAGCCTGCCGCAGGGCTTGACCCCAAGGGCAGAGCCGAAATTTTATCCCGTCTTTGCGCCTATCGCAAGGCAGAGGGAAACTCGCTTGTCATCATATCCCACAGCATGGAGGACGTGGCGGAATATTCCGACCGCATCATCGCCATGAACGACGGAAGAGTCCTTTGTGACGGTACGCCGGGCGAGGTTTTTGCCCACTATGACGAGCTTATCTCATCGGGCCTTGCCATTCCGCAGGTGACAAACATCATGCACAAGGTCAAGGAAAAATGCAAAAAATGCGGCATCGCGCTTGATGACGGTGCGGATTCGATATTCACCGTCGACGAGGCTTACGCATATCTTTCAAAGCTTCTTTCGCTCTCAAAAAAGGGGGTGGAATGATGCTGCGCGACATAACACTTGGTCAGTTTTTCCCCGGAAGCTCTGTGGTACACAGGCTTGATCCGAGAATGAAGATCATCCTTACAGTGCTTTACATTGCCATAGTTTTTACGGCAAACAGCGTTTTGGGCTTTGCCCTGGTCACGGCGATCGCCGTTTTTATGATAATCGCGTCAAAAATCAGCATTGTCACGGTTTTAAAGAGCATGAAGCCGCTTCTCTTCATTATGATATTTACGGCGGTGATAAATGTTTTCTTCACGGCAGGCGAAAATGTGCTGTTTTCGTTCTGGAAAATCACCGTTTACAAGGAAGGCGTGCTTTTTGCCGCCAAGATGGTGTGGAGACTTTTTCTTCTGATTTCGGGCACCTTTGTCATCCTCACCTACACAAC